>NZ_JAHCAQ010000017.1 GCF_019634845.1 Dokdonella sp.
CAGATCGCCGAGGAAGCCCGCCGCACGGGCGTGCGCGACCTGCGCCAGTCGGCCTTGCTCAAGGTCAAGCAGGGCATCCTGAGCCTTGCCGAAATCAACCGCGTCACCAAGGACTAAGCCATGGCCACATCGACTGCCGTTGCCACCAAAGCCCGCAACGCCGCCAGCCAGCGCGGCAAGGCGCGCGCCCAGGTCAGCCAAATGCAGGTATTCACTTGGGTCGGCATCGACAAGCGCGGCACCAAGATCAAGGGCGAGCAGATCAGCAAGAACGCCAACCTGGTCAAGGCCGACCTGCGCAAGCAGGGCATCAATCCGCAGGTGGTCAAGGCCAAGCCCAAGCCACTGTTCGGCAGTACCGGCAGTTCGATCAAAGGCCGTGACATCGCCGTATTCAGCCGCCAGCTCGCGACGATGATGGCGGCCGGCGTGCCGATGGTGCAGGGCTTCGAAATCGTCGCCGGCGGCCAGAGCAATCCGCGCATGAAGGACATGCTCACCAACATCAAGACCGACATCGAGGGCGGCTCGGCGCTCAACGAGGCACTCGGCAAGTACCCGGTGCAGTTCGACGAGCTCTACACCAACCTCGTCAAGGCCGGCGAATCGGCCGGCGTGCTCGACACCGTGCTCGACACGATCGCGACCTACAAGGAAAACATCGAGAACATCAAGGGCAAGATCAAGAAGGCGATGTTCTATCCGGCCGCAATTCTTGCGGTGGCGGTCATTGTTTCGAGCATCCTGCTCATCTTCGTGATCCCGCAGTTCGAGCAGGTGTTCAAGAGCATGCATGCCGACCTGCCGGCGTTCACGCAGATTCTGGTGTCGCTGTCGCGCTGGATGGTTTCGTACTGGTGGATGGTGTTTCTCATCCTGGTCGGCACTGCGGTTGGCTTCGTGATGTTCTATAAACGATCCAAGAAGTTCCAGCATTTCGTCGGCAGGGCGTTGCTCAAAATCCCGGTGGTCGGCGAGATTCTGCGCCAGTCGGCGATCGCGCGCTTTGCGCGCACGCTCGGCGTGACCTTCAAGGCCGGCGTGCCGCTGGTCGAGGCGCTCGACTCGGTGGCCAATGCCACCGGCAGCGTGGTCTACAACGAAGCCGTCAAGCGCGTGCGCGAGGACGTCGCGGTCGGCCATCAACTGCAACTGGCGATGAAGCAGACCGATCTGTTCCCGAACATGGTGACGCAGATGGTGGCGATCGGCGAGGAAGCCGGCGCGCTCGATGCGATGCTGTTCAAGATCGCCGAGTTCTACGAGACCGAGGTCAACAACGCGGTCGACGCGCTGTCGAGCCTGCTCGAGCCGCTCATCATGGTCGTGATCGGCACTCTCGTCGGCAGCATGGTCGTCGGCATGTACCTGCCGATCTTCAAGCTCGGTTCGGTCGTCGGCTGAGCGCGGCGACACCGTCTCGCGCGCGCCGCGGCCGTTGCTGCGCGGCGCGGCCGCTGCGGGCCGGCGCGGCGCCGCCACCCGCGCGGTAGCCAAGTGGCGCGTGACCACCCGGCGCGATTGCGGCATGCTCGCGCTTTGGGCCAGCGTGGCATCAGGGGGTCGACTTGGATTGGCTGCAGCAACCCGCGCCATTGATCGCGCTGAGCGCCGTGCTCGGCCTGCTGGTCGGCAGTTTCCTCAACGTGGTGATCCTGCGCCTGCCGCGCCGGCTCGAACACGAGTGGCGGCAGCAGGCGCATGACCTGCTGCACGAGGGCACGACCGCTGCCGCGCCCGAAGGCGCCGCCGCTGCCGTGGCCGGCCCCGCGCCGCCCGACCTCGTGTTCACGGCCTCGCACTGCCCGCACTGCAAGCACCCGCTGTCGCCGTTCGACAACATCCCGCTGCTGAGCTGGCTTGCGCTGCGCGGGCGCTGCCGCTATTGCCGTGCGCCGATCTCGTGGCAATACCCGCTGGTCGAATTGCTCACCGCGCTGGCCTCGGCCACGCTGGCGTGGAAGTTCGGCTATGGCTGGCAGCTCGCCGCCGGCCTGCTGCTCACCTGGACCCTGATCGCCGCCTCGGGCATCGACGTGCGCACCCAGCTCCTGCCCGATCAGTTGACGCTGCCGCTGCTGTGGCTGGGCCTGCTGATCGCGCTGGTGCCCGTGTACGTCGATCCGGCGACCGCGATCATCGGCGCCGCTGCCGGCTACCTCAGCCTGTGGAGCGTGTACTGGCTGTTCCGCCTCACGACCGGCAAGGAAGGCATGGGCTATGGCGATTTCAAGCTGCTCGGCGCGCTCGGCGCCTGGATGGGCGCGAGCAGCCTGCTGCCGATCGTGCTGCTCTCCTCGCTGATCGGCGCGATCATCGGCGGCATCGCGCTCGCGCTGCAGGGCCGCGACCGCAGCACGCCGATTCCGTTCGGCCCCTTCATCGCCGCCGCGGGCTGGGCCTGGTTCGTGTTCGGCGACCGGCTTGGTGCGCTCTACGCCCGTTTGTTCGGGCTGGCCTGATCGCGCCACGGCCGCCACGCACGGCGGCGCGGATCGATCGCCGCGGCAGTCCCCGTGGCGGCTGCGACGCGCTGGCCACGCATGGGCCACATGAGCAAGAGTGGGTTGACAGCGGGCCGTCGATGCGCTTAGCGTCATCGCATGTCGCAGCGCAGCAGTCCGCTCGTCGATCACACTCTCCGTCGCAGTCCAGCGCGCGCGGACGTGATGTGCGTGCGCAGCAGACCGGATTGCCAGCCGGGCCGTGTGCGCGGCCCTGAAGCCGCTGCGGCGGGCCGCGCAACGCGCGCCGGGCCCGCCGCCACGAACACCCAGCGCTGTCCGCAAAGCCTCGCATCCGAACCGATGCGGGGCTTTTTTCGTTTGCGCCACCCTTCGCCGAGGCTGCCATGCTGATCACTCCGCCGCTTGCCGCGACCTGCTCCGCACCCCGCCCGACCACGCCGACGCGCACTGGCACCGCGTCGATCGCCGGTGTCGGCTCGCACGAGGACTTTCTCGCCCGCGTGCAGGCGCGCGACCCGCACCAGGGCGAATTCCTGCAGGCCGTGCGCGAGGTCAGCACGAGTCTGTGGCCGTTCCTGCAGCGCCACCCGCACTATGCGCGCGAGGGCTTGCTCGAACGCCTGGTCGAACCCGAGCGCGTGATCCAGTTCCGCGTCGCCTGGCTCGACGACCACGGCCAGGTGCAGGTCAACCGCGCCTTCCGCGTGCAGCACAGCTCGGCGATCGGCCCGTTCAAGGGCGGCATGCGCTTTCATCCCTCGGTCAACCTGTCGATCCTCAAGTTCCTCGCCTTCGAGCAGACCTTCAAGAACGCGCTGACCACGCTGCCGATGGGCGGCGCCAAGGGCGGCTCGGACTTCGACCCCAAGGGCAAGAGCGATGGCGAGGTCATGCGCCTGTGCCAGGCGCTCATGCTCGAACTGCATCGACACCTCGGCGCCGACACCGACGTGCCGGCCGGCGACATCGGTGTCGGCGCGCGCGAAGTCGGCTACATGGCCGGCATGATGAAGAAGCTCAGCAACGACGCCTCGTGCGTGTTCACCGGCAAGGGCATCGCCTACGGCGGCAGCCTGATGCGGCCCGAGGCGACCGGCTATGGCACGGTCTACTTCGTCGAGCAGATGCTGCATCACGCGCGGCGCGAGACGCATGGCGCGCGCGTGCTGGTGTCGGGCGCCGGCAACGTGGCCCAGTTCGCCGCGCTCAAGGCCAACGAGCTCGGCGGCAAGGTGCTCACGTTCAGTGATTCCGACGGCACGCTGTACGCGCGCGAGGGTTTCGATGCCGAAGCGATCGCGCAGGTGATGGCGCTCAAGAACGAGCGCCGCGGCCGCCTGGCCGAACTTGGCGATGATCCGCGCTTCGACTATCTGCCGGGCCGGCGGCCCTGGCGCATCCCGGCCGAGATCGCCCTGCCCTGCGCCACGCAGAACGAACTCGATGGCGACGACGCGCGCACGCTCGTGCGCAACGGCGTGGTCTGCGTGGCCGAAGGCGCCAACATGCCGGCCACGCTCGAAGCGGTCGAGGTGTTCCACGCGGCGCAGGTGCTGTACGCGCCCGGCAAGGCATCCAACGCCGGCGGCGTGGCCACTTCGGGGCTGGAAATGAGCCAGAACGCGGCGCGGCTGGCCTGGTCGCATGCCGAAGTCGACGAGCGCCTGCACGCGATCATGAAGGACATCCACGGCAACTGCGTGCGCCACGGCACGCGCCGCGACGGCAGCGTCAACTACGTCGACGGCGCCAACATCGCCGGCTTCGTCAAGGTGGCCGACGCGATGCTCGCGCAGGGCGTGTACTGACGCGCGCCGGCGCCTGACGGCAGGCTCGCCGCGCCCGCGCCGACGGCGATGCGCATTCGCGCGCGCCGCAGGGCGCGGCCGTGCGTTGCGGCATGAGCCGTCCAGCCGTCCATTCGCCTTCACAACCAATCTTCATATCGAAACCTGTTGACAGTGACGGCGGCAGTCGATTAGCTTGAGTCCCATGTCGCAGCGCAGCAGCCACCACGACGCCACCGCAACGAGCCGTCCCGAGACGCTCCGCGGCGCGCTGTGGCTGCGCGGCCAGCTCGTCATTGCCCTTGTACTCGTACTTCTCATTAGCACCGGAGGTGCGGGCTGAGGGCGTGTGTCCAGGTAGCTGAAACCAAAACCTGAAACCACCCAAAGAACCCCGCACCAGAAATGGCGCGGGGTTTTTTGTTGCCCTCGGCACCGCCTCCACAGCGGAGCCAGCGATGCACAACCCCGACAGCAACAACGCTCATCCGGCCGCCGCCAGCGGCGCCGCCGAACGCGTGCGGATCTTCGACACCACGTTGCGCGACGGCGAGCAGACGCCCGGTTTCGCGATGGATGCGCGGGCCAAGCTGCGCCTGGCGCAGGCGCTCGAAGCGCTTGGCGTGGACGTGCTCGAGGCCGGCTTCCCGCAGGCTTCGCCCGATGATTTTGCGGCGGTCGCACAAATCGCTTCGACGCTGCGCAGCACGACGACCTGCGCGCTCGCGCGCTGCCAGGACGGCGACATCGACGCCGCCGCGCGGGCGCTCGAGACGGCCTGGCGGTCGCGCATCCACGTGTTCATCTCGACCAGTCCGGTGCATCGCGAGCACAAGCTCGGCATGTCGCGCCAGCAGGTGCTCGACGCGGCCCATGCCGGCGTGGCGCGCGCACGCGAGCTGTGCCACGAGGTCGAGTTCTCGGCCGAGGACGCGATGCGCACCGAGCCCGAGTTCCTCGCCGAGGTGCTGAGCGCGGCGGTGGCCGCCGGCGCGACCACGCTCAACGTGCCCGACACGGTCGGCTACATGACGCCGGCCGAAGTCGCCGCGCGCTTCGCCTGGCTGCGCGCGCACGTGCGCGGCGCCGCCCACGTGGTGTTCTCGGCGCATTGCCACGACGACCTCGGCCTGGCCGTGGCCAACAGCCTGGCCGCGATCGAGGCCGGCGCGCGCCAGGTCGAATGCACGATCAACGGCATCGGCGAGCGCGCCGGCAATGCCGCGCTCGAGGAAATCGTGATGGCACTCAAGGTGCGCGCCGCGCGCTTTGGCGTCGACACCCGCATCGACAGCCGCAAGCTGCATCCGACGTCGCGCCTGCTGTGCCAGCTCACGGGCCAGAACGTGCAGCGCAACAAGGCGATCGTCGGCGACAACGCATTCGCGCACGAGTCGGGCATCCACCAGCACGGCATGCTCCGGCACCGCGACACCTACGAGATCATGCGCCCGCAGGATGTCGGCATCGCCGACACGCGCCTCGTGCTCGGCAAGCATTCCGGCCGCGCCGCGCTGCGCCAGCGCCTGGCCGTGCTCGGCCACGCGCCCGACGCGGCCGCGCTCGAGGCGATCTTCGCCCGCTTCAAGACGCTGGCCGACCGCAAGCGCGAAGTGCTCGACGATGACCTCGACGCACTCGCGCTCGGCCATGACCCCGACGCGCAAGGCCCGTGGCACCTCGTCCAGCTCGGCACGAGCACGCAACTGGGCGGCAGCGCCTCGGCCTCGGTGCGCCTGGCGCACGACGACGGCCGCCAGGCCAGCGAGGCCGCCCTCGGCGATGGCCCGGTCGATGCGGTGCTGCGCGCGATCGAGCGCGCCACCGGCAGCACGCTCGACCTCGCCGAGTTCCAGGTGCGCGCGGTCGGCGCCGGCGGCGACGCCCAGGGCCAGGCCCACCTGCTGGCCCGGCATGGCCAGCGCGAGTGGCGCGGCCACGGCGTGTCGACCGACATCGTCGAGGCCACCGCGCAAGCCGCGCTCGCGATCGTCAACCGCATCGCCCGCCAGCAGGCGGCGGCCCCGGCGCCGCTGGCCGCCAATCAATGACCCAAGGAAGCCACCCCATGCAAAACACTGCCCTGCTCTGGCACAACGGTCGCATCAAGCCCTGGGCCGATGCCCATGTCCATGTCAGCGCGCATGCGCTGCACTACGGCTCTTCGGTGTTCGAGGGCGTGCGCGTCTACGCGACGCCGCGCGGGCCGGCGTTCTTCCGCCTCGCCGACCACACCCGGCGCCTGTTCGAATCGGCGCGCATCTACGACATCGACGTCGGCTACAGCGCGGCCGACATCGACGCGGCCTGCCACCAGCTGATCCGCGCCAATCGCCTCGCATCAGCCTACGTGCGCCCGATCGTGCTGCGCGGCGCGGCTGGCCTGGGCGTGCTGGCGCGCGAACACGACCCGGTCGAGGTGGCGATCCTCGCGCTCGACTGGGGCGCCTACCTCGGCGAGGCGATCGAGCGCGGTGCCGACGTGTGCGTGTCGTCGTGGCAGCGGCCGGCGCCGAACACGCTGCCGAGCTGGGCCAAGGCCGGCGGCAATTACCTGTCGAGCCAGCTCGTCGGCCTGGAAGCGCGCCGCGGCGGTTACGACGAAGGCATCGCGCTCGGCAGCAACGGGCTCATCAGCGAAGGCGCCGGCGAAAACCTGTTCGTGGTGCGTCGCGGCCGCCTGCTCACGCCGCCGGCCAGCGCCGGCATCCTCGCCGGCATCACGCGCGACAGCGTGTTCACGCTCGCGCACGAACTCGGCATCGCGGTCGAGGAACGCGACCTGCCGCGCGAAGCGCTGTACACGGCCGACGAGGTGTTCATGACCGGCACCGCGGCCGAGATCACGCCGGTGCGCTCGGTCGACCGCAAGCCGGTCGGCGATGGCCGGCCGGGTCCGCTCACGCGGGCGCTGCAGCAGGCCTTCTTCGGCCTGTTCGATGGCCGCACGGTCGATCGCTGGGGCTGGCTCGACATCGTCGCGCGCGACGCGCAGGAGGCTGCGGCATGAGCGCGCGCACGCTGTTCGACAAGATCTGGGACGCCCACGTCGTCAGCGCCGAGACCGCGGCCACCCCGGCCACGCTGTACGTCGACCTCCACCTCGTGCACGAAGTCACCTCGCCGCAGGCCTTCGACGCGCTGCGTGGGCGCGGCCTGCGCGTGCGCCAACCCGCGCGCACGCTGGCCACGCTCGACCACTCCACGCCGACGCTGCCTGCCGCGAGCGACGGCACGCGCCGCTATGCGACCGCTGCGGCGCGGGCCCAGGTCGAGCAGCTCGAAGCCAATGCGCAGGACTTCGGCATCGAGCTGCACGGCTGGGACAGCGACGCGCGCGGCATCGTGCACGTGATCGGTCCCGAGCTCGGCGCCACCCAGCCCGGCATGACGATCGTGTGCGGCGACAGCCACACCTCGACCCACGGCGCGTTCGGCGCGCTCGCGTTCGGCATCGGCACCACCGAAGTCGCTCACGTGCTCGCCACCCAGTGCCTGCTGCAGCGGCGGCCGCGGACGCTCGCGGTCCATGTCGAAGGTGAACTCGCGCCCGGCGTCGCGGCCAAGGACCTCATCCTGCACATCATCGGCGTGCTCGGCGTCGATGGCGGCACCGGCCACGTCATCGAATACCGCGGCAGCACGATCCGCGCGCTGTCGATGGAGCAGCGCATGACCGTGTGCAACATGTCGATCGAGGCCGGCGCGCGCGCCGGCCTCATCGCGCCCGACGCGGTCACCTTCGACTGGCTCGCGGGTCGCCCGCAGGCGCCGCAGGGCGCGGCGTGGGAGGCCGCGCTGGCGCGTTGGCGCACGCTCGCCAGCGATCCCGGCGCGCGTTACGACCGCGAACTGCACATCGACGCCGGCGCGGTGCGCCCGAGCGTGACCTGGGGCACGCACCCCGGCACCGCGATCGCGCTCGATGCCGCGGTGCCGGCGCCGCGCGACGCCCTCGACCAGCGCGCGCTCGACTACATGCAGGCACGCGCAGGCCAGCCGCTGCGCGGCAGCAAGGTCGACGTGGTGTTCGTCGGCAGTTGCACCAATGGCCGCCTGTCGGATCTGCGCGAGGTGGCCGGCCTGCTGCGCGGCCGCCACATCGCGCACGGCGTGCGCATGCTGGTCGTGCCGGGCTCGGAGAGCGTGCGCCGCGCCGCCGAAGCCGAAGGCCTCGACCGCGTGTTCACGGCCGCCGGCGCGCAGTGGCGCCTGCCGGGTTGCTCGATGTGCATCGCGATGAACGGCGACATGGCGGCGCCGGGCGAACTGGTGGTGACGACTTCCAACCGCAACTTCGAAGGCCGCCAGGGCCAGGGCGTGCGCAGCGTGCTGGCGAGCCCGGCCACCGCCGCGGCAAGCGCGCTGGCCGGCGCCATCGCCGATCCGCGCGACTGGCTCGCCGCCTCGACGGAGCAAGCCGCATGAACGCCGTGACCCGCATCCACTCGCGCAGCGTCGCGCTGGCCGACGACAACATCGATACCGACCGCATCATCCCGGCGCGCTTTCTCACCACCACCACGCGCGCCGGGCTCGGCCGCCACTGCTTCAACGACTGGCGCTACCTGGCCGACGGCAGCGACAACCCTGACTTCGCCCTCAACCAGCCGCAGGCGCGCGGCTGCTCGATCCTCGTCGCCGGGCGCAACTTCGGCTGCGGCTCCTCGCGCGAGCACGCGCCGTGGGCGCTGCTCGACTACGGCATCGCCGCCGTGATCTCGAGCGAGATCGCCGACATCTTCCGCAACAACGCGCTCGGCAACGGCCTGCTCGCGATCGAGGTGGCGGCGGCCGAGCAGCGCTGGCTGCTCGCCCATGGCGGCATCGAGCTGACGATCGACGTGGCCGGCCAGTACATCGCGCTGCCCGACGGCGGTCGCATCACGTTCGCGCTGGAGCCGTTCGCGCGCCACTGCCTGCTCAATGGCGTCGATGCGTTCGGCTATCTGCTGCAGCAGGAAGCGGCGATCGCGGCGTGGGAAGCGCGTCAGGCGGTGGCGGCATGAAGGCGCGCATCGTCACGTTGCCCGGTGACGGCATCGGCCCCGAAGTCACCGCCGCCGCGGTGGCGGTGCTCGAGGCGGTGGCGACGCGGCATGGCCATGCCTTCGCGTTCGACGCGCAGCGGCTCGGCGGCTGCGCGATCGACGCCTGCGGCGAGCCGTTGCCGGCAGCGACGCTGGCCGCGTGCGCCGACGCCGACGCGGTGCTGCTCGGCGCGGTCGGCGGGCCACGCTGGTCCGATCCGGCCGCCCGCGTGCGGCCCGAACAGGGCCTGCTCGGCCTGCGCGCGGCGCTCGGCGTGTATGCCAACCTGCGCCCGCTGCGCGTGCATCGCGCACTGGCCGCGCACTCGCCGCTCAAGGACGAGCGCGTCGCCGGCGTCGACCTCGTGTTCGTGCGCGAACTGACCGGCGGCGCCTACTTCGGCCGCAAGCAGCGCGATGCCGACAGCGCGAGCGACGAATGCCGCTACAGCGTGGCCGAGATCGAGCGCGTGGCGCGCGTCGCGTTCGAGCTGGCGCGGCGCCGCCGCGGCCACCTCACCTCGGTCGACAAGGCCAACGTGCTCGAGACATCGCGGCTGTGGCGCAGCACGGTCACGCGGCTGGCGGCCGACTATCCCGACGTGCGCGTCGAGCACCAGCTCGTCGACTCGATGGCGATGCTGCTGCTGACGCGCCCGGCGCACTACGACGTGATCGTCACCGAAAACCTGTTCGGCGACATCCTCAGCGACGAGGCGGCCGCGCTGGCCGGCTCGCTCGGGCTGTCGCCGTCGGCCTCGCTCGGCGCGCGCCGCTGCGGCCTGTACGAGCCGATCCACGGTTCGGCGCCCGACATCGCCGGCCACGGCATCGCCAATCCGCTCGGCGCGATCCTGTCGGCGGCGCTGCTGCTGCGCCACTCGCTCGGGCTCGAACGCGAGGCAGTCGAGGTCGAGGCGGCGGTGGCGCAGGTGCTGGCCACCGGGCCGCGCCCGCGCGACCTCGGCGGCAGTGCCGACACCGCCACCGTGTGCGCCGCGGTATGCGCCGCGCTCGCCGCTGGCACGCGCGCTGCGGCGCAATGCAGCGACCCCGTCGATTCCTGTTGCGGCTGACGTCGATGTCCAGCCGCCCCAACCCCGGAGCAAGCCATGCGCAGTGACCTCATCAAGCTCGGCCCCGACCGCGCCCCGGCCCGCGCGATGCTGCGCGCCACCGGCCTCGACGACGCCGCGCTGGCCAAACCGCTCGTCGCGGTGGTGCATACCTGGTCGGACGTGAGTCCCTGCAACCTCAACCTGCGCGAGCTGGCGCGCGAGGCCGCCGCCGGCATCCGCGCCGCCGGCGGCACGCCGGTCGAGTTCAACACGATCGCCGTCACCGACGGCATCGCGATGGGCACGCCCGGCATGCGCTATTCGCTGGTGAGCCGCGAGCTCATCGCCGATTCGATCGAGACCGCGGTGGAAGGCCACTGCATCGACGCGATGCTGCTGCTGTGCGGCTGCGACAAGACGATCCCGGCAGCGGCGATGGCGATGGCGCGGCTCGACATTCCGGCCGTGGTGCTCTACGGCGGCACGATCGCGCACGGCCTGCACCGCAACACGCCGATCACGATCCAGCAGGTGTTCGAGGCGGTCGGCGCGCATGGCGCGGGCCAGATCGACGACGCGCAACTGCATGCGGTCGAGTGCGCTGCCTGCAGTGGTGCCGGCGCCTGCGGCGGCCAGTTCACGGCCAACACGATGGCGATGGTGCTGACCGCGCTCGGCCTGTCGCCGCTCGGCCTCAACGACATTCCGGCGACCCATCCCGACAAGCCGGCCGCGGCGCGCCGCTGCGGCGAGCTCGTGATGCAGTGCCTGCGCGAGGGCCGCACGCCACGCGCACTGATCGATCGCCGCGCGCTCGGCAATGCCGCGCGCATGGTGGCGGCGACGGCCGGCTCCACCAACGCGGTGCTGCATCTGCTCGCGATCGCGCGCGAAGCCGGCGTGGAATGGTCGCTGGAGGATTTCCAGCCGGCCAGCGCAGGCACGCCGGTGATCGCCGACCTGCTGCCGGGCGGCCGCTACACCGCGGTGGAACTGTTCCAGGCCGGCGGCTGCGCGCGCGTGGCGCAGGAGCTGATCGACGCCGGCCTGCTCGACGACGCGCCGACCGTGACCGGCCGCAGCCTGTTCAGCGAAGTCGCGGCGCTGCCGCGCGTGGCCACGCAGACGGTCGTGCACGCGGTGGCGACGCCGCTCAAGCCGCGCGGCGGCTATTCGATCCTGTACGGCAATCTCGCCCCCGACGGCTGCGTGCTCAAGATCCCGGGCAACGACAGCGCGGGCCACGGCGCCACGCGCTTCAGCGGTCGTGCCCACGTGTTCGAGAGCGAGGAAGCCGCCTTCGCCGCCGTGCAGGAAGGCCGCATCGACAAGGGCGAGGTGGTCGTGATCCGCAACGAAGGGCCGGCCGGCGGGCCCGGCATGCGCGAGATGCTCGGCGTGACCGCGGCACTGGTCGGACGCGGCCTCGGCGATGACGTGGCGCTGATCACCGATGGCCGCTTCTCGGGCGCCACCCACGGCTTCATGGTCGGTCACATCGCGCCCGAAGCGGCGCGCGGCGGGCCGATCGCGCTGCTGCGCGATGGCGACACGATCCACATCGACGCGCTCGCGCGCCGCATCGATACCGACGCCGACCTCGCCGCGCGCCGCGCGCAGTGGTCAGCGCCGGCGCCGAAAGCCACCCGCGGCGTGCTGGCCAAGTTCGCGTTGCTGGTCGGCTCGGCCGCCGACGGCGCCACCACGCAGCCGGTCAGCCCCGCGCCCCGTTCCGTTCCATCCACCCAAGGAGTCACCGCATGAACGCTTCTCCACTCGGCAATGCACGCATCGCCGTGCTCGGTTACGGCAGCCAGGGCCGCGCGCACGCGCTCAACCTGCGCGACTCGGGTTGCCATGTCGTGGTCGGCCTGCGACCGGACGGCCCGTCCTGGCAACGCGCCAAGGCCGAAGGTTTCGCGCTGGCGACGCCGGCCGAGGCCGTGCGCGACGCCGATCTGGTGGCCGTGCTGACGCCCGACATGGTGCAGGGACCGCTCTACCGCGAAGCGATCGAGCCCAACCTCAAGCCCGGCGCGGCGCTGCTGTTCGCGCACGGCTTCAACGTGCACTACGGCCAGATCGTGCCGCGCCCCGACATCGACGTGATCCTCGTCGCGCCGAAGGGGCCGGGCGCGCTGGTGCGCAGCGAATACACGCGCGGCCGCGGCGTGCCGTGCATCTGGGCCGTGCAGCAGGACGCCAGCGGCCATGCACACGAACACGCCTGCGCCTATGCCAACGCGATCGGCGGCGGTCGCGCGATGCTGATCCAGACCACGTTCAAGGAAGAAACCGAAACCGACCTGTTCGGCGAGCAGGCCGTGCTGTGCGGTGGCGCCAGCGCGCTGGTGCAGGCCGGCTTCGAGACGCTGGTGGAAGCCGGCTACCAGCCCGAGATCGCCTATTACGAGGTGCTGCACGAACTCAAGCTCATCGTCGACCTGTTCTACGAGGGCGGCATCACGCGCATGCTCGAATTCGTCTCGGAGACGGCGCAGTACGGCGACTTCGTGAGCGGGCCGCGCGTGATCGACGCCGGCACCAAGGCACGCATGCGCGAAGTGCTCGGCGACATCCAGGACGGCAGCTTCGCGCGCAACTGGATCGCCGAGTACGCCGCCGGCCTGCCCCACTACCGGCGCTGCAGGCAAGCCGATCTCGATCATCCGCTCGAACAGGTCGGCAAGCGCCTGCGCGCGCGCATGGCCTGGCTCGAGCCGGCCACCGAGGCCAGCGCCGCGCCGACGCTGCGCAAAGCCGGTTGAACTTCACCACCACGGGAGACCATGCCATGAAACGTTTTCACATCGCCCTCGCGGTCGCCGACCTCGATGCCTCGATCGCCGATTACAGCCAACGCCTCGGCAATGCGCCGCAGGTGGTGGTCGACGGCGTGTATGCGCTGTGGCGCACCGACCTGCTCAATTTCTCGATCAGCCAGCAGCCCGAGCATGCCGGCAAGCTGCGCCGCATGGGTTTCGTCGACGACGAGGTCTGCCACAACCAGGTCGACACCGACGTCAACGGCATCGACTGGGAGCAGGTGTCGCCGCTCACGCACGACCTGCGCCTGGCGACCGCCTACGGCACGCCGCGCTACGCCAGCAACGAAGACGACCTGATCCGCAACTGAGCCGCTGGCGAGGAATCGACCGATGACCCTGTCACAAGCCACTGCCGCCGTGACCGCCGCGCCACCCGTCCTGCACCCGTGTGCGGGCCAGTCGATGACGGGAGCGGAAATCGTCGTGCAGGTACTGGCCGATGAAGGCTGCCGCGTGCTGTTCGGTTATTCGGGTGGCGCGATCCTGCCGGTGTACGACGCGGTGTTCCGCTACAACGAGCGCCACCGCACGGCCGATGGCCGCGAGCCGATGCCGCTGATCGTGCCGGCCAACGAGCAAGGCGCCGGCTTCATGGCCGCGGGCCATGCGCGCGCGACCGGCGATGTCGGCGTGGCGGTGGTGACCTCGGGGCCCGGCGCGACCAATCTCGTCACGCCGATCCGCGATGCGATGGCCGACTCGATTCCGCTGGTGGCGATCTGCGGCCAGGTGCCGACCGCGCTGCTCGGCAGCGATGCGTTCCAGGAAGCGCCGGTGGCCGGCATCATGGGCGCCTGCGCCAAGCACGTGTTCCTCGTCACCGAGCCGACCCAGCTCGAGGCGACGCTGCGCTCGGCGTTCGAGATCGCGCGCAGCGGTCGGCCCGGCCCGGTGGTGGTCGACATCCCCAAGAACGTGCAGAACGCCGGTCTGGTGTTCGATGGCGCCTGCCGCCTGCCGCTGCCGGGCTATCGCGCGCGCCTGCGTGCGATCGAGCAGGCGCATCTGGACGACGCCGCCTGCAACGAGCTGCTGCGTGCCCTCGCCCAGGCGCGGCGGCCGCTCATCTACGCCGGCGGTGGCGTGATCGCGGCCGGCGCCGCGGCGGCGCTGGCCACATTCGTCGACACCTTCGGCGTGCCGGTCACCACCACGCTGATGGGCCTGGGCGGCTTCGACACCACCCATCCGCTCGCACTGCACCTGCTCGGCATGCACGGCACGGCGCATGCCAACTATGCGGTCGAGGACTGCGATTTCCTGCTCGCGCTCGGCGCACGTTTCGACGATCGCGTCGCCGGGGTGCCGGCGCAATTCGCGCCGCGCGCACGTTTCATCGCCCAGATCGACATCGACCCGGCCGAGATCGGCAAGGTCAAGCGCGTCGACTGGCACCACGCCGGGCCGCTCGCGCCGGCGCTCGAACGCCTCGTCGCGCACGGCCGGGCGCGCGGCCTGCGCCCGCAACTGGCGCCGTGGCACGCACACATCGCCGCCCTCAAGCGCCGGCACGCGCTCGACTGGGATCGCGCCAGCGCGGCGATCCAGCCGCAGGCCGTGATCGAGGCGATCAACCGCATCACGCGCGGCGAGGCGATCATCAGCACCGGCGTCGGCCAGCACCAGATGTGGGCCGCGCAGTATTTCGATTTCCGCAGGCCGCGCCATTGGCTCACGTCGGGCTCGATGGGCACGATGGGCTTTGGCCTGCCGGCCGCGATCGGTGCGCAACTGGCGCGCCCCGATGCGCTCGTCATCGACATCGACGGTGATGGCTCGATCCGCATGAACCTCGGCGAGCTCGAAACCGTCACCACCTACGACCTGCCGATCAAGATCGTCGTGCTCAACAACCGCGGCGACGGCATGGTGCGGCAATGGCAGCGGCTGTTCTTCGCCGGCCGCTTCGCCGCCACCGACAAGAACCTGCATCGCAAGGATTTCGTGCGCGCGGCGCAGGCCGATGGCTTCGAGTGGGCGCGCCGGCTCGAGGACAAGGCCGCGCTCGACGCCACCATCGAAGCGTTTCTCGCCCATCCGGGCCCGGCCTTCCTCGAGGTGATGATCGATCCCGAGGCCGGCGTGTACCCGATGGTCGGCCCCGGCGCGAACTATGCGCAGATGGTCACCGGGCCGTTCATCGCCGCACGCAGCGCAACGCCGGTGAGCGAGGCCGAGGTGCCGGCCACCGCCATGTTCTGACCGCCACGCCCGTTCCACTCCATCGTCCGCCCACGGAGCACGTCATGAAACACACGCTGTCGATCCTGCTGCAGAACGAATCGGGCGCGCTGCTGCGCGTGGCCGGCCTGTTCGCCGCGCGCCACGTCAACATCGACGCGCTCACGGTCGCCGTGACCCACGATCCGGGCGTGTCGCAGCTCACGCTCGTGCTGCACGGCGATGCCGGCGTGCTCGAGCAGATCCTGCGCCAGTTGCGCAAGCTGGTCGACGTGCTCGATGCGAGCAGCCTGTCGCTGGTCGGCAGCGGCGAGCGCAGCCGCCTCGTCGCCACCTCGGCGTGAACGCCGCAGCGGCCAGCGCGGCGCCGCCCGACAGCGCGCCGGCGGACCTCGAACTGTTGCGCCACACGCTCGCCGCGCGCGTCTACGAGGTGGCGCGCGAGACGCCGTTGCAGCAAGCCGCGCTGCTGTCGGCGCGGCTCGGCAACCACGTGCTGCTCAAGCGCGAGGACCTGCAGGAGGTGTTTTCGTTCAAGCTGCGCGGCGCCTACAACAAGATCGCCGCGCTCACGCCCGAGCAACGTGCGCGCGGCGTGATCGCCGCCTCGGCCGGCAACCACGCCCAGGGCGTGGCGCTGGCGGCGGCGCGGCTCGGCGTGCGTGCGCTGATCGTGATGCCGCTGACCGCGCCGCGGCTCAAGGTCGAGGCGGTGCAGCGCATCGGCGGCGCGGCGGTCGACGTCGTGCTCGCCGGCGATTCCTACTCCGACGCCCAGGCCGCCGCCGCGAGCCTGCAAGGCGAACGCGATCTCGTCTGGGTGCATCCGTTCGACGACCTCGACGTGATCGCGGGCCAGGCCACGGTGGGGCTGGAGATCCTGCGCCAGTGCCGCGCGCCCGACGCGGTGTTCGTGCCGGTCGGCGGCGGCGGCCTGCTGGCCGGGATCGCGAGCTGCATCAAGACGATCGCGCCGACCACGCGCGTGATCGGGGTGCAGGCGGCCGATTCCGATGCGATGGCGCGTTCGCTCGAATACGGCGCGCGCATCGCGCTCGACGAGGTCGGCCTGTTTGCGGACGGCACCGCGGTCAAGCAGGTCGGCGCACTGACCTTTGCGCTGTGCCAGCGCCATGTCGATGCGATGCTGCGCGTGGACGGCGACGCGCTGTGCGCGGCGATCCGCGACGTGTACCAGGAAACGCGCTGCGTGCCCGAACCGGCCGGCGCGCTGGCGCTGGCCGGGCTCAAGCAGTATGCGGCCGCGCACGACCTGCGCCAGGCCACGCTGGTGGCGGTGGTGTCGGGCGCCAACATGAACTTCGAGCGGCTGCGCTTCGTGGCCGAACGGGCCGAGGCCGGCGAGCAGCGCGAGGCGCTGTTCGCGGTGACGATTCCCGAGGAACGCGGCAGCTTCCGCCGCTTCTGCGCCGCGCTCGGCCGTCATTCGATCACCGAGTTCAACTACCGCATCGGCGACGCTCGCCACGCCCACATCTTCGTCGGCGTGCAGACCAGCGGCCACGACGAGCGCAGCGCGCTGGCGGCCGCGTTTCGCGACCAGGGCTTTGCCGTGCTCGACCTCGGCGATGACGAACTGGCCAAGCTGCACCTGCGCCACATGGTGGGCGGTCGTTCGCCGCTCGCCCACGACGAGCGCCTGTACCGCTTCGACTTTCCCGAGCGCCCAGGCGCCCTGCCCGACTTCCTCGCCCGCCTGCACCCGGACTGGAACGTGAGCCTGTTCCACTACCGCAACCATGGCGCCGACCACGGCCGCATCCTCGTCGGCATCCAGGTGCCGGCGATGGAACGCGCGCTGCTGCAGCGTTTCCTCGACGCGCTCGGCTATCCGTACCACGACGAGAGCGACCACCCGGCCTACCGCCTGCTGCTGCGCGCCTGAGCCGGCACGCACAGCGCGTGACGGCAGCCCTGCGCTGCCCGTAGCATGCGCGGTCGTGACCGTCACTCCCTTCAGCATCGCCCTCACCGGCGGCATCGCCAGCGGCAAGTCGGCCGTGGCCGAGCGCTTTGCCGCCCGCGGTGCCAACGTCATCGACGCCGATCGGGTGGCGCGCGAACTCGTCGCGCGCGGCTCACCCGCGCTCGCCGAGATCGTCGCGCTGTTCGGCCACGGCGTACTGGCCGCCGACGGCACGCTCGACCGCGCCGCGCTGCGCGAGCGGATCTTCGCCGCCGCCGATGCACGGGCACGGCTCAACGCAGTGATGCATCCGCGCATCCGCGACGCGCTGCGCGAACGCGCGCAGGCCGCTGGCAGCGCCGGCTACAACCTGCTGGCGATTCCGCTGCTGGCCGAGAACCAGGCCCACTACGCCTGGGTCGACCGCGTGCTGCTGGTGGACGTGCCGCGCGAGTTGCAACTGCAACGGCTCATCGCGCGCGATCGCGTCGATGCCGGGCTGGCCCAGGCCATGCTCGCCGCGCAGGCCAGTCGCGAGCAGCGCCTTGCGCTCGCCGACGACATCATCGACAACACCGGCTCGATCGCCACGCTCGATGCGCGCGTGGCGGCGCTGCATGCGCGCTATCTGGAATTGGCGCAGGGTCGGCGCCGCTGAGTGGACGGGCGCCTGCCACCGGCGGGCGTCGGCGACGCGGCACGGCATTGGCGGGCGCAGCGGCGCGCGCCGGCGTGCCGGTGCAGGCTCACCACAGGCCGCGACTGGCGGCGATGCCTTGCGCGCCAACCATCTGGGCGGCGTCGAGGTCGTCGCCTTCCAGGCCACCGGCGACGTAGACCGGGATCGGCACGGCGGCAATGAGTTCCTCGCAGCGCTCCCAGCCGAGCGCGCCGCCAGCGCCCGACGCGGCGGCCGCAAAGACCGGCGAAAGCGTGGCGAAACGCGCGCCGGCCGCCACCGCGGCAGCCAGTTGCTGCGCGTCGTGGCAGTCGACGCCGAGCCAATGACCGCTCGACGCGAACGAAGTCGGCAGCGCGGCCAGTGCGGAGGCCGCCAGGTGCGCGCCGTCGAGACCGAGGATCGCCGCCAGCCGCGCATCGCCATCGAGCAGCAGCAGCGTGTCGTGATCGCGGCAGGTCGCGAGCGCCCGGCGCGCCAGCGCGGCCAGCGCCGGCAGCGGCCAGTCGGGCTGGCGCAGGCGCACCATGCCGATGCCGCGGCGGCAGGCGCGCTCGATGCCGGCCAGCAGTTCGGCCTCGGCGGCCGGCGCCAAGGCCGGCGTCACGAGACAGCGCCACGGCAGGCGCAGCGCGTCGATCACCGGGCGATCGGCGGCCGGCATCGGCAGGCGCACCAGTGCATCGGCTTCGACCCAGGCCAGGCGCTGGCCTTCGCGCGCGACCGGCTGGCCCGACCAGGCACTGACCTGCCACACGTCGAGCACGATCGCCTGCTGCGGATAGGCGTGCGGCACGCGGATCAGCGGCCGTGCCGATTCGACGACCAGGCCCAGTTCCTCATGCAGCTCGCGCGCCAGCGCATCGACGGCGGCTTCGCCGGCGTCGCTCTTGCCACCGGGAAACTCCCACAGTCCGGCCAGATGCTTGCCCGGCGCGCGCTGCGCCAGCAGCACGCGGCCGCGCGCGTCGCGGATGACGCCGGCGACGACATGCAGGGGTGCCGCGCCACTCATCGCCACGCGCCGCGGCTCAGGCGAGCTTGCCGTGGCACTGCTTGTATTTCTTGCCCGAGCCGCAGGGACAGGGATCGTTGCGGCCGACCTTGGGCTCGTCACGGTGCACGGGCCGCTGCACGGTCGGCTCCGGCGCAAAGCCTTCGCCGCCAGCGTCGGCCGGCAGTTCGCCGGCGCCCACGGCCGCCGCCTCGGCGTGCTGGAACTGCATCGCCCGCGCCTGTGCCTCGGCCTGGCGGCGCTGCTGCGCCTCCATCGCCTCGACTTCGTCCTCGCTGCGGATGCGCACGCGCGCCAGCAACTGCACGACCTCGAACTTGATGCGGCCGAGCATGGTCTGGAACAGTTCGAACGCCTCGCGCTGGAACTCCTGCTTGGGCTGCTTTTGCGCATAGCCGCGCAGGTAGATGCCCTGGCGCAGGTAGTCCATGCTCGACAGGTGTTCCTTCCACACGTTGTCGAGCACCGACAGCATGACGTGCTTCTCGAGTCCGCGCATCGTCTCCGAGCCGAGCATCGCCTCCTTCTCGCGGAACACGCGCTCGACCAGCGCCTGCACGTGGTCGAGCACGTCGCTGGCGCTGACCTCGGTCTGCTCCTCGATCCAACGCTGCAGGTCGGTCTGCAGGCCGAACTCGGTCGCCAATTCCGCCTGCAGCGCGGCGATGTTCCAGCGTTCGTCGACCGAATCGGCGGGCACGTGGCGATGCACGAAATCGGCCACCACGTCCTCGCGCACGGAGGCGATCATGTCGGCGACGTTCTCGCTGTCGAGCAGCTCGTTGCGCTGCTCGTAGATGACCTTGCGCTGGTCGTTGGCGGTGTCGTCGAACTCGAGCAGGTGCTTGCGGATGTCGAAGTTGTGGGCCTCGACCTTGCGCTGCGCCTTCTCGATCTGGCGGCTGACCATGCGGTCCTGGATCGCATCGTTCTCCTTCATGCCGAACAGGCGCATCATGCGCGCCACGCCCTCGCCCATGAAGATGCGGATCAGGTTGTCTTCGAGCGACAGGTAGAAGCGGCTCGAACCGGGGTCGCCCTGGCGGCCGGAGCGGCCGCGCAGCTGGTTGTCGATGCGGCGCGACTCATGGCGTTCGGTACCGACGATGCGCAGGCCGCCCAGCGCGATGACCTCGTCATGGCGCTGCTGCCATTGCGTCTTGATGCGTTCGCGCTCGGCCTCGGGCGCATCGGCCGGCAAGGCGGCCAGTTCGGCCTCGAGACTGCCGCCGAGCACGATGTCGGTACCGCGGCCCGCCATGTTGGTGGCGATCGTGATCGCACCGGGACGGCCGGCCTGGGCGACGATGTGCGCTTCGCGCTCGTGCTGCTTGGCGTTGAGCACCTCGTGCGGCACGCCCTGCTTGGCCAGCATGCCGGCCAGCAGTTCGGACATGTCGATCGAGGCGGTGCCGACCAGCACCGGCTGGCCACGCTCGTGGCACTCCTTGATGTCCTCGACGATGGCCTCGAACTTGGGACCGGTGCGCAGGAAGATCACGTCGGGCTCGTCCTTGCGGACCATCGGCCGGTGGGTCGGGATGACCACCACCTCGAGCCCGTAGATCGACTGGAACTCGTAGGCTTCGGTGTCGGCCGTGCCGGTCATGCCGGACAGCTTCTTGTACATGCGGAACAGGTTCTGGAACGTGATCGAGGCCAGGGTCTGGTTTTCGCGCTGGATCGGCACGCCTTCCTTGGACTCGACCGCCTGGTGCAGGCCTTCCGACCAGCGGCGCCCAGGCAGGGTGCGGCCCGTGAACTCGTCGACGATGATGACCTCGCCGTCGCGCACGATGTAGTCGACGTCGCGCTGGTAGATCGCGTGCGCGCGCAATGCCGCGTTGAGATGGTGCACCACCGCGATGTGCTGCGAGTCGTACAGGCTCTCGTCGGCACCGATGATGCCTTCGGCACGCAGCTCCTGTTCGGCATGCTCCATGCCTTCCTCGGACAGGTACACCTGCTTCTGCTTTTCATCGACCCAGTAGTCGCCCGGTACCGGCGGCTGGTCCTGCTTGGGCTCGGTCGCCTGGCGGCTCAGGCGCGGCACGATGCGGTTGACCTTGACGTACAGCTGCGGCGACTCGTCGGACGGGCCGGAGATGATGAGCGGCGTGCGCGCCTCGTCGATGAGGATCGAGTCGACCTCGTCGACGATCGCGTAGTTGAGGCCACGCTGATAACGCTGCTCGGGTGCCAGCGCCATGTTGTCGCGCAGGTAGTCGAAGCCGAATTCGTTGTTGGTGCCGTAGGTGATGTCGGCGGCGTAGGCGGCGCGCTTGTCGCCGTGGTCCATGCCCGGCCACACCACGCCGACGTTCATGCCGAGGAAGTTGTAGATCTTGCCCATCCACGCCGCGTCGCGCTTGGCGAGGTAGTCGTTGACGGTGACCACGTGCACGCCCTTGCCGGCCAGCGCATTGAGGTAGACCGGCAGCGTAGCGACCAGAGTCTTGCCCTCGCCGGTGCGCATCTCGGCGATCCTGCCCATGTGCAGCACCATGCCACCGATGAGCTGCACGTCATGGTGGCGCATGCCGAGTACGCGGCGCGAGGCCTCGCGCACCACGGCGAACGCCTCGGGCAGCAGGCTGTCGAGGCTGGCGCCGTCGGCCAGGCGCTGTTTGAACTCGGCGGTCTTGGCGCTCAGGTCGGCATCGGACAGGGCCTGCAGGGGCGGCTCCAGCGCATTGATGCGCGCCACCGACTTGGCGAGTTGACGCAACACGCGTTCGTTGCGGCTGCCGAAAATGCGCGTCAGGACAGAGTTGAGCATGGAAGATCTTCGATTCTTGATGGAAGGAGGGCCCAGGCGGGCGCGCCGGCGACCGCGCGGCCAGACCAGGCGGCGCAATCGTCTGCGCTACACCGACCGATGCGGAACATGCAGGACGGGGTGTCGCCAAGCCAAGCCGTCGATGATACGGCGCGCGGGCCCGAACACAAAGAAATGGGTGATTCCAACGCAGTTTCAAGCGCGTTCGTCGACGGCCCCGGCAGCGGGCCATGACGTCCAGCTCGACTGCGCGACGCCCGCTCGTGGCTGCGGCGCATGACCCATCGAGCGTCGCGCGCTCGCGGCATGCCCGCGCGCGCCACCGCCGATCAAGCACTTGCGCGCGAAGGCGGCCGAGCCGTCGCTGCGAGCAAACGTCGCCGGCGCCGCCGGCGCGTTGCGTCAGGCCTGGCTGGCGCGCACGTTCTTGACGTAGGCCATCGGGTTGACCGCGCGGCCGTTGTGCCAGACCTCGAAGTGGCAATGGTTGCCGGTCGAGCGCCCGGTGGAGCCGACCTTGGCGATCGTCTCGCCGGCGTGCACGCGCGCGCCCTCGAGCACGGCGACGCTCGAATTGTGCGCGTAGCGCGTCATGTAGCCGTTGCCGTGATCGATTTCGACGACATTGCCGTAGCCATTGCGGATGCCGACGAAGGTGACCATGCCGTCGGCGACCGCGAGCACCGAGGTGCCGGCCGGGGCCGAGAAGTCCACCCCGAGGTGACTGGCCTGATGGCCGTCGAACGGGTCGGCGCGACCGCCGAAGCCCGAGGAAATGTAGCCCTGTGCGACCGGCATGCCGGTGGGCAGCAGCGAATTGTCGATCTTCTGGTCGCGCAGCAGGCGCTCGAGCATCTCGAGCTGGGTCTGCTGGGCAGCGAATTCGGCGCGCAGGCCGTCGATGCCGGCCTGCAACGGCAGCGGCGCATCGGCGCCCGCCAGTGCATCCTCGGGACCACCCATGGCGGGCTCGCCGGCAAAGTCGAACTCGCCGTCATCGAGCTTGCCGATCTGGGTCAGGCGTTCGCCGAGCGCATTGAGGCGCGTGGCCTGCGCGCGCAGCTGGCCCAGTTGCAGCGACAGGGCGTCGAGGTCGTTGCGCGAGGCGACGCCGAGGGCCGCCAGGTCCTGGCGCTGCTGGTTGAGCGTGGCGCGCAACGAGGTCAGCACGCGCAGTTCATGCGAGCGCGAGGTGCCGAGCCAGGCGCCCAGCGCCACGCCCACACCGAGCAGCAGGGCCACGCCCATGCAAGTGCCGCCGATCAGCCAGGCGCGCCCATGACGCAGGTTGAGGTCGATGCGCCATGGCGGCAGGGAAGCGTTGCGGACGATAATGATGTTCATGCTCGTACCGGGTTCGTGATCGTGGTGTCGCCAAACCGCAGCCGTCATGCCTCCGCAACCGCCGGACTGCGTCCGGCGCTGGAGTGCGTCACCCTTGGCACGCTCGCGCAACGCGCGCGCGCCCTCGATGAACTTGACCAACGACTGCGCCGCTTGTTGCCCGAGGCGACTGCACGCCAGACGCGACTGGCGGACGTGCGCAACGGACGACTGGTCTTCCTGGCATCCAGCCCGATCTGGGCCAGCCGACTGCGCCTGCAACAGACGACGCTGTTGGCCGAAGCCCGCCTCGCACTGGGCGAGACGATCGAACGTTTTGCCGTGAAAGTGGCGCCTTTGCCGACCGTTCCCCCGAACCCGACAAAGCCGATACCGCTTTCCGCTGCCACCGCGCAGCACTTGCGCGAGGCGGCAACAGTCCTCAGCGACCCGCAACTGCGGGCCGTATTGCTCGACATCGCATCCTGCACCGGGAGCAAACCACGCTAGGCGTCGTCGTGTCCGTGACGCCGGTGCCAGTTTGCCCTGTTCCACTCGCGGCGCCTGCGCGCCGCCACACGTCCTGCACCTGTCCTGCGACGGGTCATTGCCCTACACCGCCTGCGCCGGATGCACGTAGGAAATCGGTGCCGCAGCTTCGTCCTCGAAACTGACTTCTTCCCATGCCGCCGCGTCGGCCAGCAGGGTACGCAACAGCTTGTTGTTGAGTTCGTGGCCCGACTTGTAGCCGTAGAACGCGCCGATCAGGCTGTGGCCGAGCAGGTAGAGGTCGCCGATCGCATCGAGGATCTTGTGCTTGACGAACTCGTCCTCGTAGCGCAGGCCATCTTCATTGAGCACGCGGTAGTCATCGAGCACGATCGCGTTGTCCATCGAGCCGCCCAGCGCCAGGTTGCGCTCGCGCAGATATTCGATGTCGCGCATGAAACCGAAGGTGCGCGCGCGGCTGACTTCCTTGACGAACGAGGTGGTCGAGAAATCGATCTCGCTGGTCGAGGTGCGCTTGGTGAACATTGGGTGGTTGAAGTCGATCGAGAAACCGACCTTGAAGCCGTCGAACGGCTCGAAGCGCGCCCACTTGTCGCCGTCGCGCACGGTGATCGGCTTCTTGATGCGGATGAAGCGCTTGGCCTTGGCCTGTTCCTCGATGCCGGCCGACTGCAGCAGGAACACGAACGGACCGGCGCTGCCATCCATGATCGGCACTTCGGGCGCCGACAGGTCGACATAGGCATTGTCGATGCCGAGCCCGGCCATCGCCGACAGCAGGTGCTCGACGGTGGCGATGCGCACCTCGCCCTTGGCCAGCGTGGTGGACAGGCGGGTGTCACCGACATTTTCGCAACAGGAACGGATCTCGACCGGTGCGGCCAGGTCGACGCGGCGGAACACGATGCCGGTGTCGACCGCTGCCGGTCGCAAGGTCATGTAGACCTTGTCACCCGTGTGGAGACCGACGCCTGTCGCCCTGATGGTGTTCTTGAGCGTGCGTTGCCTGATCATTTTTTATGTGTAACCCCGGGGCGGGCGCTGACAAAACGCCGCGAGGTTAGCACAGGGTCCGGAGCGCGGAAAAGTAAAGCGATGCATGTAACCGACACTTTGTCGCATATTCGCAACAATGCCGGCTCGATGACGCGGACCGCCATGCAACGCCCAGGATCCGCGCCGCCGCCGGCTGCGCAGCCGCCGCCCTGACGCCACAGGGCGGCAGCGGAAAGCGCGATGCCGCGGCGACCGCAGCGGACGAATCGGCGGAGCGACGATTCGCCGCAGTGCGGCGGCGGCGGGGCCACGGCCGCTCCGATGCGGAGCGGACCCGGTGTGAGGCTGGCGCGGCGCCGGGCGACGCCGCGGTCCGTCCTCAGTCGGCCTGGCGGCGCAGGAAGGCCGGGATGTCGAGATAGTCGCCGACCTTTTCGGGCGGGCTGACCGGCTCGGCCATCGTGCGCACCGCCTGGCCCGGAATGCCGAGGTAGTCCTCGACGATCTGGCCGGTGGTGCCGTCGCGCTTGATCACGCGCATCGGTGGCCGCACGCCACTGTCGCGCTCGCGGCTGTCGCGCGGAATCGCCTGGCGGGCGACCGCGCGATTGAGCCCGGTTGCCACCACGGTCACGCGCACGTCGTCCTTGAGCTCGGGATCGAGCGCGGTACCGATCACCACCGTCGCGTCCTCGCTGGCGAACTCGTGCACGACCTGGCCGATGTCGTCGAACTCGCGCATGGTCAGGTTGGTGCCGGCGGTCACGTTGACGAGGATGCCGCAGGCGCCGGCGAGGTTGACGTCGTCGAGCAGCGGGTTGTTGATCGCCGCCTCGGCCGCCGCCACCGCACGGTCGTCGCCATGGGCGGTGCCGGTGCCCATCATCGCCATGCCCATCTCGGACATGACGGTGCGCACATCGGCGAAGTCGACATTGATGAGGCCCGGCCGCGTGATGAGGTCGGCGATGCCCTGCACGGCGCCGAGCAGCACGTCGTTGGCCTGCTTGAACGCGCTCAGCAGCGTCACGTCGCGGCCGAGCACGGTGAGCAGCTTCTCGTTGGGCACCGTGATGAGCGAGTCGCAGTACTGGCCGAGATCCTCGATGCCCTTGAGCGCGACCTGCATGCGGCGCCGGCCCTCGAACGGGAATGGCTTGGTCACCACCGCCACGGTCAGGATGCCCAGTTCCTTGGCCAGTTGCGCCACCACCGGCGCCGCGCCGGTGCCGGTGCCGCCACCCATGCCGCAGGTGATGAAGGCCATGTCGGCCCCCTGCAGCAGCTCGACGATGCGCTCACGATCCTCGAGCGCGGCCTGCCGGCCGACCTCGGGATTGGCGCCGGCGCCGAGGCCCTTGGTGACGTTGGCACCGAGTTGCAGCGTGAACTTGGCGCCGCTGGTCTTGAGCGCCTGGGCATCGGTGTTGGCGCAGACGAAGTCCACCCCGTCGACACCCGCATGGACCATGTGGCTGACTGCGTTGCCGCCGCCACCGCCCACGCCGACCACCTTGATTACCGCGTTCGGCGCCATCTTTTCCACGAATTCGAAACTGGCCATCTCTCCCATCCTCCGCAATTGTCGTTATGTATGTGTCATGCCCGGCCGCGTGAGCGTCCCGCTCCGCGCCGTATCGCAGCGGCTGGCGTGCCGCTGGGTTGGCAACCGGTTCGGTCGCCGACCGCGACGCTCCGCGTCGCGCTGTTGCCCCTTGCGCTGCTCCCTGCGCCGTTGCCGCTCCCGCTGCCCGCGCTGCCTGCGCAGGCCTCAGAACTCACCCTTGAACCAGGTCGAAACGCGGCCCCACAAGCCGCCCATCGCCGCACCGCCGCCGCTGCCCGAGCTGCGCGTGGTGCCGCCGCGGCTGCCGTGGATCAGCAGCCCCACGCCGGTTGCCTGCATCGGATTGGCGACCACGTCGGCCAGTCCCGTCACGTGTTGCGGCGTGCCCAGCCGTACCGGCATGTGGAACAGTTCCTCGGCCAGGTCGAGCGCGCCTTCCATGCGTGCGGCGCCGCCGGTCAGCACGATGCCCGCGCGCACCAGTTCGGCGCGGCCGCTGCGCTGCAGGTCGGCCTGCACCATCTCGAAGATCTCCTCGTAGCGAGGCTGCACCGCCTCGGCGAGGTTCTGCCGCGCCAACCGCCGCGGCGGACGGTCGCCGACGCTGGGCACCTGGATCGTCTCCTCGGCGTGGGCGAGTTGGGCCAGTGCGCAGGCGTAGCGGACCTTGAGTTCCTCGGCATGCGCGGTCGGCGTGCGCATGAGATGGGCGATGTCGGCGGTGACCTGGTCGCCACCGATCGCCAGCGACGCGGTATGGCGCAACGCACCTTGCGTGTAGACCGCGATGTCGGTGGTGCCGGCGCCGATGTCGACCATGCACACGCCGAGTTCGCGCTCGTCGGCGGTCAACACCGCGCGCGCCGAGGCCACCGCGGCCGGCAGCAGTTCGTCGACCTGCAGGCCGCAGCGGTTGATGCACTTGGTGATGTTCTGGATCGTGCTGGCCGCCCCGGTGACCAGGTGCACGTTGGCTTCCAGACGCACGCCGAACATCCCGATCGGATGGCGGATGCCTTCCTGGCCATCGATCACGTATTCCTGCGGCTCGCGGTACAGCACGCTGCGGTCGGCCGGAATCGCGATCGCGCAGGCCGAGTTGAGCACGGCTTCGAGGTCGGCGGCGCTGACTTCGCGGTCGCGGATCGGCGCCGTGCCGTGCGAGTTCTCGTCGCGGATGTGACTGCCGGCGATCGAGGCGTACACCGAGCGGATCTGGCAACCGGCCATGAGCTCGGCTTCCTCGACCGCGCGCTGGATCGAATGCGTGGTCGAGTCGATGTCGACCACGACGCCACGCTTGAGACCATGCGCCGGGTGCGAGCCGATGCCGATGATCTCGACCGGCTCGCCCGCTGCGTGCTCGCCGACGATGGTGACGATCTTCGAGGTGCCGACGTCGAGGCCGACGATGAGGTTCTTGTCGGTCTTGGTCTTCATGGCGTGAGGGCCGCAAATGATGATGGGGAAATGGACGCCGCAACGTGGACCGGCGACGGCGCGGCGCGGAGCCGCGGCGCTCGCCGGTCGTCGCTGGCAGGGCTCTGCATGCGCGCCGCGCGCTGGCGGGTGTGCCGGGAGCCGCCGGCGGCCAGGCCACGGCAAAGCCGTTGGCGTAGCGCAGGTCGATCGTGGCCGGCGCCTGCGCGCGCATGCCGGCCACGCGCGACCACACGTCGAGGAAACGGCGCAGGCGCTCGGCGCCTTGTTCGCGGCCGAGTTCGACCTGCGTGCCGCTCGACAGTCCGATGCGCCAACTGCCGCGCGGCGACAGCTCGAGCGAGGTCACGGTCATGCCGCTGGCGGCGAAGTCGCGCTGGCATTGCGCGTGGAAGCGCAGCACTTCGCCGACCCGCTCGTCGGGCCCGGCCAGGCGCGGCAGCGTGTCCAATGCCTCGGCACCGGCCACCGCAAACAGCGCACCGTGGCGGTTGACGAGACGATCGTTGCCCCAGCGCGCATAGGGCTGCTGCTCGTAGACGACCACGTCGACCGTGTCGGGCCAGCGCTTGCGCGTCTCCACGCGCTCGACCCACGGCAGCCGCGCGATCGCATCGCGCAGCGGGCCGAGGCGGATCGCGAAGAAGCCCTGCCCCAGGTATGGCCGCGCGGCGGCGCGGATCTGCTCGGCATCGACATGGGCGAATTCGGCGCGCACCGCCAGCCGCGTCACCGGCCAGCTGTCGGTGGCGAACCAGCCCTGCAGCACGCCGACCAGCGGCAGCGCCACCAGCGCCAGCGCGAACAGCCATGCGGCGAGCTTGAGGGCCGCGTTCATGGCTGGCCTCCGCTGCCCCAGCCGGCTTCGCGGTCGAAGCTCGTCTCGAGCACGCGCCAGCACAGGGTCTCGAAATCGATGCCCATCTCGCGCGCGGCCTTGGGCACCAGCGAATGGCTGGTCATGCCCGGCGCGGTATTGACCTCGAGCAGGTAGTTGCGACCGGCGCGGTCGCGCATGATGTCGACGCGTCCCCAGCCGCTGCAGCCCAGCGCATCGAAAGCAGCCAGCGCCAGCGCGCGCACGTCCTGCTCGGCCGCGCCATCGAGGCCCGGGCACAGGTACTGGGTATCTTCGGCCACGTACTTGGCGTGATAGTCGTAGAACTCGCCCTTGGGCACGATGCGGATCGACGGCAGCGCCTGGCGATCGAGCACGCCGACCGTGAGCTCGTCGCCGAGGATCATCTCCTCGACCAGGAGGTCGCCGCTGTAGCGCGCGGCCAGCGCCGCGGCGGCATCGAGGTCGGCCTCGCGCAGCACGCGCGACACGCCGACGCTGGAGCCTTCGCAGGCCGGCTTGACGATGACGGGCAAGCCGAGCTCGCGCGCGGCGGCGTGCACGTCACCGGCCGCATGCGCGCCGGCTGCGGCCGACTTGCGCAAGGCGACGAAGCGCGGGGTCGGCAGGCCCTGCGCGATCCACACCTGCTTGCTGCGCACCTTGTCCATCGACAGCGCCGAACCGAGCACGCCCGAACCGGTGTAGGGCACGCACAGCGAATCGAGCGCGCCCTGCAGCACGCCATCCTCGCCGCCGCCGCGCTGGCCATGCAGGATGTTGAACACGCGCGCGTAATGACCCGCGCGCAGCGCATCGAGCAGCGCCGGAATGCCATCGACCGCATGCGCGTCGACGCCACGCGCGCGCAGCGCGGCGAGCACGTTGCGACCCGAATCGAGTGACACCTCGCGTTCGGCCGACTGGCCACCCATGACCACCGCGACGCGGCCGAATGCGGCCGGATCACCGATGCGGCCGCTGCCGGCGGCGCGGGCGTGATGCGGGTCGATGGCGATCATGCGCCGCCTCCTGACTTGAGCTGTCCGGCTGCCGCGAGCTCGCTGGCGGCCGCCCCGATGTCGCCGGCACCGAGCAGCACGAGCAGGTCGCCATCGCGCAGCAGCGGCGGCAAGGTGGCGGCCAGTTCGCGCGGATGCGCGATCAGCACCGGATCGACCTTGCCGCGCGCGCGCACCGCACGCGCCAGGGCGCGACCGTCGGCATTGGCGATCGGCGCCTCGCCGGCCGGGTAGACCTCGGTCAGCACGAGCACATCGACCTCGGCGAGCGCGTTGGCGAAATCGTCGAGCAGGTCGCGCGTGCGCGAGTAGCGATGGGGCTGGAACGCGACCACCAGTCGCCGCTGCGGCCAGCCCGCGCGGGCGGCGGCGAACACGGCCGCGATCTCGCGCGGATGGTGACCATAGTCGTCGACCAGCAGCGCGTGACCGTGGTCGAGCGCCAGTTCGCCGCGCAACTGGAACCGGCGCCCCACGCCCTGGAAGTGCGCCAGCGCGCGCGCCATGGCCGCCGGCTCGACACCGAGCTGCCAGCCGACCGCGCAGGCGGCCAGCGCATTGAGCACGTTGTGGCGACCCGGCAGGTTGAGCACGATCGGCAGCGGCTCGTGGCCGGGCAGGTGCAGCATGAAGCGCGTGGTGGAAGCGTCCTGGCACAGCGCACTGGCGCGCACGTCGGCGGCGGCGTCGATCGCATAGGTGAGCGCGCGCCGATTGGTGTCGCGCGCCAGCACGGCCACGTTGGGATCGTCCACGCACAGCACTGCCAGGCCATAGAACGGCAGCCGATGCAGGAAGTCCGCGAACGCCTTGCGCACCTGCTCGAAGTCGCCGCCGTAGTTCTCGAGGTGGTCGGCATCGATGTTGGTGACGATCGCGATCACGGGCGACAGCAGCAGGAACGAGCCATCGGACTCGTCGGCCTCGGCGACGAGGTATTCGCCGCTGCCCAGGCGCGCATTGGCACCGGCGGCGATGAGCTGGCCGCCGATCACGAAGGTGGGATCGAGCCCGGCCTCGGCCAGCACGCTGGCGGTGAGGCTCGTGGTGGTGGTCTTGCCATGCGTGCCGGCGACCGCGATGCCGCGGCGGAAGCGCATGAGCTCGCCGAGCATCTCGGCGCGCGGCACGATCGGGATGCGCCGCTCACGCGCCGCGAGCAGCTCGGGGTTGTCGGCAGCGATTGCGCTCGACACCACCACCACGTCGGCATCGGCGACGTGCGCCGCCGCGTGGCCGCGCCCGATGCGCGCACCGAGCGCAGCCAGCCGCCGCGTGGTGGCGTTGTCGGCCTTGTCCGAGCCCGACACCGCATAGCCGAGGTTGCACAGCACCTCGGCGATGCCGCTCATGCCGACACCCCCGATGCCGACGAAGTGCACGCGGCGGAAGTCCTGCATGATGTCGCCATGCTGGTGGAGGCGGGCCGGCGTCATGCGCCCACCTCGAGGCAGACTGCGGCAATGCGCTCGGCGGCGTCGGGCTTGGCCAGCGTGCGCGCGGCCTGCGCCATCCGCAGCAGTCGCGTGCGGTCGGACAGCTCCTCCAGCACGCCGCCGAGCTGCTTGACGAAATCGTCGCCCTCGGCGACCAGACGCGCACCACCGGCCGCGACCATCGCCTGTGCATTGCGCGTCTGGTGATCGTCGACCGCATGCGGAAACGGCACCAGGATCGATGGCGCACCGGCGGCGGCGAGTTCGGCCAGGGTCAGCGCACCGGCGCGGCAGATCACGAGATCGGCCCAGGCGTAGGCAGCGGCCATGTCGTCCTCGAACGGCACCACGTCGGCCTCGATGCCAGCCGCCAGATACGCCGCCCGGGCCTTGTCGAAATGCTGCGCGCCGCATTGGTGACGCACCACCACCGGCAGGCGTGAACCACGCCGGCGCAGCACCTCGGGCAGCGCGGCATTGAGGCTCTGCGCGCCCTGGCTGCCGCCGAGCACGAGCAATTGCAGCGGGCCGCTGCGCGCGGCGTACCGTTGCGCAGGCGCGGCCACGGCCACGATCGAGGCGCGCACCGGATTGCCGACCCATTCGCCCTGCGCGAACACGTGGTCGAATCCGGTCAGCACGCGGCGCGCCTTGCGCGCGAGCAGACGGTTGGTGAGGCCGGCGATGCTGTTTTGTTCATGCACGACGAGCGGCACCTGCGCCCATTGCGCGGCAAGACCGCCCGGAGCGGCGGCATAGCCGCCCATCGACAGCACGCAGCGCGGCGCATGCTTGCGCAGCAGGGCCCGCGCGGCGAGCGTGGCGCGCAGCAGGCGCAGCGGCATGGCGAGCTTGGTGAGCAGGCCCTTGCCGCGCAGGCCGCCGATCGCGAGCGTCTCCAGCATCAGGCCGTGCCCGGGCACGAGTCGGGTTTCGAGTCCACCCTGTGCGCCGAGCCAGACCACGGCGACGCCGCGCGCGCGCAGCTCGTCGGCGACGGCCAGGCCCGGGAAGATGTGGCCACCGGTGCCGCCGGCCATGATGAGGACCGGACCGCCGGCGCTGGCGAGCGGGCGCTTCATGGGCGCACCGCGAGCGGTTGGCGCTGCGCCACCAGCGCCATCATCGCGTTGTCGGCGCGGCTGACCTCGTAGCTCACGCGTGCCAGCAGGCCGATCGCGGCGCAGGTCATCATCACGCTGGAGCCGCCCGAGCTGATCAACGGCAGGGTCAGGCCCTTGGTCGGCAGCACGCCGAGGTTGACGCCGATCGAGACCAGCGCCTGCAGGCCGAGCATGAGCGAGATGCCGAAGGCGCAGTAGGCGGCGAAATGGCGGTTCTGCTCCAGCGCGCGCATGCCGATCACGAAGCCGCGGCCGATCAGGCAGGCGAACAGCACCAGCACGAGCAGGATGCCGGCGAAGCCCAGTTCCTCGGCCAGCACGGCCAGGATGAAATCGGTGTGCGCCTCGGGCAGGTAGAACAGCTTCTGCACCGAGCCGCCCAACCCGACCCCGAACCATTCGCCGCGACCGACCGCGATGAGTGCCTGGGTGAGCTGGAAGCCGTCCTTGAACGGATCGGCCCAGGGATCGAGGAACGAGGTCAGGCGCTTGACGCGGTAGTCCTGGCTGAAGGCGAGCCACGCCAGCAGCGGCGTGACCGCGACGCCGAGGATGGCCAGGTCACGCAGGCGTGCGCCGCCGAGCCAGACCATGCCCAGCACCACCGCCATCAGCAGCGTGGCCGAGCCGAAATCCGGTTGCGCGAGCAGCAGTGCCGCGAACAGCGCGGCAATGCCGATCGGCTTGATCACGCCGAGCAAGGTGCCCTGCACGTCGTCGCGATGGCGCACGAGGTAGCTCGACAGGTACACCACAACGATGATCTTGACCGCCTCGACCGACTGGAAGCCAAGCGGACCGAAGCGGATCCAGCGCCGCGCACCGTTGATGCGCACACCGATCATCGGCGCGAACACGAGCAGCAGCAGCACCGCGCCCAGTCCAAGCAGCGGCAGTGCATGGCGTTGCAGCCAGGCGAGCTCCAGGCGCGCCATCACGAGCGCCGCACCGAGACCGAGCCCGAGGAACATCAGGTGCCGTTGCAGGTAATGGAACGCACCCACGTGCTGGCCTTCGGCCACCGCGATCGAGCTCGAACCGACCATGACCACGCCCAGGCTGGCCAGAGCGCAGGCCGCCAGGATCAGGGCGAGGTCGTAGCGACCGCGCGCTCCGTCGATGCGCTGGGCCTGCAGGTCTCCGGCTGGCGTGAGCAGCAGCATCGTCAGCGCACCTTGAGCGTGGCCAGGCCAATCAGCATCAGCACCACGCTGATGATCCAGAAACGCACGATCACGCGCGGCTCGGGCCAACCCTTGAGCTCGAAATGATGGTGGATCGGTGCCATGCGGAAGATGCGCTTGCCGCGTAGCTTGTAGCTGCCGACCTGCAGCATCACCGACACCGTTTCCATGACGAACACGCCGCCCATGATCAGCAGCACGACTTCCTGGCGCACGATGACCGCCACGCAGCCGAGCGCCGCGCCGAGCGCCAGCGCACCGATGTCGCCCATGAACACCTGCGCCGGGTAGGTGTTGAACCACAGGAAACCGAGCCCCGCGCCGCCCATCGCGCTGCAGAAGATCGCCAACTCGCCCGCACCCGGGATCGCCGGGATGCCGAGGTAGTCGGAGAACACGCGATTGCCGGCGACGTAGGCGAACACGCCCAGCGCCGTGCCGACCAGCACGCAGGGCATGATGGCCAGTCCGTCGAGACCGTCGGTGAGGTTCACCGCATTGGAGAAGCCGACCACGATGAGATAGGCCAGCGCGATGAAGGCGGCGGCGCCGAGCCAGGCCAACGCCGAGCCGCCATGGACGAGGTCGGCGAAGCTGCCCAGCGGAATCTGCGCCTGCTTGACGATCGGCAGGTAGAACGTCGTGGCCGCCGGCGTGTCGGCGCTGCAGAACAGGTACAGCGCGACGCCGAGGCCGAACACCGACTGCCAGAAATACTTCCAGCGCGCGGCCAGGCCGTGGCTGTCCTTGAGCACGAGCTTCTTGTAGTCGTCGTAGAAGCCGATCGCGCCGAAGGCGAACAGCACGCCGAGCACGAGCCACACGTAATGGTTGCGCAGGTCGGCCCACAGCAGCGTCGCCACCGCGATCGAGGCGATGATGAGCGAACCGCCCATGGTCGGCGTGCCGGCCTTGGACAGGTGCGACTGCGGACCATCGTCGCGCACCACCTGCCCGGCCTTGAGTGCGGTCAGCTTGCGGATCAGCGCCGGCCCTGCCAGCAGCGACACCGCCAGCGCGGTGAGCGCGCCCATGATCGCGCGGAAGGTCAGGTACTGGAACAGGTGCAGGCTGCTCAGGTGCCCGCGCAACAGGTCGGCCAGTTCAAGCAGCATGACGTTTGCCTCCGTTGCTGCCGGCGCCGGCGTCGAGCGCGCGCAGCACGCGCTCCATCGCCGACGACCGCGAACCCTTGACGAGCACGCTCACGCCCGTGCGCAACCGCGGGCGCAGCGCATCGACGAGCGCGCCTTGGTCGGCGAAGTGCTGCGCACCCGCGCCGAACGCCTCGCTGGCATGCCGCGACAGCGGGCCGACCGCATACAGCTGCTCGATGCCACTGCGCCTGGCCAGCGCGCCGACCTCAGCGTGCAGGCGCGGCGCATCCTCGCCCAGCTCGGCCATGTCGCCCATCACCAGCACGCGCTCGCCCGACTGGCTCGCCAGCGTCGCGATCGCCGCCGCGAACGAACCGGGATTGGCGTTGTAGCTGTCGTCGATCAGCAGCGCGCCGCTGGCGTGCGCGATGCGCGCGAGCCGGCCCGGCACCGGCGCAACCGCCTCGAGGCCGGCCTTGATCGTCGCCAGCGGGACGCCGAGACCGAACGCGAGCGCGCTCGCGGCGAGCGCATTGGCGACGTTGTGGCGTCCCGGCAGCGGCAGGTCGATGTCGCTGCCGCTGCTCGGCGTGAGCAGGCGGAAGCGGCCCGACTCGGGCGCATCGACCTCCACTGCGGCGCTGATCTGCGCGGTGCGCAGCAGACCGTAGCGCAGCACGCGCCGGCCACTGGCCAGCACGGCGAAGTAGTCCGCGAACGCATCGTCGGCATTGATGACCGCGAGGCCGTCGGCAGGCAGCGCACGGTAGATCGCGCCCTTGGTCTCGGCCACCCCCTGCAGGCTGCCCATGCGCTGCAGGTGCGCCGCGGCGACGTTGTTGACCACGGCTGCGTCGGGCTGCGCGATGCGCGCAAGGTAGGCGATGTCGCCGGGCTTGCCCGCGCCCATCTCGAGCACCGCGTATTCGGTGTCGGCCGGCATCGCCAGCAGGGTCAAGGGCAGGCCGATCTCGTTGTTGTAGTTGCCGGCGTTGACGTGGGTGCGGCCGTGGCGCGCCAGGATCGCCGCCAGCAGCGTCTTGACCGTGGTCTTGCCGTTGGAGCCGGTAATGCCGATCACGCGCGCGTGACTGCGCCGGCGCACGGCCCGCGCAATCTCGCCCAGGGCCTTCCCGGTGTCGGCCACCACGACCTGGGGCAGGTCGAGCGCGAGCTTGCGCTCGACCAGCAGTGCCGCGGCGCCGTGGGCGCGGGCATCGGCGGCGAAATCATGGCCGTCGTGGCGCTCGCCGCGCAGGGCCACGAACAGGGCTGCCGGCATCGGCTGGCGCGAATCGATCGCAACGGCGTCGATGCCGACGTCGCGCCCGTGCAGGCGACCGCCGGTCCAGTGGGCAATGTCGGCGAGGCGGCAGCTCAGCATGGGCGGGCCTCCAGCGCCGTGCGGGCGACCGCGAGGTCGTCGAACGGCCGGCGCACGCCGGCCGTCTCCTGATAGGGCTCGTGGCCTTTGCCCGCCACCAGCACGATGTCGTTGGCGCGGGCGGTGGCGATCGCGGCGGCGATCGCGCGCGCGCGGTCGCGCTCGACGCGGGCGCGTCCGCCATCGCTGAGCCCGGCCAGGATCTGCGCCACGATCGCATCGCCATCTTCGCCGCGCGGGTTGTCGTCGGTGACGATGACCTGGTCGGCCAGACGCTCGGCGATTGCGCCCATCTGCGGGCGCTTGCCCGCATCGCGCTCGCCACCGCAGCCGAACACGCATACCAGTGCGCCGGCGCAATGCGCGCGCAGCGTCGTGAGTGCCTGTTCGAGCGCATCGGGCGTATGCGCGTAGTCGACCACCACCAGCGGCAGCCGGCCGTCGCCACCGATGCGGTTCATGCGCCCGGCCACCGGCTGCAGGCGCGTCAGTGCGGTCACGATCGACTCGAACGGAAACCCGAGCACGCCGAGCGTGCCGGCCACCGCAAGCAGGTTGGCGACGTTGAAGCGCCCGAGCAACGGCGTGGTCAGCGTGGCGCTGCCCCACGGCGTCACGAGCTCGAAGCGCAAGCCATGCGCGCCGGGTTCGATGGCGCGCGCGCGGATCTGCGCATCGGCCGCGTCGATGCCGTAGCGCAGCAGGCGCGCCGTGCCGGCAGCGGCCACGCGCCCAGCCAGCTCGCGCCCGAAGTCGTCGTCGACGTTGATGAGCGCCGCGCGCAGGCCGGGCCAGTCGAACAGGCGCGCCTTGGCCGCAGCGTAGGCCGCCATCGTGCCGTGGTAGTCGAGGTGGTCGCGCGTGAGATTGGTGAATACGGCCACGTCGAAGGCCACGGCGTTGACGCGGCCCTGGTCGAGCGCGTGCGAGGACACTTCCATCGCCACGGCACTGGCGCCGGCGTCGCGGAAGTCGGCCAGCCGTTGCTGCAGCTCGATCGCGTCGGGCGTGGTGCGCTCGCCGGCCTGCAGCGCGCCGTGCAGGCCGGCGCCGAGCGTGCCGATGGTCGCCACGCGCCGACCCGCGCCGGCCAGCGCCTGCGCGATGAGCTGCACGGTCGAAGTCTTGCCGTTGGTGCCGGTCACGCCGACCACCTCGAGCGCACGCGAGGCGTCACCGCAGAAGCGCGCGGCGATCGCGCCGAGGCGCCCGCGCAGGTCGTCGATCCAGATCAGCGGCACGTCGAACGCGGGCATCGGGCGCGCGGCGGCCATCCCTGTGGCGTCGGCGAGGATCGCCGCCGCGCCGCGCGCCGATGCCGCGGGGGCAAACTCGATGCCATGACTGCGCGTGCCAGCCAGCGCGACGAACGCATCGCCCGGCGCCACGCGGCGCGAATCGAGAGTCAGGCCATGCACGCGGATCGAACCGGCACCGCCGCAGTCGGCGTGGCCAGCCAACAGTTCGTGCAGGCTCATGGGTCGACGCTCGCTCATGTGCGCTCCGCTTGCGGGGCGGCTGGCGATTGCAGCCGCGGTTCGCACAGCCTGCGGGCGCACGCGGGCGCGCCGCGGGACGAACCGTGGCGCGATGCGGGCAGTTGGCCGATGGCTCGACGCATCATGGCGTGGCCACCTCGGTCATGTTGCCGAGCGCCTCGGCATCGGGCTCGACCACCGGCGTGACCGGCGACACGGAGGCCGGCACGGCCGGGCCGCCGACGTACCAGTTGCGGACGTTGTCGGGCGGGATGTCGAGCAGGCGCAACGCGCCGTCCATCACCTTGGCGAACACCGGTGCCGACACGTAGCCACCGGCATAGCTGATGAGTCCGGCCGAATTGCTGCCGGCGTCGTGGATCACCACCGAGGCCACCAGTCGCGGATCGCTGACCGGCACCACGCCGGTGAACAGCGACACGTAACGGTTGGAGTAGCCACCGGCAGCCGACTGGTGCGAGGTGCCGGTCTTGCCGCCGACGATGTAGTTGGGGATCGCGGCCGTCGGCGCGGTGCCGCCGGGCGCGACCACGGTCTGCAGCATCGCCAGCACCTGGGCGGCGACCTTGCCGTCGATCACGCGCTCGCCGGTGTCGCCACCGCCCTTGACGAAGGTCGGCACATGCAGGATGCCGCCATCGGCGATCGCGGCGTAGGCGCGCGCGATCTGCAGCGGGGTCACGTTGAGGCCGTAACCGAACGAGATGGTGGCCTGTTCGACCGGCCCCCAGTCCTTCGGGATCGGCAGGTAGCCGCTGGCTTCGCCGGGAAAGCCGCTGCCGCTGACCTGGCCAAAGCCCAGCGCGTGGAACATCGCGTACATGTCCTGGCGCGGCAGCGAGCCGCCGATCTTGGCGGCGCCGATGTTGCTCGACACGGTGATGACGTGGGTGACGTCGAGCAGGCCGTGATTGCGCGTGTCGTGGAAGGTGTGGCCGTAGAAGCTCCAGGTGCCCGGCGCGGTGTCGACCTTGGTGTCGGGCTTCCACTTGCCGCTCGCCAGCGCCGCCGCCACGGTCACCGCCTTCATCGTCGAGCCCGGCTCGACCACGTCGGTGACGGCGCGGTTGCGCCGGTAGTCGGCCGGCGCGGCGCCGCGTGCATTGGGGTTGTACGAGGGCAGGTTGACCATGGCGATGATCTCGCCACTCTTGACGTCGAGCACCACCATCGAACCCGAGCGCGCGTTGTGCTTGCGCAGCGCGGCCATGAGCTCGCGGTAGGCCAGGTACTGGATGCGGCGGTCGATCGACAGCGTGAGGTCGCGGCCAGGCTGCGCCTCGCGCAGCAGCTCCACGCTCTCGACCTCGTGGCCCTTGCGGTCGCGCAGCACGCGCTTGACGCCCGGCGTGCCGGCGAGCCAGTCGTTGAAGGCCAGCTCGACGCCTTCCTGGCCGTGGTCGTCGATGTTGGTGTAGCCGAGCACGTGCGCCATCACCTCGCCAGCCGGGTAGAAGCGCTTGAACTCGCGCTGGCTGTACACGCCGCCGATGCCAAGCCTGAGCACGGCCTGGGCATCGTCGGGGTTGAGGTGGCGCTTGACGTAGACAAACTCCTTGCCGGCCTCGGCGCGCTCGCGCAGGCGCTGGCGCAGCGCGTCCTCGTCGAGACCGGTGGCGGTCGCCAGCTCGCCGATGCGGTCGGCATGGGTCAGCACTTCCTGCGGATTCACCCAGATCGAGTCGACCGGCGTCGACACCGCCAGCGGCTCGCCGTTGCGGTCGAAGATGGTGCCGCGTGACACCGGGATCTCGAGGTCGCGCAGGTGACGCGCATCGCCCTGCTCCTGGTAGAAATCCTTGCGCACCACCTGCAGGTCCACCGCGCGCACGATCAATGCGCTGCAGGCCAGGCCGAGCACACCCGCGACCACCAGCAGGCGGGTGCGCACATGCGCCGGGCGCAGGCGGGCGTTCATCGGCGGATCACCACGGTGCTGGCCGCGGTCGGCGCAACCATGCCGAGCTTTTCGCGCGCGATCTGGTCGATGCGGTTGTTGTCGGCCCAGGTCGCCTGCTCGAGTTGCAGGCGGCCGTACTCGAAGTTGAGGTCGTCGCGCTCGGTGCCCAGCCGCGTGAGCTGGGCAAAGTCGACGCGGTTCTGCTGGCGCACGTAGACCACCGCGCTGGCGCTCGCGAGCACCGCAACCAGCAGCAGGAACAGGGCGAGCGCGGCGGCTAGCTTCATGCCGCCTCCGCGCGCTTGCAGGCAATGCGCAGCACGGCGCTGCGCGCGCGCGGATTGCGCGCGACTTCGGCGGCGTCGGCCTGGATCGCATGACCGACCGCCAGCAGCGGCGCCGGTGCGACCGGCGGCAGCGGCAGGCCGCGGCGCGGTGCGCGCGCGACTTCGCCGCGGATGAAGTTCTTGACGATGCGGTCCTCCAGCGAATGGAAGCTGATCACCGCCAGTCGGCCGCCGGGGCGCAGGCAGCGCGCGGCTGCCGCCAGTCCCGCCTGCAGCGAACCGAGTTCGTCGTTGATGTGGATGCGCAGCGCCTGGAACGTGCGTGTGGCCGGGTGCTTGTGTGGCTCGCGCCGACCGATCGCGCGGATGACGAGGTCGGCCAGCTCGCGCGTCGTCACGAGCGGGCGTTCGCGCCGCTGTTCGACGATGGCCTTGGCGATGCGTCGACTCATCCGTTCCTCACCATGGCGCCACAACACGTCGCTGATCTCCATTTCGCCAGCCTGTGCCAGCCACTGCGCCACGCTCAGGCCCCGCGTCGGATCCATGCGCATGTCGAGCGGTCCATCACCCTGAAAACTGAAACCCCGTCCGGCGTCGTCGAGTTGCGGCGAGGACACGCCCAGATCGAGCATGACCCCGTCGAGCCCCGCCAGCGCACTCGGCCAGTCCGCCATGTCGGCGAAATTGCCGTGCCGCACCGCCACCCGCGCATCGCCTGCGAACTCGCGCTGCGCGCTTGCGATCGCCTCCGGATCGCGATCCATCACCAGCAGCCGGCCCTGCGGCCCCAGCCTTGCCAGCACCGCCCGCGCATGACCGCCGCGACCGAAGGTGCCATCCAGATACGTCCCATCCGTCTTGATGCACAGGCCTGCCACCACCTGCGTCAGCATCACCGGCTCGTGCCCCAACACCTGCAATGCGTGTGTCACGGCGCGTCCGTCACAACTTCAGGTGGAGCATTTCCTCGGTGATGTCTTCCTCCCCGATCGTCTGCTGGATCTTTGCCTGGTGCGCCTGCTCGCTCCACAACTCGAACTTGCCGCCCATGCCGAGCAGCACCGCATGCTTCTCGATGCCGATTGCACGGCGATGGCTGGCCGGAATCTGGATGCGCCCGTTGCCGTCGGGCTCGACATGCGCAGCCGCACCGATCAGCTTCATCTGCAGGTTGCGGTGCGAGGCCTTGATGCTCGAATAGCCGACCACCGTGTCGCGCAACTCTTCCCACGCCGCCTGCGGGAAAATCCACAGGCAGCCCAGCTCGAACGGGTTGTAGGTGATGACGAGCCGGTTGCCGGTCTTGGCCACGGCCTCGCGATAGGCGGCGGGAATGGCGACCCGGCCCTTGTCATCGAGCGTGATGGCTGTCTCACCCTGGAACATAAACCACGATTCACCACGAAAACCCACCGAAACCCACATTAGGCGGCAAGTATCGGGCTGTCAAGGAAAATCCGGGGCGATTCGATCGAGCAGACGTCAGCGTTTGTGACAGCGCAGCGAGTCACTCTTGCGGCCTCATGGAGATGTCTGGCGCAACGCATTGAAACAGTTGACGGCATGGTTGTTGCTTGTCGCCACCGTGGTCACGCAGGCGCGGCCTCGAACCTATCCCAGCCGCGATGAGGAACCGGCCGCCACGGCTGCACACGGCCGCAGGCCACCTCGATGGCCGATCGAGCCGATGCCCACCCCGTCGCGTGCGCCAGCGCACGGACCGACCCGGTCCATACGTGAGAGTATGGTCGGTCCAGACATGACGAATCCGCGGGAAAGCCGATGATGTGCGCACCGACAGCACCCACTGCCCTCGACCCATCGAGCCGCCAATTGCGGCCCAGGCATGCGTCGGCGGCACGCAACCTCGTGCACCGGCATCCGATCGGGTTCGCATGGATCGTGCTGGCGCTGTGCGCAGCCTTGCAACCAGCCCTCGCGCAATCGCTGCAGCACTATCGGCTGGCCGTACAGGGCAGCGGTCAGGTCGAGGTCTACGTCAATGGTCACTACATTGGCCGCAGCGCCGAGGCCAGTCGCCTCGAACTGCATGCCCGTTACCTGCAGGCCGGCGAAAACGTCATCGCATTGCGCGCCAGCAAGGGCGTCGGCAGCGCGCCGTTCGTGATGGCCGAGCTGGGCGGCGACATCGGCCGCCTCGGCAGCTCCGCATTGTGGCGGGTGCAATCGACGCCAGCCGGCCTGGACTGGACGCAGCCGGGTTTCGAGGCCAGCGGTTGGCCGCAGGCCAGCGTGGTCGGTGTCGCCGTGCCAGCCGGCTTCCCTGCGGACGGACCGGCGCTTGGCGTGTGGTCGGCCGCCGCGGGCGATGCGACGGTCGCCTTGCGTGCGCGAATCTGGTTGCCGGCCGGTTCGGCACGCCTGCCGACCGGCTTTGCCCGCAACACCACCGGCGGTGCCGGCGGCGACGTCGTCACCGTCGACACGCGCGAAGGCCTGGCCGCCGCGCTGTGTTCGAGCGTTCAAGGCAATACCTGCACCGACCACACGCCGCGCATCATCAAAGTTGCCGGAACGATCGACTTCACCGGCAGCGAGGGCAGCGCCACCCGCCCCGGCTGCGACTACTCAAGCTGCCCGGCGCCACTGGCCAACGAGCGTCTGGTCATGCTCAACCCGCAGGATACGCACTGCGATGGCAGACCCGTGTTCGACGTCACCTACGATGCCGCCGGCAACAATCCACTGCGCGTGGGCTCGAACAAGACCCTGCTCGGCGTCGGCAATGACGCCGTGCTGCGCGGCAAGGGTCTGCGCATCGGCAACGGCGCCGACAACGTGATCATCCGCAACCTCACCTTCGAGCGCATCAACAGCGGCATCATCTTCGTGGGCGATGCGATCAGCATCAGCGATGCCAGCCGCGTGTGGATCGACCACAACCGGTTCAACCGGATCGGACGCCAGTTCATCGTCACCGGCTACGGAGCGGCCAAGGACATCACGATCTCGTGGAATGATTTCGACGGCCGCAACGAGATCTCGCATTACTGCAACGGACGCCATTACTGGAATCTGCTGCTGCTCGGCAATGGCGATGCGATCAGCCTGTACAACAACTGGATCCGCCATTTCGCCGGACGTGCGCCGGATGCCGGCGCGGGCGGTGACCAGCTTTCGCTGCTGCACATTGCCGGCAACCTGTTCGAGGATGGCTATTGGCATGCACTGGACATCGGGCGGCCAGTCCGCGCCCTGGTGGAAGGCAATACCTTCCATACCGTGAGCGTGCCGATCCTCAATGGCGGCGATCCCGGCTTCGTGTGGGCCGACAAGGAGCCGCCGAGCGGCGGGCACCAGAGCCTGTGCGGGCAGTGGCTCGGTCGCACCTGCGTCGGCAATCCGCTGCTCGAGCAGGCGCAGGGCTGGCAGGACAACTTCCGCAGCGACCTCATCGTGCTGGGCGACTTCTCCGGCCACAGCGACGCACTCGACCGGCCGAGCCCCGAGCCGGCACAGGCCGCAGCGTTGATGGTGCCGTTCCTGGCCGGACCAGGACACCTCGGCAACGGCCAGATCGTGCTCGACGATGTGGTGTTCAACAACGGCTTCGAACCCTGAAGCGCGATCGCGCAGCGACCGGAATCCGCCACCGACCCCAGCCGCACCGCGCGCGGCGACGCGCACCTGCGCAGCGCAACCCGCACCCGCACCCGCACCCGCACGCAGCCCGCGCAACCCAACCTGGCGCAATGCTCCACTCGAACAGCGCGGCCATGGATGGCCGCGAGTGGATCGGCTCGAAGCCACCGCTGCCGGTCATGGCGCGCCTCGAAGCGCGCGGAACAGGACGTTCCGCAAGCCGCGTTTGGACAGCGCGGCCATGGATGGCCGCGAGTGGATCGGCTCGAAGCCGCCGCTGCCGGTCATGGCGCGCCTCGAAGCGCGCGGAACAGGACGTTCCGCAAGCCGCGTTTGGACAGCGCGGCCATGGATGGCCGCGAGTGGATCGGCTCGAAGCCACCGCTGCCGGTCATGGCATGGCGCGCCTCGAAGCGCGCGGAACAGGACGTTCCGCAAAAAAAAAAGAAGTCGGCCGATAAGCCGGGTTCTGTCGTGGACAACCATTCCTCTGGGCCACACGTCGCCGTGTGGCTCAAGCGACCAACCCGGGGACGACGCGGGCCACGTCATGGTCCCCCTATTCGGTCTTGCTCCAGGTGGGGTTTGCCGTGCCGGTCCGTTGCCGGACTCGCGGTGCGCTCTTACCGCACCGTTTCACCCTTGCCTGATCCAGCGGCGCCCGACGTGCCTTGCGGCACCTGGCGCCGATGGCCATCGGCGGTCTGCTCTCTGTTGCACTTTCCGTCGGCTCGCGCCGCCCAGGCGTTACCTGGCACCTTGCCCTGTGGAGCCCGGACTTTCCTCGGCGCTCGGATGAACGTCGCGGTTGTCTGGCCGACTCCGGGGCCGAGTGTAACGACCGGCGGCTGAACCGGCGAGTCCCGGCACGCCGCGCGCGATGCCTAGCGACGCTCGACGCGGCGCGCGCGCCACACCAGCCACGCCGTTTCGACACCGGCGCCGAGCGCGAGCAGCATGGCGAGGAAGCCGCCGATGCGCGACCACACCAGCGCCTGCGCCGGATCGGGGAAGCGCGCCAGCGCAAGGCGGGCGACGCCGACATCGATCAGCGCGAAGACCAGCGCGGCCATGCCGATGCCGAGCGCGATCGCGGCGACACGCCGCGCCGGCGACGCCACGTCGGCAGCGGCAGCAGTGGATTGAAGCGGATTCATGGAACTGACCTCAGCATTGGTTACAGCTCAGACCGCGTCAGCATACAGTGCCTTGCGCGGTGCGCCGCTGATCGCGGCGGCGAGCCGGGCCGCGCGGGCGGGAGGCAGCTCCTCGCGCAGCAGCGCGAACACGCGCCGACCTTCGGCCAGCAGGGCCGCTTCCTCGCCGCCTTGCGCGCCCGCGACCACGAGCACGAATTCGCCGCGCTGCTGGTCGCCGTCGGCGATCACGCGCGCATGGATCTGCGCCAGCGGCGCGGCGATCACGGTCTCGAAGCGCTTGGTGAGCTCGCGCGCCAACGCGGCCTCGCGCTCGTCGCCGAAGATCGCGCGAAGATCGGCCAACGTCTCGACGATGCGATGGCTCGATTCGTACACGATCAGCGTGCGCGTCTCGCCCGCCAGCACCTGCAGGCGCTCGCGCCGGGCGGCCGGGCGCGCCGGCAGGAATCCTTCGAACACGAAGCGGTCGCTGGCGATGCCAGCCACCGACAGCGCGGCGATCGCCGCACACGGCCCCGGCACGGGCGAGACTTCGCAGCCGGCCGCGCGCGCGGCGCGCACGAGCCGGTAGCCGGGATCGCTGACCAGCGGCGTGCCGGCGTCGGAAATGAGTGCGACATCGTCGCCGGCCAGCAGGCGCGCGACGATGCGTTGCGCCTGCGCCTGCTCGTTGTGTTCGTGCAAGGCCATGAGCGGCGCGTGCACGCCGGCCTGGGCGAGCAGGGGCGCGCTGTGGCGCGTGTCCTCGGCCGCAACCAACGCCACCTGCGCCAGCACCTCGCGCGCGCGCGGCGCGAAATCGCCGAGATTGCCGATCGGCGTCGCCACCACCCACAGTCGTCCACGTTGCGCGCTCATGCGCCCCTCCTCGCGGCGGGCCGCTGCCCGCGATCGGCTATGATCGCAGCGATCGCAATCCGTGGGCGACTGCCATGACCCCGACCGACCGCCGGCGCGCCGTGCTGCGCCCCTTCGCTGCGTGTGCCCTGGCTGGCCTGCTCGCCGCCTGCACGCCGGCGAGCGACTTGCTGCGGCGACCCGACGCGACGCCTGCCACCGCGCCCGCCGCCACGCATGGCCCCGGCACCGGCAAGCGCGCGCTGCCGCCGGCGCTCGACGCCGCCGAACGGCTCGAACAACGCGCCAGCGACGAACTCGCGCGCGGCGACACCTTCGCCGCCGCCCGCACGCGCGCCGAGCTCGACCGCACGCTCGAGGGCGGTGCACGCGATGCCAATCGCCAGACCCTGCGCGCGCTGCTGGCCGAACTCGACCTGGCGACGCTGCGCGCCGATGCCGAGCGCCTCGGCGGCGACGATCCGCTGCGACCGTGGCTGGAGCAGGCGCTGCGCGAGCGCGGCGAACCACTGCCGCGCAACCTGCCGCAACCGAGCCGGCAGATCGACACGCTCGCGGCGGACCAGGACCTGCGTGCGGAAGGCTATCGCGCGCCGCGGCAGGTGGCGCTGCTGCTGCCGCAGAGCTCGACGGTGGCGGCGGTGGCGCAGTCGATCCGCGACGGCTTCATGACGGCCTGGTTCGCCGATCCACCGGCACAGCGCCCGCAGTTGCGCATCTACGATTCGGGCAGGAACTCGCAGGACGCGATCGCGGCCTATCGCCAGGCAGTGGCCGACGGCGCCGATCGCGTGGTCGGTCCGTTGCTGCGCGAAGCCGTCGGCGCGCTGTTCCATGAAAGCCTCACCGCGCCGCTGCTGGCGCTCAACCATCCCGATACCGGCGAGGTGCCGCCTGCCGGCAGCGCCGAATACGGCCTGCTGCCCGAAGCCGAAGGCGCCCAGGTGGCCGAGCGCATGCTCCAGCGCGGCATCCACCAGGCGGCGATCATGCGCGCCGATGCCGACTGGGCCAATCGTGCCGCCAGCGCGTTCCGCGCACAGTTCGAGGCCGCTGGCGGCGCCATCGCAGCGCAGGTGCAACTGGCCGACAAGGACATCAACTACGCGGCGCCGATCCGCGAGGCCACCGCCAGCCTCGCCCAGGACGGCACGGCGGCCGTGTTCATCAGCCTGCGTCCGCAGCAGGCGCGGCTGCTGGTGGCGCAGTTGCGCGCCGCGCGCGTAGCGGTGCCGGTGCTGGCGACCTCGCACATCTACGCCGGCGATGCCAATGCCACGCTCGACCGCGACCTCAATGGCGTGGAGTTCTGCGATGCGCCGTGGCTGTTCGGCCCGATCGCCGGGCGACCCGACCGCAGCGCGGTGACCGCCCAGATCGACAGCGCCAACGGCGCCGGCGGGCGCCTGTTCGCCTTCGGCATGGATGCCTATGCGTTGCTGCCCTACATCGACTGGCTCGTCGCGCATCCCGATGCCTATCTCAATGGCGCCACCGGCCAGCTCACGGCCGATCACTTCGGCCGCGTGCATCGGCTCGTCGGCTGGGCCCGCTTCGACAACGGTCTGGCCGTGCCGGTCACCGGCGCGCTCGAGGCCACGCCGGTGCCCGCGCAGTGAAACCGCAGCGCCCGCTGGCCCACGCGGCCGGCGCGCACGCCGAGGAACTCGCGCTCGCCCACCTGCAACGGGCCGGCCTCGAACTGCTCGCGCGCAACGTGCGCTATCGCCATGGCGAACTCGACCTCGTCATGCTCGATGGCGAGGCGCTCGTGTTCGTCGAGGTGCGCTACCGGCGCGGCGGCAGTTTCGGCGACGGCATCGACTCGGTCGGCGCGCACAAGCGGTTGCGCCTGCAGCGTGCGGCGGCGAGTTATCTCGCCAGCCAGCCGCAGCTCGCGCGGTGCGCCTGCCGCTTCGACGTGATCGCGATCGCCGGCCCGCCGGCGCAGCCGCAGTTCGATTGGCGACGCAATGCCTTCGATGCCTGTTGAGCCCGGTTCATGCTGCACCCCCACAATGCACGCTCACCTGCACCGGCGCCGCCGTGCGCCACCACCAAGGAATCGTCCCATGCGTCTTCGCCCTCTCGTCGCCACGTTCGCGCTCATCGTGCTGCTGCCGCTGCTGGGCGGCTGTCTTGCCGCCGTGGTCGGTGGCGCCGCCGTTGGCGGCAGCGCCGTGCACGACCGGCGCGGCATGGCGACGTGGGCCGAGGACAAGCGCATCTACCTGGCCGCCTACAACGACCTCAACAAGGACAAGGAGCTGGCGCTGCGCAACGATGTCGTGATCACCGTGTACGACGGCGTCATCCTGCTCGCCGGCAGCGTGCGCGACCAGGCGCTGCGCGAGCGCGCACAGCGCCTGGTCAGTGGCTTCGAGGGCACGCGCCGCGTCGTCAACGAACTGGCCATCGGCGAACCGCAGGGCTTCTGGTCACGGCGGCGCGACAACACGATCACGGCCCATGCCAAGACCGCCCTGCTCGACCTGACCAGCCTGCCCGGATTCGACCCGATGCGCGTCAACGTGACCACGGTCAACCGCGTCGTCTACCTCATGGGTCGCGTCACCGCCGAGGAGGACGAGGCCGTGACCACGATCGTGCGCGACGTCAACGGCGTGGACAAGGTGGTCAAGCTGTTCGAGCCGGTGCAATGACCGCCACGCGATCGCAGTCGCGGCGCGCCCAACGCTGCGCGGGACCGCGCGCGATGCTTGAACGTGCGCTGGCCCGCCGCACGCCGCGATAGCACGGCCGGCGCCGCGGCGGCGTACAGTGACAGGCTCGCTGCAAGCCGATGGACCTTCGATCATGTCGCTACCGCAAGCCGCCCACGCCGAGCTGCAAGCCATCTTCGGCGCCGCCTTCAGTACCGATGCGCGGCAGTGCCTGCGCTACAGCAGCGACGATTCGCGCCGCCAGGCGCAGCCGGCAGCGGTCGCATGGCCAGCGAGCCACGACCAGGTGCTGGCGCTGGTGCGCTGCTGCCTGCGGCACCGGTTGCCGCTGCTCGCGCGCGGCAGCGGCACCAGCACCACCGGCGCGGCGGTGCCGACCGCCGGCGGCATCGTGGCCAGCTTCGAACGCATGCAGCGCATCATCGACATCGACGTCGACAATCGCATCGCCGTGGTCGAACCCGGCGTGCTCAACGGCGACCTGCAGGCGGCGCTGGCGCCGCGCCGCATGTTCTGGGCACCCGATCCGACTTCGGCGGCGCTGTGCACGATCGGCGGCAACATCGCCTGCAACGCGGGCGGGCCGCGCGCGGTCAAGTACGGCGCCACCCGCGACAACGTGCTCGCGCTGCGCGCAGTGAGCGGCGCCGGTGCGTCGTTGCGCTGCGGCAGCGCCACCACCAAGGGCGCGACCGGCTACGACCTCACCCATCTGCTGATCGGCTCGGAAGGCACGCTCGCGATCGTCACCGAAGCCACGCTCAAGCTGACGCCACTGGCCGGCGACAAACGCACGCTGCGCGCGACCTACCGCGATGTGGCCGCTGCCGCACGCGCGGTGGCGCGCATCATGGCGCAGCCGGTGGCGCCCTGCGCGCTGGAGTTCCTCGACGACGAAAGCCTGCGGCTGGCGCGCGCGCACGGCGGCGAGGCGATTCCGGTGGCCGGCGCGATGCTGCTGCTCGAAGTCGATGGCGAAACCGACAGCATCGATGCAGCGATGCAGGCGGTGGCACAGGCGGCGCAGGGCGAGGGCCTCATCGATCTCGACCTGGCCGCGACCGGCGCCCAGGTCGAGGCGCTGTGGGCCGCACGGCGTGCACTGTCGCCGGCGCTGCGCACGATCTCGCCACACAAGATCAACGAGGACGTGGTGGTGCCGGTATCGCGCCTGCCTGCACTGGTGGCGGCCACGCGCGAACTGGCACAGCGCCACCGCCTGCCGATCGTGTGCTTCGGTCATGCCGGCAACGGCAACCTGCATGTCAACCTGCTGCCGCGCGACGACGCCGAACGCGAACGCGCGGTGGCGGCCCTCGACGGCCTGTTCGCGGCCGTGATCGAGCTCGGCGGCACCCTGTCGGGCGAACACGGCATTGGCCTGGCCAAACGTGACTTCATGCCGCGGGCGATCGATGCGGCCACGCTCGACCTGATGCGCGCGATCAAGGCGCAATTCGACCCGGCCGGCATCCTCAACCCCGGCAAGTTGCTGCCAGCGGCCTGAACACCGCTTGCGCCGCGACTGCGCGCCGGCGATCCGTCCCTGGATCGCAGCGGCCGCATCGTGCGCGAGGCACGCTCAGGGCGTCATCACGAGGCGGTTGCTCGCCCCGCTCAGGTCGCGGTTGAGCGTGATCCACAACTCGTTGCTGCCCGCGCGCAGCGACGGGAACCAGTCCTGATCCATGACCAGTGTCTGGCCATTGAGCTTGAGCGTGGGATAGCCGCTGGCGGTGTAGCCACGCACGACGATCAGCGGATGGCGCAGCGTGCCGCTGCCGACCGCGACGTTGGCATCGAGCGCGTTGCCGGCGGCGCCGAACGTGAGCGCGCCGTAGACCGGGTCGAAGCCGGCCGGGCTGTAGCTCATCGTGTCGGGCCGGTTGACGCCAGCCGGGCCGTTGGCGGCCACGCTGCCGACGCTCGCCGTCAGGGTCAGCGCCTGCGCGACCTCGATTTCGCTGCGCTGCGCCTCGATCGGGCTGGTGCTGTGCGCACCGAGCACCACGTAGACCGAGTAGCTCTGCCGCGGATAGCCCGACCGCATCGGGCCATCGTCGGCCGCATTGGTGTTGGAGGCGTAACTGGACTGGCCGAGGAAGCCGAACTGGGTGCCCCAGGTCAGGCGCGTGTTGTTGGTCGGGGTGGCGCTGCCGATGCTCCACGCGATCGCCTGGTAGGGCCATTCACCCTGCCATGGCATGAGGTAGCCGTCGCCGGCAGCGCCATTGGCCGAGGTCTTGTTCCAGAACTGGGTCATGTCGTGCCACCACGGATTGCGACCGCCACCGGCATCGTGCTGTACCAGCGTCTGGGTCTGCACCAGGCCCATCGTGGCGTCGGTGTCGGTGATCCACTCCTTCACGTAGGGCACGGTATTGGGCTGGTTCCAGGTCCAACTGCTGTTGAGCGTGACCGGTGCGCTGGTGGTCGTGAACTTCCACAGGTCGCCCCAGGCGACGCCGCTGACGTTCTTGGAGCCGTCGCCGTCGAACTCGAGCTCGCCGTAGGGCGCACGCGAATCGTCGTTGAGGTAGTTGGCCGGCAGGCTGCTCATGTCGAAGGTGACGGCCCACAGCGGATTGTCGCGCCCGGTGGCGAACACCCAGTCGATCGTGACCGGCAACGGCACGCTTTGCGGCGCGCCGCTCTGGCGGCAGTTGCGCGGATAGTTCTGGGTGAAGCGGAAGATCGCATGGTGGCGGCCGGTGAATACGCGCTGGAACTGCCCCGCGATGAACCCACCGAGCGGCGAGTCGTCGCCGGTGCAGACGTTGCCGAGCCAGGCCGAATGCGACACGACGTAGCCGAAGCCGGCGTAGCCGCCGTTGCCGTAGGTGCTCACCTGCGCGACGCGGGTGGCGTTGGCCGGCGTCTGGTAGCGGAACTCGCGCAGCGCGCCGCCGCGGGCGCCACCGGGGCCGGCCGCGCCATTGTTCTGCGCCAGCACCGCCACGCGCGGGCGGGCCAGGCTGTCGCGCCAGGTGAAGCGGTCGCTCAGCATGCCGGCCACGGCCACGTTCTGCTCGTGCACGAGGCCATTGCCGGCCGGCGGTGCGCTGCCCTCGAAGCCGTTGGCGAAGATCGGATCGAGCGTGGCGCTGGTGAGCACGATGTCGTCGAAATAGACGGTCGGCTGGCTGCCGCCGGCATTGCTCATGATGTTGATGCGGTCGAACTGTGCGAGGGTCGGAAACGCGCTCGCCAGCGGCACGGTCACCTGCTTCCAGGTGCCTGCGGTCGGTCCGCCACCGGAAATGTAGGTGTTGAGCGCGACGCTGGCCTCAGCGGCCGGCGCGGTGTTTTCGAGGGTCAAGGTCAAGGCCTGGTTGCTGCTGCTGCCGCCGTGCACCCACAGGCGCAGGTTCGGGAAGGCGGCACTCGTGAAGCCCGCGCCGGCCTTGGTCAGCGAAATCGCGTTGTAGTTGTTGCCGGTCAATGCGATCGACGCGCTGCCGCCGTGCACCGGGGAGGGGTTGGCGAAATTGCTGCCGCCACCCCAGGACCAGTCGCCGAAGCCGTTCTGCAAGGCGTCGTCGTAGACGACCAGATCGGCGTGCGCCGGGGCCGCGGCAATGCCGCCGAGCGCAACGATGAATGCCGCAACGTGCAAACGCATGAGAATCTCCCCTGTGACGGTGAACGGGCCCACGCCGACGCGACATGGGCCCCTGAATGTCGATACGCCAAATCGCGCGCCAAAAAGACATCGGGATCGCCCGGGCGATGCCGACACGCCCGCCGTGACCGCCGCGCGACGGTGCGCCGCGTGCCGCCCGGGGCACCGCCCGGCGGATCGCCGGGCGGCGCGGTGAGCTAAACTGCGCCTTCCCACATCGCCAACCCGGCACGCCACGGCGCCGCCGCCCCGGCCCGCCGCCGCAGACGGAGATCCAGCCATGAACCAGCTCACCGACATCCTCGACCAGGACCTCGACCCACGCGAAACGCGCGAGTGGACCGAGGCCCTGCAGGGCGTGATCCATGCCGACGGCACCGACCGCGCGCAGTACCTGCTCGAGCGCATGGTCGCCGAGACGCGCCGTGCCGGCGGCCAGGTGCCGTTCCCGCTGACCACCGACTACATCAACACGATCCCGCCCGAGCTCGAGGCCAAGTCCCCCGGCGACGCGCACATGGAGTGGCGCATCCGCTGCATCCTGCGCTGGAACGCGATGGCGATGGTGGTGCGTGCCAACCGCAAGCCGGGCAGCCTCGGCGGCCACATCGCCAGCTTCGCCTCGTCGGCGACGCTGTACGACGTCGGCTTCAACCACTTCTGGCGCGCGGCGTCGAAGGACCATCCGGGCGACCTCATCTTCCACCAGGGCCACTCCAGCCCCGGCATCTATGCGCGTTCGTTCCTCGAAGGGCGCATCAGCGCCGAGCAACTCGACCTGTTCCGCCACGAGGTGGTCGCGCCGCATCACGCACTGTCCTCGTACCCGCATCCGTGGCTCATGCCCGAGTATTGGCAGGTGCCGACCGTGTCGATGGGCCTGGGTCCGATCCAGGCGATCTATCAGGCGCAGTTCTGGAAGTATCTGGAGAACCGCGGCCTGATGCCGCAGACCGATCGCAAGGTGTGGTGCTTCATCGGTGACGGCGAGATCGACGAGCCCGAATCGCTCGGCGCGATCGCGCTGGCCGGGCGCGAGAACCTCGACAACCTCATCTTCGTCGTCAACTGCAACCTGCAGCGCCTCGACGGCCCGGTGCGCGGCAACGGCAAGATCATCCAGGAACTCGAGGGCGGCTTCCGCGGCGCCGGCTGGAACGTGCTCAAGGTGGTTTGGGGCAGCTACTGGGACCCGCTGCTGGCGCGCGACACCAGCGGCGCGCTGCGCAAGGTGATGATGGATTGCGTCGACGGCGAATACCAGGCCTGCAAGGCCTTCGGCGGCGCCTACACGCGCGAGCACTTCTTCGGCAAGTCGCCCGAGACGCTGGCGATGGTCTCCAACCTCTCCGACGAGGACATCTGGCGCCTCAATCGTGGCGGCCACGACCCGCACAAGATCTACGCCGCCTACCACGCGGCCACCCACACCACCGGCATGCCGACCGTGATCCTGGCCAAGACGGTCAAGGGCTACGGCATGGGCATCGGCAGTGGCGAGGCCGAAAATCCGACCCACCAGCAGAAGAAGATGGAAAACGACGCGGTGCGCCACTTCCGCGATCGCTTCCAGCTGCCGATTCCCGACGACAAGCTGGCCGAAGTGCCCTACTACCACCCGGGTCCGGACTCGCCCGAGGTCAAGTACATGCTCGAACGCCGCCGCGAACTCGGCGGCTTCCTGCCGCAGCGTCGCAGCAAGGCCAGCGAGGCCTTCAAGGCGCCGGACCTGGCGAGCTTCGCGCAGATCACCAAGGGCAGCGGCGAGCGCGAGATCTCCAACACGATGGCGCTCGTGCGCGGCATGAACCTGCTGCTGCGTGACAAGCAGATCGCGCCGCGCGTGGTGCCGATCGTGGCCGACGAGGCGCGCACCTTCGGCATGGAAGGCATGTTCCGCCAGATCGGCATCTATGCGCCCGAGGGGCAGAAATACCGGCCGCAGGACGCCGACCAGCTCATGTACTACCGCGAGGCAAAGGAAGGCCAGGTGCTGCAGCAGGGCATCTCCGAGGCCGGTGGCGTGTCGTCGTGGATCGCCGCGGCGACGAGCTACTCGATCTCCAACCAGCCGATGCTGCCGTTCTTCATCTACTACTCGTTCTTCGGCTTCCGCCGCGTCGGCGACCTGATCTGGGCCGCCGGCGACCAGCGCGCGCGCGGCTTCCTCATCGGGGCCACCGCCGGCGCCAGTTTCCCGGGCGAAGGGCTGCAGCATTCGGACTGCGCATCACAGCTCATGGCCGGCACCGTGCCGAACTGCCGCGCCTACGATCCGACCTTCTCCTACGAGGTCGCGGTGCTGCTGCACCACGGCGTCAAGGAGATGTTCGAGGACCAGCGCGACGTCTTCTACTACATCACCACCACCAACGAGAATTTCATCCACCCCGACATGCCCGAAGGTTGCTACGACGGCATCGTCAAGGGCATGTACCTGTTCAAGGACGCCGGCGCGAGCAAGAACAAGAAGATCCCGCGCGTGCAGCTGCTGGCCGCCGGTGGTTCGGTGCTCGAGGCGGTCAAGGCCGCCGAACTGCTCGATGCCGACTTCGGCGTCAAGGCCGACGTGTGGTCGTGCCCGAGCTTCACCGAGCTGGCACGCGACGGTTACGACTGCGAACGCTGGAATCGCCTGCATCCGCAGGCCAAGCAGCCGCGCGTGTCGCATCTGGCGCAGTGCCTGGCCGAGCACAAGGGGCCGGTGGTGGCGGTGAGCGAATACGTGCGCGCGGTCACCGATCAGGTCCACGCCTTCGTGCCGGCCGGTCGTCGCTTCGTGTCGATGGGCGCCGACGGCTACGGCCGCTCCGACACGCGCGACAACCTGCGCGGCTTCTTCGAGATCGATCGCTACTGGATCGCCCACGCGGCGATCAGCGCGCTGGCGGCCGACGGCGAGATGAACCCCGAAGATGTGGCGCGCGCGATCCGCCAGTACAAGCTCGATCCCGACAAGCCCAACCCGATCACGATGTGAGCACCGGCATGTGGGCGCCACCGGGCGCCCGCATGCCCTGACCGAGTCCGTCATGCGCCTGCCCCTGTGGCCGATGTTCGTGTTGCTGCTGCTCGCCGGCATGCCGCCGGGCGCGCGTGCTGCCGCAGCGGCGCCGGCGCCGTTCGAGCACGTGTTCATCATCGTCCTCGAGAACCAGCTCTACGACACCACCTTCGGCGCGGCGTCGGCAGCACCCTACCTGGCCCACGAGCTGCCCGCCAAGGGGGCGCTGCTGCGGCAGTACTACGCGATCGGCCACTTGAGCCTGGGCAACTACATCGCGCTCATCAGTGGCCAGGCACCGAACAAGGCGACCCAGCACGATTGCACGGTGTTCAGCGAATTCGTCGCCAGCGGCCCGCTCGACGCCGCCGGCCAGTTGCCGGGCGAAGGCTGCGTGTACCCGCCCCAGGTGCGCACCGTGGCCGACCAGCTCACGGCCGCCGGTCGCAGCTGGAAGGGTTACATGGAGGACATGGGCAAGGACCCCCGGCGCGAGGCGGCAAGCTGCGCGCACGCGAAGATCGGCAGCGAGGATCCCACGCGGCGCGCGACCGCACGCGACCAGTACGCCGCCAAGCACAACCCGTTCGTGTACTTCCACTCGATCATCGACGATCGCGCGCGCTGCCAGCGCCACGTGGTCAATCTCAAGGTGCTCGACCGCGACCTGCGCCAGCTCGCGACCACGCCCAACTACAGCTTCATCGCGCCCAACCTGTGCCATGACGGCCACGATGCGCCGTGCAAGAACGGCGAACCGGGCGGCCTGGTCTCGGTCGACCACTTTCTGCGCCAGTGGATCCCGCGCATCATGGCCTCGGCCGCGTACCGGCGTGGCGGCCTCATCATCATCACCTTCGACGAGGCGACGATGGCCGACACCAGTGGCTGCTGCGCTGCGCGGCCGCTGCCCGGCGGCCCGCCGCCCGGCATCGACGGCCCCGGCGGCGGTCGCATCGGCGCCGTGCTGCTGTCACCGCGCATCAAGCCCGGCACGGTGTCGGACGTGCCCTACAACCACTATGCACTGCTGCGCTGGGTCGAGGACAACTTCGGCCTCGATCACCTCGGCTACGCCGGCGCCGACGGGCTCGCCGGTTTCGGCGCCGACGTGTTCGGCCCGCACTGAGCGCGCCGCCAGCGCGCAGGCGCACGCACGAATCGCGCCCGCTGCGCGCCGATTGACGCTCGCCCGGCGGCCTTCGATGATGCGCCGATGCGCATCCTCATCCGCTTCCTCATCGGCCTGCTCGCACTGGGCGCACTGCCCAGCAGCGCCGAACCGATCGACGCCAGCAAACTGTTTGACGGCGCCCGCGCACAGCTCGCCGACATGCGCAAGCAACTGGCGACCGGCGATCTCGACTCGGCCCGGCTCGATGCGCTGCGCAGCCAGAACAACGAGCTCGTCGGGCGCGCCCAGGCGCTCATCGACGAACGCACGCCGCTGCTCGACGCGCTCGATGCCCGCAGCGCCGAACTCGGGCCGCTGCCGCAGGACGGCACGCGCGAGGCCGCCGACATCGGCGCCCAGCGCAAGGACCTCGAGCGGCAGCGCGCCAGCACCGATGCCGACCTGCGTCGTGCGCGGCTCATCCTCGTCGATGCGGCGCAGATCAGCGCCGCGATCAGCCAGGCACGTCGCGCCAGCTTTCTCGGCCATCTGTCGCAGCGCACGGCCTCACCGCTCACTGCAACCTTCTGGCGCGAACTGGACGGCAACCTCGACCGCGACCGCGCCGCGCTGCAGGCGCTGCTGGCGCAGACGCGCACCTCGTTCGAACGCAGCTTCGCCGCCGCCAACCTGCCGCGCGCGCTCGGCGCTGGCGCCCTCGGGCTGGGCGTGCTGTGCCTGCTGCCGTGGCTGACGCGACGCGTGCTCGTGCCGCGCATCGCGGCGCGCTTGCAGGCCGGGCGCCTGCGCCGCTCGCTGGCCGCGTTCCTCATCGCCGCCGGCACCACGCTCGGCGCCTGGCTCGGCGCCAGCATCCTGCTCGGCTGGAGCGATGCCGACGCCAGCGCCGACGACAGCACGCGGGTGTTGCGTACCGCGCTCGTCACGGCGATGTTGTGGGGAGGTTTCGTCGCCGGCATCGGCAGCGGCCTGCTGTCGCCGACGCGGCCGTCATGGCGACTGGCGCCGATCGACGATGCGATCGCGCGGCGCCTGCGCGCGCTGCCGTGGTTGCTCGGCGCGGCAGTGGGCTGCGCCATCGTCATCCACCACTTCTACCAGCTCGCCGGCGCCGGGGTATCGGCGACGATGCTTGGCAGCCTGTGCCTGGGCGTGCTGTACGCGCTCATCGTCGGCTGGGGCCTGTTGCGCATGACGCACCACGCGACCACGCCGCCCGAGGAAGTGACGCGGCCGGCCTGGATCGGTGCCGTCATCGCGATCGCATGGGCGGCGGTGCTGGCGGTGTTGGTCAGCGCCGCGACCGGCTACATCGCGCTCGCCTACCAGCTCGCGCAGCAACTGGTCGGCGGCATCGTCGTCGCCGCGCTGCTGTATCTGCTGGTGTGCTTCATCGAGGACCTGTTCGCGGCGGCGGTCCATTCGCGCAGCGCCTGGCTCACGCGCTCGCTGGGGCTGGGCCAGCGCACGCTCGACCAGTGGGCCGTACTCGGCACCGGCCTGCTGCGGCTGGCGGCGATGACGCTGGGCCTGCTCGCGGTGCTGGCGCCACTGGGCGCCGATCCGGGCGAACTCGTCGACCGGGTCCTGCGACGCGGCAACACGCTTGGCATCGGCTCGTTCTCGTTCACGCCATCGGCCGTGGTGGGCGCGGCGCTCGCGCTCGTGGTCGGCGTGGCGTTGGTGCGCGGAGTCCAGCACTGGCTGCGCCACACCTACCTGCCGACGACGCGGCTCGATGCCGCGATGCGCGACTCGATCACCACCCTGCTCGGCTGGCTCGGCATCGTGGTGGTGGTGGGCATCGCGCTGGCGGCGCTGGGCCTGAGCCTCGAGCGCATCGCCTGGATCGCCAGCGCGCTGTCGGTCGGCATCGGCTTTGGCCTGCAGGCCATCGTGCAGAACTTCGTGTCGGGCCTGATCCTGCTCGTCGAGCGCCCGGTCAAGGTCGGCGATTGGGTGGTACTGGGCGACGTCGAGGGCGACATCCGCCGCATCAAGGTGCGCGCGACCGAGATCCAGCTCGCCGATCGCTCGACCGTCATCGTGCCCAACTCGGAACTGGTGACCAAGAGCGTGCGCAACGTCACGCTGGCCAATGCCGACGGCCGCGTGCGCTTTCTGCTGCCACTGCCGCTCGGCAGTGACGCCGCGCACGTGCGCGAGATCGTGCTGCAGGCGGTGACGGCCCACGCCGAAGTGCTGGAGCGCCCGGCGCCGTCAGTGCTGCTCGATGGCATCGCCGGTGGCGCGCTGGTGTTCGCGGTGGCCGCCTACATCGCCAACCCGCGGCGGCTGGCAAGCGTGCGCAGCGAACTGCTGCTGGAGATCCTGGCGTGCCTGCGCAGCAATGACATCGCGCTGTCCTCGCCGCTGCAGGTGGTCAGCAGCGGCGGCACGCGCGACTGAAGCGCCGGGCCACGCCGGGGACCACAAACGACACCGCCGGCACGAGGCCGGCGGTGTGTGAAGCGATGACAGGAACGGCGCGCGGCTTACTGCGCAGCGTCCTTGAGCTTCTTGAGCGCGCGGACCTTCACCTTCACCGAAGCCGGCTTGGCTGCGAACCAGCGCTCTTCCTTGGTGAACGGATCGATGCCCTTGCGCTTGGGCTTGGCCGGCACATTGACCGCCGTGATCTTGAGCAGGCCCGGCAGCGTGAACTGGCCAGCGCCCTTCTTGTGCACCGAATTGGCGACCGCCTGCTCGAGCGCGGCGAGCACGGCGCGCACGTCCTTCGCCGCGACGGCGGCATGCTCGGCCAGGTGCGACACGAGCCCGGACTTGCCAAGCGGTTCGGTGATCGGCTTCGACGCGGCCTTCTTGCCCGCAGCCGGCTTCTTGGATGTAGCCATGGTTGTCGTTTCTCCGTGGGGGTAGCGCGGCGCATCGCTTGCGTCGCTGTGCCTAGCGTAGCGTTTTTTTTTGCCCGATGCGCGTGTTTTGCCGGCTTGAAATGCGGAATTTTTTGCCGGCGCCCGCTGCCGCGATGCGGCACCGCAGCGGCCGGCGCCGCATCAATCCGTGCCTTCGGTGGCGGGCGCCGGCGCACTGGCGCTGCGGATCTGCGCCTCCACCACCGCCAGCGCGGTCATGTTGAACACGCGCCGCACGGTCGCCGCCGGGGTGAGCACGTGGGCCGGCTTGGACAGCCCCATGAGGATCGGGCCGAGCACCACGCCATCGGTCATCACGCGCGTCATGTTGAAGGCGATGTTGGCCGCATCCATGCTCGGGCAGACGAACACATTGGCCATCCCGCCGAGCCGCGAATTGGGGAACAACCGCTCGCGCACCTCGGGAATGAGTGCGGTGTCGGCATGCATCTCGCCTTCGACCTCGACCCTGGGCAGGCGCTCGCGCAGCAGCTCGACCACGCGGCGCATCTTCTGCGCGCTGGCGTCGACATGGCTGCCGAAATTGGAGTGCGACAGCACCGCGATCCGCGGCGTGATGCCGAACAGCTTGAGCCGCAGCGCAGCCTGCGCGGCCGCCTGCGCGATGTGCTCGGCGTCGGGCTCGACCGCGACATGGGTATCGACGAAGAAGAACACGCCACGGTCGTTGAACACCGCGCTCATCGCCGACAACGTGTCCACGCCCGGATCGAGCGGCAGGATGCCGCGCAGGTAGCCGAGCTTCTTGTGGTAGCGGCCGACGATGCCGCAGATGAGGCCGTCGGCCTCGCCACGCCGCAGCATCAGGGCGGCGATGACGGTGGCGCGCGAGCGCACGATCTGCTTGGCGCTGTCGGGCGTCACGCCGTCGCGCTGCAGCAGCTCGTGGTACAGCGTCCAGTAGTCCTTGAAGCGCGGGTCGTCGCCGATGTCGCACAGCTCGAAATCAACGCCCGGCTTGAGGCGCAGGTGCAGGCGCTCGATGCGGGCCTGGATCACCGCGGGACGGCCGATGAGGATCGGCCTGGCGGTGCCCTCGTCGACGACGTGCTGCACCGCGCGCAGCACGGTCTCCTCCTCGCCCTCGGCGTAGACGATGCGCTTGGGATCGGCCTTGGCGCGCGCAAACACCGGCTTCATCACCAGCGTGGTGCGGAACACGAAGGCGTTGAGCTTGTCGCGATAGGCGCGCAGGTCGTCGATCGGCCGCGTCGCCACGCCCGACTCCATCGCCGCGCGCGCCACGGCCGGCGCCAGCTCGACGATGAGGCGCGGATCGAACGGCTTGGGAATGATGTAGTCGGGACCGAATGACAGGCTCTGCCCGCCATAGGCGCGCGCCGCCACATCGGTCATCTCGCGCCGCGCCAGCTTGGCAATGGCCTGCACGCAGGCCACCTTCATCGCCTCGTTGATGACCGTGGCGCCGACATCGAGCGCGCCGCGGAAGATGTAGGGAAAGCACAGCGCGTTGTTGACCTGGTTCGGATAGTCCGAGCGCCCGGTGGCGATGATCGCGTCCTCGCGCGCCGCGCGTGCCTCCTCGGGCAGGATCTCCGGCGTCGGATTGGCCAGCGCGAGGATGATCGGCTGCGGCGCCATGCGCGCGACCATCTGCGGCTTGAGCACGCCGGGCGCGGACAGGCCGAGGAACACGTCGGCGCCGTCGATGATCTCGTCGAGCGTGCGCGCGGCGGTGTCGCGCGCGTAACGGCACTTGTTCGGATCCATCTCCTCCTTGCGGCCGCGCCACACCACGCCAAGCCGGTCGGCGACCCAGATGTTCTCCATCTTCACGCCCAGGCTCACCAGCATGTCGAGGCAGGCGATGCCGGCGGCACCGGCGCCGGTGGAAACGAGCTTGATGTCCTCGAACTTCTTGCCGGCTATGAACAACGCATTGAGCACGGCCGCGCCGACGATGATCGCGGTGCCGTGCTGGTCGTCGTGGAACACCGGGATCCGCATCCGCTCGCGCAGCTTCTTCTCGACCTCGAAGCACTCGGGCGCCTTGATGTCCTCGAGGTTGATGCCGCCAAAGCTCGGTTCGAGGCTGGCGATGATGTCGACCAGCTTGTCCGGATCGCGTTCGGCGATCTCGAGATCGAACACGTCGATGCCGGCAAACTTCTGGAACAGCACGCCCTTGCCTTCCATCACCGGCTTGGCGGCGAGCGGACCGATGTCGCCGAGGCCGAGCACGGCGGTGCCGTTGGTGATGACCGCGACGAGGTTGCTGCGCGCCGTCAGCGTGGCCACCTCGGCCGGATCACGCACGATCTCCTCGCAGGCCGCCGCCACACCCGGCGAATAGGCCAGCGACAGCTCTCGTTGGGTCACCACGGGCTTGGTCGAGGTGACCTTGATCTTGCCGGGGGGATTCCTGCGGTGATAGTCGAGGGCGGCTTTCTTGAGTTCTTCGGTGGTGGACATGACGGGCCGGGGCTGGGGACGGGTGCGGCAGGCGGCGCGCGAGCACGCGGCGCGCGGCCACGCGCAGCGCGCACTATACAACCGCCGGTGGTGCCGCTGCGGCCGGCCGCGGCGCGCTAGCCGCGCTTGGCCGCGGCGCTGCGCAGGCGCGCCGCGAACTCGGCGCGCCGCGCGTCCCATTGCTCGCGCGCGGCGGCGACGCGGGCCGCCTCCAGCATGGCGGCCAGCCGCGTCGACGAGGGCGCCTTGCCGCGATTGGCCCACGAGCGCGCAACGATCGCCACCGCCTGCTGCACGGTCAGCGTCTTCGCGCTGGCCACGTAGAGGTTGGCAATCAGCCCGGCAGGCAACGGCGTATCGGGATCGATCAGCCGCGCGCCGACGTAGAGGCTGCCGGCGCTGACATGACCGTCGTGATCGTTGTGGGCGTGCTTCTTGTACAACGTGGTGACCGTGGACAGGCCCTCCACGCTGCTGAGTCGATGGCCCGGCGGCAGTCCCACATCGTTGCTCACGTAGGTGATCGTGGTGTGGTTGCTGCCCGGCAGCGTGGTGACATTGGCCTCGCCGAACTGCACGGTACTGTTGTCGTCGAGCGTCAGGTCAAGGCGGGCGATCGCATGGCCGCCAGCCGCTCCATAGCGGTTGAAGCCTTCATCCTCCCACTTGTACTGTGCGACGACGACCTTGACCGCGACCACCGACTTCTGCCGCAGATCGAGCACGTAGACGTTGTTGGGCGCAGCGGCGCCGTCGCCGGCACGATTGACGACGATCTGCGACAACCAGTGGGTGATGCCGCCTTCGTTGTTGCCGCTGAGGTACGAGATCGCAGCCACCGGCGCCGGCGTCGGCAAGCCGACAAAGGGGTAATCCTGTTGCGGCAAGGTGTAGTCCGGCGCCACGCAATGATTGCCCGGACACAGGCCTATGTCGCGCAGTTCGGGAATGCCGTAGGGCCCGTAGAACAACTCGCGCGTGAGCGGCGGTGCCGCGCCATCGAGCCGATTGAGCATGGTCGGCCAGCGGTCGCGGAAGTCCTGCACCATCAAGGTGTATGCGCTGTGGATCTGCACCTGCTTCTTGCGCGCCTTCCAGGCACCCGAGGCCAGACGCACGAAGTCGGATGGATTGACCAACGCTCCGCCCGCATCGCAGACCACTACATCGAGTTGACTGCGTGCATCGTGGAACCGCTGCTCGTAGTCCTGGAACAGCGAAGGCAGCGTCGCATCGACATGCCGGCAGTAGCGGTTGACCACGACGTCGAACTGCTGGTGGAAGTAGTCGATGACGCCCTCGACGAGGCCGCGCCGCTGGCCGAACCAGATCACGTCGCGCAGGAACACCAGGTGCATGTTGGCGAACTGCGCAAAGTAGGGCAGCACCGGTTTGGCCCAGCCACTGGGCTGGAACGAGGGCGCCTGCTGCAGCAGCATCTGGTGGGTGCTGAAGATGCTCTGCTGGATCGCGCTGGCCAGTTGCTCGGATGGCTCGGTCTCGTAGGCCTGCACGAGCTGCTGGAAGCCGAGCAGGGCGTCGTGCGCGCCGGTCGCCGACTGCTGCATCTGGTCGAGCACGAGATTGTCGATGTCGTGCTCGATGAGTGACTCGACCTTGCCCTTGATCTCGCTCCAGATGTCGGGCTGCGGCTGCTGGCTCGGCAGCGGCCAGAGCACGGTAAGCAACAGGCTCAGCACGCCGCCGACCTCGGGAATCAGATTGAGCCCGGCCGCCAGCACCGAGCCGACCTTGCCCATCGCGTCGCTGTAGGAAGGATCGTTGGCCGGCGCCTGCGTCTGCGCGCAGCTATCGGCGCCACGCGCGGCGGCACTGGCCAACAAGCCGCCGAGGCCGGTTCCGGCCAGCATCGGCAGCAGCGCCGCGCCGGCGAACCGGCGCAGGCAGTCACGCCGCGCGCGGTCGATCGATTCGCTCAGGGGCTCGCGCCGCAGCGTGGGCGGAAGATCATGGGGTGTGTTCATCGCGTTCCTCCGCAGCTTCATTGGTCGGGGTCGATGCGCTCGATCAGCCAGCCCTCGGCACGGGCGTGCAGTGGCAGCGTCAGCGCCACGCCGCCGCCGTCGAGCAGCAGGCTGGCCTCGCCCGCGCGTCCCGTGTGCAGTTGCAGCTGCGCGCCGGCAGCGCAGGGCTGCCAGCCGCTCGCGCGCACGCCACTGGCGTCGGACACGAGCAGCCGCAGCCAGCAGGTCGCACCGACGCACAGGCGCTCGACGCGGAAGCCGGCGCCGTCGGGCGCCCGCGCCCGCAGCAGCACCTGCAGGCCATCGCGCGCGGCAGTCGGCAACGGCCACGCGAACGGCTCTTGCCCCGACCACGTCGCGGCTTGCGTGGCGGTGGCGGCGGCGCCGCTCGCCTCGAAGCCATCGCGGAGGATCACGAGCCACGCCGTCTGGCTGGTGCTGTTCGGCACGGGCGCGCTCAGCCGCGACAGCGTGGCCTGGTAGACGAGCGTCGGCGCGGCGGCGTCCTCACGCACCTGCGAGGTCACCAGCCAACTCAAGCTGCCACCGGCGGGCACGCTCACGGCATTCTCGACCAGCGGGCCACTGCCGGCCGCGGTGCAGCTCGCGCCGGCCGCACCGATGCAGACCCACGAAGTGGCGCCATCATCGAGACCCGGCGCGGCGGTCGCCAGCATCACGTCGTTGGCGGCGGCGGCGCCGGCATTGCTGACCGTGACGACATACAGGCGGCTGGCGCCATAGGCTGCATAGTCGTCCTGCGCCGTGCAGGTGCCGTCGCTGCCCCACACGCACACGCTCACGGCCAGCACCGCAGTCGGGTCGGCAGCGAAATGCGCGTGCACGGTGCAGTCGGCACTGATCGGCGCTGTGGTGTAGGTCGCGCCGTTGGCCTGGCCGCCACAACTGCCGTCGACGCCGGCCAGGTGGTAGCCCGGATCGGCGAGAATGGTCAGGGTTGCGCTGCTGCCCTCGGCCACGTTCTGCGTCGGCGGCGTGATCGAGCCATGCGCATCGGTGCTCGCGGTCACTGTGTGCAGGATCGCCTCGAAGCCGATCGTGATCGTGCAATCGGCGACGATCGCGCCGCTGGCATAGCCGTTGCCGACGAGGTTGCCCTGCGGGCAGGTGCCACCGATCGCGCCCACGTGCATGCCCGGCAGCGGTGACACCGCCAGCGTGGCCGTGGCGCCCTCGGCCACGACCTGCAGTGTGGGGGCAACCGCACCGCCGGCACCGCCGGCGGCAGCGACCTGATGCAGGTTGGGGGCGAATTGCGCCACCACGGTGCAGGCGGCCTGGACCGGCGAGGTGGTGAAGGTGCCGCCGCCGGCGTCGAGCGTGCCACCGCAGGTGCCCGACACCGCAGCGACGCGATAGCCCGGATCGGGCAGCAGGGCGAACTGCGCGGTGGCACCGGCCGGCACCGACTGGGTGGCCGGCGAGATCGCGCCATGCCCGCCGTCGACGCTCGCGGTCAGCGCGTAGACCGGTGCCGCCGTGAACTGCGCATGGCAACTGCGCGCGCCAGCCATCGTCACGACGATGGCTGGATTGCCGCCGCTGCAGTCGCCGCTCCAGCTGACGAAGTTCGCGCCACCGGCCGCAATCGCGTGCAGCGTGACCGCTTGCGGTGCGCTGCCTTCGCCCGCATAGGTGGCGGTGCAGCCGCCGCCCGTTGCCGTGCAGGCCACGATGCCGCCGGCGACCGGCGCCGGCGTGGCGTCGGCGCCGACACTGCCGCCACCCGCGACGCTGACCGTGAGCTGGGGATTGCCGCGGTACTCGACGGCGCCGATGTCGCAAGCGCTGCCCTGTGGCCGCGCGACGCCGCGCTGGTCATGTCGCTCCGGACACTGCGCCGGGTCGATCCGGTCGATCACCGGACTCGTGGCTGCCGGCAGCAGCGTCCATGCGGGACCACCATGGTCGGCCAGGGCACCCAGTTGCGGCGGCACTCCGGTCACGAGCCAGCTCCCCGCAAAGCCGGCCTCGTGGCCGATCATGTTGCGGTCGCCCGCACTGCCAGCGACGCCGTTGAGCAACGCGAACGCGCCCGTACTGATCGCGATGTCGTTGATCGCTCCGCTCGCGGCGAGGCTGTCGACGGTGTTGCCGGTGACGATCGAGGCGGCGACCAGCAGTTGCGCATGGTCGCGTCCGCAGGCATTGCCCTGGCCGGCGCAGGCGTAGTCGCCGATGCCATAGATCGCGCCACCATCGTTCATGCCGCTGGCGCCATTGCTCATGGCCCAACCGATCGCGTTGCCCACCAGAGTGCTGAAGCTGACGTCGAGACGGCCGCTGTAGTTGAAGATCGCGCCGCCCTCCGCGTGACCGAAGCTCTCGATGCCAGTGCAGACTTCGTTGGCCCCACCCAGGGCGCGATTGCCGCTCAGCGTACTGTTGCCGATGACGACGGTGCCGGCGTCATTGAAGATCGCACCGCCCATGCCGGCGCCTGATCCACCGCCATTGGCGCAGCCCGCACCGCCACCGAATCCGGCGCCACCCGGCGTCGAGCCGCCACCGCCGCCGGCGCCGAAACCACCGGTGCCACCGCTGGAGCCGGTCGAACCGGGCGCGCCCAGACCGGCGCCGCCGCCGCCGAACTGCGGTGGGTCGCTCGGGATGCGGCCGCCGCCGCCCCAACCGACCAGCGCCGACAGGGTGCCACCATTGGGACTGCCCCCATCGTTGCCGACCGCCGCACCGCCGACGCCGCCGCCACCGGTCGCGCTCGATGCGGAAAGCACGGCGCCGCCCTGCGCGGTGTTGTCGACCAGCGTGCTGTCCTCGATGCTCACGGTACCGCGGTTGAAGATCGCGCCACCGGCACCGAGCGCCGCGCCGCCATGACCGGCATCGCCGCCCTTGGCATGGCCACCGCGCAACGTCACCCCGCGCAGCGACAACGCGCTGTCGCCATCGACGTCGAACAGGCGGAACGCTTGCTGCGCGCCGCTCGCGCGCTCGATCGTGACGCCATGCGCGAGCCGGTGCGTGGCATCGATGAGGATGCTCTTGCCGCCACTGATGAAAAACGCCGCCGGCCCGAACTGGCGGGTCGCCGCCGCGCCGGGCGCGCCGCTGCCGGCCGGATTGGTGAACGTGGTCAGGCTGATGGCCTGGCCGTCGAGCGCCGGCGCAAACCAGATCGTGTTGAACGCGTCGCTGGAGGCAAGCGCCTGCGTGAGCGCCTCGCGCAGGCTGCCGCTGCCGGCATCGGCAGCGCTGGTCACGGTATGGATCGCCGCCGCGGCCGGCAGCGCCCACCCGCACGCCATGCACGCCAGCCATGCCACCGCGCGCCACGCGCCGCCACGCGCGCATCGCCTCGCCCGCTCCCGCCGAATCCCCACGACACGCATGGCTGCCCCCCGTTCCGACGCCGCCGCAGTGGTCGGCTGTGGACATACGCGCAGATCGCCGCGACGGCGGATCATGCGCCCACCCCGACGCAGGGGCAAAGCCGCGATCATTGCTATGCTGTGGCCATCCAGCGCCCGCAGCGCACCGATGCCCGATTCCTTCGATACCGCCCAGATCACCGGCCTGCTCGAGCGCTGCAACAGCGGCGACGCCGCCGCACGCGACCAACTGACGCCGCTCGTCTACGCCGAGCTCAAGTCGTTGGCCTCGCGCGCACTGCGCGGCGAGCGCGAGGGACACACGCTGCAGACCACCGCACTCGTCAACGAGGCCTGCCTGCGCCTGCTCGGCCAGCGCAACCTCGACGCCGGCAACCGCGCCCAGTTCGCCGCGCTCGCGGCGCAGGCGATGCGGCGCATCCTCGTCGACCACGCGCGTCGCCGCGCTGCCGCCAAGCGGCCGAGCTCGGAGCAACGCGTCGCCATCGACGAGATCGACCTACCGGTCGCCGCCGCCGACCTGCTCGGTCTCGACGCCGCGCTCGAACGCCTGGCCCAGATCAGTCCGCGGCAGGCGCGCGTGGTCGACCTCAAGTTCTTCGCCGGCATGGAACTGGAGGAAATCGCCGACGCGCTCACGGTGGCGCGACCGACCGTGGTGCGCGACTGGCGCATGGCGCGGGCCTGGCTGCAGCGCGAACTGGCGTCCTGAGCGCAGCGGGCATGGGCGGGTCCGACCAACGCTACGGCCGCGCCCAGGCGCTGGCGCACGAGCTGCTCGACCTGCCGCGCGCCGAGCGTGCGGCACGACTGGCCGCTGCCTGTGGCGACGACGCCGCGCTGCGCCGCGAAACCGAGTGGCTGATCGACTGCGCCGAATGCGACGACGACAGCGCGCCCGCGGCGCTGCAGCGCATCGACGCGCTGCGGCGCGATGTCACCACCGGCCGCATCGAAACCGACGCACCGCGCCACTACCGCCTGCTCGAACGGCTCGGCGAGGGCGGCATGGGCCAGGTCTGGCTGGCCGAGCGCGACAGCGCCGGCGTGCACCAGCGCGTCGCGCTCAAGCTGCTGCGCGGCGCTGCGCCGCCCACGGCGGGCGAGCTGGCGCGCTTCCTGGCCGAGGGCCGCATCCTCGCTGCGCTGTCGCATCCCAACATCGCCCACCTCGTCGACGCCGGCATCGGCGCCGATGGCCTGCCGTTCCTGGCCATGGAATACGTCGACGGCGAACGCGTCGACCGCTGGTGCGATGCCCATGCGCCGGCGCTGCGTGCGCGCATCGCGCTGTTCCTCAAGATCTGTGCCGCGGTCGAGTATGCGCACGGGCGCCTGGTCATCCACCGCGACCTCAAACCGGCCAACATCCTCGTCGACCGCAGCGGCGAAGCCAAGCTGCTCGATTTCGGCATCGCCCGCCTGCTCGACGCCGATGCCGGCGGCAACGCCACCACCGTGCTCAACGCGATGACCACGGCCTACGCCAGTCCCGAGCAGATCCGCGGCGAACCGCTCGGCACCGCCAGCGACATCTACTCGCTCGGTGTCGTGCTGTATGAACTCGTGGCCGGCGTGCGCCCGTTCGACCACATCAGCTCGGGACACGAGCGCGCCAATGCGGTCGTCGCCGGCGAGATCACGCCGCCCAGCCGCAGTACGCGCGCAGCCATCGCCGGCGGCCCCTCCGTCAGCCGCAGCGTCGCCCCGGCACGGCGCATTCCGGCCGACCTCGATGCGATCGTGCTCAAGGCGCTGCGCCGCGAACCGGCGCAGCGGTACGCCAGCGTGGCCGAGCTGGCCGCCGACCTGCGCAACTTCCTCGCTGCGCGCCCCGTGCTGGCGCGGCGCGGCCAGCGCGGCTACCGCATGCGGCGCTTCCTGTGGCGCAACCGCTGGCCGCTCGCGGCCGCCATCGCGATGAGCGTCATCGCCGCCGGCTTTACCTGGCGTACCGTGCTGGCCGAGCGCGAGGCGCGCGCGCAGGCGCGTACCGCCGAGCGTGCCACCGACTTCCTCACCTCGCTGTTCGCGGCCAGCGACGCCAACCTCAACGCCGCGCTGCGCCACGACCTGTCGGCACGCGAGGTGCTCGATACCGGTGCCGCCCGCATCGACCTCGAACTGGTGGCCGAGCCGCGGCTGCGGGCACGCTTGCTCGAGGCGGTCGGCAACGCCTATCGGCACATGAACGACAACAACCGCGCCGCCGGCCTCATGCGCGAGGCGGCCACACTCAACCTGTCCCCGGCGGTCGACGATCCGCTGGCCGGCGCACGCTGCCTGGAGGCGCTGGCGAACCTGCTTGCCAATGGCGAATTTCCGGCCGCGCAGGCCGAAGATGCCGCGCGGCGTTCGCTCGAACTGGCGCAGCGGCTCACCCCGGCCGGCTCGCAGGCGATCGCCAACGCCTGGATGGTGCTGTCGCTGGCGCAGAACCGCGCCGGCAACTATGCCGCGGCGCAGGTTTCGGCCGACACCACGCTGCGGATGAACCTGGCCCTGCGCAACACTGCCGACAATCGGCTGACGGCGGCCTACAACAACCGGTGCATCATCCTCGCCAACCGCGGCGAACAGGTCGCCGCCGAGCGCGCCTGCACGAGCGGCATCGCGCTCCACCAGGCCGACGGCAGCGGCGCCTCGGTCGGTGCCGCGATGACGTTGTCGCGCCAGGCCCAGAGCCGCGCCGCCCTCTTCGACGCGGCCGGCGCCGACGCGGCGATGAGGCAGGCGCTCGACATCGTGCGGGCGGCGCAAGGCGACGACGGGCCGTTCGTGGCGCTGTTCCGACTGCGCCAGGCGGTCATCCTCGACGACCGCGGCGACTACGCGCAAGCCGGCGAACTGCTCGACCACACCCTCGACACGCAGGCGCAGCTCAACGGCAAGACCAGCGGCGAGTACGCCGCCGTGCAACTCGAAATCGCGCGCCGGCACCTTCTCCTCGGCGAACTCGATGCGGCCTTGCCGCAGTTGCGCGAACGCGTCGCCACCTCGATCACGCGCTACGGCGCCGACGATCCGCGCGCGCTCGATGCGCAAACGCTCCTCGCGCAAGCGCTGCTCGACGGCGGCCACGCCTACGCGGCCGCGCGCGCGGCGCTCGATGCCGCGAACCTGGGCTGGGCCAGCAAGGACGATACCGCCGCACCGGCTGCGCTCGCCGCCGCGGCAACACTCGCGCAATGGTTCGCGATGCGCGGTGACGCGACCAACGCACAGCCGCTGCTCGATCGCGTGCTGGCCCGCGATGCGCGCAGCGACGTATGGACGCGCACACGCGCCGACCTCGCGCGCGCCACGCTCGCGCGCACGCGTGGCGACGCCGCTGCCGCGCTCGACGCCGAGCGCATCGCCTACGAACGCCTGCGCGACGTCGCCGGCGCCCGCCACCCACAGGCCGCGCGCGTCGGCCTGCGCTACGCGCACGCTCTGCGCGTCGCAGGCCACGACGGCGCAGCCGAAGCGCTCGAACGAAGCCTGCGCCCGATTCTCGAACAGGCGTTCCCGCAGGATTCGGCGTTCCGTGGCGACCATGGAACGCCGATTTAGCGACACCACCCACTGCGAAAGTCGGCGGAACGCCGGATCCAGGACGTGTCGGAGTCGCTGCAAGCCCGCTGCGCGCGCCGCCGGTACGCGCGCACGGTGTCGTCACGGACGCCCATCGCGCATGCCGGGATCGTGTCGGCCCTGCAGCCCGAGCCGGTCACGGGCTTGCCTCGACCCTCGTGTCGGGCTCGAAGGCGTGCGACGTGTCGGTATTGCGGTCATGCCGGTGCAAGCGCCCGGTACAGCGCGCTCGCGCCGGCCGGCACCGTGCGGAAGTGGTTTCACCGGCCGGCGAGCATGCCGCCGATTGAACCCGCCGCTGCCTGCACGAGACCCGTGACCATTCCCCGCGATGCCCCGCCGACGCCGTACCCGGCATGAGCGCCGCACCATACGTTGCCGGCTGCGGAAAACACGGCGAACCCCGCATCGACTCGTCCCGCGGCGGCAACGACGCCAGCGGGCACCGCCCGCAACGCCTGCGTGCCGGCGTCGGCAGCAAGGTGGGGCCATCGTTGAATCGGCACCGGGTCGGCACCTCGCGCCGGATGCACCAGCGCGAGACGCCCTCCCTTTTCATTGCCGGTCGATGACCGGCAGCGCCAACGGTGCGGCGCCGCCTTCGAGCAGGATCAGTCGCACGCCGTTTTCGCCGTCCATGCCGCCAATCGCCAGCGTCGCATCCGATCGCGCGGCGGTCCACGGCGAAACGTGCTCGCGTCCCTGCGCGTCGCGATGCATCAGACGCAGCAGCACGTTCGTCGCAGCGAGCGGCATGCGCTGCACCGCGACGCATTCGCTCGCGTCGCACGCGTCGAGCACGTCGTCGATGCGCGCACCGCTCGGTGGCGGCAGCGCGAACGTGCGCGTCGCGTCGCCGCCGAGGAGCGCGACCGCGTCGGCGCCGACGAGCCGTAAGGTGCCGGCGTAGGGCACATCGAAACCGTCGCGCAGCAGCACGAGCGTCTTGGTGTCGGTCTGCTCCAGCGGTTGCGCGCCGCCGATGGCGAGCATGAAGGTCGCCTCCGCTTCCGCGCTGCCGGGAAGCACCGGTACGCTGACGTGCCAGGTCACGCTGCGGCCAGGCGGCACGGTGACGGAGTCGTGCAGCGGGCCGTCACCGCTCGCGGTGCAGGAAGCGCCCGCGCCGCCGTCGAAGCATTGCCAATGTGCGTATTGCCCGTCGAAGGCACTCGACAGTGTGACATCCACCGGCACGCCAGTGGCGGGGCTGTGGCCGTCGTTGCTCAGCGTGATCGTGTAGTCGACGATCCGGCCATAACGCGCGAAAGCGCTGCCGCCGTCGATCGCCAGCGCCAGGTGCGGTGGCAAGGCAGCGCAATGGACGACGACGTCGGTGACGTTCGCGCCGCCGACCGTGCCGCTCGCATGGCCGACCGTGCAGCTCTGGCCGTCGGGTTGCTGTGCGATGTCGATGCTGTAATCCGTTCCGCTGGCGAGCGCGGTCGCGAACGCGAACGGCGCGTTCGCGCTCAGCGTGAGCGTCTCGCCGCCGTTGAGGCGCACGCCGACGCTGCCACCGGCAAGTCCGTCGACTCCGCCACCGACCGTGTAGGTATTGGTCGTGCAAGTGACGGCAATGTCGTCCACGTCCGCGTCGCCAACATCGCCGCTGGCGTTGTCGAGTGTGCAGGTCTGCCACGGCTGCGTCGGCTGGGCGGCGATGGCGACGTCGTAGTGCGTGCCCCAGGACAGTGCGGTCGGGAATTGGAACGTGGTGGCGTTCGGCGCGGGCGTCACCGTTTCGCCGCCGTCGAGCTGCAACTGCAACCCGCTGCCGGCAAGGCCGCCGATCGATCCGCCGATTGCATGCGTGTCGGCGGCGAACGTCGCCGTGACCGTACAGTTCGCGGCGAACGCGGCAAGCGCGTAGGTCGAGCCGCTCAACGCGCCGGCCGATGCGCCGCCGACGCCGCAGTTGTCGCTGACTGAGGCCAAGTGTGCGTGCGTATCCGCGGCGACATCGAGCAGCGCGCTCGCCGGCTGCGGTTCGGCCATATAACCGGCACCGCAGGTGCCGCTGTCGGCGCGGCAGGCGGCGATGCCGCTCGCCGTGGCCGCCGGCATGCTGGCGTCGGCCGTGACCGAGCCTGGCCCGGTGACGGCGACCGTCAAGCGCGTCTGCCGTACCTCGACCGCGCCGAGGTCGCAGCCCGCGCCTTGCGGACGCGCGACGCCGCGCTGATCGAAGTCGTACGGCGTCGTGCCGCAGGTCGCCGCGGCGCCGGCGTCGGTCGCTGCGCTACCGGGGCCGGGCAGCAGCGTCGGCGTCGCGCCGCCGTTGTCCTGCAACGTGCCGAGCTGCGGATTTGCCGCTATCACGTTCTGGCAGGTGGTCTGTCCGCCGGGGCAGCCCGCGGCGACGATACTGTTGCTGATCGCCACCGAGCCCTGACTCAAGTAATAGATGATCTCTGGCCGACCGGACGGATCGGCGAGGATCGCGCCGTCGATCGTGGTCGCCGACACCGCCGTATCGGTGGCGGCGACGAACATCGCCGCGCCCCCCGACCCGGTATTCCCGGCGAACGTGACGCTGCGCAAGGTCGGACTCGCCTGTCCACCCAATTGCGCCTGATTGGCCATGGCGCCGCCCATCGACGACGCGACGTTGGAGCTGAATGTCACATTCTCCAGACTCGGACTGGCGATGCCGCCGTAGCCGTAATTGCAGACGGCGGAGCCATACTGGCTGGCGAAATTGCCGCTGAAAGTGACCTCGCGCAAGTCAGGGCTCGCGGTTCCACCATTTTCGCCGCGATTGAACAGCGCAGCGCCGCTGTCAGCGCTGTTGCCAGCGAACCACAGCCGCGAAAGCCGTGGCAGGCAACTGCGGCCGGAGGCATCGGCGTTGCAGTACAGGCCGCCGCCGATCGGCCTGTTCAACTGACCGGGGATGCCGACGCCGCCGCTGATGACAAAGCCATCGAGCACCGTATCCGCGCCGATCGAACCCGCCGCGGTCGTTGCGTCCATGCGCACCACGCCGTAGCTGTTGGCGCCGTGCGCGTCGCTCGACGTGCGCGTGATGCCGGCCGCATCGACCGTGTCGTCGCCGTCGATGTCGCCCGACAGCACGGTGCGGTTCATGCCCGGATCGGCCTGCGCCGTGCTCGTTTCGCCGCCGACGAAGCCACCATGGACCTTGACGCCGGGGCGGATCGAGAACGTCGCGCCGCGGTCGGTGCCCGATGTGGTCGGCTTGTACACGCCTTTCGCCACCCAGACCTCGCTGCACAACGGCTCGAGCAGCGCCGATTGCAGGTCGACGTAGGCGCTGGCCCAGGTCAGGCCATCATGGGCGCCGCTCGCGGCGTGGTTGACGTAGCACACGTGCGGCGACGCCACTTCCACCGCGCCGATGTCGCCGGACAGGATCGTCGCGTGGGCGAGCGGGTCGGCCTGCGTGCGCGCCGCCTCGTTGCCCGCAAACCCGCCGTGGACCGCGCGGCCGGACGCGATGGCGAAGCTGTTGCCACGCGCCGTGCCCGGCTTGTAGGCACCCGCAGCGACCCAGGTTTCCGTGCAGGCCATATTGCCGAGCGCCGATTGCAGGTTCGTGTAGGCACTTGCCCAGTTCGAACCGTCGTTGGCGCCGCCCGCGCCGGCCTGCTCGTGGCAGACCGCCGCACCCGCGCCCGAAGACGCGAACAATGCCGCCGCCACGGCCAGGCGAGCATACGCTTTGATGATGTCCATGAAGCCCCTGATGCGATCGAAGAAACACGCCGGAGCGCCGTTCACGGCGCCCGTTCGTCGATCTACGCGCGAGGTGGCGGCGCCGAGGATCATCGGCCGCAGGACGTGGGCCGCGCAGGCTGGACGCGCATGCACGCGCCCGGCCGACCCGGTTTTGCGATGCGCTTGGATCGCGCCTTCGGCTAGCGCGCCGCGCCGAGATAGTCGAGCGCGGCCTGCAGCATGCCCGCGCTGCCGACGGCGAGTGCGCCTTCGTCGAGGAAGAAATGCGGCGAGTGGTTGGTCGGCGCGGTGGCGGGGTCGGTCCCCGCCGGTGTCGCGCCGACGAAGAAGTACACGCTCGGCACCTGGATGGCCTGGCCAAGCTGGGGAAAATCTTCCGAGGCGGTCCAGCGCTGCGCCTCGCGCACCCGGTCCTTGCCGAGCGCGGTCTCCAGGCTGGCGCGCACGCGCGCGGTCAGCGCCGGATCGTTGTAGTTGACCGGGTTGCTGCTGTCGGCCGACAGCGGCACCTGCGCCTCGACCGTGGCGCCATGGGCGGCGGCAACGTGCTCGGCGATGTTGCGCAGGCTGGCCAGCGCATGCTGGCGCATGCCCTCGTCGAACGCGCGCACGGTGCCCTGCAGCTCGGCCTTGTCGGGCACGATGTTGAAGCGCGAGCCGCCATCGAAGATGCCGAAGGTCAGCACCGCCGGCTCATGGTTGATGTCGAGCTCGCGGCTGACGATGGTCTGCGCCGCGGTGACGATCTCGGCCGCGGTCACGATCGGATCGACGCCCTTCCACGGCGTGGCGCCATGGCTCTGCTTGCCGTGCACGACGATGCGGAAGGTGTCGGAGCTGGCCATCGCGCCGCCGGCACGCAGCGCGACGACGCCGACCGGCAGCGCGCTGACCACGTGCATGCCGAAGATCGCGTCGGGGCGGAAGTCCTTGAACACGCCTTCCTTGACCATCAGCGGCGCGCCCCCTTCCTCGCCCGGCGGCGCGCCTTCCTCGGCCGGCTGGAAGATGAACATGACATCACCCGCCAGCTCGTTGCGCCGTTGCGCCAGCGCCTGCGCCACGCCGAGCGTCATCGCCACGTGCGCGTCGTGGCCGCAGGCATGCATGATGCCGACCGGCTTGCCGAGGTATTCGCCCCTGGCCTTGGACGCGAACGGCAGATCGACCTCCTCGGTCACGGGCAGGCCGTCCATGTCGGCGCGGATCGCCAGCCTGGGCCCGGGCTTGCCGCCCTTGAGGACGCCGGTCACGCCGGTGTGGGCGATGCCGGTGCGCACCGTGTAGCCGAACTTCTTCAATTCGGCGGCGACGAACTTCGCCGTGCGCCGCTCCTGGTTGGACAGTTCCGGATGCTGGTGCAGGTCGCGTCGCCACTGCGTCATCGTCGGCACCCATGGCGCCATCGTCTGCGCCGCGCCGGATGGCTCGCTGGCGGCGAAGGCGGGTGCGGCCAGCAGCAGCGCCGCGCCGAACAGGGTCTTGTGCATGGTGGTGTCTCCTCGTGGGGCCGGCATCACATGCCCAGGGCCAGATCTTCCGGCTTGACCTGGTCCAGATGCAGGCGGTTGCTGAACAGCGAAAACGCAAGGGTACCGGCCAGCCCGCGCGCATGCTGCAACCACGGCGGCACGTGGCGCGGGGCGGCGATCGTGCCGTCGTCGAACTGCGCCTGCAGCGCGAACACGTCGCGCAGCGCCAGCTTGCCCGCAAACAGGTTGCGGCACAGCGCCATGCGGTTGTGGCGCAGCGCCCAGCGGAAAAACGTGTGCACGGCCAGCAGGCCGTGCAGGTACACCGCGTCCTTGGTGAAGGCTGCGCCACCTGCCGGTGCCACGCCGCGGAACACGCGCTGCGCCGAGGCGAAGCTGTCGGCATCGCTCTGCCCCGCCTGCAGGAAGAAGCGGAACACCTCGATGAAATCGGCACCGCGCATCGCCATGTCGATGGCGAGGATGCGCAGCGAGATGCGCTGCATGCGCATGATGTCGATCGAGCCCGAGGCCAGTTCGGCGAACACCGCCAGCCCTTCCTGGGTGGCGGTGATGCGCGGTGAGGCGCGTGCCAGCGACTTCAGGCAAGGCTGCGCGCGACCGTTGAGCGCGGTCAGCGAGTGCACGAAGGCCTCGTGGTTGAGCAACTGGTCGCGGTCATAGCTGGTGAACGTGGCAGCCGCGCGCAGGCGGATGCGGGTGGCGCCAGCCGCCGCCTTGGCGATGAGGTCGGGGTCGGTTTCCACCTGCACCACGCCGGCGCCGAAGAAGGCATCGAGTCGCGCGCACAGCTCCTCGCGCAGCGCGCTGGCCGGAATCTCGTCGGGTGGCTCGGCCGCGCCGGCGCCATTGCCGACTTCGTCGGCCACCGCGATGAAGTGGTGTGCGGCATCGAGACTGGTCAGCGTCGAGCCGGGCAGGCGATCGTGGGGCTGGCCATACAACTGCACCGACAGCGCGGTGACCGCCGGCGTGCCCAGTGCATCGAGCAGGTCGGCGGCGATGCGCCAGGAGCGCGCGTTGCGCGCAAGGTAGTCGCCGATCGGATGACCGGAGTCGGCGGCGGCGATGATCGCATCGAGCTCGGCACGCGTCGCGGCCAGGTCGCAGCGCGGGTAGCTGACCTGCGGCAGACAGGGGCGGCCCGCGCGCCAGGCGGCGAGGAAACACTGCTCGGTCGCTGCCGGCCAGCTCACGTACTGCAGCACATGCATGCCGCGCGTGGCCGCCACCAGGCGGCGGTCGAGTTCGGCGTAGCGATCGATGTCGGTCGAGGTTGCCATCATGCACGGCTGGTGGTGGCGGCCGCGACGATAGCAGCTCGCGCAGTGACTGCGCCGCGAGCCTCGTCGGCGGCGACCCTCAGCGGCGGCCGGCCTTCTCGCCGAGGCGGCGGTGGAGCGCCTTGGTCAGCACCTTGGCGGTGCTCTTGCGCCGCAACTGCACTTCCAGCGCGTCGGCGCTGGCCGCCAGTTCGTCGCGCAGCTTGCGGTAGTTGCGCCAGCGATCGGGGTCGAGACGCCCGTCGGCGAGCGCCGCCTGCACCGCGCAACCCGGTTCGCTGCCATGCGCGCAGTCGCCGAAGCGGCACGCCTGCGCGAGCTCCTCGATGTCGGCGAACTGGCCGGCATCGAGCTGCTCCTCGCCGGTGAGCTTGAGCTCGCGCATGCCGGGGGTGTCGATGAGACAGCCGCCGGTCGGCAGCATGATGAGCGCGCGGTGGGTGGTGGTGTGGCGGCCGCGGCTGTCGTGCGCACGCACCGCCGCGGTCGCCTGGCGCTGCTGGCCGAGCAGGGTGTTGGTCAGTGTCGACTTGCCGGCGCCGGACGAACCGACCAGCACGCCGCTGCGACCGGGCCCCAGCTCGGCCGCGAGCGGCGCCACGCTGGCGGCATCCTTGGCATTGACCGCGACGACGCGCGCGCCCGGCAGGCGCGCCTGCAACTGCGCCACGCGCGCGACGGCGTCGCTGACGCGGTCGGCCTTGGTCAGTACCACGATCGCCTGCGCCCCGCTGCCCTCGACCAGCAGCAGGTAGCGTTCGATGCGTGCCGGGTTGAAATCACCATCGAGGCCGACCAGCACCAGCACGAGATCGATGTTGGTGGCGATGAGCTGCTGCTGGTGACTCTCGCCGGCGGCGCCGCGTCGCAGCACACTGCGGCGCGGCAGCACCTCGTCGATGGTCGGCGGCTGGCCCGGCGCCACGCTGACGAAGTCGCCGACGGCGGGGCGCAGCACCGGATCGAGGTTGCGGCGCAGGAAGCGCGCGGCCGGCTGGGCGTTGAACGTGCTCGCGCCATCATGCAGCTCATAACCGCTGCGATGCTGCGCCACCACGCGCGCGACACTGCCGCGGCCGGCCACCGCGACGTCGTCGGTGCCGCGCCAGCCAATGCGCGCCAGTCGTTGGTCGGGGCTGCAGGGGGCAGACATTGGCGCGATTCTAGCCGGCGCCGGCGCCTGTGGGCGGTCGAATCGGCGTAGACTCAAGCGGATCGGACGACAGCAGAGCGTCGCAACGAACACGATGGCCGACCGCGCAACATCCACGCCGATGGCGACGCCAGCGCCGGCGGTCGGCCGGTCCGCGGACGAGGACGGCGGTCGCCGGGTGGCGCTGGCCGCGATCCTCGCCGAGGTCTCGGGCCAGGCACTGCAGGGCGACTCGCTCGACGACACCCTGCAGCGCATCACCGACTGCCTCACGCGCGAGCTGCCGGTTGCGATCGCCAGCATCATCCTGCTCAACGAGACGGGCACCCATTTCGTCGACGAGGTGTGGAGCGGCGAACTCAACCTCGACCTGCCCAGCGGCCTGCCATGGCCAGTCACGATCGGTGCCGCCGGCCGCGTCGCGCGCAGCGGCCAGGCCCAGCTCATCGCCGACGTCGCAGCCGACCCCGACTACGTCGCCGGCAATGCCGACGTGCGCAGCGAATACCTGGTGCCGATCCGCCACCGCCAGCGCCTGCACGGCGTGCTCAACCTCGAGAGCACGCGGGCCGATTTCTTCACCGCCGAAGTCTGCGCGATCTTCGACGCGATCGCCCTGCAGGTGGCCGGCGCGATCCACCTCGCGCGCATCGTGCATGAACTGGAACACGCCAACCGCCGCCTGCGCCAGTTGTCGCTCAGCGACGGCCTCACCGGCGTTGGCAACCGGCGCTGCTTCGACGCGCAACTGGCCGACGAATGGTCACGGCATGCCGCCAACGGCCGGCCGCTGGCCCTGCTGCTGGTCGACGTCGACTGCTTCAAGCCACTCAACGACCACGCCGGCCACCTGCGTGGCGACGACTGCCTGCGCGAAGTGGCACGCCAGTGCGTCGCCGCCGCAGCGCAGCCCGAGGTCACCGTCGCGCGCATCGGCGGCGACGAATTCGCGCTGCTGCTGCCCGGTTGCGGGCTCGACGCCGCGCTCGCCTGCGCCGAGCGCGTGCGCGGCGCGGTCGAGGCGCGCGACCTGCGCCATCCGTTGGCACCGCAGGTGCCGCGCATCACGGTCAGCATCGGCGCCGCGATCGGACCGGCGGGCGATGCCTCGCCCCAGGCCCTCGTCGAACAGGCCGACCGCGCGCTGTATCTGGCCAAGGCGGCCGGGCGCAACTGCGTGCGCGCATTCGACCCGCGCGACCGGGCCGCGGCGGCGCCACGCGGCGCGTGCTGCGATGCGGCATCGTTGCTAAAATGAGCCGTTGCTACCGTCCGGTATTGCCATGCACGAGCCCCCCATCGCGGTCGCCAGCCGACTCGGCCAGGTGCGTTATGACATCCGTGGTCCGCTGAGTCGGCGCGCCCACGAGCTCGAGCGCGACGGTCAGGCGATCCTGCGCCTGCACATCGGCAACCCGGGCCTGTTCGGCTTCCGCGTGCCGCAGCACCTGCGCGACGCGATCGCCGAACACCTGCCGCGCAGCGAGGCCTACTGCCACCAGCAGGGCCTGGTCGAGGCGCGCGAGGCGATCGCCGCACTGCACCGGCGCAACGGAGTCGCGGCCAGTGCCGAGCAGGTGTTCATCGGCAACGGCGTCAGCGAGCTCATCGACCTCAGCCTGCGCGCCCTGCTCGACGAGGGCGACGAGGTGCTGGTGCCGGCGCCCGACTATCCGTTGTGGACCGCGGCCACGCGCCTCAACGGCGGTGTGCCGGTGCACTACCCATGTCCGGCCACGCGCGAGCACCTGCCCGACGCGGCCGAGATCGAGGCGCTGGTCACGCCGCGCACGCGCGCGCTGGTCATCATCAATCCGAACAACCCGACCGGTGCGGTCTATCCGCGCGAGCTGCTGCTGGCGCTGGTCGACATCGCCCGCCGTCACCGGCTCGTGCTGCTCGGCGACGAGATCTACGACAGCGTGCTCTACGACGGCGCCAGCCACACGCCGCTGGCGCCGCTCGCGGCCGAAGTGCCATGCATCAGCTATGGCGGCCTGTCCAAGGTGCACCTGGCCTGCGGCTACCGCGTCGGCTGGCTGGTGCTGAGCGGGGCGCCGGCGCGCACGGGCGAGCTCCTGCGCGCACTCGACCTGCTGGCCTCGCTGCGCCTGTGCAGCAACGTCACCGCGCAATGGGCGATCCGCCCCGCGCTCGAGGGCCCCAACGAAATCGGCCGGCTGACCGCGCCGGGTGGACGCCTGCATGCGGCACGCGCGGCGATCTGCGACGCGGTCGGGCGCAGCGCCTTCCTGCGCGTGGTGGCGCCGCACGGTGCGCTGTATGCATTCCCGAGCGTCGATCCGCAACGCCTGCCCGACTTCGACGACGCCCGTTTCGCGCTCGATCTGCTCGAGGCCGAGCGCATCCTGCTGGTGCCCGGGTCGAGCTTCAACATCGCCGCGCGCAACCACTTCCGGGTGACACTGCTGCCCGAACCGGCCGTACTCGAGGATGCGTTCGCGCGCCTCGAGCGCCAGCTCGAACGCTGCGCCGAACAAGCCGCCCGCCGCGTCGCCTGAGCGGCCGCGGGCGACGCTCTGTGGCACCGGCACTGCCGCTGCGCAAGCGGCAGCGGCCGCGGCCCGAGCGGCCCGACCCGGCCGCCGCGCGCGTTGCGGACGCCGCTCCACCACTGCAAATCAATCGGTTGCGGCCAGCCGGTGCGGAATCGAGCGCTGCATCCTTAACGAAACGCCAACACCGTTCAGCGAAGGCTTTGCTACTTTCCCGCCCTCGCCGGGTGTGCCGTTGGTCATGGCCGCCCTTGTCCGGTCCGGTTGCACGGGGTGTTGCGCCATGCGATTCCAGCCAATGACGTCGTCCGCCCTGTTGGCGCTGCTGCTGTCGGCCAGCGCCAGCGTCGCCGCCGCCCCGCTGCAGGGCCCGGCGCTCGGCGTGCTGGGCCTCGATCGCGCCGGCGCAATCGCCACCACGGCGCTGCCCGATGCAGGGACGATGCTGGTGCTGCCGGCCGAGCCGGTCGAGCAGGCCGCCGATGCGGCGCCGCCGGCCTCACGCATCCGCCGCCTGCTGGCCGATTTTTCGCTGAGCCTGCGCGAGGTTCGCTATCGGCGCGGTGGCCGCGACCCGCACACCGGCTTCGATTGCAGCGGCTTCGTGCGCTATGTCTACCAGCACACGATCGGCGCCCTGCTGCCATCCAATTCGGCCAGCCAGTTCCAGGTCGGCAGCAAGGTCGCACGCGCCGACATGCAGGTCGGCGACCTCGTGTTCTTCCGCACCCACGGCAAGCGCATCTCGCACGTGGGCATCTACCTGGGCGACAACCGCTTCATCCACTCACCCTCGACCGGCAAGCACGTCAGCGTGAGCAGCCTCGACGAGACCTACTGGGCGCGCCGCTTCGCCGGTGCCAGGCGCCCCGACGTGCTCGGCTGAGCCGCACCGGCTGGCCGCCCGCGCCGCGCGACCCATCAGCGCCGCCATGACTTCGCGCCCGCTCGGCCGTTCGGGATTGTCGATCGCACCACTCGTGCTCGGTGGCAACGTGTTCGGCTGGAGCGTCGACGAGGCCCATGCGGCCGGCGTGCTCGACGCGGCGGTCGATGCCGGCATCGACATGATCGATACCGCCGATGTCTACCCGGCCTGGGTGGCCGGCAACCACGGCGGCGAATCCGAGGCGATGATCGGCCGCTGGCTGGCCCGCAGCGGCCAGCGCCACCGCATGCGCATCGCCACCAAGGTCGCCAAGTGGGACGCACGGCGCGGCCTGTCGCCGGCCAACATCGAGGCGGCCGCCGACGATTCGCTGCGGCGGCTCGGAGTCGATCGCATCGACCTGTATTTCGCCCACGAGGATGACCCGCAAGTGCCGCTGGCCGACACGCTCGGCGCGTTCGCGCGTCTGATCGAGCGCGGCAAGGTGGCCGCCATCGGCGCCTCCAACTTCAGTGCCGAGCGGCTGGCCGCGGCGCTGGCGACGAGCGCCGCCGAAGGCCTGCCGCGCTACGAGGTGATCCAGCCCGAATACAGCCTGATGGCGCGGCGCGACTACGAGCGCACGCTGGCGCCGCTGGTGCAGCGCGAGCAGCTCGGCGTGGTGTGCTACTACGCACTGGCGAGCGGCTTCCTCAGCGGCAAGTACCGCAGCCAGGCCGATCTCGGCAAGAGCACCGCGCGCGCCGCCGCCGTCGGTCGCCATCTGAACGGGCATGGCCTGCGCGTGCTGGCTGCGCTCGACGACGTGGCGCGCCGCCGTGGCGCCAGCCCGGCGCAGGTCGCCCTGGCCTGGCTCATGGCCCGCCCCGGCGTCAGCGCGCCGATCGCCAGCGCGACGAGCCCCGCCCAGGTGACCGAGCTGGCCGGCGCGTTGCGGCTGCAGCTCGACACCGACGATCTGGCGAGGCTGGACGGCGTCAGCGCCTGAGGTTCACGCAGCCGGCGTCGGGCCTCGCTATCATGGGCGGCTGTCCGTTCGGGAAATCGCCATGTCCATGTCACCTGCTACCCGCGCCCGCATCGAGGCGCTGCTGGCCGGCCACCGCGTCGTGCTGTTCATGAAGGGCACGCGCCACGCGCCGCAATGCGGTTTCTCGGCAGCCGCCGCCGACCGCCTCAACAGCCTGCTCGACGACTACGCCAGCGTCGACGTGCTGGCCGACGAGGAAATCCGCGCCGGCATCAAGGAGTTCGGCAACTGGCCGACGATTCCGCAGCTCTACGTCGATGGCGAGCTGGTCGGCGGCGCCGACATCGTGCAGTCGATGTACGACTCGGGCGAGTTGCACGAGCTGCTCGGCCAGGCGCGGCCCGATCGCACGCCGCCGACGCTGACGATCACCGACACCGCCGCCGAGCAGATCCGCGTGGCCCTGGCCGGCGCCGGCGAGGCGTGCCTGTTCCTCACGGTCGATGCGCACTTCCAGCCGCGCTTCCAGCTGGGCCAGGCCGGTCCGCACGACATCGTGAGCGTCGCCAACGGGCTGGAGATCCATTTCGACCTGGCCAGCGCGCCGCGCGCCGATGGTGCGCAGATCGACTGGGCCAGCACGCCGCACGGCGTGGGTCTGACGATCTTCCTGCCGGCCGCACCCGCAGTCATCAAATCGATCGACGTGCACGAGCTCAAGCGCCGCATGCAGCACGGTGACCTGCTCGTGCTCGACGTGCGCGGCCTCGACGAGCGCAGCCAAGTGCCGTTCGCCGGTGCCGAGGCGTTCACGCCCGAGAGCCACGAGCGCCTCACCAACCTGCCGCGCGACACCGCAATCGCCTTCATCTGCCACCACGGCAACGCCAGCCGCAACGCCGCCGAGCACTTCCGCGACCACGGCTTCAGCGATCTGTACAACGTCGAGGGTGGCATCGATGCGTGGTCGCGCGAAATCGATCCGAACGTGCCGCGCTACTGAGGCGCGCCAATGGATGCCCTGGCCGGCCTGATCCGTGCGGTTGCCGATTTTCCGGCACCGGGCGTGACGTTTCGCGACATCACGCCGCTGCTGGCCGATGCGGACGCATTCCGCCGCGCGGTCGCGCTGCTGGCGGCACCCTGGCGCGACGCGCGCATCGACGCGGTCGCCGCCGTCGAAGCGCGCGGCTTCATCTTCGGCACCGCGCTGGCCGGCGCGCTTGGCGCCGGCCTGGTGCCGCTGCGCAAGCCCGGCAAGCTGCCACCGCCCACGCGCGGCGTCGACTATGCGCTCGAATACGGCCACGACCGTCTCGAAATGCGTGCCGACGCGCTGCCCGAGGGTGCGCGCGTGCTGCTCGCCGACGACGTGCTGGCCACTGGCGGCACGCTGCGCGCGGCGCGTGCGCTCGTGCAGGCGTGCGGCGCCCACGTCGTCGGCGCGAGCCTGTTGATCGAACTCGATGCGCTCGGCGGGCGCGCCGTCTGGGGCGATGCCGCGCCGCTGCACGCCTTGCTGCACTACTGACAGCCGCGTCCGGCGCCGCCACACCGCGCGACGCGGCAGGTCAGCTGCAACGATGTCGCGGCGATGACGACGCGCGCGCCGCCGCCGCGGCGGCAACGTACTCGACGATGACACCGGCCACGTCGACGCCACTGGCGGCCTCGATGCCTTCGAGCCCCGGCGAGGAATTGACCTCGAGCACGAGTGGCCCGCGGGCCGAACGCAACAGGTCGACGCCGGCGATGCCCAGGCCGAGCACGCGCGTGGCACGCAGCGCGAGCTCGTGCTCGCCGGAACTCAGCTCGACCGCGCTGGCGCTGCCGCCGCGATGCAGGTTGGCGCGGAAGTCGCCTTCGGGCGCCTGCCGCTGCATCGCCGCCACCACGCGGCCGCCCACCACAAAGCAGCGCAGATCGGCGCCATTGGCCTCGCGGATGAACTCCTGCACGATGAAATTGGCATACAGCGTGCGGAACGCCTCGATCATGCCGAGCGAGGCGCTGCGTTTCTCGGCCAGCAGCACGCCCTGCCCCTGCGCCCCTTCGTTGAGCTTGAGCACATGCGGTGGTTCGCCGAGCATGGCCAGCAGGTCGGCGCTGTCCTCGGGATTGTCGCCAAACACCGTGGTCGGCAGGTCGACCCCCTCGGCGGCGAGCATCTGCAGGGCGCGCAGCTTGTCGCGCGCACGCAGGATCGCTTCGGCGTCGTTCGGCGTCCACGCGCCCATCTTCTCGAACTGACGAACCACCGCCGTGCCGTAGAACGTGATCGAAGCCCCAATGCGCGGGATCACGGCATCGAAGCCATGCAGACGCTTGCCGCCGTAGTGCATCTGGAAGCTGCCGGGGGCAATGCGCATGTAGCAGCGCAGCGGATCGAGCACGCGCGCGACATGGCCGCGCTCACGGGCCGCCTCGACGAGACGGCGGGTCGAATACAGACGCGCGTTGCGCGACAGGATGGCAATCTTCATGCGCCGGTGGCTGCTGACTCGGCCGCGAGGGCCGCGGCGGCCGCAGTGTGCAGCAAATCGAGCCGCGATGGGACAACGCGCGGCGTCGCAGGATCGACCCGTGCCGCCGCCAGCCATCGTCCCCGGCGCACTCAGGCGCAGCGGGACCGCAACCGATGCCGCCGATTCAGCCGCCGTCGCGTTTGGTATCGCGGTTGTACTGATTCTTGCGCACGACTTCACTGCCGATCTTCTTGAGATTGGCGCGCTCGCGCACGGTCATGCAGGTGGTGGTGCGAAAGCGCGTGCCCATCTGTGCCTCGCGCGTGCACACCATGCGGTCGCCGTCATTGCCTTCGAGCAGCGCGTTGATCCGTTCCTGCGCATTGAGCACGACCACACGGTCATCGTCGCTCATGGCAGCGACCGACCCGCGCGCATCGAACAACGGCCGCAGCAGCGCAAGATTGCGCTCGATCTCGGCGCGGTCATGCTCACCGACGTCGCCGTAGCGCTCGCCGGGCTGCATCTGCTCGTGCAGGCGCGACACCTGCGCATTGAACGCGGCGCTGTCGGCGGCGTCGCGCCACCAGCGCTCCGAGGCCGTCGCCGAGACGCTTGCGGCAACGAGGATGCCGATACTCAGGATCAGGCAGCAGGCTCTGGACATTGGCTTCTCCACGTGGGCATCGATCGTAGCGGTGACCGAGCGGGCAAGCCAGAAGGGGGGAGCGCGGTCGACGCCGGTCGCGACCGCGTGCGACGCGCCTGCGCCCGACCTGCCAGCCACCCTGTACGCGTCCGGACGCAGGCAATCAGCATCCATCGCCCATCATTGGCATGCCCAACTGTGCGGCGGATTGCGGCAGGCGCGCATGGCCCAATCGGGCCGGTCGACGTCCTGCGAGGGCCCCCCCTTCATGAACTGGTTCTGGTAACCCTCGCGACCACCACGCGCCAGCTCGCGCCACTCCCGCTTGCTCTGGCAGATCTTGCGCCGGAAGTGGGTGCGGGTGGTGTGCTCCATCGTGCACACGAGCTGGTCGTCGTCGGCAGGGGCGGTCAGCAGGGTATTGATCGTCGCTTGCGCATTGGCCAGCTGCACCTGCTCCGGGTTGGTCATGCGCGATACCACTCCGCGTCGTTCGAACAGGGCCTGACGCACCGCCAGCTGGGTCTCGACCTGCGCACGGTTGGCCGCGCTGACGCCCCCATAAGGGCCATCGGGCTGCAGTTGCCGGCGCAACTCCGCGAGCTGCGCCGCGAAGTCGGCGCTGCTGAACGAGCTTTGCCACGTCATGTCGGCCTTGCGCGCCATGGCAGGGTCGATCCCGCAGGCAACACCCAGCACCAACACCAACGCCAGACCCATCATCCGCAGGAGTCGACCGCACATGAGACACCTCCCGTCGACATATCTACGAGTGTGTTCGTACGCATACGACGGTAGTCACGCACTGTCAGGCAGCACGCAGCCAGCGGCGTGCCGGCGGCTGCGGCGACGGCTCCAAGTGAGGCGGCATGCGCCTGCGTTCCGGCCGCCGCGCGCGCTCCCGTGAGGGCGCCCGGCAGCGCTGCGGTCACCGCCGCACCGACGCCGGACCCTGTTCCGGCCTGACGCAGGCGCGCCGCCGCCAGAGCCACGCCGCCGCGGCGCAGTGCCGGGTCGATCTGTGTCAGGAACAGGTCTTGCCGACGGCTGCGATCAGGCGGCCGGCAAGCGCGTGGATGCGCCCGGTGTGATCAGCCCTTGCCTGCCTGCTGCGCAGGCAGGCCGTCCCGACCTGCCTGCAGGTACATGCACTACTCCCGATCAATCAGTCGCCGACGGTCTGTGAAGGGCCGCCCTGCATCAGTTGCCGCTGGTAGCCCTCCTGACTCTGCCGCGTCACTTCGCGGCGCTGGCGGGCGGTCTGGCAGATCTTGGTCTTGAAGTGGGTACCCGAGCGCTGCTCGAGCGTGCAGATGAGGCGCTCGTCGTCGTTGCCCGTGAGCAATGCGTTGATCTTCTCCTGCGCGTTGGCCAGTTGCACCTGTTCGCGATTGTTCATGCGCGATGCCGCGCCACGCTCATCGAACAACTTCTGCACGACTCCCAGATTACGCTCGACCTCGCTGCGGTCGGCAGCGCCGATGGCGCCGAAACGGCCGCCAGGCTTCATCTCTTCCTGCACCGCCGCGGCCTGCTCGGCGAACTGCACCGCATCGACCGAGCTGGGCCAGGGTTGATCGGCCGTGCGCGCGAACGCGAGTGCGCCAGGCACGGCAAGGCAGGCGAGCAGGGCGAGGGCGGACAAGGGATGACGACGCAGACGCATGGAATGACTCCGGGCAGGGGGTGGGAAAGAAGTGATACGAATCGTATCGTACGATGACTGAGGCAGGGCCGGCTTGTCAACTGCCAAAGGTACCGACCGGGCCGCAGCGAGGCATCGACGTCGCGCACGCAGCCACACCGCCGCCGTGGGCCGGTCCGGGCATGGATGCAGTGATCGAGGTGGAG
>NZ_JAHCAQ010000018.1 GCF_019634845.1 Dokdonella sp.
TCGTAGCGTGGTCGCGGCAGCCGGCGCGGCCAGCCGCAGCACTTGGCCGACATAGATCGTGTAGGGCGGTGCGATGCGGTTCCAGGTGGCCAGATCGCGGTAGTCCAGGCCATTGCGGAACGCGATGCTGTAGAGCGTGTCGCCACGCTCGACGTGGTGACTGTGCGCGCCACTGCGATTGCTTGCGGGCGCCGCCGCACGCGGCGCGCGCACGGGCATGCCGCTGCGATCTTCGACCGGCGCCGGCCCGGTCGAGGCACACGCCGTCAGCAGCAGCGTCAGCAGCAGTGGGAGCGGCAAGCGCACGTCAGGCCCCTGTTCCATGGCGCAGATTTACCTCATCCAGCGCCAATAGACGATGACTGCCGCCACCAGACCGATCAATGTCCAGCCGATCCACTCGATCCAGCGATGCAACGCCCGCTCGGCCCGCTCGCCACCGACGCGGATCACGCCGGCGAGCAGGAACACGCGCTTGCCGCGCCCGATCAGCATGCCGCCGATGAACGGCAGCAGCGGCATGCCGACGATGCCCGAGGCCCAGGTGAAGATCTTGAGCGGCACCGGCACGAAGCCGGCCAGCACGAGCATCCAGAATGCCTTCCACGGATGACTGCGTACGTCCGCGCCGAGCTCGGCCACCAGCGCATCGAGCCGGCCCGCCCAGCCGATCTGCGCCAGCAACGGCCGCAACAGGTCGAACGCGTAGTGGCCCAGCGCGTAGCCGACCATGGCGCCGAGCATCGAGAACACGAGGCTGAGGGCCGCGTAGCGTGCCCAGCGCTCGCGCCGGGCCAGCACCATCGGTGCCAGCATGATTTCGGGTGCCACCGGAAAGATGATGGCCTCGACGAAACTCAGACCCGCAAGGTAGCGCTCGGCGTGCCGATGAGCGGCCCACCGGAGCGCGCGCTCGTAGAGTGGCCCGAACAGCTTCATGGCCGGCTCCGCCACGACGATGTACGGCGCATCAGCCGGTTCCTCCGAGCAGCGGCACGAAACTCACGGCACCGAGCCGCTCGCTGACCCAGCCTTCCTCGCCGCCGCGCACCCGCAGCAATTCCTGGCGACCGGGCGGGCCTACCGGCGCCACCAGGCAGCCGGTCGGGACGAGCTGGTCGAGCAGGCCGGGTTCGAGCGCGGCACCGGCCGCGGTCACGATGATCGCATCGAACGGGGCCTCGTCGGGCCAGCCCAGGCGGCCATCATCGTGGCGCGAGCGGATGTTGGCGAGGCCGAGCTTGCGGAAGCGACGCCGCGCGTTGCGCAGCAGTTCCTCGATGCGCTCGACCGTGTAGACCTGTTCGACGAGTCGCGCCAGCACCGCGCACTGGTAGCCCGAGCCGGTGCCGACCTCGAGCACGCGGCGCGGCAGGGCATGCTCGATCAGCGCTTCGGTCATGCGCGCGACGATGTAGGGCTGCGAGATGGTCTGGCCCTGCCCGATCGGCAGCGCGGTGTTCTCGTAGGCGCGCGAGGCCAGCGCCTCGTCGATGAACAGATGGCGCGGCAACTGCCGCATCACGTCGAGGACGCGAGCATCGCGGATGCCGGCCTCGACCAGCGTCGCGATCATGCGGTCGCGCGCGCGCTGCGAGGTCATGCCCAGACCACGCGTGGCCGGATCGCGCGACGACAGCGGACTCATGCGGCGCCCGTGGTGGCAGCAGGCTCAGGCGACATCGGCCGCCGACTCGATCGCGGCCACCCAGCCCGAAACCTTCTCCAGCGCCGTGTAGCGCGTGAGATCGACCTGGATCGGCGTGATCGACACGTAGCCGTCGCGCACCGCATGGAAGTCGGTGCCGGGACCGTCGTCCTCGGCCTCACCGGCCGGTCCGATCCACCACATCGGCCGCCCGCGCGGGTCGGTCTGCGCGATGCACGGCGCCGAGCGGTGGCGCCGACCAAGCCGCACCACGGCCAGGCCACGGATCTCGTGCCAGGGTCGATCGGGCACGTTGACGTTGAGGATCGTATCGGCCGGCAGCGGATCGACCAGCAGACGCCGCACCAGCAACAGGGCGGCCCTCGCGGCGCTGTCGTAATGCGTGCCGATGTGGTTGTGGGTGACCAGCGACACCGCGATCGCGGGCAGGCCGAGGAAGCGCCCTTCCATCGCCGCCGACACGGTGCCCGAGTAGATCACGTCGTCGCCGAGGTTGGCCGCATTGTTGATGCCCGACACCACGATGTCGGGCTCCTGTTCGAGCAGGCCCGCCAGCGCCAGGTGCACGCAATCGGCGGGCGTGCCCGACACGCGCCAACGCGCCTCGTCGATGCGCAGCGCGCGGATCGGCCGATCCAGCGTGAGCGAATTGCTGGCGCCCGAGTGGTCGCGGTCGGGCGCCACCACGGTCACTTCGCCCAGCTCGCGCAGGTGCCGCGCCAGCACGGCTATGCCCGGCGCATCCACGCCATCGTCGTTGCTTACCAATACCCGCATGCGTCGTCACGCCGCGCATGGCGGCGTCGGTCCGGTCGTGGAAGGAGTCGCGCCATGATAGCCGATGGCGGCCGCGCCGCGACCGGCCCCGGCGCGCGCATCTGCTAACCTGCGGCCATGTCGCGCCATGCTTCAGACGAGGACGCGCGCCTGTTCCGCGAGGCCATCGGCCCCGTGCGCGAGCTGCGCAGCGACCACGCAACACCCACCGCGCCCAGACCTGCGGCCGAGCCCGAACAGGCCCGTCGTGACGAGGCCCGCGTGCGTGAGGAACTGCTGACCCATCCGATCGAACCGGGCGCGATCGAGTTCGGCGAAGAGATCGGCCATCTCAAGACGGGTCAGAGTCCACGGCTGCTGCAGCAATTGCGCCGCGGTCGCTACAGCGTGCGGGCCGAGCTCGACCTGCACGAGATGAGCGCCGCCGTCGCGCGCGAGGCGATCGGCCAATTCCTCGACGAATGCCGCAGGCATCGCGAGCTGTGCGTGCGAATCGTGCACGGCAAGGGGCTGCGCTCGGGCGCCGATGGCCCGGTGCTCAAGCGCCTCACCGACCTGCTGCTGCGCCGCCGCGCCGACGTGCTCGCATTTGCCTCGGCGCGCCCCGCGCAGGGCGGCACCGGCGCGGTGATCGTGCTGCTCGCGCGCGACTGAGCCCGCCGGCGCCCTGCCGCGTACCGTCGCCACACGGCCGGGCGACGCGCCGCGCCGGCCATGCGCCCGACGTTAGCGATACAATCGCCACCGCGGTGACAGTTGCGGTCGCCGTTTTGCGTTGTAGTCGGTCAGGCGACCGCGTTCGGAGCAGCCGATCGGGGCAGCGGACCGTCACGCTTGCGCGGATGGCCGGCCACGACACGGAAGGGCCAGAATGCGCGCACCGCAGTTGCCCCACCCACATCAACCGTCCACCCAACACCCCTGACAATCGGAGATCCACCCATGTTCGATCGCCGTCCGCGTTTCCTGCCACGCCTGGCGACCGCCGCGCTGGCGGCCCTGTTTGCCGCCGCATCGGCCAGCGCCGCCAAACCGGGCTTCGTCCAGTCCTCGACGCGCGTCGCGCCGCTCGTCACCACCATCGGCGGCACGCCGTTGACCGTCAACGTCGGCGACGATCTGTCGTTCCAGGTGCACAACTCGGCCATTCCCGGCGTGGGCCAGATCTACCCACCCGCCTCGACCGACACCGCCGACATGGGCTGGATGGTGCACGTCGTCACCACGACCGGGCACGATCAGTACGCACCCGACTTCAGCGACCACTCCGACGGCTCGGCCACGGGCAACCTCGGCACCCGCCTGTCGTATATCTCGCGCAGCGTGAGTGCGGTGAGCGGTACCGGCACGTCGGCCTCGCCGTTCCAGGTCACGACCACGGGCACGCTCGGCAGCAGCGGCCTGCGGGCCGTGCAGACCGTGCGCTATGTCAACGGCCAGAACTACTTCACCAAAACCCTCACCCTGAACAACCAGGGGAGCGCCCCGAGCAACGTCAAGATCTTCCTCGGCGCCGACATCTATCTCGCCGGCGCTGATTCGGGCGTCCCGTACCGCAATGTCGCTGCGAACGCAGTCGGTGGCAGCGACTGCGGGGCAACACCGAGCTACTACATCCTGCTGATTCCGCAGACACCTGCCGATGCCTGGACCGGCAACTCCTACTCGTCGATCTGGTCGCAGATCGGGGCGGGCGCACTCGACAACGCACTGGCTTCGGGCTGCATCGACAACGCCGCCGCCCTGCAGTGGAACCGCACGATCGCAGCCGGCGCGAGCGTGACGGTCCAGGCCGTGACCTCGTTCGGCGACATCCCATCCATTGCCCAGTTCAACATCACGAGCGTCACTCCCCCCAGTGGCGCGCAAGGCACGACCGTCAACGTCACGATCACCGGCGTCGGCTTCGACGCCAGCACGACGTTCACGTTCGGCGCCGGCATCACGGTCGGCAACGTCGTCATCGTCGACGGCAACACCGCCACCGCCACCCTGACCATCGCTCCCGCGGCGACGCCGGGTCCACGTGATGTCGGCGGCAGCAACGGCACGCTCAGCGCCACACTGTCCAACGGCTTCACGGTCACGGCGGGCGCCGGCCCGGGTCCGGGTGCCGGCCCGGTCGCAGCGCCGACCCTCGACGTGTTCGGCATGCTGGCCCTGCTGCTCATGCTCGGTGCCGCCGGCATGCTCGTGCTGCGCCGCCACTGAGGTCACCGCACCCACGGAGCGGGCAAGCCATGGATGGTTTGCCCGCCACCCGGCGATCCCGGCAACCAGATCACGGCGAGCGCGCCCGTCATCCCTCGCGCACGGGCCCGTGGACGTCGATCGCATGGGCATCGAAACGGTGGCTGATCGGCATCGGTCGCATCGAGCCGAATCAGCCGTTGCCGCATCCGGACCGGACGCTCCCGGTATCGCGCGGATCGAGCCGCGCCGGTCGGTGATCGAATGGGACCATCACGCTTCCGCACCCTGTTGCTCGGCGGCTACGGCAATTTCGGTGCCCGCATCGCCCGGCGACTGGCCGGTGACGCCGGCATCGAGCTCGTCATCGCCGGACGCTCCGCGCAGCGCGCGGCGCAATTGTCCGCCGCCTTGGCCGGCCATTGCAGCTCCACCGCGTTCGACGCCAACGGGTCGCTCGCTCTGCTGACATCGCACCTGCGCGAACATTCGCCGCAACTCGTCATCAACGCCTGCGGACCGTTTCAAGGTCGCGACTACCGCCTTGCCGAAGCCGCCATCGCGATCGGTGCACATTACGTCGATCTGGCCGATGCACGCACCTACGTCGCAGGCTTCGGCAGGCTCGACGCGGCCGCGCATCGGGCGGACGTGCTGGCCGTCACCGGCGCCAGCACGGTACCCGGCCTGACGGCAGCGGTCATCGATTCCATGCGCGGTGGGCTGGTACGCATCGACGCCATCGATTGCGGCATCAGCCCCGGCAACCGCACCGAACGCGGCTTGGCCACGGTCGCGGCGATCCTGAGCTATGTCGGGCGGCCGATCCAGGTCTGGCGCGATGGCCGCTGGCAACCGCTGCCCGGCTGGCAGGATTGTGGCCGCCATCGCTATCCCGAACCGATGGGAACGCGCTGGCTCGCCGCCTGTGACGTGCCCGACCTGGAACTGTTTCCGCAACGCTACGGCGCGCGCGCCGTGCGCTTCCGCGCCGGTCTGGAACTCTCCCTGCTGCACCTTGGCCTGTGGTCGCTGTCGTGGCTATCGCGGGTGCGACTGGTGCCCGACTGGTCGCGTCATGCGGCACTGTTGTGCCGCCTGAGCCGGTGGTTCGATCGTTTCGGCACGGATGTCGGCGGCATGCACCTGTCGGTACGCGGCAGCAACGCGCAGGGCCACGCACTGGAGCGGGAATGGATGATCGTGGCAGGCGGCGGCGATGGACCGGAGATTCCGGCCACACCTGCCGTGGTGCTGGCCAAGAAGCTGGCGCGCGGCGAACTCGCCGCACGCGGCGCACGGCCTTGTCTCGATTTGTTTTCGCTCGACGAATTCCTGACCGCACTGGAGGGGCTCGACATCCGCGTGACCTGCCAGACGCACGCCCTTCGCTAGTCCAGGAACCGCGCCGCCACCTCTGGCGCGGGCATCATGCAGAACTCGCGCTTGCCGAACAGCCGATAGCGGTTGCGGGCGATGACTCGATAAAGCGGATCGCGCAGCACGCGCGGCATCAGGCGCAGCGCGCCGAACAGGCGCCACGGCCCGCCCAGGCCGGTGAGTACATCGATGATCGCGTCGCTGTCGGTGCGCGCGCGGCCTGCGCGCAGCAGCAGGAAGGAGGATGGATCGGCTGGATCCAGCCCATGGTCACGCAGCAAGCGGCAGCCGACCTCCGACTGCATGCTGGCGAAGCGATACACACCGCGCCGGTCGTGGCGCAGCAGGAAGTGCACCCATCCGTTGCACAGATGACAGACGCCATCGAACACGATGATCGCACCGCCCGCATCACTCGACATGCAGCCACCCTGCATACGCCGCCACGCTGCCAAGCACCGGAAAGCTCGCTTCGACCTCGAATGTGTAGCGGCCTTGCGCGTCCACACCTTCGCGCGCCCGCACGCCACGCAGCAGCAAGGCGGGCATCGGCAGAACACCGAACACGCGCAGCGCCACTGGCTCCCAGACGATGCCGGCACCGTCGGCATGCAGTCGGAAACGGATCTCGGACGGTCCGAGCCGCTCGCACAACAGGCCATCGCGCGACCACAACCGCGATACGAATGGCGCCGGCGGAAAGTGCCGCGTCCAGCGTTCGCCCTCGCCGTCGCGCTCGATCGTGACCGCCATCGACACGCGACCTTCGTGCCTGGGCAGGCCCGCGATGCGCGCCGCCAGCCGCGCCAGCAAACTGCCGGCCGCACGCATCTGCGCCTGTCCTTCGAAACGCTGCGGCAACGCAGTCTCGTGCAGTACACGGACCGGGGCGGGAGCACGCTCCAGCGCGTTGCCGAGCAGTTGGCGGAACAGGGAGGCCATGCCCCATTGTCGCGTACCCACGGCTCGAACACGAAATGCCGCCGGCCATGCCGCCCACCTCGCGCGGCGTTGGGTGCGGCGTTGGGCGCGGCGTGGCCGCGGCACACCACGTTGCCCCCGGGCCACGAGACGATGCGCCGCCATGCTGGCGAGCCGCTCGTCCGCTCAGACCGAGCGCGCCTGCCATTCCTCGCGCGTCTGGCCCCAAATATCGATCGCATGCGTATCGAGTGGCGCCGGCAGCTTGCCGCGACCGCGGTTGCGCGACCCCAACCGCTGCGCCACGGCCTGCGAGGCCGTGTTGCTGACATCGATGCAGTGGATGACTTCACGCCAGCCAAGCACGGCAAAGGCCCACTCGATCGCCGCGCTGCAGGCCTCGACCGCGTACCCCTTGCCGCGCGCGTCCTGGTGCAGCGCATAGCCGACTTCGGTGCCGGGCCAACCATCGGGTTGCCACGGCCCGGCCTGGCCAACCCACAGTCCGCTGGCCTTCTCGATCAGCGAGAACATCGCGAACCCCTGCACGGCCCAAGCGCCAGGCATCTGCAGGAAACGCCGCCACGCATCGCCGCGCGCGACGCCGCCGCCGATGATGCGCGCCGCGCTCGGGTGGCAGAACAGCTCCGCATAGCGGTCGAAGTCCTCGCGCCGCGGCAGGCGCAGCAGCAGGCGTTCGGTTTCGATGCGCGGTTCGTGCGCCGCCGCCTGCGCCGATGCGCTCACCGTCACCACTCCCGGCGCGCGCGCGGCATCAGTCACTGGTTTTCGGCGCCGCGGGCGCCGCCACGGCATCGCCGGCGATGTAGTCACAAGCCGGCGCAATGCGCTTGATCAACGGATAGTCGCGGGTCTGGCAGCGCCATTGCAGCCCCACCGCATCGACATGCGAGGTGTCGGGCACGAACTCGATGCGACCGCCATCCACCCCCGACCGCGCATCGAACACGAGCTCGATGCGGCCATCCTCATGTACGGTGGCCGAGCGCAGGCTCTTGCCACGGTACTGCGCCGGCGGCGGCAGACCCGCCTCGACCTGATTCGCCGGCATCCTGCCCATCGCCGCGTGATACTCCGCGACCGCAACCCGCATGGCGGACGCCACGGCTAGATCCTCGCGCAGCAGCACGCTCGCCTCGTCGCCCGCGCCGGCCAGAGCCTCATTCGCACTGGCCAAGGTCTGCCGCATGCGCTCCTGCTCCTCGCGTGCCGCCTCGAGCGAGTGCCTGACCTCGGTCAGCGCCTGTTGCTGGGCCTCACGCAACTGCGCCATCTGCGCCGCCATTGCCGCCTGCTGTTCGCGGTTGACCTGCCATTGCCAGGCTGCGAAACCAAGCACGCCGAGCAGTACGACGAACAGCAGCGGCAGTATGGCTTGGCGCATCGTGGGCGTCCTAGAAGGCGTTGATGCCGGTGATTTCGCGCCCGACCACGAGCTGGTGCACGGTCTCGGTACCCTCGTAGGTGATGACCGATTCGAGGTTGAGCGCGTGGCGGATCGGGCTGTGTTCGGTGGTGATGCCGGCGCCGCCGAGGATATCGCGACATTCGCGGGCGATGTCGATCGCCATGCGGCAGTTGTTCCACTTGGCCAGCGACACCTGGGTCGGTTGCATCGTGCCGGCATCCTTGAGACGGCCGAGCTGGAGCGAGAGCAGCTGCGCCAGCGTGATGCGGCGGGCCATGTCGGCCAGCTTGAGCTGCACCGCCTGGGTGGCAGCCAGCGGCCGCTGGAACAGCATGCGGTTCTTCGCGTATTCGGTCGTTTCGCTGAAACAGGCGATCGCCGCGCCGATCGGTCCCCAGGTGATGCCATAGCGCGCCTGGGTGAGGCAGCCGAGCGGCCCCTTGAGACCCTTCACGCCGGGCAGGCGGTTGGCATCGGGCACGCGCACGTTGTCGAGGAACAATGCACTCGTCACCGACGCGCGCAGGCTCATCTTCTTGTGCACTTCCTGCGCCGCGAATCCCTTGCTGTCGGTCGGCACGATGAAGCCCTGGATGCCCTCCTCGGTCTGCGCCCACACGATCGCGATATGGGCCAGGTTGCCATTGGTGATCCACATCTTGGCGCCGTTGATGACCCAATCGCCGCCATCCTTCCTGGCATGGGTTTTCATGTTGGCCGGATCCGAGCCGCCATGCGGCTCGGTCAGGCCGAAGCAGCCGATGACCTTGCCCGCCGCCATCGGCGGCAGCCAGTGGCGCTTCTGCTCCTCGCTGCCGTAGGCGAAGATCGGGTACATGCACAGCGAGCTCTGCACCGACGCGAAGCTGCGCAGGCCCGAATCGCCGCGCTCGAGCTCCTGGCAGATCAGGCCGTAGCTCACGCCATTCATGCCGCCACAACCGTACTCGGTCGGCAACGTGGCACCGAGCAGGCCGAGCTCGGCCATTTCCGGGATCAGCTCGGTCGGAAAGCGCCCCTGGTCGAAACAGTCGCCGATGATCGGCAGCACGCGCTCGTCGGTGAAACGCGCCACGCTGTCCTGCACCATGCGCTCTTCCTCGGAGAGCAGCGCGCGGACGTCGTACAGATCATGTGGATTGAGCGGGGTGGCGGGCATGGCGGATCCGGATCGGGCAAAGTCGCGTATTGTACTGCCGTGCCCCGGCAGCGGCCACGCATGTCCGCAAAAATGGCCCGACCGAACCGATGCGCGTTCCCGTCCTCACCTACCATTCGATCAACATCAGCGGCAACGACTACGCCGACAACGACCACGTGGCGCTGGCGGCCGACCTGCGCGCGCTGCAGCGTGACGGCTGGCGTATCGTGCCGCTGGCGCAGGTGGTGGCGGGGCTCATCGGCGAGGCCGACCCGGCCGGCCTCGAACGCACGGTCGCGCTGAGCTTCGACGACGGCGCCTGGTTCGACTGGCACGACCTCGACCATCCGAGCTGCGGTCCGCAGCGCGGCTTTGCCGGCATCCTGCGCGATTTCGTCGCCGCCACCGGCGCCGCCGTGCACGCCACCAGCTTCGTCATCGTCGCGCCGCAGGCGCGCGCGATCCTCGACCGCACCTGCCTGATCGGTCGCGGCTGGTGGGACGACCAATGGTGGCCGCTCGCCCAGCGCGAGGGCCTCATCGCCATCGAGAACCACAGCTGGGACCACAATCACGACACCCTGCCGCAGACGGTGCAGCGCGACGGCCGCAGCGGCACGTTCCGCAGCATCGAGACCTGGGCCGAGGCCGACGCCGAGATCCGCGCCGCCGCCGACTGGCTCGATGCGCTGCTGGCACCGCACCGCGGCAGCCTGTTCGCGTTTCCCTACGGCGAATCCAACGACTACCTCGTGCACGAATACCTGCCGCGATTCGGCCATCAGCACCGCCTGCGCGCCGCGTTCGGCACCAGCCCGGCGCCGGTCACGCTGCACGCCACGCGCTGGAACCTGCCGCGTTACGTCTGCGGCCAACATTGGCGCTCACCCGAAGAGTTCGAGCGCCTGCTGCGCGAGTGCCGCTGAGCGCGGGTTACGGCGATGCGTGCGCAGGGAGCACGACCAGATCGAGATTGCGCTCGATGCCGCGCAAGCGGAACAACCAATGCACGCTTTGCGCGCCATCGCATCCATCGCACGCGTAAACCATCGAGCCACCATCGTCGTAGGCGGGCGCCGCTGCTTTTCCGTTGGCCGTGACTGCTTCCACCTGCAGCGGCGCTGACATCGACAGGCGGTTGGTCAGCACGATCGCATCGTCGTTGCGCGCATCGAACCCATAGTCGCGCGCGGCTTCCTCGGCGCCGCCATCGGGAGTGATCTGCAAACGCCGCAACGGCGCAGCAATGCCGCCCTGCGCGGGCGCGATCGGACGCACGTCGTCATACAGCGCCATGCCCGCCACCACGCGCGCAGGCGCGATGCCCGAGGCGAGTGACGCCGCAGGAAAAATGCCGGCAACGTGGCGCGTGCCGGGCCGCGTCCCGCCAAAGCGCAGCACGGGCCAGCGGCCACAAGCATTCCTGAGCGGCGCCGCGAACGTCGGTTCGATCACCGCGGCCAACCGCCCATGCAACACATCGACGTCGCACAAGACGGCAGCGACACGATCGATGCGCCGTACCGGATAAAACGCCAGGCGCACGCTCACGGTACGGTTGCCCGCGTCGATCGCGTCGTGCCACGGGTTCACGCCCGCCGGCATCCGAAATTCGGGACCGCGTTGCAGCAGGAACGAAAACGGCGCAAGGCAAAGCGCCGTGTACGCCGCCCATGCGCTTGCGCCGATGGCGGCGACGATGCGACGGCGGGCCGCAAACCATTGCCACCACCCGATGGCGACGAGAAAAGCCAGCGGCGGCAGGCACGACGGCACCATCCACACCGGCGTGATCGGACGCAGCAACACCACGAAGGCGACCTGCGCAACCCAGAACGCGAATGCCAGGCACGCCCAGCGCCGCATCCGCGACGACGTTCGCATCGCCCACGCGAGCCCACAGGCAGCGATCGCGATGCACACGCACCACGCCAGCCACGCCGCATGCGCCGCGCCGTCATTGCCGGCGTCGATCACGAGAAATCCCCATCTGGCACCGCCGACGACCAACTGCGCGGCGAGCAAGACGATCCTGTGAAGCGGATCGACGGCGATGTCCGCGCCAAGGTAGGCAGCAATCGGCTTGAGCGCAGCGACCACCTCCGTGCCGCGGTCAAGCCACGGCGGCAACAGGCTCGCGATAACGACGAGCGCGGCTCCGGTCAACCGGTAAAACGTCGCCCACGAACGATGCCGCAGCAGCAGGAAGCAGCCGGCGACGACGATGTAGAGGATCGTCGTAGGATGGGCGTGAATGCACGCCGCCGCGGCAAGACCGAACCACAACGCATTCGATCCACTCATGCGCGACGCGCACCGCCAGGTGGCGAACGCGAGCCACAACACGCAGGTCTCGACCAACGCGATGTGCGACGGGAACACCAGCGCCGCCGTCGACCATCCGGCAATCGCGAAGGCCACGGCAAGAAGGAAGCCGAATCGCGGATCGAGCAGACGCAAGCCAAGACGCCAGGCCAACACGTATTTGAGCGCAGCGAGCAACTGCACCAATGCCATCGTCCAGGCGACGCTGCCGGTCAGGAACACCGGCAGCGCGAGCAGGTAGAACCACCATGGCCCGAGCTCGATGAGCTGGTAGATCTGCGGCCCCGCCAGCGGAAAGCGCTCGCCGTGCGCGATCGAGCTCGCCCAGTAGAAATCGCGCCAGAAATCGGCGACGCCGGCGGAGTTCATGCCCGCGGCGACGTGGATGCAGACCATCAGCGCACAGAACGCGCCGCCGGCGACGAGCCAGCATATGGCGGAACGCTCGCACACGGCACTGGGCGATGCGATGGGTGGATCGTGTCGCGGCATGCGATGGTCGGCGGGCAGAATCGGCAGCGCGCAGCCTAGCGCAAAGCGACACCACGGCCCATCGACCGGGACCGACCACGTGCAGTTCAGAGTTTCGTCGGCAGGCGCCGCTGCGCTACGCTCTCACCGAGCCGCAATTCCGACGCACTCATTGCCGAAAGAGCCGCAAAAATGCACAGCGACGCCATTTCCATCGTTCCCGAACATCTGCGCAGCTTTTTCACCATCACCGAGGTCGACAACGCCGAACTTCCCGCCGGCGCCCTGTTCCAGCGCAAGTTCGGCTCGCCACCGCCAACGGAAGGTCATCACCTGGTGGCGTTGCACCGCGCCGAGGATGGTGGCCTGCGCGTTGCCGGCTACTCGCATGCGCGCGAATTCGGTGACGTCTGCCTCATCGGCGGTGCCTGCACCGATGGCGCGGTCATGCGCGCGCTGCCCCCCGAACACGCGGCCGCGATCCGCGCCGCTGGCGGCGTGTGGTACCTGCTGATCAAGTACATGTTCGCGCGCTACGCCGACCGCTGCGCGGCCTTTTTCGGCTACTGTGGCGACCCGCGCGCACTCGAGGTCGACCTCGCCGCCGGCTTCGTGCCGGTCGCGCCACAATTCCTGCTCGCGCATTGGCACCGCGAGCTGCCCGAGATCGTGCGCCGCGCGCTCATCGCCAAAGTCGCCGCGCTCGGTCCGTTCTGAACACCACCGCCACCGCCTGTTCGTGCGCGCCGTGGGCTCACCCCATCGGCGGCGTTGGCCGCGTGGCGATGCGCCCGAATGCGGGTTGGCTGGCGCGGCGGGCCGCTCAATCCGGCGCGGGCGCGTCTTGCGATGCGCCGATCCGGTACGGCCGCTGCGGGATCGCCTGACGCAGCCCTAGGTGGCCGGCGCCTTGCGCTCGCGCCGCGGCACATGGCCGGTGGCGACGTGCTGGCGGGCCGATTCGACGTTGACGGGCGAGTCGTCGAAGAAGATGTCGGCGCCGAAGGCTTCGAGGAACGGCCCCTTCGGTCGCCCGCCGAGGAACAGTGCCTCATCGATGCGCACGCCCCATTCGCGCAGGGTCAGGATCACGCGCTTGTGGGCCGGAGCCGAGCGCGCGGTGACCAGCGCGGTGCGGATCGGCGCCGCCTCGCTCGGGAACGCCTGCTGCAGGCGATGCAGCGCATCGAGGAAACCGCGGAACGGGCCGCCCGACAGCGGTTCGCTGGCGCGCTCGGCCTCGTGGCGGTGGAATGCCTCGATGCCGCCCTGTTCGGAGACACGTTCGGACTCGTCGCCGAACAGCACCGCATCGCCATCGAACGCGATGCGCACCTGCTGCGAACTGGACTGCGGCGCCTTCGACGGCAGGATCGTCGCGGCGGCGATGCCGCCGGCGAGCGCGTTGGCGACGCTGTCGGGGTTGGCCGACAGGAACAGGTCGGCGCCGAACGCACGCACGTACGGCAAGGTGGGTTCGCCACGCGTGAACACGGCGCGCGCGATGCCCAGGCCGTAGTGCTCGATCGAATTGAAGATGCGCAGGCCGGTGTCGGCCGAATTGCGCGACAGCAGGATCACTTCCACGCGCGGCGCGGCGTCGTTGCCGTCATTGAGCGCGAGCAGCTTCTGCACCAGACCGAATGCAATGCCCATCGGCAGCAGGTCGTCCTCGCGCTCGATCTGGTGGCGCGCGAATGCCTCGACGCCGCTGCGCTCGAACAGCTCGTGGCTCTCCGACAGGTCGAACAGCGCGCGCGAGGAAATCGCCACCACGAGCGCATCACCATTTGCATGCTTGTTGTCCACCGTCACCATCCGCCCGGGCGCACCGGCCCGACCACGCGCACGATAGCGCACAACGCCCGCCGGCAATGGCTGAACACGCGCCGCGCGCCAATGTTTCGTTGCCCCGGCCCTAACCCTTTTGCAACGTCGATGATTGCATGCTGGGCGCCCGCGGCGGTTGCGCGCGAGCCCGCTGTGAAGCGCGCTGGGGACGCGCCGCCGTCGTGGACCAGCCCGTCCGCACCGTGTGGCCACCTGCCGGCCCGCAGTTGGCTCAGCCCGTCACTGCGGCAGGCACGATCCGTTCCAGGGTGCCGATCGAATGGCCCTGCTCGGCCAGGTATTCGAGCCAGCGGTTGAGGAAGGAACTCATCCGCAGCCGCTGCTGGAACAGGTCGCGGCTCGGCCGCAGCGGCCCGATCGCGCGCACCAGGCGACGGTCGGCACACAGGTCGAGCACCTCGGCCATGTGCGCATCGTCGTACATTCGCAATTGCGCCGAGGGCGAACGTTCGCCCGTGCTCGCATCGACGAAGTCGTAGGTCAGGTGCAGATCCAGTGTGTAGCGATGTCGCTCGAGCACGTCCAGGCGCAGGTCGAGCCCATCGTCGAGACTCGAACGGTAGCTGCCGAGCGCGAGCCGACCCGGCGCGAACAGTCGTGCGAGGCGGTGGTAATTTTCGGCGTAAAGGCCCATGAGCCAGGCAAAGCGGCTCGGCAGCACCGATGCGGGATGGTCGACTACGACTGACATGGTTCGATCTTAGGCGCGATCGCGGTGCAGGCACAGACTGTTGCAAACGGGCACCGGCATGCCAAGATGGTGCCCTGCCGCCGCGCCCACGCTCATTCGCGCGCGGCCTGCAGGGCCTGAGCCAGGCGCTCCACCGCGATGATCTCGAGCTCGCCGACATGGGACTTCTTCGGCGCGTTGGCCTTGGGCACGATCGCGCGGCGAAAGCCGTGGGTGGCCGCCTCCCTGAGTCGTTCCTCGCCATTGGGCACGGGCCGGATCTCGCCCGACAGCCCGACCTCGCCGAACGCCACGGTCTTGTCCGGCAGCGGCTTGTCGCGAAAGCTCGACAGCACGGCCAGCAGCACCGGCAGGTCGGCCGCGGTTTCCTGCACGCGGATGCCGCCGACCACGTTGACGAATACGTCCTGGTCGTAGACGGCCGCGCCGCCGTGCCGATGCAGCACGGCCAGCAGCATCGCGAGACGATTCTGTTCGAGACCAAGCGCAACGCGGCGCGGATTGCCGAGCGAACTCTGGTCGACGAGGGCCTGCACTTCGACCAGCAGCGGTCGCGTGCCCTCGCGCGTGACCATGACCGCGCTGCCCGCAGTCGGCTGCGCATGCGCGGAGAGGAAAATCGCCGACGGATTGGGCACCTCGCGCAGACCCTTGTCGCCCATCGCGAACACGCCCAGTTCGTTGACCGCGCCGAAGCGGTTCTTGAATGCACGCAGCACGCGGAAGCGCGAGCCGGATTCGCCCTCGAAATACAGCACCGCGTCGACCATGTGTTCGAGCACGCGCGGGCCGGCGATGCCGCCCTCCTTGGTCACGTGGCCGACGAGGAACACGCTCGTGCCACTTTCCTTGGCAAAGCGCACCAGCCGCGCCGCGGCCTCGCGCACCTGCGATACCGAACCCGGCGCGGCGGTAAGCAGTTCCGTCCAGATCGTCTGGATCGAATCGACGATGAGCACTTCGGGTTTCGCGTTCGCCGCCTCGGCAAGAATGCGTTCGATCGAAGTCTCCGCGAGCGCCTCAAGCCCTTCGAGAGCAATGCCCAAACGCTGCCCGCGCGAAGCGACCTGCGCCAGCGATTCCTCGCCGGTCACATACAAGCCACGCACGCGCTGGCCAAGGGTGCCGAGCATCTGCAGCAGCAAGGTCGACTTGCCGATGCCCGGATCGCCACCGATCAGCACGACCGAGCCGGCGACGAGACCCCCACCGAGCACCCGATCGAGTTCGCCGATGCCGGTGGCAATGCGCCGTTCGGCCTCCGCGGCGACGCTGGCCAGGCGCGTGATCCTGGCGCCATCGGTCGCCCCGGCGTAGCCGCCGCGTGCGCCGGCCGCAGCCTTTGCGGCCGGCTGCACGACGAATTCGGCCAGCGTGTTCCACGCGCCGCACTCGGCGCACTGGCCCTGCCACTTGGCATGCTCGGCGCCGCATTCGCCGCAGACGTAGGCGGTTTTGGCCTTGGCCATGCTCAGGGATACCGTGTGGCGAAGCGGATCCGGATCATAGCGCCTGCGCCGCGTCGGGCCGCCGCGCCGGCGCGGCGCGCCGCGGGTCGGCGCCTCAACTGTCGTCCTCGACGAACCGCACGCGCCGCGTGACGCCGCAGGTGAGCTCGTAGGCGATCGTGCCGGCGTGGTTGGCGATCTCCTCGACCGGCAGGCCGCGACCCCACAACGTCACCGTGTCGCCAACCCTGGCGTCGGCCGCATGGCGCAGATCGAGCGTGACCAGATCCATCGACACGCGCCCGATCACGCTGGCCGGCCGCCCAGCCACGAGCACCGGCGTGCCGATGGCGGCATGCCGCGGGTAGCCGTCGCCGTAGCCGATCGCGGCCACACCGACCGGCATGTCCTCGGGACATTCCCAGGTCGCGGCATAGCCGACGCGGTCGCCACGGCGCAGGCCGTGTACGGCCACGAGTCGCGTGGTGAGCGTCATCGCCGGGGCGAAGCCGAACTCGGCCGCGGGCCGACCGGCAACGACCGACATCCCGTACAGCAGGCCGCCCACGCGCAGCCACTGGCCACGCGCCGCCGGCCAGCCCAGCAGTGCCGCCGAATTGGCCAGCGAGCGTTCGCCGTCGAGCCCGGCCGTGGCGGCTTCGAAACAGTCGATCTGACGCGCCGTCAACGCATCGTCGAAGACATCCGAATTGGCAAAATGCGTCATCAGCACGATCGCCGGATCGACACCGGGCATCGCGCGCAGGCGCGCGTGCACGTCGCGCACCCGCTCGGGCGCGAAGCCGAGCCGATGCATGCCGCTGTCGATCTTCAGCCACAGGCGCAGTGGACGGCGATCGCTGTCGGCGGCCAGCAAATCGAGCTGGCTGTCATCATGGATCACCGCATCCAGGCGCAGGCGACGCAGTTCGGCCAGATCGCCCGCCGCGTCGGGACCGGCCAGCACGACGATGCGCTGACCGATGCCGGCCGCGCGCAGACGCTGGCCATCGGCGATCGAGGCCACGCCGAACGCATCAGCCGCGGCGAGCGCGCGTGCCACGCGTTCGAGCCCATGGCCATAGCCATCGGCCTTGACCACAGCCATGACCTTGGCGCCGGCGGCCAGCTCGCGCACCCGCGCGAGATTGCCGCGCAACGCGGCGAGATGGATCGTGGCGGAAGCCGAACGCATGGATGGTGATTGGAAATTGGGGGTTGTGGACTGGCGAAGGCTCGCCGTTGGCGAAAGTGACTTGGGACTCGCCCCAAGCCGACGAGTCACCAATCACCAGTCACCAATGGCGAACCACGAATGACGAATGACGAATGATGAATCACCAAGGGCGAATCACCATTCACTGATACCCCGCCATGTAGCGGTCGCTGGCGAGGTTCTCGAACTTCGTGTACTGACCGAGGAAGGCGAGCTTGACCGTGCCGGTCGGGCCGTTTCGCTGCTTGCCGATGATGATCTCCGCCACGCCCTTTTCGCTGCCCTCCGCGTTGTAGTACTCGTCGCGGTAAATGAACATGATGACGTCGGCGTCCTGCTCGATCGCGCCCGATTCGCGCAGATCGGCCATCACCGGGTGCTTGTCGGTGCGCTGTTCGAGCGAGCGGTTGAGCTGCGACAGCGCGATCACCGGAATGTTGAGTTCCTTGGCGAGGGCCTTCAGGCTACGCGAGATTTCTGAAATTTCGGTGGCACGATTCTCCTTGGTGCCGGGCACCTGCATGAGCTGCAGGTAGTCGATGACGATGAGGCCGAGGTCGTGCTCGCGCTTGAGGCGGCGCGAACGCGCGCGCAATTCGCCGGGCGACAGCGCGGGCGTGTCGTCGATGAAGATCTTGGCTTCGCTGAGCATCGTGATCGCGGATGTCACGCGCGGCCACTCCTCCTCGGCGAGTTCGCCGGTGCGCAGGTTCTGCTGGTTGATGCGACCCATCGACGAGATGAGTCGAAGGGCGAGCTGCGAGGCCGACATTTCCATCGAGAAGATCGCGACGGCCTTCTTGGTCTTCATCGCCGCGTATTCGGCCATGTTGACCGCGAACGCGGTCTTGCCCATCGACGGCCGCGCCGCGACGATGATGAGATCAGCCGGTTGCAGGCCAGCGGTCATCTCATCGAGGTCGATGAAGCCGGTCGGCAGGCCGGTGACTGCGCCCTGGTTCTCGTAGCGCTGGTGCAGCAGCTGGAATGCTTCCCTGACCGCCGTGCGCAGCGGCACGAAGCCCTGGCGCCCGCGCGCACCGGCCTCGGCGATGTGGAACACCTTCTGCTCGGCGACCTCGAGCAGCTCCTTGCTGGAGCGGCCATCGGGCACGAAGGCGTCGCCGGCGATCTCGGTACCCACGTCGATGAGCTGTCGCAACACCGACTTCTCGCGCACGATGTCGGCGTAGGCGACGATGTTGGCGGCACTGGGCGTGGAGTTGGCGAGCTCGATCACGTAGCTCGCGCCACCGACCTGATCGGCGAGGTTGTTGGCCACGAACCAGTCGCCGAGCGTGACCGCGTCGCAAGGCATGCTCTTGTTCGACAGGTCCTCGATCGCGCGATAGATCACGCGATGGTCCTTGCGGTAGAAATCGTCGACACAGAGGCGATCGGCGACACGGTCCCAGGCCTCGGGCGACAGCATGAGGCCGCCGAGCACGGCCTGCTCGGCCTCGATCGAGTGCGGCGGCACGCGCAGCGCTTCGATGTTGGAAGGTTGATTCCTGCGTTCGCTCTGCGCCATCGTCGCTCGCCTCGTCCAGACCGGCATCATCGACAAGCGCGTCTCACCTGTCGAGACAACAACCCTGTGGAAAAGCTGTGTGCGGTGCGAGCCAGCACGGCCACCGCAGGCCGCGGCGCCGAAAACGCGACGGGCGCCCTGGGGCGCCCGTCACTCGCTGCATGGCGCCGCTCGCGCGAGCGGCGCTGGTGCTCACTCGTCGGCGGCGACGATCACCTTGAGCGTGGTCGTCACGTCGGCGTGCAGGTGCACCTGAACGTCGAACTCGCCGAGGTGGCGGATCGGACCGTCGGCCATCACCACTTCGCTCTTGTCGAGCGCAATGCCGTTGGCCGTGCAGGCCTCGGCGATATCGCGCGGACCGACCGAACCGAACAGCTTGCCTTCCGGGCTCGCGTTGGCCTTGATCGTGATCTGCGCGTTCTCGAACTGCGCCTTGCGCGCCTCGGCGCCCGACAGCTGCTGGTTGGCACGCGCTTCATACTCGGCACGGCGCTGCTCGAACTCGGCCAGGTTGGCGGCCGTGGCCGCCGTCGCCTTGCCCTGCGGCACGAGGTAGTTGCGGCCATAGCCGGGCTTGACCTTGACCTTGTCGCCGAGGTTGCCGAGGTTTTTCACTTTCTGCAGCAGGATGAGTTCCATGGTGATGCTCCTGATTCGTTAGCGTCGGGAATGCCGGCGCAGCTTGCGCTGTCCGAACGGGCGAGGCGGCGAAGTCGATCAACATCGCCACCCCTGCTCTCCCTGCCGGGAGAGACGAGCGAACCGTCGCGCCAGGCGCGACGGCCCTGCTCAGTGCGCGTCGCTGTAGGGCAGCAGCGCGAGGAAGCGTGCATGCTCCACGGCCGTGCACAGCATGCGCTGGTAACGCGCCTTGGTGCCGGTGATGCGGCTGGGCACGATCTTGCCGGTCTCGCCGATGTACTGGCGCAGCAGGTTGAGATCCTTGTAGTCGATCTCGGTGGCGCCTTCGGCGCTGAAACGGCAGAATTTCTTGCGGCGGAAGAACTTGGACATGATGCTGGCTCCTGGGTCTGGGCGGATGCTTATTCGGCTGCCGGCTCGCTGGCGGCTTCCTCGCGCGGCGCGGCGCGCTCGCGGCGCGGACGCGGTTCATCGTCGATGTCGCCGAAACCAAAGCCTTCGTCGTCGCGACGACGGCCGCCCTTGTCGTCCTTGTTCTTCATGATCGGCGACATCTCGGTCACCGCGTTCTCGCGCGCCACGATCAGATGGCGCAGCACCGCATCGTTGAAGCGGAAGCCCGACTGCAGCTCGCTCAGCACGGCCTGGCTGCATTCGATGTTCATCAGCACGTAGTGGGCCTTGGCCAGATGCTGGATCGGATAGGCCAGCTGGCGGCGGCCCCAGTCTTCGAGACGGTGCACCTTGCCGCCATCGCCCTCGATGAGCGTCTTGTAACGCTCGATCATGCCGGGCACCTGTTCGCTCTGGTCAGGGTGGACCAGAAACACGACTTCGTAATGACGCATGACAACTCCTTGTGGGTACCGTGCGGACCGATTTCCGCCGCGGCAGCCTCCCGCGGCGCGGTGAGGCAAGGCTCTTCAACGGCGATGGGCCAATGAAGAACCGCCAATCATATGCGGAATCAGGGGACTGGCACAACCACCGGCAGATTGCCGGCCTTCACCGGCGCCACCGGCTCGATGCGCTCGATCGATTCCACCGGCAGGATCTGCGCGCTGCGGGTGCCGGGGTCGTACACGAACACATAGTTCGACACCGCGCCGAGGTAGCGCCACGTCTCGCCCGAACTCGGGCGCAGCAGTTGACCGCCCTGCCAGACGCGCACCTGAGGCGCCCCACCGCGCTCGATGCGGGCGACCTGGTAGTCCGCATAGAGGGCAACGAACATCCAGCCATACAGGAACAGCACCGCCAGATACGACACCTGCAGATACCAGCGCGCGTGGAACAGCTGCCAGCTCAGCCAGCGCAGGCGCAGCCGTTGCCACCACGCCGGCTGCGCCACCGCCTGCAGGCGCGCATGGGCCGCGCGATAGCGCCGGCGTGCGCGCACGTTGACGCGGTCGAAAACCCAGATCAGTGGCAACGTCGACAGCACCAGCAGCAACGCGATCGGTTCCTGAATGCCGGCCACGAGGAAGTCGCTGACCTGCGACAGGCTCAGTACCGGAATGCCAAAGTGCCGGTAGTAGCGATACCCATGGAAGATGCCCGCCATCGCCACCAGCAGGTAGGCGGCCGTGATGCCAAGCGCGGGTTCACGCGCGAACAGGCGTTTGAGCGGTGGCAGCGAATCGCTCAGCGTCGAACGCTCACCGTCCGCCGTGGCGGGTGCGGGTGCGGGTGCCGGCGTGACTTGCGCCTCAGGCACGCTGGCGTCGTGGCCCGACGCCGTCGGCACGCCGCTCACTGGCCATCGACGGTGAAGCTGCTGCCGCAACCACAGCCGCCAGTCGCATTGGGATTGCTGAACACGAACGCGGCGTTGAGGCCGTCGCGCTGGAAATCGATATGGGTACCGTCGACCAGCGGCAGCGCCTTGCGGTCGACGAGGATGCGCACGCCGTCCTGCTCGAACACCGCATCGCCATCGCCGATCGCGCTGGCCATGTCGATCGAATAGCCGAACCCCGAACAGCCGCTGCGCTTGATCCCAAAGCGGATGCCGACCGCGGTCGGTTGCCGGGCGAGGAATTCCTGCATGCGCGCACGCGCGGCGGCGCTGATTTCGATGCTCATCGACGTACACCCTTGCGGATGCGGCCCGAGATGGCCGCGGCTCGATACCAGCCGCGGATGATCGCACAAGTTCGGCTATCATCGCGGACCTGATCGAACCATCCCGCGCGCTGTTCGCGCGCGTCCTGCCAGGAGTTTCCAGCGATGTCGGCAAGCGGCGGCACGGGCCTGCCCGTGACAGACGTGAAGAAGGCACTGTCGGGCGCAATTGCGGCCGGCAGCCAGGTGACCGTGCGCGGCTGGGTCCGCACGCGGCGGGATTCCAAGGCCGGCCTGTCCTTCGTCAACGTCAGCGATGGCTCCTGCTTCGACGCGATCCAGGTCGTGGCGCCCAGCACGCTGTCCAATTACGACAGCCAGGTTCTGCGCCTCACCGCCGGCTGCGCCGTCATCGCCAGTGGCGAACTGGTCGCCTCGCAGGGCAAGGGCCAGTCGTTCGAGCTGCAAGCCAGCGCGATCGAGGTGGTCGGCTGGGTCGAGGACCCGGAAACCTACCCGATCCAACCCAAGCCGCACTCGGCCGAGTTCCTGCGCGAGGTGGCGCACCTGCGTCCGCGCACCAACCTGTTCGGTGCCGTCGCCCGCATCCGCCACACGCTGGCCAACGCGATCCACCGCTACTTCAACGACAACGGCTACTTCTGGGTCAATACGCCGATCATCACCACCTCCGACGCCGAGGGCGCCGGCCAGATGTTCCGCGTCTCCACGCTCGACCTCATGAACCTGCCGCGCAGCGAGCATGGCGCAATCGATTTCCGCCAGGATTTCTTCGGCAAGGAGACGTTCCTCACGGTGTCGGGCCAGCTCAACGTCGAGGCCTACTGCCTTGCCTTGAGCAAGGTCTACACGTTTGGTCCGACCTTCCGCGCCGAGAACTCGCACACCACGCGGCACCTGGCCGAGTTCTGGATGATCGAGCCCGAAATCGCCTTCGCCGACCTCGCCGAGGACGCGCGCGTGGCCGAGAGTCTGCTCAAACATGTGTTCAGGGCCGTGCTCGAGGAGCGGGCCGACGACATGGCCTTCATTGCCGAGCGGGTGGAAAAGACCGCAATCACGCGGTTGGAGTCGTTCATCAGCGCGCCATTCGAGCGCATCGACTACACCGAGGCGGTCGCGATCCTCAACCGATCCGGACGCAAGTTCGACTACGCGATCGAATGGGGCGCGGACCTGCAGACCGAGCATGAGCGCTATCTCACCGAGGAGCACGTCGGCCGCCCCGTGGTGGTGACCAACTACCCGGAAAAGATCAAGGCGTTCTACATGCGCCTCAACGACGACGGCCGCACTGTCGCCGCGATGGATGTGCTGGCGCCCGGCATCGGCGAAATCGTCGGCGGCTCGCAGCGCGAGGAACGCCTCGACGTGCTCGACCAGCGCATGGCGCAATTCGGCCTCGACCCGGCGCACTACCAGTGGTATCGCGATTTCCGCCGTTACGGCACCGTGCCGCATGCGGGCTTCGGTCTGGGTTTCGAGCGTCTGGTGGTGTACGTCTGCGGGCTGGCCAACATCCGCGATGCGATCCCGTATCCGCGTGCGCCCGGCAGTGCGGAGTTCTGAGCGATGTCCGCTTCGGCCTGGCATCAATTTCTGTTCATTGGCGGCCTCGGTCTGGTCGTCTCGGGCCTGACCACCTACCTGATGATCTGGGTGCTGGTCGGCGTGACGCTGCGCGACCGGCACCCTGCGGTGCGTGCACGCCTGGGCGTGGTGCCGTTCACGCCGCGCGGTTTCGGCTGGTTCCTCGGCGCGGCCTGGCACAGGCTCGGCGACGCCACCGTCACCGCGCTGGCCGCACCGGGCACCATCGGCGCATGGGCGATCGTGATCGGCGCGGTGCTGGCCACGGTCGCCAAGACCCTGTCGCTGACCGGCGCCTCGACATGAATGACGCAATGCCCCAATGGTGGCTCGCGGTCGTCGGTGACACGCTGATCTGGGCGCGCCTGGTGGTACTGGAGACCGGCATCGCCGAAGTGCTCGACAGCGACGGCGGCACGCTGCGTTACGATGACGAGACGGCCGCGCGCATGGCCCTGCTCGATGCCGAGTTTCGCGCCTTCGACGGCCTCGACGAGGACGATGCGGCCATGCTCGGCTTCGACCTCGACGACATCGAACCGCCGCAAGGCGACGACACCGAGGCGCTGCTGCCGCAGATGGTGCTCAAGCTTGGCGCAAGCCACTGACTCACCGGCTCGCGTCGGCAACGCCGCGTGCGCCCTCCCAACCACGATTCAAGCCTGTCCGCGGAGTCACCCATGCCCCAACAACTGCGTGACCTGCTCGAACGCAACCGCCAGTGGGCCGAAGCGCTGCGCGCGAGCGACCCCGACTACTTCGTTCGCCTGTCGCAGCAGCAGGCACCCAAGTACCTGTGGATCGGCTGCTCCGATTCGCGCGTGCCGGCCAACCAGATCATCGACATGGCGCCGGGCGAGGTGTTCGTGCACCGCAACGTCGCCAACGTCGTCGTGCATACCGACCTCAATGCGCTGTCGACGATCCAGTTCGCGGTCGACGTGCTCAAGGTCGAGCACATCATCGTGGTCGGCCACTATGGCTGCGGCGGCGTGCGCGCCGTGCTCGAGGAGCGCCGCCTCGGCCTCGTCGACAACTGGCTGCGCCACGTCGAGAACGTCAAGCACCGCCACGTGGCGGCACTCGAAGGCCTGGACGACTTCGGCGCGCGCCACGACCGCCTGTGCGAGCTCAACGTGATCGAACAGGTCGTCAACGTGTGCCGCACCACGGTCGTGCGCGAAGCGTGGGACCGCGGCCAGAAACTGTCGGTGCACGGCTGGATCTACAGCCTCGACAACGGCCGCGTGCACGACCTGCACATGCACGTGGCCGACGCCGCCAGCCTCGACGCCGCCCGCGCCCAGGCCCATGCCGACGTGATCGCCCACGTGCGCGCCTGACCGCTGCCACGCCGAGCGTGGCGTCGGCGCGGGCGCCACCGTCCACGCAGCGCTTGCTGCAAACGCGCAATCCGCCAACGTACGCAATGTCCAGCGCCCGACGCGGACAAGCGGGCCGTGCCTGTGCTAGTTTGCGCGGCGCACCGGCGCTGGCGCCCGCAAGCGCGGATGACGGCATCGGGCCACGCAAGGGGAGATTGCGTGTCGCAGCACCGGCCGGTTTGCGCCATCCGTTCAATCACTCGTTGGGGAATACACGATGACACCGATATCCGACCGCGCACACGGCCGTGCCGTGCGCGCGCCGCGCCGCTGGCTTGCGGGCGCCGCCTGCGGTCTGCTGGCCGCCTGTGCCAGCGCACTGCTGTCACCCGCTTTCGCGATCCAACCGCTCGTGCCAGGCCAGCACGCAACGCAGACCCGCCTGCTGCAGCCGATCAGCGCACAGGACATCAACGTCGAACCGGCCCTTGAGGCCACCACCAGCCTTGCTGCCGCAGCCGCGCAGCGGGCGCAGGTGGCGGGCTTCCTGGCTCGCTATGGCGGCGAGTGGGAAATGCGCTGGGACCGCCGCAACGACCTGCCCAACCTGATCCAGGGCAGCGGCATCGCGCTGGTGCCGGGACGCGGCAATGCGCTCACGCTCGCCCAGCTCGGTCTGCCCGCCAACCATCAGGTTGACCTGGCGACGGTCGAGACGCGGCTGCGCGACTTCATCGCCGCCAACGCCGAACTGCTCGGCGTCAAGGGCGTGGACCTGCGTCTCGATCCGGCGAGCAGCACGGTCTACGGCAAGGGCGACAGCCACTGGTTCGTCGAGTTCGAGCAGTATCAGGACGGCGTGCGCGTGGATGGCGCCAACGTGTTCTTCCGCATCGCCGCCGGCAACATCATCCAGTTCGGCAGCAACCGTATCGCTCCGGTACGCATCGGCAGCTTCCCGGTATCGGCTCGCGACGCGGCCTTCGCGCTGGCGCTGGCCGACATCGGCTTCGCCGCGGGGACCACCGTGAGCGAAGTGCTCGATGCCGGTGAGTTGTTGCTGCTGCCGGTGGCGCCGGCTGGCGACAGTGGCACGGCCGACTTCGCCGGCAGCACCGGCCAGGGCTACGCGCATCGACTGGTGTGGCGCTTCACCTTCCGCGTGCATGACGACGAGGCGACCTATCGGGTGCTCACCGACGCGCACAGCAATCGCGTCATCGATGTGCAGAACATCAACACCTACGTCAACGCCACCGTCACCGGCGGCATCTACCCGACCACCAACACCGATCCCGAGATCGTCGTGCCGCTGCCGTTCGCCGCAGTCACCAACGGCAGCGCCAAGGTCACCGATGCGCTCGGCATCTACGACTATTCGGGTGGCGCCGCGACGAGTGCGCTCGACGGCAAGTATTTCAAGATGAGCGACGGCTGCGGCTCGATCTCGCTGAGCAACTCGACCGATGGCAACCTCGCCTTCGGCAGCAGCGGCGGCACCGACTGCACGACGCCCGGCGTCGGCGGACCAGGCAACACGCACTCCTCGCGCAGCGGCTTCTACCACCTGACCAATATCAACCGCAAGGCGATCACCTTCCTGCCGGGCAACACCTGGCTCAACGGCAAGGTGACCGCGAACATGAACGTCAACGACGTCTGCAATGCCTATTGGAACGGCGCCAGTCTCAACTTCTTCAAGTCGGGCACCTACGGCAGCACGTTCTGCTCCAACACCGGCGAGATCGCCGCCGTGTTCCTGCACGAGTGGGGCCACGGCATGGACACCAATTCGGGTGGTTCGGCCGGGGACATGGGCAGCGGCGAAGCGGTCGGCGATACCTTCGCCTTCCTCGAGACCAAGACCTCCTGCATCGGCGACAACTTCACGCCCGGCAAGATCTGCCACAACTGCACGACCTGCACCGGTGTGCGCGACGTGCGCGACTTCGGCCTCACCGGCAGCAAGCCGATCGCCAAGCCGTCCAATGTAACCGCCGCCGGCGGCATCAAATGCGATGACTACGTGGGCCAAGGCGGTATCTCGTGCCCCTACACCACCAACAGCGGCCAGGTTTACCGCGGCCCGATGGGTTACGAAGGTCATTGCGAGAGCATCATCGCGAGCTCGGCCAACTGGGACCTCAGCCAGATGCTCATCAGCAGGTGGGGCAACCCGCAGGGCTGGCAGGAGATGGATCGCATCTGGTATGGCAGCCTCACGCCAAGCAAGAGCGCCTATCGCGTGGCGTCGGGCGGCACCTGCAATCCGAGCGCGACGGTCGATGGCTGCGGCGCCAACAACTGGTACACGGTGTTCCTCGCCGCCGACGACGACGACGGCAACCTCGGCAACGGCACGCCCAATGCCTGCCGCATCTGGGACGCGTTCAACGCCCACGGCATCGCCTGCGGCACGCGTCCGGTGTGCAGCAACGACGCGCCCGACTTCAACCTCGCCATCACGCCCGCGACGCAGAGCGTGTGCGCAATGCCGAGCGCCAGCGCAAGCTACACGGTCAACGTCGGCCAGCAACTGGGCTTCACCAACCCTGTTGCGCTGAGCGCGAGTGGGCTGCCCAGCGGCGTCAGCGCCTCGTTCAGCCCCTCGAGCGTCATCCCGGGCAACAGTGCCGCGATGACGGTCAACGTCAGCGGCGCCGCCGCCGGCACCGCAACGCTGACAGTGAGCGGCAGCGCCAGCGGCAGCCCCGGTCACAGCGCGACCACGCAGCTCGTGATCGCGACCGCCCTGCCGGCGCTGCCGGCGCTGAACGCGCCGCTCGATGGCGCCACTGGCACGCCACGCAGCCCTGCCTTCGCCTGGGCCAGCGACGTCGCCGCCGAGAGCTACACCATCGAAGTCGCAAGCGACAATGCGTTCACGACGATCGTCGCCAGCGGCACGCCGACCAGCAACAGCTGGACGCCATCGACGCCACTGGCGCCGCTGACCACCTATTACTGGCGCGTGCGTGCCAACAGTGTGTGCGGCAACAGCAGCTACTCGCCGACGTTCAGCTTCACCACCGGCGTGACCTTCCCCGAGCCGTACTGCCCGGTCACGTTCCCGAACAATGTCGAGCCGATCACCAAGGTCATCTTCACCGGCATCAACAACCCGAGCTCGGCCGCGCTCAACGGCAGCCCGGCGCTGGAGGACTTCCTCGGCGTGAGCGGCGGTCTCGTCGCGGCCGGCCAGAGTTATTCGATCACGGTCGAAGGCAACACCGATGGCAGCTGGACCAACGTGATCAACGCCTTCATCGACTGGAACCGCAACGGCACGTTCGAGGCCAGCGAGGGCTACTCGATCGGCAACATCACCAACTCGACCGGACTTGACGGCAAGCAGGCCACCAACACGATCGCGGTGCCGGCCAGCGTGACGCCGGGCCCGGTGCGCATGCGCGTGCTCAAGCGGTACAGCGCGGCGGCAACGGCCTGCAACAACACGGGTTATGGTCAGGGTGAGGACTACACGCTGATCGTGCAGGGCAACGCGAACTACACGGTCGGCGGCAGCGTGACGGGCCTGGCCGGTTCCGGCCTCGTGCTGTCGCTCAATGGCAGCCAGAGCCTGCCGGTGGCGGCCAATGGCAGCTTCACGTTCCCGACCGCGCTGGCCGACGGCAGCAGCTATGCGGTGACGGTGACGACCCAGCCCGGCACGCCTGCGCAGACCTGCACGGTCAGCAATGGCGGCGGCGTGCTCGCCGGTGCCAACGTGACCAATGTCGCCGTGGCCTGCACGACCAATACCTACACGGTCGGTGGCAGCGTGACGGGCCTGGTCGGTTCCGGCCTCGTGCTGTCGCTCAATGGCAGCCAGAGCCTGCCGGTGGCGGCCGATGGCAGCTTCACCTTCCCGACTGCGCTGCTTGACGGCAGCAGCTATGCGGTGACGGTGACGACCCAGCCGAGTGCGCCGATCGAGGTGTGCACGGTCAGCAATGGCAGCGGCACGCTCGCCGGCGCCAACGTCGGCAACGTGGCCGTGAGCTGCATCGACCGCATCTTCGCCGACGGCTTCGACGAAGCCCCCTGATACCCGTCAGGCGGTGAATTCCGGCGCCACGACCGCAAGGTCGTGGCGCTTTTTTTGGCCCCCATCGAGCGCAGCACGACGACCGCCCGGCCTCATGCAGGCCAATGTCGATGCCGTCACGCTCCGACCACGGGCCCACGCGGTTACACTTGCACCCCACGCCTGTGCGCGTCACCCGGATGGTGCTGCGGCCGCGATCCCGTTCAAGGGGCCGGCGCCTCCGACAGCGCTGCGGCATCACCGACCCGCATCACCGCCGACAAGGGAGCCCACTCCAGTGAAAGTCGCCATCCGTACATGCCTGATCGCCGCCTCGTTGGTCCTTGTTGCCGGCAGCCTCGGCGCGCAGGATCAGGCCAGTTTCACGCTCAACGACGGCGCGGTGCGCTTCCACGCGCCAGCATCATGGATGTCGGTGATGGAGAAGAAGGAAGGCGATCCGCAGGCGATCGCATTCCAGGTGCCCGACCCGAGCGCGCAGGACAGTGAGGATGCGGCCACGGTCACGGTCAAGACCCGCCAGCTCGCCGACGCCGCCGGTTTCGCCGCAGCCGTGCAGCAGGAATTCGAACGCGCGAAGGAGCAGCCGGGTTTCGCCACCGATCCCGCCAACAAGGATGCCGCCGTGCGCCAATACTTCGTGTCGCGCGGCAAGACGCGCTATCTCGTGCGCGACCGCGCCAAGCTCGTGGGCAAGATCGCTGCCGAAGTGCGCTGCCAGCGGCCACTGCTGGCGTCGACTCCGGCGGCGTGGAGCGCCCAGTTCGACCGCGATTGCGACGCGATCATGGCCTCGCTCGGCTCCTGAGTGCAGACCACCATGCCAGCGCGCACGTCACGGTGACGCGCTGGCCGCGGATGCCGGCCCATCCGAACTCGCACCCGCGTCATTGCCCTCGTCCGCATCGGGCGCGATGACCTCGTAACCGCGCGCACGCAGCGCGCCCAGATAGCCGTCGGCGCCAACGACTTCGCTCATCGGCAGCAGCGCAAAGCTCACCGCGTGCGCATCGAGCGCCTTGCCCGCCGCGTCGAGCCACAGCTCGCGCGCGCGCGCCTCGATGTCGCCGGCTGCCTGCAGCACCTGGGAGCGCTGCATGGCCTCGAAGCAGGCCGCCGACTGGTCCACGTAGGGCAAGGCGCGCAGCGCGGCCAGATCGCCGCTGGCCCAGGCATTGGCACGCTGCCGCATCGTGACGAGATCGGTCTCGAGGCGCTCGATGGTCCTGGCGAAGCACGCGATGTCGTCGATCTGCTCATGCTTGAACTGCTTGATCGCCGCGCGCGGACGATCCAACGCGATCTCGATGCGCAACGGGATTGGGGTCAGCTTGGCCTGCTTGGCGAACTGCGCAATGCGCTCATCGACCGCCGCGGTTTCCACGCTCATGCCATTGGCGCGCACAGCCGCGCGATACAGCGCCGTGGCCGCGAACAGCGGCCGCCAGCGTTCGACCTTGTTGCCGCGCCCCAGGTAGCGCCGCTTGAGCACCTGCCAGCGCGCGTACAGTTCGGCCGGTACCACGTCCTCGAGCTTCTTGCCGTCGGGAAGGTTGCGCACGCCGATGAGCCAGGGCGCGAGCGCGAGCTGGCCGAACCAGCCCAGGTCGGATTTGATCGACAGGCCTGGCCTGTCGAGCAGCGCCTGCGCCTGCGCGATGCGTTCACCGACTTCGCCGGCCCGCCACTGCATCGCGCGCGGTAGCGGCGCGAGCGTGCCAAGCACCCACAGCACGTGCCCGCCCTTGCGCACCTGCCACAGCCCCGGGCCTGGCTGCTCGCCGGTGACGACGATGGTGGCGAGCTCGGCGCCATCTGCGGGCGGCGCCGTGCCGTCCTGCGCCAGAGCGAACGGCGCCCATGCCAAGGCCAATACCAGCCACCAACGTGCAGCCATACACGCGACTCCTGACGACAAGGAGCGCGCAGTGTCCACACACGGCGCCACCGCCGCGTCAAAAATCCGTTGCAACGAGCAGGGTGATTGCGCCCGTGGTCAGGACCGGTACAGGCGCCGCGCCATCACGCCGAACGCGCAAGCTCGCTGGCCACTTCCTTCGCCGCCGCCAGCGTCGCTTGCACGTCGGCCGGGGTGTGCGCGGTCGAAACGAACAGGTTCTCGTAGGCCCCGGGATGGAACAGCACGCCGCGTGCAAGCATGCCCTGCCACCAGCGGCGGAACAGCACCTGGTCGGCATGGCGTTCGGCATCGCGGTAGTTGTGGATCGGCTCGCGCGCAAACCACACCTGCATCAGCGGACCCAAGCCGACCACGCTGGCGGGCAGGCCCGCGTCGCCGAGCACGCGCGACAGGCCATGGCGCAGCGCATCGGATACCGTGTCGAGCTGCTGGTAAAGGCCCGCCGTGTTGAGCTCGTCGAGCGCCGCGTTGGCCGCCGCGATGGCGATGCCGTTGGCGCAGTAGGTGCCGGCCATCGACACCTTGCCGGTCGCCACCAATGCCATGAGCTCGGCACGCCCGCCCATCGCCGCCACCGGAAAACCGCCACCGATGCCCTTGGCGAACACGGAAAGGTCGGGCTTGATGCCAAATCGCCCCTGCGCACCGGCCAGGCCGAGGCGGAAACCCGTGATGACCTCGTCGAAGATCAACACCACGCCATGCGCCTGGGTGAGTTCGCGCATGGCCTCCAGATAACCCGGTTGCGGCAGGATGCAGCCGGTGTTGCACATGACCGGCTCGGTGAGCACCGCGGCAATCTCGTGGCCATGGCGCTTGAGCGTGTCGGCCAGCAGGTCGGCATCGTTCCACGGCAGGATGATGAGGTTGTCCTCGATGCCATGCGGCAGGCCTGGTCCCTGCGGTACCGCACGCGGATGGTCGTCGGGGCCGGCCCGGTCCAGCGCCGGATGCTTGCTCCAGTACACGCCGTCGGAAAAGCCGTGGTACATGCCCTCGAAGCGGACGATCTTGCTGCGGCCAGTGAATGCGCGCGCCAGGCGCGTGGCGTACAGCACGGCCTCGGTACCGGTGTTGCACAACCGCACCTGCTCCACGCTCGGCACGGCGGCGACGATCTTCTCGGCCAGACGCGCCTCGTCCTGGGTCGGCAGCGCGAACACCGTGCCGCGCGTCTGAATGAAGTCGACCACGGCCTGCGTCACGCGCGGCGGCCGATGCCCGAAGATCATCGGCCCCAGGCCGAGCAGGTAGTCGATGTAGCGGTTGCCGTCGACGTCGGTCAGGTGCGCGCCCTGCCCGCCCTGCACGAACAGCGGATACGGATCCCAGCCGGCCCAGGTGGCGCGTGCGGTGCTGTTGACGCCACCTGGAATGAGCTTGCAGGCCTTGTCGAACAGTTCGGCGCTGCGCGCGCTGGCAAGCCCGGCAGCGAGTTGGGCGTGTTGCGGATCATGGATGTTCAAGCGGGAGGACTCCGGATGGCGGCGCAGCGGCGCGGCACGGCGCGACGGCGCATGGAAATTCGGGATATGGCAACGCCGATGGGCGGCGCTCAGGCGGCCTGCGGCGCCGGTACCTGCGCCGGCAGCTCACCCGCCAGCAGCGTCGGCAGCAGCTCGAGCGCATCGACGAAACCCGTGATCGGCACGTAGGGAATCGCCGCCGCACGGCAATGTTCGATGAGGCGATGCTTGGCGAACACGAGGTCGGCCTCGCCCGAGACGCAGAAATCCGAGGCGCCATCGCCGATCACGAGCACGCGCTGGCGTTGGCCGCGCAGCGCACCGGCACTGGCGCACTTGCAGTTGCCGCTGCGGCAGCCCGCATCGCTGAACGGAAACTCGAGCGCCCAGCTCCGTGCGCCAGTGGCGCGCAGATGGTTGGCCACGATCGGTAGCCCGTCGAGGCCATGGTTGCCGAGGATGCGGCGGATCGAGTAATCGAGCCCGTCGCTGAGCACACTCAGCCGCACGCCGGCGCGCCGCGTCGCCGCCACGAAAGCGGCGAAGTCGCGATCGATACGCATCTCGTCCAGATGCGCGTCCAGTTCCTCGCGGCTGGCGTCGATCAGCGCGACCTGTCGCGCCATGCACTCGCGCGAGCCGATCTCGCCGCGCTTCCAGGCTTGCTCGATATCGACCCAGCCGGGCCGTGCAAAACGCTCGAGCAACGAATCGGTAATGTCTTCGACGCTGATCGTGCCGTCGAAATCGCACAGGATCGTCCAGTTGGACACGTACACATTCCCGCGACCCGACCAAGGATCGCCACGACGTGCAGACTAGTGAGCGGTGTCTTTCGCAGGCGTTTCGCCGTCGCCCGGCACGCGCCATCAACGGCCCGGCGCGGCTGGCGCGGCCTGGCCCGCCCTGAACTTCACCAGCACGCGCTGACCGATGCGGAAGTCGCCACCTTCCAGGCGCAGCACGCAATCGACGTCGTGCACGCCGGCACGCTCGATGGGATCGTCGGTCAGGCGGCTCGGGCCAAACACTTCGCCCACGCGCAGCACCTGTGCCTGCACGGTCGCGCCTTCACCCGATTCGCGCACGACGTCGGCCTGCATGCCGGCCTTGACCTTGTCGACATAGGCTTCGTTGAGCTCGGCGCGCACGATGCGCGGCCGATCGGGCAGCAACTGGAACAGTTCGGCGCCGCCCTGCACCGACACCACGTCGCCGACATGCACGCCGCGGCGCACGATGCGACCTGCCACCGGCGCGCGCAACACGCGCAGTTCGAGCTCGCTGCGCGCCTCGTTGACGCGCTCATGCGCCATCGCGACGGCAGCGTCGGCGGCGGCAACCTCGGCCTTGAGCACCGCCAGGTTGGTATTGGCCTCGTCGGCCGCCTGGGCACTGGTGGCGCCGGCGGCAGCCGCCTCGCCGGTACGCTGCGCGAGCTGACCGAGCGGCGCGAGGCGGGCCCGTGCCACCTCGAGCTGGGCGCGCGCCTGCCTGAGCGCCGCCTCGGCCAGGGCCAGGGCGGTCCGCGCCTCGCGCTGGTCGAGTGTGGCGAGCACGGCGCCCTGCGCCACCGCATCGCCATCTTCGGCCTGCACGGTGTCGATGCGTCCATCGCGCGGCGTGGTGATGCGCACGAGACCGCCCTCGACGTCGATCTCGCCGCGCGCCATCGCCAGCCACGCGCCCGTCACGCCGCCCTGCGCGGCGGCATCGGCTCCAACCTGCCCGCAACCAGCCAGCACGACGGCCAGTGCGACGATCAACATCATGGCGGGAACGCGCAGCGCGCTCATGGCACAACTTCCTCATTCACGGCGGGCCGCACGCGGCGGTCGGACAGTATCTTGCCATCCTCCATCGCCAGCACGCGATCCGCATGCGCGATCAGGCGCGGGTCGTGGCTCACGCACAGCACGGTGGCGCCATGCGTGTGCGCGATGCGATGCAGGGTGTCGATCACGATCTGGCCGTTGGCCGCATCGAGCGCGCTGGTCGGCTCGTCGGCGAACAGCAGCTGTGGCTCCTTGGCCAGCGCGCGCGCGATCGCCACGCGCTGCTTCTCGCCGCCCGACAGTTCCGCCGGACGCAGATGCAGACGCGGGCTCAGGCCGACCTCGTCGAGCACGCTGCCGGCACGCTGGCGCGCAGCCGCCTTGCTGAAGCCGAGGTAGCCCAGCGGCAACATCACCTGTTCGAGTGCGGTCAGCGCCGGAAACAGGTTGAAGCCCTGGAACACGAAACCGGTGTGGCGCAGCCGGAAGCGCTCGCGCTGATCGGCCGAAAGCCGCGCCAGATCCTCGCCCAACGCAACCACATGGCCCGCGTCGGGCCGCAACAACCCGGACAGGATCGCCAGCAGGGTGCTCTTGCCGCAACCCGACGGCCCCGACACCAGACTCAGTTCCGCCGGCGCGATCTCGAGCGAGAGGTCGCTGAGCACCTGCGCACGGATCTTGCCCGTGACGAAGGCCTTGCTGATCGATTGGGCGATGAGACTGGCGGACATCGCGTTCACCGCAGCAGCAGTGCCGGATCGGCGTTGCGCAGGGTGCGCAGCGCGGCCAGGCCCGAAGCCAGCGCGATCGTCATCACCAGCACCGCACAGATCACGATCAGCGAAGGCGTGAGCTGGGCCGGCACGTCGCGCCGCTGCGCCAGCGCCACCACCAGCACGGTACCAAGCGCGCCGACCACGATGCCGAAGGCACCGACCCAGGCCGCCTGCACCAGCACCACGCGGCGCAAGGCGCGGCGGCCGACGCCGAGCGCCAGCAGGGTGGCATATTCGCGCAGCGAACCGGCCACGGCGCCCATCAGGGTCTGGCTGGTGATGACCGCGCCGACCAGTACCACCACCACGGCGAGGAACAGCACGCCCAACCCCGCCCCGGTCTCGAACAACCAGTAGCGCACCGCGCGCCGCGCGAACGCATCGCTGGTCCAGGCCTGGAAGCGAGCGCCCTTGCCGGCCGCATCGAGCCGCGCGCGCACCGCCTTGGCCTGCGCCGGATCGCGCAGCTTGACCACGTAGTAGGCGACCTGGTCACCGTTGCCCAATCGCCGCGCGGTGTCGAGCGAGGTCAGGATGTTGACGCCACCGAGCGCGCGCAGGCCGCTACCGACGCCGACGATGCGGACACGGTGGCCATTGAGGACGGCCTGTCCGCCGATCGCGAGACCGAGCTTGCCCAGATCGGCGCGATCGACGATCACCGCGTCGGGTTCGTCGAGCCGCGCGCGCAGTTGCGGATCGAGCACCGCCGAGTACATCAGCGCATCGGGCCGCGTGTCGATGCCCGAGATGAACACCGACACGCTGCCCTTGTCGGCCGGGCCGCGCCAGTCGCCATCGAGCCAATTGAATGGCTCGACGCGCTCGACCTGCGGGTCCATCAACGCCGCGATGCGGGCCTGCGAGGAAATCGGCCGGCCGAGCTCGATCGTCTGCGTACCCGGAAAGCCCAGCCACAGATCGCCCCCCGACTTGCGCACGTAGACCGCGGCACTGCCGAAGATGCCGAACACGAAGGCGGCCTGCACCAGCAGCAGCAGGCCCGAAAACGCGATCGCGAACGCCGACGGCAGGAAGCGTCGCCATTCGTACAGCAGGGTCTTGCGCGCCAATGGCACCATCAGGGTGTGGCCTCGACCGGCAGCGGCGCGCCGCCGAGCGCCTTGTACAGCGCCACGAAGGCGATGCCGCGATCCTGCTGCGCCGCCAGCGCCTCGAGCCGGCCCTGCACGAGCGCTGCGGCCGCGTCGAGCCGTTCGACCTCGTCAGCAAGGCCGAGCCGGCGCCGCGTCGCGGCCGCCTCGGTCTCGCCGGCCAGCGCAGCCACGGCCTGCCCCAGTGCCTGCTCGCGCTGGCGCTGCTGCTCGAGCGTGGCCAGCGCGGTCTCGGCCTCGGCGACCCCGTCGAGCACGGCCTGCCGATAGGCCTGCAGGCTTGCCGTGAGCTGGGCCTCGCGCGCATCGACGACCTGCTGGCGCAAGCCCCAGTCGAACAGTGGAATATCGATCGCCGGGCCAAACGTGACGATACCGGCCGCATCGGACAGGCGCGTGTGGCCGATCACGCGCGCAGCGTAGGTCAGGCCGCCACCAAGACCCAGGCGTGGCAGGCGATCGGCACGCGCCAGACCCAGTTCACCGGCGGTCTTGAGCACCTGCGCCTCGGCACGGCGGATCTCGGGGCGCGTGCGCAGCAGGTCGGCCGGTACCCCGGCAATGCCGGCCTCGCCGAGCTGCGGCAAATTGCCCGGCGGCAGCAGCGATGGCTCCAGCTCGAACTGGCCGAGCAAGACGGCCAGTTGCTGGCGACCGCGCGCGAGCGCCGCACGCGGTTCGGCCAAGGCCGCCTGCGCCTGCGCGACCTGCACGCGCGCACGCGCGAGCTCGGCCGGCGCCGCCAGCCGCAGACGCAATCGCGTGGCGATGAGGTCATGGCGGCGCGTGGCATCGGCGGCGCTTGCCTCGAGCAGGGCGAGTCGCTGCTGCGCGCCACGCAGCTCCAGGTAGGTGCGCACGACCTCGGCCACCACGCTCACGCGTGCGGCCTGCGCTTCGGCGTCGGCCGTTTGCAGGTCGCCGGCGGCGATGCGCTGCTCGCTCTCGCCACGACCGAACCAGCCGAACTCCCACTTGGCGTCGAAGCCGAACTGGAAATAGCTCGCGCTGCTGTCGGGCGTCGGCTCGGCATAGGTATGGAAACCGATCTGCGGCGCATGGCCGAGGTCGCTCGCGCCGAGCAGGCTGCGCGCTGCCTCGACGCGCGCCACGGCCTGCGCCAGGCTGGGGTTGCCAGCCAGCGCCCGCTCGACGAGCGCATCGAGCACCGGGTCGTGGAACGTACGCCACCAACTGCGCAGATCAGGCGCCGGCGCGGCGTTGGCCTGCTGCCAGTGCGCCGGCACCGCGTCGGGCAACGGCGGCAGCGGCAGCGCCGCACAGGCCGCGAGTAGGGTCGTGACCGCCGCCAGCGCGATGCGCGCGCCGCGGCGGGCCGGATGCCGGCACCAGCCCACCCCGCCGGCGCGGCCATCCGACGGGCAGTCCCTGCCGCACTGCCAGGCAGCGCCACGTCGGGCGGAAACCGCGAAATCGGGGGTCGGCATGCGCGAAACGGAGGCGGGCGGGACAGTCCAGAACCGTTAGTGTAGCCGTTGCCCGCTTTGCCTTGTGCAATGCGTCGCGGCCCACGCCTGTAGGCCGCAGGCCCGTCTCCCCAGCGAAGCTGGCCGCCAGGCCGCCGCGAGGCAGCCTGCAGTCGGCCGGTCTGCATGTGCCGGCGGCGCCTTGCGCGTCAGTTGAATCCGTTGGCGAAGATGATGTCGGAATTGACCTGCACCGCACCGATCTCGAGCCAGTCGCCCGGCGACTGGCGCGGAAAACCGACTCCGCGCTGATCCCACGGCCAGCCCGACACATTGCTGCCCGACAGCACATCCCACTGCCCGGGCGTGGGCATGTGGGTGCGCGTCGCGCCGCCGTTGTCCTGCAGCGGATGCAGGCCCGGGTCGTCGTGCGAAGTGTCGTTGGGGCACGGGGCCAGGCACAGGCCGACGGCGTTGTGTCCGCCCATCATGCCGGCGCCGACCTTGCCGGCGAGGTCCGCGCTGGCAAACTGCGCTGGCGCACCGGTATTGAGGTTGTTGCTGATGATCGTGCTGTTGAGCGTGCCCGACACCGTGATGTGCACACCTGCCGCGAAGGAATAGCCACTGCCGCTGTCCCACTGGTGCGAGGTATTGAACGCCACGGTACTGTTGTTGAGCGTCAACGGGATCTTGGCGAAGATGCCACCGACGCGGTTGGCGACATTGCCCGAGACCGTGCTGTTGAGGACCGTGACCTGGCTCGCGGCGGCACCGATGAGGTGCAGGCCCCCGGATACCGCGGCCTGGTTGCCCGAAATCGTCGAGCCGAGGATGATCCCGCCGTTCCAGGCGAGCATGCCGCCACCGAACGATGGTGTCGCGCTTTCACTGATCGCGACGTTGTTCGAGATCGTGCTGTACTCGACGTCGACGCTGTCGTGCGCATAGATCCCGCCACCGCTGGCATAGCCCCAGCCGGTCGCCTTGGCCATGCTGCCGGTCACCACGCTGTGATGCAGCACGAGCTGGCCGCCCGTCCACACCGCGCCTCCCAGGGCACTGCGGTTGCCCGTGCTCAGTGCACTGCAATTGCGCAGCAGCACCTGGCGGATGATTGCGTTGCCCTGCGCCTGGATGCAGCCACCCAGCGCGTGCGCATCGGTGCGGTACTTGAAGCCATTCTCGATCGTCACGTCGCGCACCTGCAAGGTGCCGCCCCCCAGCGCCACGAGCACGCCGCCGTTGAGGCCGCCATCGATCGTCAGGCGACCGGCCCCGGGACCAACGATGGCGAGATTGGCCTGGCCGAACACGATCTGGCCGCTGGCCAGCGTGATGCGACTGCAACTGAGCTGGCTCAGGTCGACCGTGTCATTGCTCAGCGCGGCGCCAATGGTGTCGCGCAGGCTGCCCGCACCCGTGTCATTGCAGTTGGTGACGACGCGGGTGGAGGCCTGCGGTGACGACGGCGCTATCGCGGCGGCAGGGCGGATCAGGTCGGGCGGCGCGGCCACCGGCAGCGGCGCTGCGCTGATCTGCAGCGGTGCACCGACGAGGCTGGCGGCCAGGCACAGCACGAGCGGCCGCATCGTGGGCAGACCGCGCGGGAACATCGGGGTATCGGATCGCATGACGGTTTCCTGCTGGCGCGCACGGGGGTGCACACGCTCGAGGAACGCCGTCGCAGGCCAAGTTGCGACACCGCCGCGCCAGCGCCGCCCGGGGGATTCAGGCCAGCAGTGCGAGAAACGCCGCGCCGTAGCGCTCGAGCTTGCGCTCGCCGACGCCATGGATCGTGGCCATTGCGGCCAGCGTGCGCGGCCGTGCGCGCAGCATCGCGAGCAGCGTTGCGTCATGGAAAATCACGTAGGACGGCACGCCCTGCTCGCGCGCCAGCCGTGCGCGCTCGGCGCGCAAGGCGTCCCACAGCGGCGCCTCGGCGGCGCTGATCTCGAGGCTGCCCCCGCTGCGCTGATCGGCCGACTGGCGCCGCTTTCGGCCTCGCGTGGCGCGATCGGGCGTGCGCCGCAGGTGGACAGCCTGTTCACCGCGCAGCACCGCACGGCTCGCGGCCGTCAGCTGCAGCGCGCCGAAACCATCGGCAGCCGGCGCGAGCAGGCCCAGCGCGATCAGCTGGCGGAACACGCCGCGCCATTGCAGCGCATCGAGCTCGCCGCCGACACCGAACACGCCGAGCTGGTCGTGGCCAAGCGCCTGCACGCGCGCGTTGGCCTCGCCGCGCAACACCGCGATGAGGTGACCCGCACCGAACCGCTGGCCGGTACGGTATGCGCACGACAGCGCCTTCTGCGCCGCCACGCTCGCGTCCCAGGTCGGCTGCGGATCGAGGCAGTTGTCGCAGTTGCCGCAAGGCTCGGCCAGAACCTCGCCAAAATGCGCGAGCAGGCGCTGACGCCGACAGGTCGTCGCCTCGACATAGCCAAGCAGCGCATCGAGCATGGCGCGCTCGGCGCGCTTGCGCTCCTCGCTGGCGTCCGACTGGCTGATGAACTGCTGCAGGGCGACGCTGTCGCCGAGCCCATGGCACAGCCAAGCCTCGGCCGGCAGGCCATCGCGACCGGCGCGACCGGTTTCCTGGTAGTAGCCTTCGATGCTCTTGGGCAGGTCCAGGTGCGCGACGAAGCGCACGTCGGGTTTGTCGATGCCCATGCCAAAGGCGATCGTTGCCACCATCACCACGCCGTCCTCGCGCAGGAAGCGCCGCTGGTTGGCCGCGCGCGTGGCTGCATCCATGCCGGCGTGATAGGGCAGCGCGCTGATGCCGACCGCGACGAGTCCCTGCGCCGTCTCCTCGACCTTGCGCCGCGACAGGCAGTACACGATGCCGGCTTCGCCGCGGTGCGCGGCCAGAAAATCGATGAGCTGTTGGCGCGCATGGGCCTTGTCGACCACGCGATAGCGAATGTTGGGGCGGTCGAAGCTGGCCACGAACTGCGGCGCATCGTCGAGCGCGAGCCGCTCGATGATCTCGCGCCGCGTCGCGGCGTCGGCGGTGGCGGTGAGCGCGACCCGCGGCACCGCCGGGAAGCGCTCATGCAGGATCGTGAGCTGACGGTACTCGGGCCGGAAATCGTGACCCCACTGCGACACGCAGTGCGCCTCGTCGATGGCGAACAGGGCGAGTTCGCCCTGCGCGAGCATGGCCAGGCAGCGCTCGCCGAGCAGTCGCTCGGGCGCCACGTAGAGCAGCTTGAGCTCGCCCTGCCGGAAGCGCTGTTCGACTTGCGCCTGCGACACCGTATCCATGCTCGAGTTGAGGCAGGCCGCCGCCACGCCGAGTTCGCGCAATGCGTCGACCTGGTCCTGCATCAGCGCGATGAGCGGCGACACCACCACCGCGCAGCCGCCGCGCAGCAGCGCAGGCAACTGGTAGCACAGCGACTTGCCGCCGCCCGTGGGCATCAGCACCAGCGCGTCGCCACCGCCGGTGATCTGCTCGATGATGGCCTGCTGCTGGCCGCGGAACGCGGCGTAGCCGAACACGCTGCGCAGGAGCTGGAGTGCGGTGGGCGGAGCTGACATCCGCGTGATGCTAGCAAACCCGCCAGCCGCAACCGCTGACCACCGTGGCGCTGCGCGACGCCGCCGCATCGGGTACGCTAGGATCCTATTCAAACGATCGTTCGAGGTCGACATGCCATTGTGCCGGCTTGCCTGTGCCGCCCTGCTCGCGCTGCTGTTCACTGCCTGCGGCAGCAGCCCGAGCCGCAAGGTTCATCCCTCGACCGCGAGCATCCAGCAGATCGTGGTGCAGCCCGATGGCAGTTGGCGCATCACGCTGCGCATCCAGAACTACTCGACGTTCGCCATGCATTACAGCGATGTCGAGGCGCAGCTGCGCATCGCCGGCAGCGATGCCGGGCAACTCAAGTTCGCGCCCGACATCGACATCGTCGGCAGCAACAGCGACGTCGTCGAGACCCGCTTCCGTCCCGCCACCGCCATCCGCCTCGTCGGCGAGATCGATTACACGCTCAAGGGCACGCTCACCACGAGCAAGCCCGACAAGCGTTTCGACTTCCGTATGTCGAGCCAGCTCTCGCCGACGCCGGGACTGGCCGATACCTGGCGCTGACGCGCCGCCACCCGCGCGACCGTGGTCGCGCCCATTGCAGGACTTCGTCATGAACCCGTATTCCGCCCCGCTGGCCGACCTGCGTTTCGCACTCCACGACGTGCTCGGCGCCGATGAGGTGTACGCGCGCCTGCCCGGCTGCGCCGCCGCCGGTCGCGACGTGATCGACGCCGTGCTCGAAGAGGCCGGCAAGTTCGCCGAACAGGTGCTGGCCCCACTCAACCAGAGTGGCGATGCCGAAGGCTGCAGTTTCGATGCGGCCAGCCACAGCGTGCGCACGCCCAAGGGCTTCAAGGAGGCGTTCACGCAGTACGTGGACAGCGGCTGGATCGGCCTCACCGCCGAGGAACGCTTCGGCGGCCAAGGCCTGCCCGAAACGCTCGGCGCCGCGCTCAAGGAGATGATCGACGCGGCCAACCTGTCGTGGGGCAACTATCCGATGCTCTCGCACGGCGCAGCCTCGGCACTGGAACACCATGGCGAGGACTGGCAGCGCGAGGTGTTCCTGCGCCCGCTGGTGGCGGGACGCTGGACCGGCACGATGTGCCTGACCGAGCCGCACTGCGGCACCGACCTGGGCCTGCTCAAGACGCGCGCCGAGGCGGCCGCCGACGGCAGCTACCGCATCACCGGCACCAAGATCTTCATCACCGCCGGCGAACATGACTTCGTCGACAACATCCTGCACCTCGTGCTGGCGCGCCTTCCCGACGCCCCGGCCGGCGTCAAGGGCATCTCGCTGTTCCTCGTGCCCAAGTTCAAGGTCGGCAAGGACGGCCAGGTCGGTGCGCGCAACGGCGCTGCCTGCGGCTCGATCGAGCACAAGATGGGCATCCACGGCTCGGTCACCTGCGTCATGAACTTCGACGACGCGCAGGGCTGGCTCGTCGGCCAACCCAACAAGGGCCTGGCGGCGATGTTCACGATGATGAACACCGCGCGCCTCGCGGTCGGCCTGCAGGGCCTGGGCCTGATCGAGCGCGCCTACCAGAACGCACTGCGCTATGCGCGCGAGCGCCTGCAGATGCGTGCGCTGTCGGGCGCCCGGTTTCCCGACAAGCCGGCCGACCCGCTCATCGTGCACGGTGACGTGCGGCGCATGCTGCTGACCCAGAAAGCGTTCGCCGAAGGCGGTCGCCTGCTCGGCCTGTACGCCTACCTGCAGGAGGACATCCGCAAGCACGGCACCGATGCCGCCGAGCGCGAACGCGCCGAGGCGCTGGTCTCGTTCCTCACCCCGATCGTCAAGGGGCTGCTGACCGAGGCCGCCATCGAGTGCACCTACGAGGCGCTGCAGATCTTCGGTGGCCACGGCTTCATCGTCGAGAACGGCATGGAGCAGTACGCGCGCGACGCCCGCATCACCACGCTGTACGAAGGCACCACCCAGATCCAGGCCAATGACCTGCTCGGCCGCAAGGTGCTGCAGCTCAAGGGCGTGGGCCTGCGCCACTTCCTCGACGAGATCGGCGCGTTCTGCAAGACCCACGCGGCCGACGCGCAACTGGCCGAGTTCATCGGCCCGCTCGGCAAGGCCGCCGGCGACTGGGGCGCGCTGTCGCTCGAACTGGGCCAGCGCGCGGCTGCCAACATCGAGGAAGTCGGCGCCGCGGCATGGGATTACCTGCACTATTCGGGTTACATCGCACTGGCCTACCTGTGGGCGCGCAGCGTGGCGGCCGCCGCTGCCTCGGCCCATGGCAGCGACTTCAAGCAAGCCAAGCGCCTGACCGCACGCTTCTACTACGCGCGCATCCTGCCGCGCATCCACACCCATGCCGCATCGATCCGCAGTGGCGCGGCCGTGCTGCATGACATGAGCGACGCCCAGTTCGGCTGAGGCCACGGCGGGCGGCCGATCGCCCGCGCTGCGCGACGTGGGCGATTTGTTCTATGCTGCGCGCGGCCCGGCAACGGGCCGCGACCGCTTTCGTCCACTGGAACGGAGGTCACATGCTTGCGGCAGTCCGCCCGATCGGCGACATCCACGGCACGCGCATGCTGTCGCTCGATGCCAGCGGCCGCATCCTCGACTGGATGAGCTGGCAGGATGCGGTCTGCCTGTACGTACGCGGTGCCGTGGCCTGGACCATCGGCGAGCCCTGCCTGACGATCCACGGCGGCCACAACCAGCGCAGCGGCCTGCGCAGCACGATCGCCCTGCATCCGATCATCGCCAGCACCGGCCACGCCCGCGCGCGCGCGATCGACCCGGCGCCGGCACTGACCAACACGGCGCTGTTCGCGCGCGATCGCATGACCTGCCTGTACTGCGGCGCCCGCTATGCACGCGGCGAACTCACGCGCGACCATGTGGTGCCGGTATCGCGTGGCGGACGCGACATCTGGGTCAACGTCGTCACGGCCTGCTGGGCCTGCAACGTCAGGAAGGGCAGCCGCACGCCGCAGCAGGCTGCCATGCCGCTGCTGGCCGTTCCCTATCGGCCGAGCTGGGTCGAGCACCTGATCCTGTCCAACCGCAACATCCTGGCCGACCAGATGGATTTCCTCGTCAGCCACCTGCCGCGTGACCGACGCCCGACCTGAGCGACGGCCGCGGTGCCCACCGTGGGTTTGCTTGCCCGCTGCGCCGCAGCGGCCGACAATAGCGGCCAGGTCTTTGCAGTTGCCCCGAAATGATTGATTCTTCGCGTTATCCGCGCCTGTCGCGCATCGATTCCCCGGCCGACCTGCGCCAATTCGACGAGGCCGAATTGCCGGCGATCGCGCAGGAGCTGCGCGACTACCTGATCGAGTCGGTGGCCACCTCGGGCGGCCACTTCGGCGCCAACCTTGGCGTGGTCGAGCTCACGGTGGTGCTGCACTGGCTCTACGCCACGCCCGAAGACCGCCTGGTATGGGACGTCGGCCACCAGGGCTATCCGCACAAGATCCTCACCGGTCGCCGCGACCGCATCACCACGGTCAAGCACAAGGACGGCGTGGCGCCGTTCCCGCGCCGCGAGGAAAGCCAATACGACAGCTTCGGCGTCGGTCATTCCTCGACCTCGATCTCGGCCGCGCTCGGTATGGCCATCGCGGCCCAGCGCCGTGGCGAGGCGCGGCGCGTGGTCGCCGTGATCGGCGATGGCGCGATGACGGCCGGCATGGCCTTCGAGGCGCTCAATCACGGCGGCGCGATCGACCCCGACATGCTGATCATCCTCAACGACAATCAGATGTCGATCAGCGAAAACGTCGGCGCGCTGACCAAGATGCTGGCGCGACTCATGGCCAGCCGCACCCTCAACAAGATCCGCGAGGGCGGCAAGCGCATGATGAAGCGCGACGGCCTGCTGTGGCGCGCGGTCAAGCGCTGGGAAGAGCATGCCAAGGGCATGTTCGTGCCCTCGACGCTGTTCGAGGAACTCGGCTTCCATTACACCGGGCCGGTCGATGGCCACGACATCCCGCAGTTGCTCGGCGCGCTGCGCACGCTCAAGGAACTGCACGGCCCGCGCCTGCTGCATGTCATCACCACCAAGGGCAAGGGCTACGCGCCGGCCGAGGCGCAGCAGATCGAATACCACGCGGTGGGCCCGTTCGACCCCGAGCAGGGCGTGGTCAAGAAGGCCACGCCGCTCAAGCCGACCTACACCGACATCTTCAGCGACTGGCTGTGCGACATGGCCGCCGCCGACGAACGGCTGTACGGCATCACCCCGGCGATGCGCGAAGGTTCGGGCCTGGTGCGCTTCTCGCGCGAATACCCGCAGCGCTATTTCGACGTCGGCATCGCCGAGCAGCACGCGGTGACGCTGGCGGCGGGCATGGCCTGCGAAGGCGTCAAGCCCGTGGTGGCGATCTATTCCACCTTCCTGCAGCGCGCCTACGACCAGCTCATCCACGATGTCGCGCTGCAGAATCTCGACGTGCTGTTCGCGATCGACCGCGCCGGCCTCGTCGGCCCCGATGGCGCGACCCACGCCGGCAGCTTCGACCTGTCCTACCTGCGCTGCATCCCCAACATGCTCATCATGGCGCCGTCCAGCGAGGACGAGTGCCGCCGCCTGCTGACCACCGGCTTCCTGCACCAGGGCCCGGCCGCCGTGCGCTATCCGCGCAGCACCGGTACCGGCGCCGTGCCGAGCCACGAACTGCTGCCGCTGCCGATCGGCAAGGCCGAGCTGCGCCGGCGCGGCAACGGCATCGCCCTGCTCGCATTCGGGGCGATGGTCACGCCCGCGCTCAAGGTCGGCGACGCGCTGGGCGCCAGCGTGGTCGACATGCGTTTCGTCAAGCCGCTCGACGAGGCCCTACTGCGCGAGCTCGCCAAGTCGCACGCGGCCTTCGTCAGCATCGAGGACAACGCGATCATGGGCGGTGCCGGCAGCGCGATCGGCGAGTTTCTGCACGCCAATGGCCTGGCCACGCCGCTGCTGCAGCTGGGCCTGCCCGACGCCTACCTCGAACACGCCACGCGCGACGAGCTGCTGGCCGAACAGGGCCTCGACGCCACCGGCATCGAAGCCGCCATCCGCCGCCGCTTCGCCAATCTGCTGATCGCGCCCGCGCTGTGCAGCGCGGGGTGACGCCACGCGACCCGGTCGCCGCATGCCGCGGCGCGCGGTGTCGCGCCGCGCCCGTTGACGCATCGGGTTGGCACCGGCCATCCTTGCGCCGCGTTGCCGCACGGCACCGCGCCCAGCTCCGGCTTGATGGAGAACTCCCATGCAGCGCGTGACCGGAATCGGCGGCATCTTCTTCAAGTCGGCCGACCCACAGCGCCTGGGCGCCTGGTATCGCGATCATCTCGGCCTCGATGTGACCGAATGGGGCGGAGCGATCTTCCGCTGGGGCGGCCCGACGAGTGAGGCCGGGATGACGGTGTGGAGCGTGCTGCCGGCGGACACCGACAAGATGCAGCCGGGCAACGCTGCCTTCATGATCAATTTCCGCGTCGCCGACCTCGGCGCGCTGCTGGCCACGCTGCGTGCCGAAGGCTGCCAGGTCATCGACGCAACCGAGTCCTCCGAGTTCGGCCAGTTCGGCTGGGTCCTCGACCCGGACGGCAACAAGGTCGAGCTGTGGCAACCGCCACCGCAGCGACCCGCCGCGACGCCCTGAGCGATCGCGCCGACACGGCGTCGCCGGCGCTGCCCGGCCGCGCACATGAGCGGGCCGCGCGTGGGTTGCGGCGGCATCGGTCCGAATCCGGACGCATCACCTCGACTCGCGCCAGCGGCGCCGACCGCCGTGGACGGCCGTACCACGCGACCGCCTGCCGTTCACCGCGACGCGCGCGCCTTCACGGCAGGCCCGCATAGCCGCCCGGCACACCCTTGGTCGCCACCGCGACGGCGTCATGCGGATGCAGGCTCTCGTGATGACTGGCGCGCACGAGGAAATCGGCGATGCGCGAATCGGCGGCCAGTGCGGCGCGCATGCGGCGCGCGGCGTCTTCGCAGAACATGAGGTTCTGGCCATTGGCGAGCGCAAAGGCCTGCTCGTCCTCGCGCTTGACCGCAGTCTGCACCGGCGTCTGCAGCGCATGTTCGACCGCGTCGATCCATTCCTCGATCGCGAGCGGCGCGTCCTCGGCCAATTGCAACTGCACGCGCGCGGTGCTGCGCTGGCTGTGCGGGGTGGCGACGATGCCGTCACTGGTCCCGAGCCAGGCCAGCACGGCGCCATGATCGAGCGCCTGCGTGGTCGGGAAGTCGGCTGTGAAGCGCTGCTGGATCAGTTGCCGCGCAAGTGCGGCCGACGCCGGACACGTGCTCGAATACTGCACCTCGAACACGACTTCGAGCACGCAGCGCTCGCGTTCGAGGCTGGCGACGATCTCGAGCGGATAGCTGCGCCAGCCGGTGTTGGCACTGGCCAGCGCCGCGCGCCGCACGAGGTGCGCAAAGCGCAGCCGCACCTGCGCGCGTGTCGACAACCCCGCGTGCGAGGCGAGGCAGTCGCGCAACAGCCGGCGCAGCCCGGCCGGCGCCAGCGGCTCGGCCGACAGGTGGCGATCCAGTTCCAGGTACAGCCGCGACATGTGGATGCCGCGTGCATCGGCGCGGGCAAGGTCGACCTCGACATCGACGCGCGCCGCCACGCGCTGCGCCGAGCCGTCGGCCAACCGCAGCAGCACCGGCATCTCGATCTGCTGCATGCCGACGGCAGCCAGCGGGCCGCCATGGTCGGTGCGGGTCTCAAGCGCCACGTCGGGCAGTGCTCGTGGTGCGGTCGGGGTCGGGGACATCAGCGCGCGCATCGATCGGCGCCGCCTGGCAGCGGCCGGGCCATTGTAGATGGTGCGCCGCGCCACCGGCTCAAGGCCTGGCGCGCCAGCGCGGAGCGGACCATCGGGCCGGCGCGACCGCGCTCAGGCACCGCGCGCCCGCCAGGCTGCCCACGGGACGCGCAGCGGCACGCGCGAGAGCAACCCCGGCAGCGCCGCCAGCGGCTCGGCGGCACGCAGCGCGCAGCCGATGCGCCAGCGGTCGGCGGCCAGCGTGGCGGCAGCCGCCGCGCCGATGCCGCGCGCCGGCAGGCCCGCGGCGATCGCCCCAAGCATGCGCAGCCAGTCCCGCACTGCGGCTGTGCGCGTCGCGCCAGCGTGCAGCAATCCGGCACGCGCGAGGCGATGGCGCGCCAACAGGTCCAGCGGCAATGGCAGGCGGCCCGCGGCGAGCGCATCGGCAAGCCGCGCCAGCTCGCGCAGCGCGCAGCCGAGCGTGCGCGCGCGCGCCAGCGTGGCCGCATCGAGCGGCGCGAACAGCTCGGCCTCGATCTGCGCCAGTGGCGCATGCAGGGCTGCGTAGTGCGCCAGCACGGCTTCGGTGGTGGCGCCGGGTTCGGCCTCGCGCTGGGCCAGTGCGCCGGCGAGCAACGCATGCCAGCGGTCGAGCGTGATCGCGGCGAATCCGTCCGCCCGTGCCAGCGCCTGCGTCAGCGGGTGGCTGGCCTCGCCGCTGCCGGCACGACCGATCTCGCCGGCCCACCACTGCAGCTTGATCAACGCGGGCTCGGCATCGCGCAGGCCGAAGGCGGCCAGCTCCAGTTCGAGCATGAGGTAGAGCAGCGCCTCGTGCGCGAGCCGCCGCGCCGGGTCGAGGAAACGCACGGCGACGACCAGTTCCGGGCAGGCCTCGCCCCACTTGCGACGGAACTCGTCGAGCAGGCCCGGTTCGACGGCGGCATGCATCAGGCCAGGCCCAGCGCCTGCACCAGTTGGCGTGGCGTCGCAACGATCGCGTCGGCGCCCCAGGTGGCCGGGTCGTCGCCGTCGAGGTAGCCCCAGCCCGCGATGAGCGCGGCGGTACCGGCGGCGCGACCGGCGCGCACGTCGCGCAGGTCGTCACCGACCATGACGACCCGCGCCGGGTCGATGCGCAGTTGCGCACAGGCATGCAGCACGGGAGCCGGGTCGGGCTTGCGTTGCGGCAGCGTGTCACCCGCCACGAGCACGCGGCTGTCGGCCAGCAGCGGCAACTGCGCGAGCAGCGGCTGCGCGAGCCAGCCCGGCTTGTTGGTGACGATGCCCCAGGCGATGCCGCGCGCCACCAGCGCATCGAGCGCCTCGCGGATGCCGTCGTAAAGGCAGGTGCGATGCGTCATCGCCACCGCGTAGAGGTCGAGGAAACGCGGCAGCCACTGGTCGAGCATCGCGTCGTCGGCGCCGGGCAGGCCCTTGCGCAGCATGGCGCGGCCACCGGCCGAAACCACGCGGCGCACGGCCGCGGCATCGGGTGCGGGCGCGCCCAGCTCGACGCACAGGGCCTCGACCGCGGCAACGAGATCGGGTGCCGAATCGATGAGCGTACCGTCGAGATCGAACAGCACGGCCTGCGGCGCGCAGGCAAGGCGCGTGCCCGACCTGGCGCGGTCCGCCATCGACGCCAGCGGCGCGCTCACGGCGCCAGGCGCTCGCGCCAGCGCTGCGCCTTGGCGACGAGCTCGTCGCCATCGAGGTCGACGAGCCGACGTTCGTGCAGCTTGCGGCGGCCAGCGACCCACACGTCGCTGACCTGGTGGCGCCCGGCGGCGTAGACGATCTGCGACACCACGTCGTACAACGGCTGGGTCTCGAGCGCGTCGAGCCGGATCGCCGCGAGGTCGGCCTGCTTGCCGGCCTCGATGCTGCCGATCGAGGCTTCCCATCCGAGCGCACGCGCGCCGCCGAGCGTGGCGGCCTGCAGCACCGCGGTCGCGTCGAGCGCCCGCGCGTCGCCGGCCACGGCCTTGGCGACGAGGGCCGCACTGCGCATTTCGCCGAGCATGTCGAGGTCGTTGTTGCTGGCGCAGCCGTCGGTGCCGAGCGCGAGGTTGACACCGGCCGCGCGCAGCTTCTGCGCCGGACAAAAGCCCGAGGCGAGCTTGAGATTGGATTCGACGCAGTGGACCACCGACACGCCGGCTTCGGCACAGGCGGCGATTTCGGCATCGTCGAGCTGGGTCATGTGGACCGCGATGAGGTGGTCGTTGACCAGGCCAAGCCCCTGCATGCGCGCGAACGGCCTGACGCCATGGTCGCGACGCGAGTCGTCGATCTCCTGCGCGGTTTCGTGCAGATGCAGGTGCACGGGCACGTCGAGCTGGTCGGCCAGCACGCGGATGCGGCGGAAGCTCTCGTCGGACACCGTGTAGGGCGCATGCGGCGCAAAGCTCGTGCCGATCAGCGCCTCGCCACGGAATTCGTCGTGGACCGCGAGACCCTTGTCGAAATACTCGTCGCGGCTGGCCGCCCATGCGGTCGGGAACTCGATGACCGGCAGCCCGACCATGGCACGGAAGCCCAGGCGGCGGTAGGTGGCCGCCTGCACGTCCGGGAAGAAATAGTTTTCGTTGCAGCAGGTGGTTCCGCCGCGCAGCATTTCGGCCACCGCCAGCTCCACGCCATCACGCACGTATGCGGCGCTCATGGCGCGCGCTTCGGCCGGCCAGATGTGCTCGTTGAGCCACTGCATCAGCGGCAGGTCATCGGCCAGACCGCGCATCAGCGTCATCGGATTGTGGGTGTGGGCATTGACCAGCCCCGGAATCAGCGCATGCTGCGGCAGCTCGACGCGCTCGCGCGGCGCGTAGCGCTCGCGCGCCTGGGCCAGCGGCAACACCGCCACGATGCGGTCGGCCACGATCGCGACCGCGTGCCCCTCGAGCACGACGCCGGCCGGCTGGACCGGAATCAGCCAGCGCGATTCGATGAGGAGGTCGATGGCTTGCATGGGAAAGGACCCGGATCGGGGGCGCGATCAGCGCCCGGGTGGCGGCACGAGTGCCGGTCGGTGCAGGCGGCGCCGCAGCGGTGCCGGCGAGCGGCTGGCCGCGCCGAAGGCGCGAAACCGGCCAAGCGGCACTGCCGAACCACTGACCCGGCATCGACCTGGTGGGCCGGCGACGCGCAACCAGCGCGACGCTGACCGTGGCGCGCGCCGCCCGCGGTCGGTGCCGGCGAATGCACGCGGCGCCCGCTGCCTCACTTCACGCGCGACATGTACTCGCCGGTGCGCGTGTCGACCTTGATCTTCTCGCCCTGCGCGACGAACAGCGGCACGCGCACCACGGCGCCGGTCTCGAGCTTGGCCGGCTTGCCGCCGCCGCCCGATGTGTCGCCACGCACGCCGGGATCGGTCTCGGCGATTTCCAGCTCGACGAAGATCGGCGGCGTCACCGTCAGCGGCGCCCCGTTCCACAGCGTCATGATGCAGACCTCGTTGCCCTTGAGCCACTGCGCCGCGTCGGCCATCGCATTGCGATCGGCGGCGATCTGCTCATGGCTGGACGGATCCATGAAGTGCCAGAACTCGCCATCGGAGTACAGGAACTCCATGTCGGTATCCATGACGTCGGCGGCATCGACCGAATCGGTCGACTTCATGGTCATTTCCTGGGTGCGGCCGGTCTTGAGGTTGCGGTACTTGACCCGCGTGAAGGCCTGACCCTTGCCGGGCTTGACGTATTCGGTGTCCACGATCGTGCACGGATAACCATCGACGATGATCTTCTGACCGTTCTTGACATCGTTCATGCCGTAACTGGCCATGGGCAACTCCTGCTATGAATTTTTGTAAGGAAGGCGGCACGCGCCATGCGCGGCACTAGAATGCACGACCCTGCCGCCGAACCTGCGAAAAGTGATCCCGCCATGATACCTGCTAAACGGCCAGCCGCGCAGCCCGTGCGCTGGCAGCAGTCGTGGCGAGAAGCGGTCACCGACGCCGGCGAACTGCTCGATCTGCTGGGCCTGGCGGCCCATGCCGACAGCCTCCTTGCGGCTGCCGACACCGGTTTTGCGCTGCGCGTGCCGCGCGGCTTCGTCGCCCGCATGCGGCATGGCGACCCGCGTGACCCGCTGCTGCTGCAAGTGCTGCCGCAGGCGGCCGAACTGGGCGCGGCGCCGGGGTACACGCACGACGCGGTGGGCGACCTGGCCGCCCGCGCCGCCAACGGCGTCCTGCACAAGTACCACGGCCGCGCGCTGTTGATCGCGACCGGTTCCTGCGCCATCAACTGCCGCTACTGCTTCCGCCGCCATTTTCCCTATGCGCAGCAGACGGCCGCCGCGAACCACTGGGACGAAGCACTGGCCTGGCTGCGCAGCGACACCTCGATCAGCGAGGTCATCCTGTCCGGAGGCGACCCACTGGCGCTGGCCACCCCCAAGCTCGTCGAGCTGAGCCAGGCGCTGGCAGCGATGCCGCACGTGCGGCGGCTGCGCATCCATTCGCGACTGCCGATCGTGCTGCCCGAGCGCATCGACCGTGAGTTCACCGCCTGGCTGGCGCAGCTGCCGTTGCAGCGCGTGCTGGTCGTGCATGCCAACCATGCCAACGAGATCGACGCGAGCGTCGAGCAGGCGTGCGCGGCGCTGCGCGCGGCCGGCGTCACCCTGCTCAACCAGTCGGTGCTGCTGCGTGGCATCAACGACAGCGTGGCCGCGCTCGGCGCCCTGTCGGAGCGCCTGTTCGAATGCGGCGTGCTGCCCTACTACCTGCACTTGCTCGACCGCGTGCACGGCGCCGCCCACTTCGAGGTCGAACCCGCGCAGGCGCTGGCCATCGTCGATGGCCTGCGCGCCACGCTGCCGGGCTATCTGGTGCCGCGCCTGGTGCGCGAAGTGGCCGGCGCGCCGTGCAAGACCCCGGTCGAGCACGGCGCGGCGATGGCGCAACGCGATGGAATCGAGTAAATATCCACCCATGCGCCGGATCGTGCTCGCACACGCCAGCGCCGGCCGACCGGAACGTCGGCCACGTGAACCCTGCGAACATCCACGCCACGCGCCCTGCTGGTATGGATCAATGGAGACCTGACGCAGCCGCCATGACCAAATCCACCACGCTCATCAAGCTCCTGCTGGTCGACGACTCGGTCGAAAGCGCCGAGCAGATCATCAGCATCCTGCGCAACGGCGGCATTGCCGTGCGCCCTGCCCGCGCCAGCAACGAGGCCGAGCTGGAAGAGGCTTTCGGGCAGCCCAGCCACGCCCCCGACCTCATCGTCGTGTCGCTCGACCGCACCAGCATGACGATCCCGCAGATCCGCGAGATCAGCGAGCGCCGCGGCCGCGACAGCACCCTCATCGTCACTGCGGCGCAACTCAACGACGCGGCCGTGGTCAAGTCGTTCCAGGACGGCGCGCGGGCGGCGATGCTGCGCACGTCGCACGAACACGTGCAGATCATCGTCAAGCGCGAATACGAAGCACTCGCGATGCGGCGCAGCGTACGCCGCCTGGAAGCGTCGCTGCGCGAGTCCGAACGTCGCGCCGATGCCCTGCTCGACTCCTCGCGCGATCCGATCGCCTTCGTGCACGAGGGCATGCACGTGCGCGCCAACAAGGCCTATCTGGACATGTTCGGCTACGAAACCTTCGAGGACATCGAAGGCGTATCGATCCTGGACATGATCGCCGCGCCCGATGCGGATGACTTCAAATCGCTGCTCAAGCGCCTGTCCAAGGGTGAAAAGCCACCGCAGCGACTCAATCTCAAGGCGCAGCGCGCCGACGGCTCCACGTTCGACGCCGCGATGGAGTTCGCCGAGGCCAGCTTCGAGGGCGAGCCCTGCCAGCAGATCACGTTCCGCCTGCAGGCGTCCGACCCGGACCTGCACGAGAAGCTCGACGAGCTGCGTGCCAAGGACCTGGTCACCGACCTGTTCAACCGCACCCACATGCTCACCCAGATCGACAATGCCTGCGGCCTGGCCGCCAACGGCACGCTCGACCAGGCACTGCTGCTGGTCGAGCCCGACGGGTTCCGCGCGGTGCTCGACAGCATCGGCATCGGCAGCGCCGACCTGCTGCTCGGCGACATGGCGACGCTGCTGCGCAAGTCGTTGCGCGAGGGCGACATCGCCGGGCGCGTGGGCGACCATCTGTTCGCGATCCTGCTGCACAAGCGCGATGCCGCCGCCACCAACCAGTTCGCCGAAACCCTGCGCAGTGCCTTCGCCGAACACATCTTCGAGATCGGCAAGAAATCGGTGAGCCTGACCGCAAGCATCGGCGGCGCGCTGCTGGGCGAACGCAACGCCAATGCCACCGGGCTCATGGACGATGCCGCGACGGCGCTGCGCCAGGCGCAGGGCGATGGCGGCAACCGCGCGCAGATCCACGACCCGGCGGCGCAGGACAAGGCCGCCGTGGCGCGTGCGCAGCAGTGGCTCAAGGCCATCGACGACGCGCTCGCCAACGACGGCTTCGTGCTCTACCACCAGCCGATCATCGCGCTGCACGGCGCCGAGGGCGGCGGCGACTTCTACGAAATCCTGCTGCGCATGAATGGGCCCAACGGCGAAATCCTGCCCGGCCATTTCCTGCCGATCGCCGAACGCAGCGGTCGCATGCCGGCGATCGATCGCTGGGTGATCGCCAAGGCGATCCGCGCGATCGCCGAGCGCGAGCGCGCCGGCAACCGCACCACGTTCTTCATCAAGCTCACGCCCCAGTCGCTCGAGGACCAGACCCTGGTGGCCTGGATCGCCCAGCAGCTCAAGAGCGAGCGCCAGCGCGGCGATTCGCTCGTGTTCGAGATGCCCGAGAGCAAGGTGGTCACGAGCCTCAAGCAGGTGCATGCGTTTGCGCGCGCACTGGAGCAGATCCACTGCAATTTCGCGCTCGAGCAGTTCGGTGCGGGACTCAATTCCTTCCAGCTGCTCAAGCACGTGCCGGCGCGCTACCTCAAGATCGACCGCCACTACATGGCCGACCTGCCCAAGCAGAAGGAAAACCAGGACAAGGTCAAGGAAATCTGCAACCAGGCGCACCAGCTGGGCAAGCTGACCGTGGCCGAGTTCGTCGAGGATGCGGCCAGCATGTCGATCCTGTTCGGCTGCGGCGTCAACTTCGTGCAGGGCAATTTCCTGCAGGAACCCGAGAAGATCCTCAGCCACGCCGCCTGACGCAGCCGTGGCGACAGCCAGGCCGGTCGCCGCATGGCGACCGGCCCGCCCTCGGCCCTCAGCGCGCAGCGCGCAACGCGGCGATACGCTCTTCCAACGGCGGATGGCTCATGAACAGCCGCGACAGGCCGCCCTCGCCCGACACACCGAACGCCGCCAGCGCCTTGGGCAGCGTGTTCTCGCCGCGATTGCCGGCCAGCCGCTGCAGCGCGGCAATCATCGCCTCGCGTCCGGCCAGGTTGGCGCCACCGGCATCGGCGCGGAATTCGCGCCAACGCGAGAATGCCATCACGATGAGCGAGGCCAGCGCGCCCAGCACGAGCTGCAGCACCATGACGATGCCGAAATAGGCCAGACCGCCACCGCCCTCGCGGTTGCCGCTGATGGCACGATCGACCACGGTGCCGATCACGCGGGCCAGGAAGATGACGAACGTGTTGAGCACGCCCTGCAGCAGCGTCATCGTGACCATGTCGCCATTGGCGACGTGGCTGATCTCGTGGCCGAGCACGGCATCGACCTCGTTGCGGTCCATGCCCTGCAACAGGCCCGTGCTGACCGCCACCAGCGAGCTGTTGCGGGTCATGCCGGTCGCGAACGCGTTCATCTCGGGCGCGTCGTAGACCGCCACCTCGGGCATGCCGATGCCGGCCTTGTCGGCGTGGCGGCGCACGCTGTCGAGCAGCCATTGTTCGGTGGCATTGCGCGGCTGGGTGATCACCTGCGCATGCGTGGTCATCTTGGCGATGAACTTGGACATCGCCAGCGAGATGAACGAGCCACCCATGCCGAGCACGGCCGACATGATCAGCAGTCCCTCGAAATTGATGCCGCCGCGCCGATAGGCGTAGACGTCGAGCCCGGTCAGCTTGACGACGATCGTCAGCAGCGCCATGACGGCGAGGTTGGTCAGAACGAACAGTACGATACGCAGCATGCAAGACTCCGATACCAGATTGCAGCAGTCGACGGGATCGTACGCGAAATGCGCGTACCTGAGCGGCAGATGGGGGCGACTTGCCGCTTTCAAAGCCGCGCCCGGGCGTGCTTGGACCCGGCCACCACGGGAACGTTGCCGATGACACTGCCCTACCGCGGACGCTTTGCGCCCTCGCCGACCGGCCGCCTCCACTTCGGCTCGCTGGTCGCCGCACTCGGCAGCTGGCTGCACGCCCGCGCCGCGCAGGGTCGCTGGCTCGTCCGCATCGAGGACCTCGACCGCGACCGCGAGGTCGCCGGTGCCGCGCAGGACATCCTCGCCACGCTGGCTGCGCTCGGCATGAGCTCCGACGAGACGGTGCTGCTGCAAAGCGCGCGCCAACCGGTCTACGCCGCCGCACTGCAGCGACTGGCCGCGGCCGATGCGGCGTATCGCTGCTGGTGCAGCCGCGCCGACCTGGCCGCAGTCGGCGGCATCCATCCGGCGCGCTGCGTGGCGCGCCCGACCGCGCGGCCGCCGGCATGGCGCCTGCGCGTCGGGAAGGCCGCCATCGGCTTCGACGACCGCATCTGCGGTCATTGCCACCAGAGCCTGGCCGCCGATGTCGGCGATTTCGTCATCTGGCGCGCCGATGGCGTGTGCGCCTACCAGCTCGCGGTAGTGGTGGACGACGCGGCACAAGGCATCACCGAGGTCGTGCGCGGCGTCGACCTGCTCGACTCGACCCCGCGCCAGATCCTGCTGCAACGGTTGCTGGACTTGCCGACACCACGCTACGCGCACCTACCGCTCGTGCTCGACGCGCAGGGCCGCAAGCTCAGCAAGCACGAGGCGGCGCGACCGGTGGTGGCGAGCGATCCACTGCCGGCGCTGCGCGCGGCACTGGGCTTTCTCGGCCAGCCCATACCAGCCGCCGACCACGTGGGCGACCTGCTCGCGCAGGCCGTGCGCGGGTTCGCTGCCGACCGCATTGCGCGGCCAACCGAAGCGGCGATTGCGGCAGCGCGTAATGCATCCGCACAATGAATGAGCACAATCACCGTGCTGGCACCGCTCGGTGCCACACTTTTTCCAACAGGAGTCCATCATGACGGCACGCGTCGCCCTCGTTACGGGAGGTACCGGCGGCATCGGTACCGCAATCTGCAGGCATCTGGCCTCGCTCGGCCACAAGGTCGCCACCAATTACCGTGACGAGGCCAAGGCCACGGCCTGGCTCGAAGCACAGAAGAAAGCTGGTTTCGACTTCGCGCTCGCCAAGGGCGACGTCTCCGACCCGGTGGTCGCCGAGGCCATGGTGCGCGACGTGGAGCGCCAGCTCGGCCCGGTCGAGATCCTCGTCAACAATGCCGGCATCACGCGCGACACGACCTTCCACAAGATGAGCGCGCAGCAGTGGCAGGAAGTCATCAACACGAACCTCGGCTCGTGCTTCAACGTGACGCGCCCCGTGATCGACGGCATGCGCGGGCGCAAGTGGGGACGCATCGTGCAGATCAGCTCGATCAATGGCCAGAAGGGCCAGTACGGCCAGGCCAACTACGCCGCGGCCAAGGCCGGCATGCACGGCTTCACGATCTCGCTGGCGCAGGAAAACGCCAAGTTCGGCATCACCGTCAACACGGTGTCGCCCGGCTACGTCGGCACCGACATGGTGATGGCCGTGCCCGAGGACGTGCGCAACAAGATCGTCGCGCAGATCCCGGTCGGGCGCCTGGGCGAGCCCGACGAGATCGCCTTCGCCGTCGGCTTTTTCGCCGACGAGCGCGCGTGCTGGATCACCGGCGCCAACCTGGCGATCAACGGCGGCCAGTACATGGGTTGGTAGCGCATGCGCTTGTCCGGCGCCCTCCGGCGCCGGACGCATGCGCTACCAGGTGAGACAGGATGTCGAACGGGCCGCGCCGCAGGGATGCCTGCTGGCCTCGGCCCATCACCCAACCGGCGCCGGACGCATGCGCTACCAGGTGAGACAGGATGTCGAACGGGCCGCGCCGCAGGGATGCCTGCTGGCCTCAACCCATCACCCAACCAGCGCCGGACGCATGCGCTGCCAGGTGCGACTGCGATGTCGAGCGGGCTGCGCTGCAGGGATGCCTGCGGCATTCCGCGCCGCCACCCCGCTGGCGCCGCGCCGGCACCCGTCCGCGCAGTGCCGGTTCCTGCTGCCGCGTTCGGCCCGGCTGCCGTGCCGCCACCGCAACCGCGGCGCGCCGGGCAAACTGGTGCGTCGCACCACATTCTGCTAGCGTTGACGCATGACCACGCCCCGCACGATCAAGAAGTATCCCAACCGCCGTCTCTACGACACCGAGATCTCGAGCTACATCACGCTGGAGGAAATCCGCCAGCTCGTGCTCGACAACGAGGAGTTCGAGGTACGCGACGCCAAGACCGGCGAAGACCTCACGCGTTCGGTGCTGCTGCAGATCATCGCCGAGTACGAGGACCGTGGCCAGCCGATGTTCACCAGCAAGCTGCTGTCGCAGATCATCCGCTTCTACGGCGATTCGATGCAGGGATTCATGGGCACCTACCTCGAGCGCAGCCTGCAGGTGTTCATGGACCAGCAGCAGCAATTCCGCAGCCAGCTCAACAACATGCTGGGCCAAGGCCCGTGGTCGATGCTCAACGACCTCACCGAGCGCAACATGGACATGTGGAAGTCGCTGCAGCAGGGCTTCCTGAGCGCCGCCGCCAGCAGCATGCGCGGCGCCGCCGCCGGTACGGCCGACCAACCCAAGAAAGACTCCAAATCCTGATTCGTGCCGCACGCCGCGGCGTGGCGCCTCGCGGCGCCGCGTGCGTGGCCCGCGTGCCCCGTTGCCCCAGAGGAAACCCATGAACGAGCGCATCGCCATCGTCACCGGCGGTATCGGCGGACTCGGCACCGAGATCTGCAAGTCGTTGGCCCGCGGCGGCCGCAAGGTCATCGCCGCCGACCTCGCCGCACGCAGCGAGCGCATCGACGAATTCCGCCGCGAAGTGGCCGAGTTCGGCGCCGCGATCGCGTTCGAGCCGCTCGACGTCGCCGATCGCGACGCATGTGCCGACCTGGCCCAGCGCGTCGCCGCGCAGCATGGCGCGGTCTCGATCCTCGTCAACTCGGCCGGCATCACGCGCGACACCAGCCTGCGCAAGATGGACGGCGCGCAATGGGACGATGTCATCCGCATCAACCTCGGCGGCATCTTCAACATGTGCCGCGTGCTCGTCGACGGCATGACCGCGCAGGGCTTCGGCCGCATCGTCAACATCTCCTCGGTCAACGGCCAGACCGGCCAGTTCGGCCAGACCAACTACTCGGCGGCCAAGGCCGGCGTGCACGGTTTCACGATGGCGCTGGCGCGCGAGGTGGCGCGCAAGGGCGTCACCGCCAACAGCATCTCGCCGGGCTATTGCGACACGCCGATGGTCCGCGCCGTACCCGACGAGATCCGCCAGCAGATCGTGGCCTCGATTCCGGTCGGCCGCCTCGGCGAGCCGCGCGAGATCGCCCGCACGGTCGCCTTCCTCGCCGATGACGATGCCGGCTACATCACCGGCGCCAACATCCCGGTCAACGGCGGCTACTTCGTGAGCTTCTGACGCACGCCGTCAGTAGTCGTAGCCGTCGATGAAGACGAAATCGTCGGGCGTGCGCACGCAGTCATAGGTCACCTGCCGCGGCTCCCCTGCCTCGACCACCTCGAAGTCGGTCGGCCGGATTCCGAACAGCGCATGCGAATCGATGCCAATGTCGGCATCGGCCCACTTGTGGGTGGTGAAGGCATCGGACTCCGCCGTCAGCGGGATGCCGCCGCCGTCGGCGAGGAACATGCCGTACTTCTTGAGCGTGCGCAGGATCACGCGCACCGACTGCCGGCTGCTGAACGCGTCGATGTCGAACGACGGCTTGAGGCGCAGGCGCGAACCGTAGGGCACCGCATTGGCGTTGGTGTCTGCGGTGGCCAGCGTGCCGTGCGAGGCCGGGTGGACATAGCGGTGGCGCATCATGCGGTTGTTGCCGAGGATGAAGCGGATCGCGTGGCCCAGATCGCCCTGCACCTGCATCGCGGCCCACAGCTCGTCGGCATTGAACAGCAGCGGCGCGATCGGAAAGCCCGCGGCGTCGGCGCTCGTGCAGTGTTCACCGCGGCCGTTGCGCGGATAAACCTTGTCGAGGTTCCAGCGCAGGCCACATAACGCCTGGATCCCGCCAGCGCCGGCAGCATGGGTCGCGTAGGCCTCGTGCAGCACTTGGCTGGAATCGTCGACCACCAGCAGGTGGCAATCGTCGCTGTCGGCATCGCAAGCGTAGCCGGGCGGGTCGGTGCCCTCGATGCCGCCACCGGGCGGCAGCGGAAACAGCGTGCCCGGCGCGTCGCAATCGGGGCTGTAGTAGTCGCCGGCGCTGGGCCAGGCCACGATCGGGTAGCGCGGCGTCGCCGCGGTCGCGTGCAGCACGTAGAACGAGAAGTCGATCTGGAAATCGAAGTTGCGCGTGTCGCCCCAGCCGGACGGCGACAACGCCGCCAGGTGCGCCATCATCGCCGCCGAGTTTGGACGCAGCGCGGCGCTGCTGACATCCACGTTCCAGATCGCGTTGGGCTGGCTGAAGCGCGGCAATGGTGCCGCCGGTGCAGCGCCCGCCAGCAGCAGCCCCGCCATGAGTCCGATGCGCCGCATGTCCGCCCTCCCCCGACCGTGCCGCGCCATGGTCGCCCACGGCGCAGCGTGAAACCGCGGCGCCCGTCACGCCTGCGACCGACCCTTACCAGACCAGATCGGCCGGCACGTCGTCCTCGGGTGTCGCATGCGCATCGCACAACAGCACGAGCGCGTCGGGGTCGATCGCCTGCGCCGCCAGCGCCTGCTCACGCCCGACCAGCAGATAGCGCCCGCCCAGTTGCACCACGGCCAGTTCGCCACCATTGAGGCGCGGCAACTGCTCGGCCGTGACGTAGATGCGGCGGATCTTGTTGTGATGCGGAAAATGCCGCGGAATATCGGCCTCGGCCGCGTTCTGGGCCGCGCCGCCGAGCAGCGCGCCCAGCTTCTGCTTGCGCTCGCGTTTTTCCTTGGCACGCGCCTCGGCCTCGCGTTGCGTGCGCGCCTGGTCCTCGCGCTCGCGCTGGTGGCGCAGCGCGTAGGCTTTGGCCAGATCGATGTCCCCCTGGGCGGCCTTGCCGTCCCGCGGCGCACGCTGCTGGGTCGCCGCTGGCTTGCCGGGGTTGGCGTTGCGCTGCTGCGGCCTGCCAGGGGCCGGCTTCGCCGCGGCTTTCGGCGCCGGCTTGAAGCCGGCCTTGAGCAATTGGTCGCGCAGGGAATCGGACATGACATGGAACCCACAACGAAACGGACATCTGCAATGGCCCAGCGTCACCGCCAGGCGGCGTCCAGCGCCGGACCCGACCCGGTGGCGGCTCGGCCGACACAGCCAGCGGCAAGCGCCTGACCGGCACGCCCGCACAGTGTGCCGGCACGCCTCGCCATTGAAAAGTGCGGCCGCACAGCGCGGCCGCCGCGCCGGCGGCCATCGGCCCGCGGCAATCCGGTCGCGCTAGTAATGTGGCGGAGGCGGCTCGTCCTGCGCCGCTTGGCCCAGGCTGCCACGCAGCGCCTGCAGGTCGATGCGCAGCGACTCGAGTGCATTGCGCAATGCCAGCAACTGGCGGTCATGGACCGCGACCGTGTCGTTGAGGCTGGTCACGGTGTCGTCGACGAACGACAACCGCACCTCCAGCTCGGTCAGGCGCTGCTCGAGACTCGCCCCCGTCGTCTTCACGCGCCGAGCTTCTCGATGAGGTGACGCCCGTGGCGCGCGCCGGTGGCACCGCGCGCCTCGTGATGCGCCAGCGCGAGGTCGGCCGCGGCCATTTCGCGCACGAGCTCGGCGAAACTCGTCCTGGGCACCCAGCCCAGCCGTTCGCGTGCCTGGCGCGGATCACCCAGCAGCGTCTCCACTTCGGCCGGCCGGTAATACTGCGGGTGGATACGCACCACAACGTCACCGACCTTGAGCTTGAGTCCCTCGCCGTGCACGGCGGCGACCACCGCGCGCTCGTCGGCGCCGCTGCCTTCGAACGCCAACTCGATGCCCATTTCGTGCGCGGCCAGCACGACGAACTCGCGCACCGAATGCTGGATGCCGGTGGCAATGACGTAGTCGGTCGGTTCGTCCTGCTGCAGGATCAGCCACTGCGCCTCGACGAAGTCGCGCGCATGGCCCCAATCACGGCGCGCATCGAGATTGCCCAGGTACAGGCCATGCTGCAGGCCGCAGGCGATGCGGGCGAGCCCGCGGGTGATCTTGCGCGTGACGAAGGTCTCGCCGCGGATCGGCGACTCGTGGTTGAACAGGATGCCGTTGCAGCCGTAGATGCCATAGGCCTCACGGTAGTTCACGGTGATCCAGTAGCCGTAGAGCTTGGCCACGCCGTAGGGCGAGCGCGGATGGAACGGGGTGGTTTCGCGCTGCGGCACCTCGCGCACCTGCCCGTAGAGTTCCGAGGTCGAGGCCTGGTAGAAGCGGCAGCGATCGCCCAGACCGAGGCTGCGGATCGATTCGAGCACGCGCAAGGTGCCGATGCCATCGGCATTGGCCGTGTATTCGGGTTCTTCGAACGACACCGCCACGTGGCTCTGCGCGGCGAGGTTGTAGATCTCGTCGGGCCTGACCTGCTGCACCACGCGCAGGATGCTCAGCGAATCGGTCAGGTCGCCGTAGTGCAGGTGCACGCCCGGGCGCGTGTCATCGAGTTCGTGGTGCAGGTGGTCGATGCGTTCGCTGTTGAACGACGACGAGCGCCGACGCAGGCCATGCACCTCGTATCCCTTGGCCAGCAGCAGCTCGGCAAGGTAGGCCCCGTCCTGGCCCGTGACGCCCGTGATCAACGCCCGTTTCTGTTCCATCGTCTGCCGCGCCCTGGTCGAAAACGGCCGATGTTAACGGGGCGCTGCGGTGAATGACAGCCGGCGCAGCTCAGGCGGCGCCCGCGCCAGCGGCCACGCTGCGGCCGCGGCCGATGCCGTAATAGGCGATGCCGGCGGCCTCGACGGCGGCCGGCTCGAAGATGTTGCGTCCATCGAACAGCACAGGCGTGCGCAGCGCGGCGCGGATGCGTTCGAAATCGGGGCTGCGGAACGCCTTCCATTCGGTCACCACGACCAGCGCATCCGCACCTTCGAGCGCCGCGTGGGGCTGCTCGCACAGCACGAGATCGGCACGCTCGCCATACAGCCGCCGCGTTTCCGCCAGCGCCTCGGGGTCGAAGGCGCGCACGCTGGCACCCGCCTGCCACAACGCCTCCATCAGCACGCGGCTGGGCGCCTCGCGCATGTCGTCGGTGTTGGGCTTGAAGGCGAGCCCCCACAATGCAATCGTCCTGCCCTGCAGGACACCGCCGAAATGGCGCTGCAGCAACGCAAACAGCTTGCCCTTCTGCGCTGCGTTGACGGCCTCGACCGCGCCGAGCAGGCGCGCCTCATAGCCATGGACGCGAGCGGTGTGCTCGAGCGCCTTGACGTCCTTGGGAAAGCACGAGCCGCCGTAGCCGGCGCCCGGGTAAATGAAGTGGTAGCCGATGCGCGGATCCGAGCCGATGCCACGCCGCACCTGCTCGATGTCGGCGCCGACCTGTTCGGCGATGTTGGCGATCTCGTTCATGAAACTGATCTTGGTCGCCAGCATCGCGTTGGCGGCGTACTTGGTCAGCTCGGCCGAGCGCACGTCCATCAGCACGATGCGCTCGTGGTTGCGATTGAACGGCGCGTAGAGCCGGCGCAACAGCTCGACCGCCTGCGCGCTGTCGGCGCCGATGACGATGCGGTCGGGGCGCAGGCAGTCCTGCACCGCATCGCCCTCCTTGAGGAACTCGGGATTGGACACGACGTGGAACTCGACCGCGACGCCGCGCGCCGCGAGCTCGGCGGCAATCGCCGCGCGCACGGCATCGGCGGTTCCCACCGGCACCGTCGACTTGTTGACGATGACCGCCGGCCGGCACAACGTGGCACCGATCGTGCGCGCCACCGCGAGCACGTAGGACAGGTCGGCGCTGCCGTCCTCGTCGGGCGGCGTACCGACCGCAATGAAGATGACCTGGGCGCGCTCGATCGCGGCGGCGGCGTCGGTGGTGAACGCCAACTGGCCACTGGCATGGTTGGCACGCACGAGCGGCTCAAGGCCCGGCTCGTAGATCGGCACCTCGCCGCGCTCGAGTCGCGCGATCTTGTCGACATCGACGTCGACACAGGTCACGTGGTTGCCGACCTCGGCCAGGCAGGTTCCGGTGACGAGTCCGACATAGCCGGTTCCGAAGATCGTCACGCGCATGCTGCACTCCCTCCTTGACCGCACGCGATTCGTCGCGCGCGCAACGGCGCCACAGCGGCGCAAAAACGCGAAAGGCGCACCGTGACCGGCACGCCTTCCGCCCCAGCCAGGCTTGTCGAGCCTTACTTCTTGGCCGGCTCGGCCTTGGCGGCCGGCTTGGCGGCCGCCGCCGGCGCCGCTTCGGCCGGCTTCTCGATGTCGAGCAGCTCGACCTCGAAGATCAGCGTGGCGTTCGGACCGATCGGGCCCGGACCATTCTCGCCATAGGCGAGGTCGGCCGGCACGAACAGCTTGTACTTGGAGCCGACTGGCATGAGCTGCAGGCCTTCGCTCCAGCCCTTGATCACGCCGTTGAGCGGGAACGTGGCCGGCTGGCCGCGATCATAGGAGCTGTCGAACTTCTCGCCATCGATCTTGGTGCCGAGGTAGTTGACCTTGACCGTGTCGGTGGCCTTGGGCTTGGCGCCAGTGCCCTGCTTCTCGACCAGGTACTGCAATCCCGACGCGGTGGTCTTGACGCCGGCCTTGGACTTGTTGGCGGCAAGGAAGGCTTCGCCGTCCTTCTTGTTCTTCTCGGCGGCGACTTTCTGCTCGGCCACGCGCTTGGCCTGCATCTGCTTCATGAACTCCTGACGCACCTGCAGCGCTTCCTCCTGCGTGAGCGAGGTCTTGTCGCCCTTGAGCGTCTGCTCCAGCGCCTGCTCGACGATCTTGATGTCGATGTCGTCCTTGATCTGGGTGAGGCCGCGGCCGATGTCCATGCCGATCATCGTGCTGATGCTGTGCTTGTCGACCTTGACCGTCGGCGCCGCCTTGGCTGCGTCGGCCTTGGCCGGTTCCTGCGCAATGGCGCCGACAGCGAACGTCGCCGCCAACGCGGCCACAAGGGTCTTCTGCATGAAACGCGTCATGTTTGCTCCTGAAAGATGGGATTGCCGGTCACTGCCCCATGGGCATCACGCACGTCTGCGCCCGGCCACGTGTGCGGGATCGTCTATTCTGAACGCCACACCCGTCGTTGGCAACGACGGGCGCCCTGCGCCGATCGACCGCCGGGCCGCCTGCAGCGGCGCCGGGCGGGTTGGCGATCGGTACGGTGCGCTGTGACCACGCGGCGGCGGCAAGGTTCCGCAGGCGTGCGCCCGGCCATGCTGGCGCGGTCGGAGCCGGCGGCAATGCCCATCGGTGCATCCGCCACGGGCCGGCGCGCGCCTCTTGCCGATCAAGCCCTTGCGTGATGCATGAGCCGCCAGGCCGGGGCGCGCTGCAGCGCCAGGCCCCGGTTCAGTCGAGCGCCGCGCGCAGCGACACCGGCAAGTAGCGGTGGTCGAGGTCGGTGGCGACGTGCCAGTCGCCCTCGGCGTCGCGCGTCCACTGCAGGACTTTGCCCGCGAGCTGGCGCTGTGCCGAGGCCAGCGTCAGGCGGATGCCGCACTCGCCGTCGGCATCCTCGACCGGGGCGACCTCGATCGAGCGCACATGGGCATTGGCATAGGACGCCGCGCTGCCGATGTCGCCGTCGCCATTGCGCGGGCAGGTGCCGGTGCTCTCGCTCCAATCGTCGACCGCCGCCTGCAGCGCGGTTCCAGCCAGCGCCGCTTGCGCCACTTGCGCCCGCAACGTGAACTGCCGGTATGCCGGCAGCGCGATCGCGGCAAGTATCGCGAGCACGCACACGGCGCCGAATGCGAGCGTCGCGGCGACGATGATCCAGGCCGCCCGGCGCGACGACACGCTGCCAGGTGCCGGGGCGCGGGCGGCGATGCCGGGAATACGCCGCCCGCCCGGCTCCGACCTTGGCGCGGTCGATGGCGGCGGCGATGGCGACACCACCACGCCGAGTTCGCCTGCCACCCGCGCCAGCGGCACCCAGCCATCGAGTCCATCGCGCCAGACCAGGCTGTCGGCACGCACGCGCCCGGCGCGATACGCCGTCGCCAGGCTCGTCGCGTCGAGCGGACCTTGCTGTTGCGATTGCGCATCCGCGTAGTACCACTCAGTTATGTTCGTCTCCGTAGTCACAATCGTGCCGCCCGCTTCATCGCCAGGTAATGGCTGACCAGTGCCGCCGGCAGTTGGGCACAGGTCACGTCGAGCACATCGGCGCCGTGCGCGCGCAGTGCCGCATGCACGCGCTGGCGTTGCTCGATGTACTGCGCCATCGCGCCAAGATGGATCGCCTCGTCGAGGTTGCGCACCGGCTGCTGCAGGCCGCGGTCGACAATCGCCTCGCGCAGGCTCGCCACGCACACGAGATGGCGCCGCTGCAACTGGCGGACCGCCGCCAGCAGATCCTCGGCGTCCTCGTCGCGCGCATTGGTCAGCAGCAGCACGAGGCAGCGCCGCGGTTGGCGCATCGCCAGCGTGGCGACGGCATCGAGATAGTCGGTGGCCACCGCTTGCGCCTGCAGGTCGAACAACGCGTTGAGCAGCACGTCGATCGTGCCCAGGCCGCGCCGCGGGGCGACGAAGCGCGCATCGCCGCCGGCCGCCAGCAGGCCCACCGCATCGCCTTGGCGCAGCGCGATCCAGGCCACCATCAACGCCGCATTGAGGCCATGGTCGAAATGCGACAGCAAGTCGTCGCGAGCAAGCATGCGCCGACCCGTGTCGAGCAGCAGCATGACCTGCTGGTTGCGCTCGTCCTGGTATTCGCGCGAAACGAGCTTGCGCACGCGCTGCGACGCCTTCCAGTCGATCTGGCGCAGCGAATCACCGAGACGGTATTCGCGCAGTTGCTGGAAGTCGGTACCCTCGCCGCGGCGGCGTTTCAGGTGGGCGCCGAGCGTGCGCGAAGCCTGCTCGGCGCCGACCAGCGCGAGCCTGGCCAGTGGCGCGAAGTTGGGATACACACGCAGCAGCTGGCCGACGGCGACGCGGCGCTGCTGGCACCACAAGCGCAGCGGCGAATGCAGGCGCAGCGCACAGGCCGCAAATTCGAAGCGGCCGCGCTCGGCCGGCGTGAGCCGGTAGCTCAGGCGCAGCTCGCGTTGCGCCGGCACGCTCACCCGCTGCGGCAGCGCACGCACCGGCCACGCGCCCGGATGCAGGTCGTGCACATCGACCAGCAGCGCGCCGCTACCGGCGTGACGCAGGCGCAGCGCAACCTCGCGCTCGACGCCGACCGGCACGATCGCCGGCAGCTCGCGCGCGACGTCGGGCGTCGGCAGACGCGCCAATTGCCGCGCATCGACAGCGGCCACGGCGACCAGGCCGAGCGCGAGCACGGCCAGCGCACCGGCCGGCATCCAGCCCAGCGCCACCGCCAGGCCCGGCGCGGCCAGCGCCAGCAACGCAACGACGAGGGCGGGCGCAGGCGTCACTGGCGCGGCGCTTCCACCCGCGCCAGCAGCGCATCGAGCACCTCATCGATGCGGCGGCCCTCGATCTGCATCTCGGGGGCGAGGCTCAGGCGATGACGCAGCGCCGGCTTGGTGATCGCGCGCACGTCGTCGGGCGTGGTGAAATCGCGGCCATCGAGCACGGCCTGCGCGCGCGCCGCCCGCACCAGCGCCAGCGAGCCGCGCGGCCCTGCCCCCATCGCCAGGCCGGGCCAGTCGCGCGTTGCGCGCACGATGCGCACGGCGTAGTCGAGCACCACGGGATCGACCCGCACCGCCGCGGTGCCGGCCTGCATCGCCAGGATGACGGCCGGCGTCGCCACCGCGCGCACGCGCGACAGGTCGAAATCGTTGGCGCTGCGTCCGGCGCTCACGCTGCCGACCATGCGCACCTCTTCCTCGTGCGGCGGATACGGCATGAGGATCTTGAGCAGGAAGCGGTCGAGCTGCGCCTCGGGCAAGGGATAGGTGCCTTCCTGCTCGATCGGGTTTTGGGTGGCAATGGCAACGAACGGCGGCTCGAGGGCGAAGCTGCGCGACTCGATCGTGACCTGCAGCTCCTGCATCGCCTCGAGCAGCGCGGCCTGGGTCTTGGCCGGCGCACGATTGATCTCGTCGGCCAGCAGCAGGTTGGCGAACACGGGCCCGCGGCGGATGCGGAAGCTCTCGCTCTTGGGATCGTAGAAGGCATGGCCGCTGACGTCGCTGGGCATGAGATCGGGCGTGAACTGCACGCGGGCGTAGCTGCAGTCGAGCGCCGCCGCGAGCGCGCGCACGAGCAGGGTCTTGCCCAAACCCGGAGCACCCTCGATCAGCACGTGGCCACCGGCCAGCAGCGCGATCAGCAGCTGATCGAGCACATCGCCCTGGCCGACAAAGGCGTGGCCGATCTGGGCGCGGATCTGCGCGCAGCGCTCGGCCAGCGCGGCGCCGGTCAGCGCGGCGCCGGTCAGCGCGGAAATGACGGGGCGGACAGGGTCGTTCATGGCGATGGTCCTTGCAGGAAAGTTCGCCGCCAGATGCTGCGGCACAGGCAGGTCGGAGTGGTCATCGCAGGCCCCATCGGGCAAGCCATTGGACCGCGGCGAGGAATCGTTCGGGATGATTGAGGTCGGTCGGCTGCAGCGCGGCGCGCACTTGCTGCGGTGGCTGGCCCGTGCGCGCCGCGACGGCCGCGACCAGGTCTTCGCCATCGAGCGCCGCCAGTTGCGGCGCGTCGCGGCGCAACCGCGCATCGAAGGCGCGGCGCAGTGGCGCATACAGCGCGCTGGCCTTGCGCTCGCGGAACACGAATTCACCCGCGGCCTCGACATGCTCACGCAGCGCGCGCCGCGTGGTGGTGGCAGGCGGCAGCAGCGGACCGAAGCGGCGTGCGCGCAACCACAGCCAGGCCAGCAATGCGCAAGCGGCCGGCAGCAGCAGCGGCCAGCCGTACCGCAGCAGCAGCACATACAGTGGCGGCACGTCGCTGGCATAGACGAGATGGACACGCCCGCCGTGCAGCAACGGTGCGAGCACCTGCCAGGCGAGGTCGGTGTTGGCGCCCTTGTCGAGCGCGTCGTTGCGCAGGAAGCGAAGGGTGCCGGCGGCCGTCCACTGGCCATCGCCATGGTCACGACCGACGAGGTAGTAGCCGCGCCCCGGTTCGCCCGCGAGCAGGTCGAACTCGTCCTCGTCGATGCCGGCGCGGGCCACCAGGGTGTCGAAGCACAACGTCTGGCGTCCGTCCCGACCCGCTGCGGCCGCGGCTGGCGTCGCGCTCAACCGGAGGCATTGGCCAGCCTCGTCATCGAGCCTCAGGTCGAGCTGGTCGACGAGCGCACCGGGACGCTCGCGCGCACCGGCGGGCAAGCCGAACAGCAGCGCACCACCGCCGTCCACCCACGCCAGCAGTGCCGCGACCTGATCGGCGCTGAGCGTGCGCACGTCACTGCCGAGCACGAGCGTGTCGCGCGGCCCGAGCGCCATCGCGGCAAGGTTGAGATTGGCGCGCGCCACGACCTCATGGCCGCTCGCGACCAATGCCTTCTTGAGCGCATACAGCGGGTTGTAAGCCGCCTCGCCACGCGGCGGCACGGGCACCTCGACTTCGACGCGTTCGTAACGCGCATACCACCACGCCGCCAGCACGAGTGCGAGCAGCACGATGATGCCGCCGATGACGAGCCGCGTGGCGCGCGCGCTCACGTCGGCTCCGATGCGGCGGACCGGGGTGGTTGCTGCCACTGCAACAACAGGGCCTCGATCGCTTCAGGCGATGGCGGGCGCTGTGCGTAGGCGACCGCCTGCCAGGCACGCACGATGCCCGCGAACAGGCCGGCGTAGCGCGAGTCGGCAAGAGCGCGCGCATGACGCAGGCACAATGCCTCGGTGGCGCCCGGCGGCAGGGGCGCGCCCTGCACCTGCACCAGGCGCGCCACCGCCGCGCGATAGAACAGTGCCATCGCATCGCGCATGCGCCCAGCGGCCAGCAACTGGCGCACGGCCGCCACGATGTCGGCCGGCAACGGCGTGGCCGCATCGAGATCGTGCACGGTCGGCGCGGCATCCGGTTCGGCTGCGTGCCGCTGCGCGGTCAACTGCGGCAACCAGCGTCGCCAGTTGCTCACGAGCACGGCCACGACGAGCGCTGCGATGATCCACAGGCCGTACTTGAACAGGAACCCGATGGCCGTACCGAGCGTGGCCGCCCACCTGGATGCCGCGCGTGCATCCTCGGGCTTGCCGCTGTTGCGCTCCTTCCAGGTGAACTCGCGGCGGGTGCGGCCCAGGTCGTCGCCGGCGTAGGCTTCGCGCACGCCGTCGGCGAACGCGCCGCCATCGTCACGCCAGCGTGCACCGAAGATGTCCCTGCCGGTGCGCACGGGCGGCTCGCTGCGCGACGCGGTGGCCGCGCCCTCGTGCGGCACCGCAGTCGCTGCTGCCGGCGCCAGCGGCGGCGCGGGTGCGTGGTCGGCCGCCTCGCCGCTGGGTCGCTCCGCGGTCGGAGTTGATGCCGCCGCGGCCTGCGCATCGGCAGTCGACGGCGGCACTGCTTGCGCCACGACCGGACCGGCGCCGAGCACCAACGCCAGCACCAACGCCAGTGCGGCACCGCCCGCAGCCAGCCGCGCGGCGATGCGGCGGAATGCCAGCTCGATGTCCCAGGCCTCGAGCTGCATGCGGCGATTGAGGTAGAGCCCGAATCCGGCGCCGACGTAGAACGGCTCGATGATGCTGGTCGCAAGCCACATCACCAGGTTCAGCACCGCCTGGGCCCATGCCGGCGGCGCCACGAACAGCGTTTGCAGCATCGCCTTTGCCGACTCGTCGAAGAACTCCACCGGCACGAACATGAGTGCGAGCGCGATCAACGAGAAGTACAGCATCATCTCCAGGTTGGCGCCGATGAACGTCAGCATGATCGCGGTCGAGCCATCGCCGCGGCCGAGTACCGAGGCACGCTGGTGGCGGTGTTCGCCGCGCACGCCTTCGAGCAGGTCCACCGGCAGCAGCAATGCTCGCGCGGGATGCAGGCGCCGCCACAGCAGCCATGGTGCGATGCCGCGCCAGCCCCAACTGCGTTGGGCCGCCAACGTCGCGCGCAGGTTCGGCGCGGCGCCGAACACGCTGCGCGAGAGCACGAACAGCACGCTGCGATCGAATGCGGGCTTGAGCCACCACATCAGCAGCGGGGCCAGCCACAACCTGTCAAGCAGGCCAGCCAGCACGTTGAGCAGCAACCATACCGGCAGCGTGACCACCAACCAGGCGCCGAAGATGCGGCCAGCGTAGGCGCGCACCATGGCCAGACCGAGGTCGGTGGCTTCCCACGCCGAACGCGCGCGCAGGGCGATGCCCAGATCATCCACTCGCATCGGCACCGCCATCGGCATGCATTGGCGCAGGCGAGCGGCCGCCACGCCACAGCCACAGCAGGAGCAGCGACCACAGCGCCAGCCCGACCGCGTGCTTGAGCGTGCTCGGCAGCCACACGATCGACGACCAGTAGGCCTCGATGAAGGCGGCCAGCACGAGCATCGCGAACACGCCCAGGACGAGCTTGGCGCCATCGACGCCGGCCTCGGCCAGCGCACGTGCGCGCGAGCGGCGCCCAGGCGCGAGCAAGGCCATGCCGATATGCAGGCCGGCGCCGCCGGCAATGACGATCGCCAGCAGTTCGGGGGCGGAATGGCCGGCGACGAAATCCCAGAACGGCCCGCCGTAGCCTATTGCGGTGAGGTGACCGGCCACGCCACCGATGATGATGCCGTTGAACACCAGCACGAACACCGCGCCGACACCGGCCAGCAGGCCACTGGCGAAGGTGCGGAAGCCGATGCTGACGTTGTTGAAGACATACACGCCGAACATCTGCAGGTCGGCGCCCCCGTCACGGCCGAGCCGGTCGGCGTGATGGAGCGGGTTGTACATGTTCTCGAACTGCGCGAGCTGGCGCGAATCGAACAGCGAATGGATCAGCTCGGGATGCCACTGCAACAGGATCGCGACCGCGATCAGCGGCACGAAGAACAACGCCGCCGCGGCGGCCATGCAGGCCCCCTGCGCGCGCACCAGCCGCGGGAAGCCGGCGGCGAGGAAATCGAACAGCAGGCGCAGGCGCGGTGGCCGTGGCCGGTACAGCACCTGGTGGCCCCGCTGGGCCAGGCCGCGCAGGTCGGCCACCAGCTGCGTGCTGTAATCGCGACGTTCGGCCACCGCGAGTTGCTGGCACAGGCGGCGCAGCGCCGACGGAAACTCACTCGCCGCCATGATCGTGTCGGCCTGCGCGCGCTGCTGGCGCTGGCGTGCCTGGCGTGCATCGAGCCAGTGCTCGAAGCGCGTCCATTCGGCGCCATGGCGGGCCTGGAACGCCTCCTGCTTCATGCCCGCCCCACGTAGGCGGTCGCCATGCCGTGCAGGCGTTGCACCGCAACGGTACCCTGCGCCTGGGTGAGCTGGCCGAGCAGTCCGGCCAGCTCCTGCTGGCGCTCGGGCGTGAGCTGGGCGCTGCGCTCGGCGAATTCGATGATCGCGGCGCGCTCGGCCGGTCGCAGCGCCAACGGCGCCACCAGCGCCGGCGTGGGCGGCAGCGCGCCGGCGCGCAGCGGCGCACCCGCGTACACCACCAGCGTGCGCGCGACGAGGTCGCCGATGCGCCGACCCTGGCGATCGGTAAGGCTCGCCACCAGGCCAAAGCCATAGCACAGCGGCATCATGTCGACCACGCGCAACAGGTTGCGCACGATCGAAGCGAGCCAGGTCACCGGGGTCCCGTTGGCGTTGACCACACGCAGGCGCATCACGCGCTTGCCCGGTGTCTGGCCGTCACGCAGTACCTCGAACAGCACCGGGTACAGCCACCACAGTGCAAACAGTACGAGCAGATACAGGCCGATGCCACTCGCGCCGAGCGCACCCAGTGCGGTGGCGGCGATGAACGCCGCTGCGAAGCGGATCATGAAATCGAGTGCCCACGCGCAGGCGCGCGGCAAGGCGCCGGCGCTGCGCAACTGCAGCGCGATGCCCTCGGGGGTCTCGACCACGGCCAGCGTGTCGATCATCGACAGCGGCCGATCAGGTCGTCTTGACGACCATCGTGTCGGCGATGAGATCGTGCAGGCAACGACGATCCTCGCGGAAGATCAGCAGGGGATCGGCCAGCATGACCAGCCAGCCGACCAGCGGGATCGCGCCGAGCAAGCCCACCGGCACATAGCGCGCGAAGATGATGCGCAACAGGCCGCAGCGCTCGCCGCTCGTGCGCACGATGCGCACCTTGAGCAGGCGCTTGCCGATGGTCTGGCCATGGCGGTGCAGCCAGATCAGGTTGACCACCAGCACGCCCAGCGCATACAGGCCGAACACGGTCATGCCGATCGTGAAACCAAGCCCCGGAGCGCGCGTCCCGCCCTCGGCCGTGGCTCCAGCCGCAAACGGCAGCACGATCGCCAACAGGATTGCCGGGATCGCGATGACCGCGGTGTCGAGCAGGTAGGCACCGAGCCGGATCACGCGCTCGGCCAGTTCCAGCGAGTCGTCGCTGACGACGTCCTGCACGCGCGCGCTCGGCGCGGCGTAGGGATTGTGTGGTCGCGGTGGCGGTGGCGGTGCGGACGACATGACGATCTCCCCTTGAACGATTGGTGGTGGCAACGGCGGCGCCCGCGCCGATCGCATTGGGCACCGCGCTGGCGCAACGGGCAGGCACTGTAACCGGCGCCACGCGGAGATCACAAATAACCGCTGCGCCGCCGCGCGCAGCACACGCGCATATGCGATCGGGCGCCAGCGGGAGCGCCGCGCCGGGTGGATCGGACGCTGCATGGCCGGCAGGCCATGCTGCACTCGAGCCCCTGTCATCAGTCATGCCTCGCCACGGTTGACAGGGGCAAAACTGGTGTTATAGTTCGCTACAACACTACTTCATCAAGCGCCGACGGAGGCCGCCATGACCACGCTGCATCGCTACCATGACCTGCTCCACACCGCTTCGCGCCTGCCGACGCACGTGCTGCGCACGATGCTGGTGCTGGCCGCCCTGGCCGGAACCGGCCTCACCCTCGGCGCGCTGTCGCTGGAAATGAGCCCGACCGGCCCGACCGAACTGGCGCCTGCCGCCACCCCGGCCCTGCGCTCGACCACCGCCCAGTCCGACCTGCCGACGGTCACGCTCGACACCGTGACCGTGCGCGCCAGCGACGCCGGCGCCGCCGCCCGCAGCACTGCGGGCAGCAACGGCACCGCCACCCGCCCGCGCACCGCGTCCGCCAATGTTGCCGGCGACTTCGTGCGCCGTGCCGCCGGCTCGGCGCTGACCATGCCCTACTACTCGTTCGCCAAGCCACTGCGCGCCTCGATCGAGGAGTGATCGCGATGAGCATCACCTGGAACGACTCGACGCCGATCTATCGCCAGTTGCGCGACCGCGTGGTGGCGATGATCCTCGACGGCGTCCTGAAACCCGGCGACGCATTGCCGTCGGTGCGCCAGGTGGCAGGCGATTTCCAGATCAATCCGATCACCGTTTCCAAGGCCTACCAGGAATTGGTCGACGAGGTGCTGGTGGAAAAGCGGCGCGGGTTGGGCATGTATGTGACCGACGGTGCGCGCGCGGCGCTGCTCAAGTCCGAGCGCGAACACTTCCTGCGCAACGAATGGCCGCCGTTGCGCGAACGCCTCGCGCGACTGGGCCTCGACCTCAAGCAACTGCTGGCCGAGTCCAGCGAGGATCCCCAGCCATGACCACGCTCGTCCAGGCCCGCCACCTGCGCAAGACCTACGGCACCACCCGTGCGCTCGATGACGTCAGCTTCGACATCGAAGCCGGCCGCATCGTCGGCCTGATCGGCCCCAATGGCGCCGGCAAGACCACTGCACTCAAGGCAATCCTCGGCCTGACCGACTTCGAAGGCGAACTCACCGTCAACGGCGTCGACCCCCGCAAGGACCGCGCCCGGCTGATGGAAGACGTGTGCTTCATCGCCGACGTCGCGGTGTTGCCGCGCTGGCTGCGGGTGCGCGAGGCGATTGATTTCGTGGCGGCGGTGCATCCGCGTTTTTCGCGCGACAAGTGCATGGCCTTCCTCGCCCACACCAAACTGACCCCGCACATGCGCGTGCGCGAGCTCTCCAAGGGCATGATCGTGCAACTGCACCTGGCGCTCGTGATGGCAATCGACGCCCGCCTGCTCGTGCTCGACGAGCCCACGCTCGGGCTCGATATCCTGTACCGCAAATCGTTCTACGAATCGCTGCTGGGCGATTATTTCGACGAGGACAAGACCATCCTCGTCACCACCCACCAGATCGAGGAGGTTGAGCACATCCTCACCGACCTCATGTTCATCCGCGGCGGCCAGCTCGTGCTGTCGGCCACGATGGATGCGATCGGCGAACGCTACGTCGAGGTGATGGTCAACCCCGACCGGATCGATGCCGCGCGCGCGCTCGGCCCGCTGAGCGAACGCCAGATCTTCGGCAAATCGATCATGTTGTTCGATGGCGTCGCGCCGGCGCGACTGGCCGAACTGGGCGAACTGCACAAACCGAGCGTGGCCGATCTGTTCGTCGCCACCATGAAAGGGACCTACGCATGAACAAGCTGCCCATCCTGCTCAAGCGCGAGTACTGGGAACACCGCGGTGGCTTCCTGTGGACGCCGGTATGGATCAGCGGAGTGATCCTCGGGTTGACCGTACTGGGCATGATCGCCGCCGAGGTGTTTCGCGCGCGCGCCCATGTGCAGATCGCCGGCATGTCGCTCGACGCCATGCGCGCCAGCATCGGCAGCAGGGACTTTGCCGACGCCGGCCGTGCCTTCGACGCGGCGCAGTTCATGTTCGTGACGATCCCCTGCGTCGCGCTGTTCTTCGTGCTGTTCTTCTATCTGCTGGGCGCGTTGTACGACGATCGCCGCGACCGCAGCGTGCTGTTCTGGAAATCGTTGCCGGTGTCGGATAGCGCCACCGTGCTGTCCAAGGCGCTGACCGCGATGCTGGTCGCGCCCGCGATCGTGCTGGTGGTGGCTACGCTCGCCTACTTCGTGTTCGTCATTCTCGTGGCGGCCTGGCTGGCGCTGCATGGCCTCAACGTGCTGCCCGCGCTGGCCGCCTCGCATCCACTGCGTACGCTGTGGCGCCTGGCGCTGACGATCCCGCTCGATGCACTGTGGGCGCTGCCTACCGTCGGTTGGCTGCTGTTCTGGTCAGCGTGGGTGCGCAGCAAGCCGTTTCTGTGGGCGGTCATGGTGCCGCTGCTGGTGGTGTTTGCGAACTGGTGGATCGGCGTGCTCGGGGCACCGAACTTCAGTGGCACGCTCGACCTCATGCGCATGGCCGGGCGCCTGCTGCTGGGCGTCATGCCCGCTGGCTGGATGGGGATCGAAAACGGCGGCATGCGGCAAATGATCGTGCACGCGGGCAGCAGCGACGATGGCGGCCTGTTGCACCCGGCGCGGCTGCTGGCCAGCGCAACATCACTCGAACTGTGGCTCGGCGTCGTGGCCGGTCTGGTCCTGGTCGGCGCCGCGATCTGGGCGCGCGGCCGACGCATCGATACCTCGGTCTGAGCCTTGCGCACTGGAGTACTGCATGAACCTGCCAATCCGTCACGGCGCGGCTCTGGTCGCACTCACCCTCGCCACGGCGCTGGGCGCCTGCAGCCACGAGGATGTCTCGTTCCGCCATTTCCGCGTCGTCGATGCGACCCATGTCGCCCTCTACTCGCGCACGGCGCCGATGGCGATCCTGGCCGACGATGGCAGTCTGTCGATCGACGCCAGGCCGGTGCCGCTCGAACCTGCGCAGCAGGCGCAGCTCAAGGACTTCCACACCCGGATCCGCACCCTCATGGATGACGCGCTGGCCACCGGCAGAGCGGGCGTGGCGACCGCCACGACCGCGCTGGGCGCGGTCGCCAGTGGCCTTGCCAGCGGCGATCCCGACAGCATCGGTCGCAAGGTCGACGCCAAGGCGGCCGAGGTCGATGCCGCGGCGGCACGCATCTGCGTCGACCTGGCGCGACTGCGCGCGCAGCAGCAGACGATTGCGACCGGCCTGCCCGCCTTCGCGCCGTATGCAGGCATCACCGCCGACGAGGTCGCCAGCTGCACGGGCCGGCAGTCGCAGCGGCCATGACCGCGCAAGGGCCGCTCAAGCGGCCCCGACGACGCATCGATCCTGCCTGATCACCCTCGCCGCGCGCGGCCGCCTGCGCGGAATTCACGACGGTGCGGCCCGCGCGCGGGGCCGCGGCAAAAGCCCCGGCACGCCGGGGTGCCGCGCGCGGCGACCGCCCCGGCAACGCGCCCGTCCAGCGACGGTCAGCGGATCGTGTCGCGCGTCACGCGGTAGCGGCTGGCCGCTTCGCGCAGCAGGCCGTCCTGGTTGAGATCGATCGCGCCCTGCAGCCAGTAGCGCTTGAGGGTCAGGCCATCGCGATGCGCGACCGCGATCGTGCTGCCGTCCACGTACAGCATGTCGCCGCTGCGCAGATCGGCCGGCCGCAAGGTGTCGTTGAAGGTCTGGCCATTGTTGAGGTTCTGCTCGAAGCTCAGCCGCGCCGCCGCACTGGCGGCCGGAACCTGCGCCTCGACGCGGCCAGCGTCGGCGAATTCACGCCGCAGCGTGCCCTCGCCACGGATGAGACCGAGCACTTGGTAACGGTTGGGCGCCAGCTCCTTGAGTTCGCTGCGGCGCAGGTCGAGGTCACCGTCGAGCCAGTACAGCAGGGCCTTGCCACGGTCGCGCCGCACCACGGCACGCACCGCGCCATCGACGTACAGCGTATCGCCCGAGGCGAGCTTGTCGACGCTGAGCGAACCGCTGGCCGGTCGACCGTCGTTGAGCGACTTCTCCAGACGTGCACGCACCGCGTCGATGCCGTTGGCTGCCGCTGCCGCAGCGGCGACACGCTCGGCTTCCAGCCGCGCGCTCTCGGCGGCGGCACGCTCGGCTTCGGCACGCGCGGCTGCATCGGCTTCCACTTGCGCACGGGCGGCGGCAGCCGCTGCGTTGGCGCGTTCGGCCGCTGCGCGCGCGGCTTCGGCCTCGGCCTTGGCGCGCTCAGCCTCGGCGCGCGCGGCCTCGACCTCGGCCTTGGCCTGCTCCAGTTCCGCCTTGCTGCGCTGCGCTTCGGCGCGCGTGCGTTCCGCAGCGGCGCTCACGGCGGCTTCCTTGGCCGCCTCCTGCCTGGCTGCGCCACGGTCCTCGACGCGAACCAGCACGCTTTCGTAGAACCCGTCGCGCAGCACGAGTTGCGCCTTGCCGCCAGCCTTCACCTTGGCCGCGATGCGGTCATGCCAATCGTGCGGGGCGGTGATGACGAGCCGCGCGCCCGAGGCCGCGGCCTCGCGACCGAGCGCGGCCAGCGCGGCGTCGGCGCCACCGCTCTGGAAGCTGGCGCCGTCGATGTCGGTATTCTGTTGCGCCAGCGCCAGCGTCGGTGCCGCGGCCAGTGCCAGGGTGAGAGTGAGTGTCTTCAACATGATTGCCAACCCTTCATTGAATCGTTGCCAGGCACGCGCGGCGCCGCAGTGGCGCGCCGTGCCGGCCGCGCTGCGCAAATCCCGCCACGTCCGTGTCGGCGCCGCGTGCCGCGGCTGGCAACGGCGGCGCGGGCCAGTCATCGGCGCGGCCAAGTGACCGGCAATTATGCCGCCCACCACGCGGCCCGCATATGCCATTGTTCACACCCGGTCGTGCAATCAACCGCCCGCCGAACCGCCGTGGGTGCCACCCTTGGTCAGCGCCATCGGATCGAGCAGCTTCTGCAGGCGCGCGCGCGACAGGCCCGTGGTTTCCATCGCGACGTCGAGAATCGGCCGGCCTTGCTTGTAGGCCTGCTTGGCCGTCGCCGCGCCCTTGTCGTAACCGATCTCGGCATTGAGGGCGGTGACGAGGATCGGATTCCGGTCGAGCGCCTCGCGGATCTTGTCCTCGCGCACCTTGAACCCGGCGATCGCCTTGTCCGCCAGCAGGCGTGAGGCATTGGCGAGCAGCTGGATCGACTGCAGCAGGTTGAGCGCGATCACCGGCAGCATGACGTTGAGCTGGAAATTGCCCGCCTGGCCACCGATCGTGATCGTGGTGTCGTTGCCGATGACCTGGGCGCAAACCATCGCCATCGCCTCGGGAATCACCGGGTTGACCTTGCCCGGCATGATCGACGAACCCGGCTGCAACGCCGGCAATTCGATCTCGCCCAGCCCGGCCAGCGGACCGGAGTTCATCCAGCGCAGATCGTTGGCGATCTTGGTCAGCGTGACCGCCAGCGTCTTGAGCTGGCCCGACAGTTCCACCGCGGCGTCCTGCGAGCTGATGCCCTCGAAATAGTCATCGGCCGAAGCGAACTTCACCGCCGTCATCTTCGAAAGCTCGGCGCAGACGCGCGGGCCAAGCCGGGCGTCGGCATTGACGCCGGTACCGACCGCCGTGCCGCCCTGCGGCAACAGGCGCATGCGCGCCAGCGCCGATTCGAGCCGCGCGAGGTTGGAACGCAACTGCGCCGACCAGCCGCCCAGTTCCTGCCCGAACGTCACCGGCATCGCATCCATGAGATGGGTGCGACCGGTCTTGGCGACCTTCCTGAGCTCCTTCGCCCGCGCGTCGATGGTCTTTTTCAGATGTGTGAGCGCCGGCAGCAGGTGTTCGCTGACGGCCAAGGTGGCGCTGACGTGGATCGCGGTCGGGATCACGTCGTTGGACGACTGGCCATTGTTGACGTCGTCGTTGGGATGCACCTTGACGCCGCCCTGCGCGCACACGTGCGCGATCACCTCGTTCGCATTCATGTTGGTCGAGGTGCCCGAGCCGGTCTGGAACACGTCGATCGGGAAATCGGCGTCGAACTCACCGTGCGCAACGCGCTCGGCGGCCTTGCGGATGGCCTTGGCCGAGGCCTTCTTGAGGTGGCCGAGGTCGGCATTGGCCTGCGCCGCGGCCGACTTGATGAGGCCGAGCGCGCGGATGAACTCGCGCGGCATGCGCAGGCCCGAAATCGGAAAGTTGTCGACGGCGCGCTGCGTCTGCGCGCCATACAGCGCATCGGCGGGTACCTTGAGCTCGCCCATGCTGTCGCGTTCGATCCGGAACGTGGCCATGACTCACCTGCGAATGAAAAAGGGGATCGCGATTATAGCCGGCGATGCCGAGCCAGCCGCGTCGTCAGTTGCCGGATCAGTGGCATCGCTACCGCCGATCACTGCGGCAACCGCGCGCCTTGGCCGTGGCCGGCGCAGCGAAACCGCCGGCGCTGGCGCGCGCGAAACCAGCCACATGGCGGCAGCGCCCCGATCGGAACCCGCCACGGCACGCGCCGGCCCGGATGCTAGAATCCGCGACCCACCGCTGCCCCGCAGGCAATGCTCTCCAACCTGGCCTACGTCGCCGCGGCGCTGCTGCTGGTTGCGCTCAACGGCTTCTTCGTCGCCGCCGAATTCGCGCTGGTCAAGCTGCGCCACACCCAGGCGACCACGCTCGCCGCCAGCCATGGCTGGCGCGGCCGCCTGCTCGGCCGCGTGCACCAGCACCTGGACGTCTATCTTTCGGCCTGCCAGCTCGGCATCACGCTGGCCTCGCTGGCGCTGGGCTGGGTCGGTGAGCCTGCGTTCGCCCATCTCATCGAACCGCTGTGCCTCGCGCTGGGCATCGGTCCCGAGAGCACGCGCGTCATCGCCCTGGCGGCCGCCTTCACGCTGATCTCGTTCCTGCACATCGTGCTCGGCGAACTGGCACCCAAGACGCTCGCGATCCGCAAACCGGCGCCGCTGTCGCTGTGGACGGCCACGCCGTTGTACGTGTTCTACTGGATCATGTATCCGGCGATCTGGCTGCTCAACGCGAGTGCGCTCGCGATGCTGCGCCTGTTCGGAGTCGGCCCGGCCGGACATGGCGAGGAAAGCCACTACTCGCGCGACGAACTCAAGCTCATCATCCACGCCAAGCGCGCCAGCCGCAGCGGCGAGGAATGGGCGATGATGCAGAACGCGCTCGACCTGCCTGAGCTCGTGGTCGGCGACGTGCTGCGCACGCGCGACCAGCTCGCGCTGTTGCGCGATGGCATGAGCCGCGAGGACGTGCTGGCCGAATTCGCCCGCTCGCACTACAGCCGCTACCCGTGGTTTGGCAGCGACGGCGTGGTGCGCGGCGTGCTGCACATGAAGGACCTGCTGCAGGCCATGGCGCAGGGCGCCGACACGAGCGACCTGACCACGCTGCTGCGGGCACCAATCCTGTTGCCGCTCAATGCGCCGCTGCTCGGCGTGCTCAAGCGATTCCGCGCCGGCGACACCCATCTCGCGCTCGGCATCGAGGAGTCGGGCCGCGTGGCCGGCTTCTTCACGCTCGAGGACGTGCTCGAGGTGCTGGTCGGCGACATCGAGGACGAGTACGTGCGCACACGCGGTGGCGGCGGCGCCACGCGCAAGCCCGGCAGTGACTTCACGGTGTCGGGCGGAACGCCGATCTACCGCCTCGAACGCCTGCTCGATCGCGACATTGCCGCGCCGGCCGACGTCAACTCCGTCGGCGGTCTCATCGTGCACCGCCTCGAACGCCTGCCCGATGCCGGCGAGACGCTCGCCTTCGACGGCTTCCATCTCACCGTGCAGGCGATGCGCGGACCGCGCATCCAGACCATCCTCGTCCATCCCCATTCCAGCACCCCGGAAAAACCCGCATGAGCGCCAGCCTCACCGCCCTGTCCCCGCTTGATGGCCGCTACGCGGCCAAGACCGCCGTGTTGCGCCCGATCTTCAGCGAGCTGGGGCTCATGCAGCGCCGCGTGCTGGTCGAGGCGCGCTGGCTGGCCGCCCTCGCGGCCGAGCCGGCGATCGTCGAGGTGCCGCCGCTGTCGGGCGCGGCGCAGGCCGAACTGCTGGCGATCGCCGACACGTTCTCGGAGCGCGATGGGGCGCGCATCAAGGACATCGAGCGCACCACCAACCACGACGTCAAGGCGGTCGAGTACTTCATCAAGGAACGGGTCGCCGACAGCACCGAACTCGCCGCCATCCGCGAGTTCATCCATTTCGCCTGCACCAGCGAGGACATCAACAACCTCGCCTACGCACTCATGCTGCGCGACGCGCGCGAAAGCGTGCTGCTGCCGGCGCTCGACGCCATTGCGGCGACGCTGCGCGCACTCGCGCACGCGCACGCCGCGCTGCCGATGCTGTCGCGTACGCATGGCCAGACGGCCTCGCCAACCACGCTCGGCAAGGAGCTCGCCAACGTGGTTGCGCGGCTCGAGCGCCAACGCCGGCAGATCGCCGCCGTGGAGCTCAGCGGCAAGATCAATGGCGCGGTCGGCAACTACAACGCGCATGTGGTCGCCTGCCCCGAAGTCGACTGGCCGGCTTTCGCACGCCGCTTCGTCGAGTCGCTGGGCCTGGTCTGGAACCCCTACACGACGCAGATCGAGCCGCATGACTGCATCGCCGAGCTGGGCGACGCCATGCGCCGCGCGAACACGATCCTCATCGACCTCGCGCGTGACGTGTGGGCCTACATTTCACTGGGCTATTTCCGCCAGCAGCTCAAGGCCGGCGAAGTCGGTTCCTCGACGATGCCGCACAAGGTCAACCCGATCGATTTCGAGAACGCAGAGGGCAATTTCGGCCTCGCCAACGCGCTGCTGGAACACTTCTCGGCCAAGCTGCCGATCAGCCGCTGGCAGCGCGACCTGACCGATTCGACCGTGCTGCGCGCGCTCGGCACCGCGTTCGGTCACACCCAGATCGCGCTCGATGCGCTGGCGCGCGGACTGGGCAAGCTGCAGGTGGCGCCCGAGCGCCTTGCCGCGGACCTCGATGCGAGCTGCGAGGTGCTGGCCGAAGCGGTGCAGACCGTGATGCGCCGCCATGGCCTGCCCGAGCCCTACGAACAGCTCAAGGCACTCACGCGCGGCCAAGGCATCACGCGCGAGGCACTGCGCGAGTTCGTGCAGGGGCTCGACCTGCCGGCAGCGGCCAAGGCGCGCCTGCTCGCACTGACGCCTGCCGATTACACGGGGCTGGCGGCCACGCTCGCACGCGCCATCTGAGCGTGGCGCGCGCTTCGCGCGGGACCGTGCCGGCAGCGCATGCCAAACGGCAGCGCAGCGCGGCACGTGCCGACACCGACATGCACGCCACCGCCGGGTGAAGCCAATCGCCGAATCGCGCGCGGTCCGTCCATGGACCGCGACGGCAGGTCTTTCGCAATGATCGTCTACTCATCCCACATCAACCGGACTCCACAGAACAGCGGCGGCTGTGGGTTTTCGAATCCATTGGCGAAGATCGCGTCCGGGTTGTTCCAAAACTGCACGTTGACGACGTAGCCGTAGTTCGCCGCATCCACGACATGGGCCAACTCCGGTGACAGGATCGAGGTATAGCCGGCGGCGCTCGTGGAATACGTTGTGCCGTAATCAGTGAAAGCGCCTTGCGCGTCGTAGCGTGTCAGGGCGAACAGCAGCCTTACCGATGGGTCATGGCGGTAATACAGCCGCACGAATCGCGCTGTCATCCCGTCACCCAGCACGACCTTGTGCGCCAGACCGGTGCCGACCGGTGCGGTCACGCAGCCGGCGCCGACATAGGTCACGCTCATGTCCGAGCTGCGCGGCACGAAGGTTACGCCTGGAGTCATCCGCCACTGCGTCGCTGCCGGTGCGACGACCGAGTCGGGATCGGTGTTGGCCGCCAGCGCAAACGTCGACGAGGCCGCAACGCAGGCGAGGGCCAGCATGGCCGCGGCGGGCCAAGTGCTTGAATGCTTCATGGCCGGCTCCTCATGGAATGCTGTAGAAGACGCGCGCGCCGCACATCTGCATCGATGTCGAGGTGCCCAATTGGCGCAGATTGAGCACGTAGCTGCGCCCAGAGTTGCTGACGACGACTGGCGGCGACAAGGTGACGGCCTTGTTGCCGTATCCGGTCGCCGCGTCGCTGCTCACCGACCCATGATCGATATATCCACCTTCCGCATCGTACGACGTCAGCCACGCAGTCACCGAGTTACTCGCGTCGGTGTCCTTGTAGTACAGGCGCACCACCGCGATCGAGGCGCCATCTTCGATCTGGATGTCGGAAACGACCATGCCGGACGTTGCGCTGATGCAGCCGCCGCCGACGTAGTTGGACACATCGCTGCTGCTGCGACGCACCATGGCAGCCGCTGGCACGAAATAGTACTTCCATGTCACCAAAGGTGAGGCCGCGGCGATGCCTGACTCCAGCGCGTCATCGGGCCCGAACGCGAGCGGCTGGCCGGCCGTGGCCGTGGCCATGCCCTGCAGGTGGTCGGAATCGTGGGCCAGACACGGCCCCGCCGTCAGCAGCGCAACGCAGGCAAACAGCCCGTAAGGCTTCACATTCATGATTGTCCCCTTGAGGATTTGGATGGACCTGCCCCGGGGCACCCCAGTGGTGGCCGGTCGCCGGATCCATGGCGACCTTAATGCAACACGCCCACTTGCTGGTAGCGCCATGGTCGGCGGTGGCGCTGCCAAACCCGTCACACTTTGCGCCGCATCATGTCGGCGCGGCCTGCGTCTGCGCTGGGCAGTGGCCGCAGCATGCGGGTGCGCCGCGCCGCCGGCTACACTGCGGCGGAGGCCTGCGCATCCGTGACCACCGCAGCCGGATCCATCAGCACCGGTACGAGGAGACCGCCATGATCCACGAGGACTTCCACGTCGAAATGGCCAGTTGGGAACGCGATGGAGCCCAGTTGCGTGCGCTGCGTGAACAGGTGTTCGTGCTCGAGCAGGGCGTTGCGGCGGCGGACGAGCTCGATGCGCTCGACGCACAGTCGGTGCATGTGGCCGCGCGCGGCGCGGACGGCAGCGTGATCGGCACCGCGCGACTGACGCCGGCGCGCTCGATCGGGCGCATGGCCGTGCTGCGCGAGTGGCGCGGCAGGGGCGTGGGTGAGGCCATGCTGCGCACGTTGGTCGAGTACGCACGCGCGCGTGGCTGGCCCGAGCTCGACCTGCACGCGCAAAGCCACGCGATCGGCTTCTACGAACGCGCCGGCTTCGTCGCCGAAG
>NZ_JAHCAQ010000019.1 GCF_019634845.1 Dokdonella sp.
ACCAGCAGGAACAGCGCGCGCAGCCCGCCAAGCAAGGCGAGGCGATTGGCGCGCAAGCGGGTGTCGTCGGCCATCACCATCACTTGGTCGAAATAGCGGTCGACCGGGATCCGCAGCGTGGCCAGCCGCCTGAGTACGCCGACGTAGTCGCCCTGCGCGGCCAGCGGCGCGACATCGCTGCGCGCAGCGGTCAGTGCGGCGGCCAGTTCGTGTTCGGCACCTGCTTCGAGCAGCGCCGCGTCGACGTCTCCGTGTGCCTCGTGGCCAGCCTGGCGCAGGATGTTGCCGATGCGCTTGTTGGCGGCAGCAAGCGCGGCCGCCTCGGGCAATTGGCCGAACGCGACCACCGCATGCAGGCGTCGATCGAAGTCGGCAAGGTCGCTTGGCGCCAGCGCACGCACCGCCTCGAAGGCCTCGCCGGCGATGCCCTGTTCCGCGTAGTAGCCGCGCAGGCGGTCGAGCACGAATTCGTACAGCTCGGCACCGAGCGCGGCGCGGCGCGCGCCGGGATCGGGCACGGCTGCCTTGCCATCCTTGCCCTTGGCCAGCCCGGCGGCGAACGCGGCCTCGGGCAGCAGGCACAGCGCTTCGTCGAACTGCGCGCGCAGGTCGAGCGTCAGGCGGCCCTCGATCAGCGTGCGGGCGAGGCCGAGTGCGGCACGGCGCAGTGCGAACGGATCCTTGTTGCCGGACGGCTTCATGCCGACGGCGAAGATGCCGGCCAGGGTATCGATGCGGTCGGCGACCGCCAGCACCCGTGCCAGCGTGCCCTGCGCGATCGGCGCGCCGGCATGGCGTGGCGCGTAGAACTCGTCCAGCGCCCGTGCCACTTCGGCATGCTCGCCGCTGCTGCCGGCGTAATGGCGCCCCATCACGCCCTGCAGCTCGGGGAACTCACCGACCATGCGGCTGAGCAGATCACAGCGCGACAGCGCCGCTGCGCGCGTGGCCAGTGCCGCGTCCGTGCCGACGCGATTGGCGATCACGCGCGCGAGCTCGGCCACGCGCAGGCTCTTGTCCCAGACGCTGCCCAGCGCCTGCTGGTAGGTCACGCCGCGCAGCGCATCCATGCCGGCGGCGAGCGGCGCCTTGCGGTCCTCGTCGAAGAAGAACTTGGCGTCGGCGAAACGTGGCCGGATGACGCGCTCGTAGCCGGTACGAATCTGCGCCGGCTCGCGCGACTCGATGTTGGCGACGCCGATGAAGTGCTCGCTGAGCGAACCGTCGGCGGCATGGCAGGGCACGAATTTCTGGTTGGTCTCCATCGTCATGACCAGTGCTTCGGGCGGCACGGCCAGGAACTCGCGATCGAAGGCGCAGGCGATTGCCACCGGCCACTCGGTGAGGTTGGCGATCTCCGCGCACAGGGCGTCGGACAACTGTGGCGTGGTGCCAGCCGGCGCCACGCGCGCGACCTCGGTGCGCACGCGCGCACGCCGCTCGTCCGGATCGGCCAGCACGCGGGCGGCGCGCAGCGCGTCGAGCCAACTGTCGGCATCGACGATATGCACCGGCTGCGGATGGTGGAAGCGGTGCCCGCGCGACATGCGCCCGGCGCGCAGGCCGAGCACCTCGCCTTCGATGACGCCCTCGCCATGCAGCAGCACGAGCCAATGCGCGGGCCGCACGAAGCTGTAGTCGTGGTTGCCCCAGCGCATCGGTTTGGGGATCGGCAGCGCTTTGAGCGCCTCGCCGACGATTTCCGGGACGAGCGCGGCAGTGGCCTGGCCGGGCTGCTCGCGGCGCGCGACGAACCGCTCGCCCTTGGCATCGCTGCTGCGTTCGAGCGCCTCGACCGCAAGGCCATTCTTGGCGGCGAAGCCGAGCAGGGCCGGCGTCGGTGCGCCGTTGGCATCGAGCGCGATGTTGAGGTAGGGACCCAGCTGCTCGGTCTTCTGCGTCGGCTGCATGTCGGCGACGGCCGGCACGTGCACCGCAAGCCGGCGTGGCGTGCACCAGCTGCGTGCCTGCGCGGCGTCGGCAGCGATGCCGCGCCGGGCCAGGCCGTCGACGATGCCGGCGGCGAACGCCGCGGCAAGCTCATCGAGCGCCTTCGGTGGCAGCTCTTCGGTGCCCAGCTCGATCAGCAGCGAACGCGCCTGCGGCTTCATGCGGCCTCCTGCTGCGACTTCAGGCCCGGAAAGCCGAGCCGTTCGCGCTGCGCAAGGTAGGCCTGTGCCACCGCGCGCGCGATCGCCCGCACGCGCAGGATGTAGCGCTGGCGTTCGGTCACGCTGATCGCGCGCCGCGCGTCGAGCAGGTTGAAGGTGTGGCTGGCCTTCATCACCTGCTCATAGGCCGGCAGGGGCAGGCCGAGCTCGACCAGACGCTGCGCCTCGCCTTCACACGTGTCGAACCAGGCCAGCAGGCGCTCGACGTTGGCGTGCTCGAAATTGTAGGTCGACTGCTCCACCTCGTTCTGGTGGAACACGTCGCCATAGGTCACGAGCCCATGCGGCGCCCGCGTCCACACCAGGTCGTACACGTTGTCGACGTTCTGCAGGTACATCGCGAGACGTTCCAGACCGTAGGTGATCTCACCCATCACTGGCCTGCATTCGATGCCACCGGCCTGCTGGAAATAGGTGAATTGGGTGACTTCCATGCCGTTGAGCCAGACCTCCCAACCCAGACCCCAGGCGCCGAGCGTGGGCGATTCCCAGTTGTCCTCGACGAAGCGCAGGTCGTGCACGAGCGGGTCGATGCCAAGCTCGCGCAGCGAGCCGATGTAGCGTTCGAGGATGTCGTCGGGATTGGGCTTCATCACCACCTGGTACTGGTAGTAATGCTGCAGGCGGTTGGGGTTGTCGCCATAGCGACCGTCGGTCGGGCGTCGCGACGGCTGCACGTAGGCCGCGGCCCACGGCTCGGGACCGATCGCGCGCAGGAAGGTGGCCGGGTGGAAGGTGCCGGCTCCCACTTCGGTGTCGAGCGGCTGGATCAAGACGCAGCCCTGCTCGCCCCAGTAGCGGTTGAGGGTCTGGATGAGTTCCTGAAACGTCGGTGCCGACATGCGCTGGCTCACGAGTTGCGCGGGAAAAGCGCGCTAGTATAACGGCTAACCCCTGCAGGACCGATGGAATGGCCAGCGCCAAACCGCTCGCGGACAATCCGGCAACACCCGCGTCACCGCTCGGCCTGCACGATCGGCTGGAGCTCGACGAGACCCTGCTCGCGCTGGTCGCCGACGGCGTGCTCACCGAAGCCGACGCCAAGCGCGTGCGCAACGACGTGCGGACCGTGCGCGGCCGCGCCGAGTTGCACCCGCTGGTGCTGGTGGCCAACCTCCGCCTGCCCGACCAGCGCCATCCCGGCAAGCCCCTGAGCCTGGAGGTGCTGACCCAATGGCTGGCCGACAAGGCCGGCCTGCCGTATCTCAAGATCGATCCGATGAAGATCGACGTCGCCGCCGTCACCCAGGTCGTCAGCAATGCCTACGCGCAGCGCTACCGCATCCTGCCGGTCGCGGTGACCGACCTGCAGGTGGTGTTTGCCTCCAGCGAACCGTTCGACACGCGCTGGCTCGCGGACCTGGCGCACATCCTGCGCAAGGACATCCAGCGCGTGGTGTGCAGTCCACTCGATCTCAACCGCTATCTCGCCGAGTGGTGGAGCGTGCAGCGTTCGATCCAGCGCGCGCGCGACGCCAAGGACGGCCAGCCCGGCAGCGCGATCCTCAATTTCGAGCAGTTGGTCGAACTGGGCAAGACCGGCGACGTCGGTGTCGACGACCGCCACGTCGTGCACATCGTCGACTGGCTGTTGCAGTACGCGTTCGAGCAGCGCGCGTCCGACATCCACCTCGAACCACGCCGCGACACCAGCCTGATCCGCTTCCGCATCGATGGCGTGATGCACAAGGTGTACGAGCTGCCGACCCCGGTCATGACCGCGGTGACCTCGCGCATCAAGATCCTCGGCCGCATGGACGTGGCCGAGAAGCGCCGGCCGCAGGATGGCCGCATCAAGACCCGCTCGCAGGGCGGCCGCGAAGTCGAGTTGCGCCTGTCGTCGATGCCAACCGCGTTCGGCGAGAAGATCGTCATGCGCATCTTCGATCCCGACATCGTGGTCAAGGAGTTCCGCCAGCTCGGCTTCTCCGAAGCCGAGGAAGCGACCTGGCGCGAATTCGTCACCCGTCCGCACGGCATCGTGCTCGTCACCGGCCCCACCGGTTCGGGCAAGACGACGACGCTGTATTCCACGCTCAAGGTGTTGGCCACGCCCGACATCAACGTGTGCACGGTGGAAGACCCGATCGAGATGGTCAGCCCCGAGTTCAACCAGATGCAGGTGCACCACGCGATCGATCTCGATTTCGCCGCCGGCGTGCGCACGCTGATGCGGCAGGATCCCGACATCATCATGGTCGGCGAGATCCGCGATCTGGAGACCGCGCAGATGGCGGTGCAGGCTTCGCTGACCGGCCATCTCGTGCTGTCGACGCTGCACACCAACGATGCGCCGAGCGCGCTGACGCGCCTGCTCGACCTCGGCGTGCCCAACTACCTGCTGCAATCCACGCTCACTGGCATCGTGGCGCAACGCCTCGTGCGCACGCTGTGCCCGCACTGCAAGGTCGAGGCCAAGCTCGACGTGCAGGCCTGGGCAGCACTGACTCACGGCCTGGGCATCGCGCCGCCGACTCGCGTGTACGCGCCCAAGGGCTGCCTGGAGTGCCGCAAGACCGGCTACATGGGTCGCACCGGCATCTACGAGATGCTGCGCATCTCGCCCGCCGTGCGCGCACTGATCCAGCCCAACATGGATCTGGCCAAGGTCACCCGCACCGGCCTCGATGGAGGCATGCGCCCGCTGCGCGCCTCGGCTGCGGCGCAGGTCGCGCGCGGCGTGACCACGCTGACCGAAGTGGCCGAAGTGCTGCCGCCGTCGGATTGAGAGTGCCGGGCGGCGCTCCCGGCAGGGGCAGCGCGGCACTGTACGCACCCGCACAAGCCCGTTCCAAAGCATCACGCACCCGCGGCGATGCGCCGCAGCCGAGGCGCTGGTGTGCGCGAACGACCCGCTTGGCGCGATTGGCACCGTTTCGGCGTTACCCGAGATCACCCGCACGGCCATGCCGCGCGTGCCATGGGTATTGGCCTACGGAGATCATCATGACGCGCACCACAGTTCCCCTGCGCCAGCTGCCGCTGGCCAGTCTCATCCTTGCCCTCGTTGCTGGGTCGACCGCTGTCGCCAGCGATGCGCCGGCAACGCCGGCGTTCGATACGCTGCCGCTGCTCGACCAGAGCATGCCGGCCGCCGCCACCTTCAATGTGCGCTATTACACCAACTGCGACGACGATGGCTTGGGCAGCCTGCGCCAGGCCGTCAATGCCTCGGCTTCGGGTGACTCCGTGCGCGCTTCGCCGACGCTCTCGTGCAGCACAATCACCTTGCAGTCGCCACTGATCTTCGGCCAGGCCTACTTGGACATTCAAGGACTTGGCGCAGACCGCACGACGATCACCGCCGCCGCCGGCGTCGATGGCGGTCTGATCAACCACATAGGTTCCGGTCGGCTCAACCTGCAATTCCTGACCCTCACCGGTGGCCACAAGTACAACAGCAGCCAGCAGGCAAAGGGCGGCTGCGTCTACGGCGCCAGCGACGTCGCCATCAACAACGCGCGGATCACCCATTGCACGGCCAAGGGTCTCGGCTCCCAGATGGCAGTGGGCGGTGGCGTGTTCTCGGGCGGCCTGACCTCATTGCGGCTGAGCGAAGTCAGCGGCAACGTCGCCATGACGACCAGTGGTACCTACACCAGCGGCGGCGGCATGTACGCATCCGGCGGCGTCAACATGGACCGCAGCGTGGTCGCCGCCAACGCGGCGACGTCGGCCACCAACAGCTGGGGTGGCGGTTTCACCACGCCGGGCGCGGCAACGATCGTCAATTCGGCAATCGTGAACAACAGCGCGCTCACCTCCGGCGCGGCGCACATCCATCCGCCGTCAACCAGTCCCAACACAATCACGAACACGACCGTGTCCGGCAACAGCGCGTTGCGCGTCGGTGGCCTGACGTGCATTGGGCCAACGACGATCGCGAGCAGCACGATCACAGCCAACCGCTCGGCTTTCGGCGACTCCGGCGGCCGCATCATCGGCGGTGGCCTCGATTTTGGCAGCGGCGCGCACAGTATCGTCTCGACGATCGTCACCGGAAATTTCTCCGGTTCCGGCGACGTCACGAGCAGCATCAACCTCAGCGGCAGCTCCGGAGCCACGATCTCAGGCAACCACGACCACATTTCGGGTTCGACACTCGCCTTGCCCTCGGGGACGATCACCACGCCGCTGCAAATGCTCCCACTGGCGCTCAACAACGCCGTGCGCCCGACGCACGCGCTGCGCCCGACCGATCCGGACGTTGATGCCGGCAGCGCGCCGAACGGGCAGTCCTACGACCAGCGCGGCGCGCCGTTCCTGCGCACGGTCGGCAATGCGCCCGACATTGGTGCGTTCGAGCTCGATGCAGACATGATTTTCCGCGACAGCTTCGACGCATCGATCCCGACGCGGACGCCGTAGCGCAACACGGGATGGCGTGACGCATGCGGTGCGGCGTCGCCCACCCTTGACAACATGCGTCCAGATGCCAAAGTGCGGCCCGTCGCGCTTTCCGAGCGCTACGCGGTGCCGCGAAACTGCATCTGGATTGGTGATTGTCGATGTCCTTGCGCCCCTCATCCCGTCACGCGACCGGCCGGCCGCCGCTGTTGATCGTGCAAACCGGCAGCACGCTGCCTGCCGTGCGGGCGCGCCACGGCGATTTTCCGGAATGGTTCCGGCGTGGTCTCGGCTGGCGCCGCGACCAAGTCGATGTCGTCGATGCGGCGCGTGAGCCACTGCCGGTGGCCGGCGCCTACGCGGGTGTGATCGTGACCGGCTCGCCGGCCATGGTCAGCGAGCGGCTGGCCTGGAGCGAGCGCACCGCGCAATGGCTGGTGCAGGCAATCGATGCCGGCAGCGCCGTGCTCGGCGTGTGCTATGGCCACCAACTGCTCGCGCATGCGCTCGGCGGCCGCGTCGACGACCATCCGCGCGGCCGCGAAGTCGGCACGGTCGCGATCGAACGCCTGCCCGACACCGGCGACGACGCGCTGTTCGCGAACGCGCCGGCGTGTTTCGCTGCGCATGCATCGCACCAGCAGAGCGTGCTCGAATTGCCGCCCGGCGCGGTGGTGCTGGCGCGTTCGGCGCACGATCCCCACCACGCGGTGCGCTATGCGCCGCGCGCCTGGGGTCTGCAGTTCCATCCCGAGTTCAGCGTCGAGATCATGCGCGGTTATGTCCAGGCGCGCCGGCCCGCGGCCGGTGCCGCCTGCCCGCAGCCGTGTTGCACCGATGTCGGCTGCGCGCCGACACCGAGCGCGCGCCAGCTGCTCAGGCGCTTTGGCGCACTGGTCGGCGCCGGTCCGGGCTGACCGCGCACACCGTCAATCGGACGTCGACGCCGGTGTCTGCTGCGCGCGCCGCGTCAGCAGCCGCGCGCCGATGATGCCGACTTCGTAGAGCAGGATCATCGGCACCGCGAGCATGATCTGCGACAGCACGTCGGGCGGGGTCAGCACGGCGGCGATGGCGAACGCTGCCACGATCATGTAGCGCCGGCTCGCGGCGAGCTGCTCGACCGTGACCGCGTGCATCGCCACCAGCAGGATGAGCACCACCGGCACCTCGAAGCATGCGCCGAAGGCGAAGAACAGGCCGAGCGCGAAACTGAGGTAATGGCCGATGTCGGGCATGACCGCAACGCCCGCCGGCGCGATCTTGGTCATGAATGCGAACACCGCCGGCAGCACGAAGAAGTAGGCGAACGCGCAGCCCAGGTAGAACAGCAGCACCGACAGCACGAGCAGCGGCACCGCCAGCCGTTTCTCGTGGCGATACAGCCCCGGCGCGACGAAGGCCCACAACTGGTAGAGCACGACCGGCATCGCCAGGAACAGCGCCACCCAGAACGCGAGCTTGAGCGGGGTGAAGAACGGCGAAGCGACTTCGGTGGCGATCATCGCGCCACCCTGCGGCAGGTGGCTGACCAGCGGCAGCGCGAGCCAGGCATAGAGCTTGTTGGCGAACGGGATCAGTGCAACGAGCACCGCCAGCACGGTGGCGATCGCCTTGAGCAGGCGCGCGCGCAGCTCAACCAGATGCGAGATCAGCGATTGCTGGCTGTCGTCGATGTCATCGCGCCCGGCATCGCTCATGACGGCCGCTGGTCATCGTGGGGCGTGGTGTTGACCGCGTCCTTGAGCGCGACCTCGACGCTTTGTGCGGCCTGGCGCAGGTCGGCATTCACATCGACATCCTGCTTGAGCTCGTGCATCGACTTGCGCAGGTCCTCGGCCGCGAGCTCGCGCTCGATCTCGTCGCGCACGCTCAGCCAGCTCGTGCGCGCGCGGCGCATCAGCGCGCCAGCGGTGCGCGCCACGCGCGGCAGGCGCTCGGGGCCGAGCACGATCAGCGCGACGACGCCGATGAGCGCAATTTCGCTGAAGCCGATGTCGAACATGACGAGCCGCGGTGAGCGCCTACTCGGCGCGGTCTGACTTCGCGGCGTCGGCCTTGTTCTGCATCGTCGCGTCATCAGCCGGCGGATCGGCCTTGAGGCGCACCTGCTCGGCCTTGTCCTCGTCCTGCATGCCCTTCTTGAAGCTCTTGATCGCCGCGCCCAAGTCCTCGCCGACATTGCGCAGTTTCTTGGTGCCGAACACCAGCGCGATGATGACGAGCAGGACGAGCCAATGCCAAATGCTGAAACCACCCATGACGACACCGATGCATTAGGGGGCGCGGGCGCCCGTTACTTGGCAGTGTACTCTTCGAGCAGGTCGCGGAAATCGACCACGGCGTTGGGCACTTGCGTCACGCCGCCTTCGAAGATGCGGCGCGCGGTGACGCCGTCGCCATACACGGCCTGGTTGGCGTCATTGTCGATGCGGATCGCCGTGCCGTCGAGCGCGGCACCGGCGAACAGGCCGCGTGCCCGCGAATAGGAATAGATCTCGGCCTTGAGCTGGGCATCGGTCGAGGCCTGCGCGGTACGACCGACCGGACCCGCCGCGGCCGAGGCATCGGCGCCGAGCGTGAACTTGCCGTGCACGATCGAATCGACGCCGCGCTGGGTGCGGAACACGAGCACCACGTCGGTCGAGGACACGCCTGCCTGGAACCCGACGCTGCCACCGGTCATGCTGACGAACACGGGATTGGACCAGGTGCCGTCGCGCGTCTTGACCGCCACCAGACCGTTGCCGTGGCGACCACCGACGACGAGGCCGGCCTTGATGACGTCAGGCACGACGACGATTGCATGCGCCTCGCGCAGCAGGTCGCGCGGAATCGCCTTGTCGGGCGCCTGCATGATCTCCTTGAGCACGCGCACCGCATTCTCGGCGCGCTGGTTCTCCTCCTCGCCGGCATGGGCGGGAGCGAGCACGAACAGGGACAGACAGGCGGCAACAGCGAGCAGGAACGGACGCATCATCGACTCCGCACGGGGACTGGGCCCACCTTAGCAGGCTGCGCTGAGCGCGCCATGAAGCAAACCGACGGGCGGGCTCAGGCGCGCTGTCGGCGCGCGGCAAACGCGATCAGTCCCAGCGCCAGCGCGATCAGCGCCCACGGCGCATCGACCGGTGCCGTATTGGGGGTGCCGAGCGGACCGGTACACGGTGCGGGACCGGCCGTGAAACCCTTCATGCCAACCTTGCGCAGCGATTCGGGGCCGGTCAGCGCGCCAACCCTGTGCAAGCGGCCGCTGTTCGGGTCGATCGTGGCCAAGTCGCTCCAGTCGGCCAGTGGCATGCTGTCGTTCTGCGGCGGCACGTAGTTGAGCACGGCCCACAACGTGCCGTCGTTGCCGAAACCCAGCGCCACCGAGTTGATCCAGCGGGTCGCTTCGGCACCGAATTCGCCGATCCTGCTGGCCGCGCCGGTGCGCGGATTGATCCGATACAGGGCGTGGTCGCCCTTGGACCCTGCGCCGAACAGTTCACCACCCCGCTCGGCCAGACCGCTGATCGCGACGCCGGTGTCGCCGATGCGAGTGGCCGCGCCCGTGGCGGGATCGACCGAATACAGCGTGTGCAGTACGCCCGAGGTCAGGTACAGCGCGCCGGTGCAGGTGGCCGTCATGCCAAGATCGAGCGCGTCGTACTGGCCGCTGCCACCGCCAATGCCAAGCAGGCCGATCGGCGTCGCCACGCCGCTGCCGGCGTCGATGCGCACGAGCGCCTTGAGCGAGCTCGCCACCGCGAACAGGCTGCCATCGGGCATCGTGCTGAGGCCGCTGATGCCGGCGATGGTCTGGCCGCCATAGCGACCAGCCACGCCGACCTCGCTGGCGGTGTGTGCCGGCAGCTCGATGCGATACAGGGTGTCGAATGCCTCGCCGTAGGCGAGCGATGCCGCCCGCGCCGACGGTAGGACGGCGACGGCGATCAGTCCTGCTGCGATGTAGCAGGTCAATGCGCGCATGGCGGCGTGTTATTGTTATGTGTAATCGTCTGCGCCACGGTGGTCCGCGGTCGCGGGGCCAGTCTAGCAGCAAACCCACGGTCTTTTGCCAGCGCCGGCGCGGACGGGCCCCGGCCCCGGCGTTTTTCCCCTCCCGAGCACGACTTTTCCCGACGATGCCGCGTTATCAAGGACAGTCCGGCTTCCGCCATGGCGAGACGGCTGCGGCCGCCGTGCTGCTGGTCAACCTCGGCACGCCGGCGGCGCCGACCAAACGGGCCGTGCGGCGCTACCTGGCGCAGTTTCTCGCCGATCCGCGCATCGTCGAGCTGTCGCGCTGGGCCTGGTGGCCGATCCTGCACGGCGTCATCCTGCGCCTGCGTCCGGCCCGCTCGGTCGAGCTGTACCGGCACATCTGGACCGAACAGGGTTCCCCGCTGGCGGTTGGCATGGCCGCGCTGACGACCCGGCTCGAGGCCGCCCTGCGTGCGCAGCGGTCCGGCCCGATCCTCGTGCGCCACGCGATGCGCTACGGCGGGCCGGCAATCGACACCGTCATGCGCGAGCTGGCCCAGGCCGGTGCGCGGCGCCTGCTCGTGCTGCCGCTGTTCCCGCAATACTCGGGCACCACCACGGGTTCGGCGATGGATGCGGTCGGCGCCGAGTTGGCAACCTGGCGCTGGCTTCCGGACCTGCGCTTCGTCGCCGGCTACCACGCCGCGCCACGCTATATCGAAGCGCTGGCACGCAGCGTCGAGGCGCACTGGCAGCGCCATGGCCGCGCCCAGAAGCTCGTGGTGTCGTTCCACGGCACCCCCGAGGCCTATCTCAAGCGGGGCGATCCCTACTACTGCCAGTGCCAGGAAACCGCGCGGCGCCTGCGCGAGCGGCTGGGCCTGGACCAAGCCGGCATGATCGTGAGCTTTCAGTCGCGCGTGGGGCGTGGCCGCTGGCTCGGCCCCGCCACCGATGCGACGCTGGCCGACCTGCCGCACGATGGCGTGCGCCATGTGCAGGTGCTATGCCCCGGATTTGCCGTCGATTGCCTCGAGACGCTGGAGGAAATCGCGCTGAGCAACCATGCCCGCTTCCTGCATGCGGGCGGCGAGCGGCTCGAATACATCCCTGCGCTCAACGACGGCGCCGACCACGTGGCGGCCCTGGTCGACCTCATTCTGCGCAACAGCGGCGGCTGGCCCGAGTTCGCCGCCGACTGGGACGGCGCCGCCGCCGCCGCGCAGGCGCGCGCCGCCCGGACACGCCACGAACAGCTGCGTGATGGTCGCTGAAGAACTGCGCCTGGAGCTCGGCCACGCGGTGCTGGCCGGCAAGCGCTGGGGTGATCCGCAACGGCCGCCGCTGCTGGCGCTGCACGGCTGGCTCGACAACGCCGGCAGTTTCGACGCCTTGGCACCGCGGCTCGCCACGCGCTGGCACATCGTCGCGCTCGACCTGCGCGGCCATGGCCAGTCCTCGCATCTGCCGCCAGGCGCCTGGTATCACTATGTCGACTATTTCGACGACATCCGCGCGGCGCTCGATCGACTCGGCTGGAGCCGCGCGAGCCTGCTCGGCCATTCGCTCGGCGGCGCCCTGGCCAGCCAGTTCGCCGCGCTGTATCCCGAGCGGGTCGAGCACCTGTTGCTGATCGAGAGCCTGGGCCCGCTCACCTCGACGCTGGAAGACGCTCTGCCGCGGCTGCGCCAGGCACTCGACCAGCACGTCGCGTTCGCGGCGCGCCGGCCCCTGCGCGTGTATGCGACGCTCGAGGCGGCGATCGCGGCGCGACGTGCCGCCAACGACCTGTCGGAGGACGCGGCGCGCGCCCTCGTCACGCGCGGCGTGCGCGCGGTCGAGGGCGGCTGGGTGTGGTCGAGCGATCCGCGCCTGACCGTGGTGAGCCCGCAGCGCTACACCGAAGACGAAGTGCTCACGACGCTTGCGGGCATCCGCGCGCCGACCCGGCTCGTGCTCGCGCAGCCGCCGACGAGCTATCTGCCGACCGCGATGATGGATGCGCGCGCCGCACGCGTGACCGGCCTGCGCGTCGAACACCTGCCCGGCAACCACCACCTGCATCTGGAGCATGCCGCCGCGGTTGCGGCGGCGCTGCTGGATTGAGCGGTCGCCGCCAGCGGCGGCGCGCAATGCCACGGCGCCACTGCGCGTGGCGCGGCCAGTCAGGCCTGGATCAGGCGCGTGAGCTCGGCCTTGAGCGCCTGGCCGTTGAGACGCAACCAGTCACGCTGCTCATGCCAGTCGGGCATGAGGCTTCCCACCAGCGCCCAGAAGCGCGGCGAATGGCTGCGGATGCGCAAGTGGCACAGTTCATGGATGACCACGTAGCGCAGCGCGGCAGGCGGTGCGAGCGCGAGGGCGAGATCGAGCGTGACGCGGTCGCGCGTGTCGAGACTGCCCCACAGGCTCTTGAGCGGGCGCAGCTTGACGGCGGTCGGCGCGCGCTCGAGCTCGGGGCAGTAGCGGGCGAGATGGCGGCTCACGTCGCGGCGAATCTGCGCCTCGAAGAACGAGCGCAGCAGCGCGCGTGCGGCCGGCAGCGTCGACTTGCCGTGCGGCGCGGGCAAGGTCAGCACGAGCCGGTCATCGAGCTGTTCGATCCGCGGCCAGGCGCCATCGCGCCACGACAGGCGCGTGGTCTCGCCGCGCAGCGGAATCACGGTGGCCGCGCCGGGCTTGAGCGGCGGCGGCGCCGCGCTGAGGCTGAGTTCGTCGAGCTTGCGTTCGAGCCACTCGCCGTGGCGGCGCAGGAACGCGACGATCTGCGCGGGATGCGTGCCTTCGGGATAGGTGACGCGGGCACCGGCCGGCGTCACGGTCAAGCGCAGGCGGCGCGCCTGCGGGTGACTCTTGCGCAGCACCTTGATCGTCTCGCCGTCGGCAGTGTCGAGTTCGAGGTAGTTCTGCGCGTTGTCCACTTCTGTTTCCTCCACTGCGGGGCGGTGCCGTCAATCGCGGTCGCCCGGCCGCAGGATGCCGAACCATTGTTGCAGATGTGCGAGCAGGTTTTTGAGTTCCAGCGTCATCAGCGCAAACGCGGCGGCGAGTTCGGCCTCGGCCGATTCCTTGCTATCTTCGCCCAACGTGTCGAGAACTACGTCAAAAAACCGTAATTTCCGTATTATGAGATCCTCGCCGAGCACGCAGCCGAGCCGTTCGTCGAAGTTGAGGCCGAGCTGGAACACCTGCTTGCCCGACTTCAGATGCTCCCGCACCTCGTCCGATTCAAGCTCCTGGCGCCGACAGCGCACGATGGCGCCGGCCTCGGCCGGATCGCGCAGTTCGACCTCGTCGCCGAGGCTGAGGCCTTGCGGCAACTTGCCGTCCGTGAGCCAGCCCGTCATCAGCGCGCGCGGCGAATCGGCCGGACTCATCGGCGTGGCCGGAAAGCGGCCCAGTGCCTCACGCAACTGGCTCACCACGTCCTCGGCGGCCTTGCGGCTGGCGCTGTCGACCACGAGCCAACCGTCCTGCACATCGAGATAGGCATGCACGCGCGAGGGTCGCACGAACGCGCGCGGCAGCAGCTCGTCGATCACTTCCTCCTTGAGGCGCTTGCGTTCCTTGGCGCCAGGTCGGCGGCCTTGCTTGGCGTTGATCGCATCGATGCGCGCGGCCAGTTCCTCGGCCACCACCACGCCCGGCAGCAGGCGTTCCTCGCGGCCGAACGCGACCAGCGCGAACTGGCCGCTGCGATGCACGAGCGATTCGTGATTGCGTCCATACGGCGATACGAAGCCGTGGGTGGCCAGTTCGAGTGGCCCACATTCGCGCAGGCGCTGGTTGGCGAGCGCCTGTTCGAGCGCCTGCAGCGGTCGGCCGAGCGTTTCCGGAAAGCGAAACAACGTGAGGTTGCGAAAGAACATGGTCGGGACCGGTATCGGGAAGGGGGAAGCTGGAGACATCGGGCGATGCTGACGGCGAGGCCCGCCGGCACCGGGCCGGTGCACAGTGGAACAGGGTCGGGTCGCAGCCGCTGCGACGATGCGTCAGGCGGGTGCCGCTTCGCCTTGGCGCGTGTTGTCGCCGGCGAGCCAGGCATGGGCATCGGCGCGCACCTCCGCGCGCGCGCCCAGGCCCGCGAAGTCGAACAGGTTGCGGTCGGCCAACTGCGACGGCGCCACGTTGCCGATCGCGCGGAAGATCGTCTCGATGCGGCCCGGAAACTTCGCGTCCCACTCGGCGAGCATCGCCTTGATCGTCTTGCGCTGCATGTTTTCCTGCGAGCCGCACAGGTTGCAGGGCATGATCGGAAAGCCCTGCTGGTGCGCGTATTCGGCAAGGTCGCTTTCCGCGCAGTAGGCGAGCGGGCGGATCAGCACGTTGCGGCCGTCGTCCGAGCGCAGCTTGGGCGGCATCGCCTTGAGCGTGGCCTGGTGGAACAGGTTGAGGAACAGCGTCTCGACGATGTCGTCGCGGTGGTGGCCGAGGGCAATCTTGCTGAAGCCACGCTCGGCCGCGTAGGTGTAGAGCGAGCCGCGGCGCAAGCGTGAGCACAGGCTGCACTGGGTCTTGCCCTCGGGGATCACGCGCTTGACCACGCTGTAGGTATCCTGTTCGAGGATCTCGAACGGCATGTCGATGCTGCGCAGATAGGCAGGCAGGATGCCGGGGTCGTAGCCAGGCTGCTTCTGGTCCAGATGCACCGCGAACAGCTCGAAGCGCACCGGTGCGCGCGCCTGCAGCTTGCGCAGGATGTCGAGCAGCGTGTACGAGTCCTTGCCGCCCGACAGGCACACCATCACGCGGTCGCCGTCCTCGATCATGTTGAAATCGGCGATGGCCTGGCCGACCTGGTGGCGCAGGCGCTTGGCGAGCTTGGCGGCTTCGTGCTGTTGCTTGCGATCGATGACGGCGTTCATGGCAGCGGAGTCGAGGGGTGGGCGGCGCCGGACGCGGCGCATCGGCCTGCCATTGTAAACGCGGACCCGCCGCTGCCGCCGCGCATCGTCATGCCGCTGTAACATTCGCGCGCTGCAATAGCGCGATCCCGGCCGACACCACGACCCCGTGCACAAGCGCATCCTGATCGTAGAAGACGAGGCTTCGATCCGCGACATGCTCGCCTTTGCGCTGCGCAAGGCCGGCATGGAGGCGATCCAGGCCGGCGACGCGCAACAGGCGCTGGTGGCGCTGGCCGACCACGCGCCCGACCTGATCCTGCTCGACTGGATGCTGCCCGGCACCACCGGACTGGAGCTTGCGCGACGGCTGCGCGGCGACGGGCGCACGGCCACCGTACCGATCATCATGCTGACCGCACGGGGCGAGGAAGTGGACCGCGTCGCCGGTCTCGAGGCGGGCGTGGACGACTATGTCGTCAAGCCATTTTCCGCCCGCGAACTGGTCGCGCGCATCCGCGCGGTGCTGCGCCGGGCGCAGGGCGACGACGGCAGCGGTTCGATCGCGGCGGGCGGCTTGCGCATCGACGGCCCGGCGCACCGGGTGTACGCAGGCGACGTCCGCATCGACATCGGCCCGACCGAATACCGCTTGCTGCACTTCTTCATGACGCATGCCGAACGCGTGCACTCGCGCGCGCAACTGCTCGACCAGGTGTGGGGCGGCAGCGTGTACATCGAGGAGCGTACGGTCGACGTGCATATCCGGCGGCTGCGGCAGGTGCTCGAGCCATTCGCCCTCGATGGCCTGGTGCAAACCGTGCGCGGCACCGGTTACCGCTTCTCGGTGGCGCCGTGAGCGACCACCGCGCGCGCTTGCGCCGCGTGCTGGCGCAACGACGCGCCCTGCAGGCGGTGGCGGCGCGCGCGCCGGATGCGCTGGTGGTGCTTGATGCCAACGGTCGCGTCGAGTGGTGCAACGCGGCCGCCTGCCACCTGCTGCAACTGTCGTGGCCCGCCGACCGCGGCATCGATCTGGCGGCCCGACTCGGCCCGGCCGAGCTCGGTCACTGGTTGCGCGCCGGCCATGGCGAGGGCGACGACTTGGCGGCGCCTGGCGATGCAGCCGTGCGTTTGCAGGTGACGCTGCTGCCGTACGCTGCCGGCGGCCAGGTGCTGCTGGCGCGTGACGTCAGTCGGATCAGCCGACTCGAACAGGTGCGCCGCGACTTCGTGGCCAACGTCTCGCACGAACTGCGCACGCCGCTGACCGTGATCCACGGCTACCTCGAACTGCTCGATCCGGAGGATGTGCCGGCGCTGGCGCCGGTGCTCGGCGAGATGCGCGTGCAATCGCAGCGCATGCGCCAGATCGTCGAGGACCTGCTGGCCCTGTCGCGGCTGGAGATGGAGCGGCGCCTGCCCGAGGAGCACATCGGCATGACGACCCTGTTGCAGACCCTGCGCAACGAGGCCGAGGCGCTCAGCCAGGGACGCCACCGCATCACGCTGCATGACGATGCCGGACTCGACCTGCTTGGCTCACCCACCGACCTGCACAGCGCGTTCTCCAACCTCGTCAGCAATGCGGTGCGGTATACCCCGACCGGCGGCGCGATCGGGATCCATTGGCGCCGCACCGCCGGCGGTGCCGAATACGCCGTCACCGATACCGGCTTCGGCATTCCGGCCGAGCACCTGTCGCGACTGACCGAGCGTTTCTACCGGGTGTCATCGAGCCGTTCGCGGGCGAGCGGCGGCACGGGCCTTGGGCTGTCGATCGTCAAGCACGTGCTCAGCCTGCACGACGCCCGCTTGCACATCGCCAGCGAGCCCGGCCGCGGCTCCACCTTCACCTGCTGCTTCGACGCCTCGCGCCTGCGCGAGGCCACCGCCGCCGCGAACTGACCACGCGCCGACGCGGCCCGGCATCGCCCCGGGCACGGTGCGCCTATGCGCGCCGTTGCCATGGCCGGCTGTCATCGCACTGCAACCTGCGGCTCATCGAACCGCAACCTGCGGGCCGTCCAATACGCCGCGTCAACCACGATGCAGCAGGAGCTCCGCTTGAATACCCATACCCACCATCTGGGCCGCTGTGCCCTCGCCATCGCGCTGGCGTGCGGCATCGGCAGCGCCCACGCCACCGACATCACCGGCGCCGGTTCGAGTTTCGTCTATCCGATCCTGTCGAAGTGGGCCGCTAGCTTCGCCACGCAGAGCGGTCATCGCGTCAACTACCAGTCGATCGGTTCGGGCGGTGGCATCGCCCAGATCAAGGCCGGCACGGTCGACTTTGGCGCGACCGACATGCCACTCGACAAGGCCGACCTCGAACAGCACGGCCTGGCGCAGTTTCCCGACGTGATCGGCGGCATCGTGCCAGCCTGCAACGTGGCCGGTGTCGCGCCGGGGCAACTGGTGCTGAGCGGTTCGGTGCTGGCCGACATCTTCCTCGGGCGCATCGGTGAATGGTCCGATCCGGCGATCGCCGCGCTCAATCCGGGCCTGACCCTGCCGAGTGCCAGGATCACGGTCGTGCATCGTTCCGATGGCTCCGGCACCTCATTCAATTTCACCACCTACCTGTCGCTGGTGAGTCCGCAGTGGAAGACCGCGGTCGGCAGCGGCAGCACCGTGCAATGGCCGGTCGGCATCGGCGGCAAGGGCAACGAGGGCGTGGCGGCCTACGTCAAGCAGTTGCCGAACTCGATCGGCTACGTCGAGTACGCCTATGCCGTGCAGAACCAGCTTGGCTACGCCCGCATGCGCAACGCAGCCGGCACGCTGGTCGAACCCGGGCGCGACAGCTTCCAGGCGGCCGCAGCGAGCGTCGATTGGGCCAAAACCGAGAACTTCGCGGTATCGCTGGCCAATGCCCCTGGCGCAACCGCCTGGCCGATCACGGCCACCTCGTGGGTGCTGATGCGCCGCCAACCGCAGGATGCGACCCATGCTGCCGTCGCACTCGATTTCTTCCGCCACGGCTGGACGGCCGGCAAGTCCGCTGCCATTGCCCTCGACTACGTGCCACTGCCGGACACGCTGGTGCAGCAGATCGAGGCGTACTGGCACATGCACATCAAGTCGTGAGCGGCGACCGCGCCAACATGCGGTACGGTCACCGCGGCGACCCGGTGCCGGGGCGCCGGGTCGCGCGGGCGGATGGCGCCGCGTCGCCGCCCGCGGCGTCCGCCGTGGCCACCTGCAGCCACGAGCGGCGTGCCCGCGCCGACACGCGCAACGACCGCTGGTTCCGCGGTCTGCTGCAGGCCTGTGCGCTGCTCGTGCTGGCGGTCCTGCTGGGCGCCGCGCTGTCGACCGCGTGGGGCGGGCGCGAGGTCCTGCTCGGACAGGGCTGGCGCTTCCTTGGCAGTGCCCAATGGGATCCGGTCACCAACAACTACGGCGCGCTGGCACCGGTGTTCGGTACCCTCGTGACATCGCTGATCGCGTTGTTGCTGGCGGTACCGCTGGCGTTCGGCATCGCATTGTTCCTCACCCGTACCGCGCCGCCATGGCTGCGCGGCCCGCTCGGCACCGCTGTCGAACTGCTCGCCAGCATCCCGTCGATCATCTACGGCATGTGGGGTCTGTTCGCATTCGTGCCGTTCATGGCGCGGGTCGAACCCTGGCTGAGCGCCAGCCTGGGCCGCCTGCCGCTGATCGGTTGCTGGTTCCAGGGGCCGCCGCTGGGCTTGGGCCTGCTCACCGCCGGCATCGTGCTGGCGGTGATGATCCTGCCGTTCATCAGCGCGGTCATGCGCGAGGTGTTCCAGGCCGTTCCGGCGCAGCTGATCGAAGCGGCCCACGCGCTGGGCGCCACCACTTGGGAAGTGGCCTGGCAAATCGTGCTGCCCTACACGCGCGCGGCGGTCATTGGCGGCATCTTCCTCGGCCTTGGACGCGCGCTCGGTGAGACCATGGCGGTCACCTTCGTGCTCGGCAACTCATACGCGATCAGCGGCTCGCTGCTGATGCCGGGTACCTCGATCGCCTCGAGCATTGCCAATGAGTTCAACGAGGCGGTCGGCACCCACCGCTCGGCCTTGCTCGCACTCGCCTTCCTGTTGTTCGTGGTGACGTTCGCGGTGTTGCTCGCGGCGCGCCTGCTGTTGCGGCGCATGACGCGGCGCGAGGGTCTGCGATGAGCGCCACGCTGCAACTGCGACGTCGCATGGTCAACGCGCTCGCACTGGCTCTGGGCGCCTGCGCGACCGCACTCGGCCTGGCCTTGCTCGGCTGGATCCTGTGGCTCACGCTGCGCCAGGGCCTGGCTGCGCTCGATTGGCGCCTGTTCACGCAGGTCAGCGCCGATGGCGAGCAGGGCGGGCTGTCCAACGCGATCGTCGGCAGCCTCATCATGGACCTCGGCGCGCTCGCGATTTGCGTGCCGGTCGGTGTCGCGGCCGGCACCTTCCTCGCCGAATATGCGCCGCGCTCGCGCTTTGGCGCCAGCGTGCGCTTCCTCAACGACATCCTGTTGTCGGCGCCGTCGATCGTGCTCGGCCTGTTCGTCTACGTGGCGGTGGTACTGCCGATGTCGCGCCTGAGCGGCGGCGCGGTGTCGTTCTCGGGCGTGGCCGGCTCGATCGCGCTGGCGCTGATTGGCCTGCCGGTGATCGTGCGCACCACCGACCAGATGCTGCAACTGGTGCCGGCGACGCTGCGCGAGGCGGCGCTTTCGCTCGGCGTGCCGCAGTGGAAGCTGACCGTGCATGTACTGCTGCGTGCGGCCGCCAGCGGCATCGTCACCGGCGTGCTGCTGGCGTTGGCGCGACTGGCCGGCGAGACCGCGCCGCTGCTGTTCACCGCCTTCGGCAACAACTTCATGACGCTGCACCCGCTGCACAAGATGGGCAGCGTGCCGGTCACGATCTATCAGTACGCCAACGATCCCTCGCCTGCGCTGCATGCGATCGCGTGGGCGGGCGCGCTGCTGATCACCCTGTTCGTGCTGGCACTGAGCGTGACCATGCGCGTATTCACCCATCGGCATCGGAGGATGCATGAGCAGTGATCCCGGTCCCATCCGCATCGAGCTGGCGCGGTCGCGCCAGGGCGTGGCGCCAGCGGCTGGCGCCGCGGCCGCGCCGGCCAAGTTCGCCGTGCGTGGGCTCGATTTCCACTACGGCGACACGCAGGTGCTGCATGAGGTCAGCCTCGACATCCCGCTGCATCGGGTGACCGCGATCATCGGTCCGTCGGGTTGCGGCAAGTCGACCCTGTTGCGCGTGCTCAATCGCATCTACTCGATCTACCCGCGGCTGCGCGCCAGCGGCGAGGTGTTGCTCGACGGCGAGAACGTGCTCGACCGTGCGTACGCGCTGAACCGGCTGCGCAGCAAGGTCGGCATGGTGTTCCAGAAGCCGGTGCCGTTCCCGCTGTCGATCCACGACAACATCGCCTGGGGGATCCGCCACCATGAGCGCTTGTCGCGGCCCGAGCTGCAGGCGCGCGTGGAGCAGGCGCTGCGCCGCGCGGCGCTGTGGGACGAGGTCAAGGACAAACTGCAGCGCAGCGCGCTGGGCCTGTCGGGTGGCCAGCAGCAACGCCTGTGCATCGCCCGCGCGATCGCGCTGCGCCCCGAGGTGCTGCTGCTTGACGAGCCGACCTCGGCGCTCGATCCGGTCGCCACCGCGCGCATCGAGCAGTTGATCGAGGAGCTCAAGGGCGACTACACGCTGGTGATGGTCACCCACAACATGCAGCAGGCCGCGCGGGTGTCGGACCGCACCGCGTTCATGTACATGGGCCGCCTGGTCGAAGTCGATGCCACCGAAACGATCTTCACCAGCCCGTCCAATCGGCACACCGAGGACTACATCACCGGGAGGTTCGGATGAGCCCGCAGCACATCGTGCGCAGCTTCGACCTGGAGCTGGAGCGGCTGGCCAGCGAGATCGCCGACATGGGGCAGGCCGCATTGGCGCAGGTCGAGCGCGCGCGACAGGCGCTGCAGCAATTCGACCGCCCGCTGGCCCGGCAGGTCATCGCCGACGACGACGCGATCGACGCGCGCGAGCGCGAAGTGAGCCATGACGTGCTGCGCCTGCTCGCGCTGCGCCAGCCCAACGCGCGCGACCTGCGCGAGGTGCTGGCGGCGCTGCGCATCGCCGCCGACATCGAGCGGATCGGCGATCACGCGGTCGGCATGGCACGGTTGTCGTTGGCCCTGCCCGACGATCGCACGCCGTTGCCGGCCAGTATCCACGTGCTCGGGCAGCTCACCAGCGCGATGGTGGGTGACGTGCTCGATGCCTGGCGCCGCGGCGACGCTGACGCGGCCCGCGCGGTGTGGCGCCGCGACGACGAAGTCGATCGCGTGCATGGCGTGCTGTTTGCGCAGATGCTGCAGCGCCTGCTCGGCGCCGGTGATGCGGCAGCCACGCCACTGCATCTGCTGCTGGTGGCCAAGCACCTGGAACGCATCGGCGATCACGCCACCAACATCGCCGAGCAGGTCTGGTTCGTTGCCGAGGGTGCGCCCGGCGCCGCCGCGCCGGCGCAGGACGCCGCCGCAGCGCGGCCGCGGTAGCCATCGCACCGCGCCGACTGGCGGCAAGGCTCGCCTGCGCCGCGCGCGCCGCGGTGCCACGCCTCGCGCCGACGCGGCCCAACCGGCCGTGCCGGCGTCGGCTTCCGCCGCCAGCGCCGATGCGGCAAAATTGGCAGCCGTCGCGGCGCGCTGCGCCCGCACGTCACTCCCCTTCCTTCCCGCGTGGCCCGCCGCCCAGGCCGCGTCGACCGGAGCGCGTCCATGAGTCCTGCCTCGCCCCCCGCCACGGCCCGCATGGCCAACGCGATCCGTTTCCTGTCCGCCGATGCGATTGAAAAGGCCAAGTCCGGCCATCCGGGCATGCCGATGGGCATGGCCGAGATCGCCGTGGCGCTGTGGTCGCGCCACCTGCGCCACAACCCGGCCAATCCGCACTGGGCCGACCGCGACCGCTTCGTGCTGTCCAATGGCCACGGCTCGATGCTGCTGTACTCGCTGCTGCACCTGAGCGGCTACGACCTTTCGCTCGACGAGATCCGCAACTTCCGCCAGCTCCATTCCAGGACGCCGGGCCACCCCGAGGTCGACGTCACGCCGGGCGTGGAAACCACCACCGGTCCGCTCGGCCAAGGCCTGGCTAACGCGGTCGGCATGGCACTGGCCGAGAAGCTGCTCGCGGCGGAGTTCAACCATGACGGCGCGGCCATCGTCGATCACCACACCTGGGTGTTCGTCGGCGACGGCTGCCTCATGGAAGGCATCTCGCACGAGGCCTGCGCGCTGGCCGGCACCTGGCAACTGGGCAAGCTCATCGCGCTGTACGACGACAACGGCATTTCGATCGACGGCGATGTGCGCGGTTGGTTCACCGACGACACCGCAGCGCGCTTCCGTGCCTACGGCTGGCAGGTGCTCGGCCCCATCGATGGCCACGACGTCGACGCGGTCGATGCCGCGATTGCGCAGGCCAAGGCCAACACGACGCAGCCCAGCTTCATCATCTGCCGCACGACGATCGGTCGTGGCGCACCGACGCGGGCGGGCACCGCCAAGGTGCACGGCGAGGCGCTCGGCACCGAGGAACTGGCCGCCACGCGCCAGGCGCTGGGCTGGGAATACGGCCCGTTCGAGATTCCCGCCGACCTCTACGCCGCCTGGGATGCACGCGCCGCCGGCGCGCAGCGCGAGGCGCAGTGGAACGCGCGCTTCGCCACCTGGCGCAGCGCGCACGGCGCCGCTGCCGCCGAATTCGAACGCCGCATGGCCGGCCGGCTGCCGGATGATTTCGCCGCGCGCGCGGCGCGGCTCGTGGCCGAGGCCAACAGCAAGGCCGAGACCGTCGCCAGCCGCAAGGCCAGCCAATACGCGATCGAAGCCTTCGCTCCCGCGTTGCCCGAGATGCTCGGCGGCTCGGCCGACCTCACCGGCTCCAACCTCACCAACTGGAAGGGCGCGCAGCCGCTGCTCGGTGGCGGCACCGGCCGCCACATCAGCTATGGCGTGCGCGAGTTCGGCATGGCCGCGATCATGAATGGCATCGCGCTGCACGGCGGCTACATCCCGTTCGGCGGTACGTTCCTCACCTTCAGCGACTACAGCCGCAACGCGATCCGCATGGGCGCGCTGATGCGCCGGCGCGTGATCCACGTGTTCACGCACGACTCGATCGGGCTCGGCGAGGATGGCCCGACCCACCAGGCCGTCGAGCACGTCTCGAGCCTGCGCCTGATCCCGGGGCTGGAAGTCTGGCGTCCCTGCGACACGGTCGAAACGGCCGTTGCCTGGCAGCTCGCGCTGCAGCGTGACGATGCACCGACCGCGCTCGCCCTGTCGCGGCAGAACCTGCCGTTCGTGCCGCGCACGGCAGCGCAGATCGAATCGATCGCGCGCGGCGGTTACGTGCTGGCCGAGGCCAGCGGCGCGCCGCAGCGCATTCTCATCGCCACCGGTTCGGAAGTCGCACTCGCGCTGGCGGCCAAGCAGCTGCTCGACGTGCAAGGCATCGCCACGCGCGTGGTGTCGATGCCGTCAACCGAGGCCTTTGACGCCCAGGATGCCGCCTACCGCGCCCAGGTGTTGCCGGCCGCCGTGCGCAAGGTCGCCATCGAGGCCGGCTCCACGGCGCTGTGGTGGAAGTATGTCGGCACCGACGGCGCGGTCGTCGGCCTCGACCGGTTCGGCGAATCGGCGCCGGCCGGCCGCTTGTTCGAGTTCTTCGGACTCACGCCCGAGCACGTGGCGCAGGTCGCCAGCGGCTAAACCTGCGCAGGTCAGGGCGCGTTACAGCGCGTCCTGGTCGATCTCGCCGGTGCGGATGCGGATCACGCGCTCGAGCACGCTGACGAAGATCTTGCCGTCGCCGATCTTGCCGGTGCCTGCCGCCTGGCTGATCGCTTCGACCACGCGCTCGACCTGATCGTCGGCCACCGCCACCTCGAGCTTGATCTTGGGCAGGAAGTCGACCACGTACTCGGCGCCGCGATAGAGCTCGGTGTGGCCCTTCTGGCGCCCGAAGCCCTTGACCTCGGTGACGGTGATGCCCTGCACGCCCGCTTCGGCCAGCGCCTCGCGCACGTCGTCGAGCTTGAACGGCTTGATGATGGCCGTGACCATGCGCATGGAACGCTCCTGCCTCGTTGCACTGCGCGACTATAGCCGATGGCCTGCTGTAGGAAATCTCCTACACGCGATTGCGAACTCCGCGTCTGGCGCCGCGCGCCATCGTGCCTAGACTTGAACGCATGGGGACGAGGCCGACGGAGCGGCTGCGCAAGGAGCCCGCGATCGGCGCATCGATGTGCTGCCGATCCCCACGGAGCCGCGCTGCCGCGGTGGTGCAGGGACGAGTCCAACCACCGCGGCGGCATTGATCGACATCGAGCCAGCCGCAGCACAGGCCGGGGAGGCCAGCGCCATGATGCAAAACCCGACGATCGACGATCTCGTGCACCGCCTCGCCGCGGCGGTACCGGCCGGCACCGACCCTGCGCCGGGCGAGCTGCGCGCGGGCCTGCGCGGCATCTTGCGCGACGGACTGCGCGGGCTCGATCTCGTCACGCGCGAGGAATATGACGTGCAGCGCTGCGTGCTGCTGCGCACGCGCGAGAAGCTCGAGGAAGTGGAACAACGGCTGCTGGCACTGGAGCGCGCGCTCGGCGCCTCGCTGGCCCAGCGCAACTGAGCACGGTGATGGACACGCCGGCGCCGCCGTGGCACGCCGCCCGCGTGTCATGCCCCGTCCGGCAAGGGTTTTTCCCGGGAAGTCCGCCGTCGCGCGCAAGTCACCCCCTGGTGCGCGCGGCGGACTTTTTTTGCCCCGGCGTCGACTGCGGCGACGCGGATCGCAGGCCGGCGCCATGAGCCTCGCGATCGTCCACACACGCGCCCAGGTCGGTGTGGCCGCGCCGCAGGTGTCGTGCGAAGTGCATCTGTCGGGCGGCCTGCCCGGCACGTCGATCGTCGGCCTGCCGGAAACCGCGGTCAAGGAAGCACGCGACCGCGTGCGCGCCGCAATCCTCAATGCGCAGCTCGAATACCCGCAGCGTCGCGTGACCGTGAATCTCGCCCCGGCCGACCTGCCCAAGGACGGTGGTCGCTTCGACCTGCCGATCGCGCTCGGCATCGTGGCCGCCAACGGCGGCGTGCCGACGGCGGCCCTGGGCGACTGCGAGTTCGTCGGCGAGCTGGCGCTGTCGGGCGAGCTGCGAGCGGTCGACGGCGTGTTGCCGGCCGTGCTGCAGGCCAGCCGCGCCGGGCGCACCGTCGTCGTGCCGCGCGCCAATGGTGCGGAAGCCGCGCTGGTGGCGCATGCCGACGTGCGCGTGGCCGATTCGCTGCTCGAGGTGTGTGCGCACCTGTGCGGCCGCGGCGAGCTGGCACGCGCGCAAGCGGTGGATGCGGCAGCCGCCGACGGCGCCGACGAACCGGACCTGGCCGACGTGCGTGGCCAGCCGCAGGCGCGGCGCGCACTCGAGATCGCCGCCGCCGGTGCCCACAACCTGTTGCTGTGCGGCCTGCCCGGCACCGGCAAGACGATGCTGGCCAGCCGCCTGCCCGGCATCCTGCCGCCACTGTCCGAAGCCGAGGCGCTGGAGCTGGCGGCGGTGCGCTCGGTGGCGGGCCAGCGCAACGAGGTCGGCGCCTGGCTGCGCCGCGCGTTTCGCCATCCGCACCACACGGCCTCGGCCGTGGCGCTGGTCGGCGGTGGCTCGATCCCGCGGCCCGGCGAGATTTCGCTGGCGCACCACGGGGTGCTGTTTCTCGACGAGTTGCCCGAGTTCGATCGCCACGTGCTCGAGGTGCTGCGCGAGCCGCTGGAATCGGGCCGCATCTGCATCTCGCGGGCGGCGCGCCAGGTCGAATTTCCGGCGCGCTTCCAGCTCGTGGCAGCGATGAATCCCTGCCCCTGTGGCTATGCCGGCGACGCCGACGGTCGCTGCCGCTGCACGCCCGATGCGATCGCGCGCTATCGCGCTCGCGTGTCGGGACCACTGCTCGACCGCATCGACCTGAAGCTCGACATGCCGCGCGTCACCCAGGCGCAACTGCGTGCCGCGGCGGCCGGTGAGGACAGCGCCACCGTGCGCGCCCGCGTGGGCGCGGCGCGGGCGCTGCAGTTGGCGCGCGCCGGCCGCCCCAATGCCTGGCTCGGCAACCGCCAGATCGAACGCGACTGCGCACTCGATGCGGCGGGACAGGCCCTGCTCGACCGCGCGCTCGAACGGTTGGGTCTGTCGGCCCGCGCCTGGCATCGGCTGCTGCGCGTGGCGCGCACGATCGCCGACCTTGCACAGGCGCGCGACATCGACTGCGCGCATCTGGGCGAAGCGATCCAGTACCAGCGCGCGCTGGCCTGAGCGGGCGGCACGCGCGGCGATGCCGCCGGTCCACGCCGCGCGCGCACGCCCAACTGGCAGCGCCAACCACGGTCCGGGCGGGGCTGCCGGAGTCGGCCGTGGCGCCGCTATGATCACGACATGACGACGATCGAGCATGTCTACTGGGTGTTTGCCGCGGCCGCCGCATTGGTCCTCGTCGGCATCGCCTCCAGTCTCGTGGCGCGGCGCTTCAGCGCGCCCTTGCTGCTCGTGTTCCTCGTCATCGGCATGCTGGCCGGGGCCGATGGGCCCGGCGGCATCGCCTTCGACGACTATTCGGGCGCCTACGAGCTGGGCTCGCTGGCGCTGGCCGTCATCCTGTTCGACGGCGGCTTGCGCACGCGGCTCGAGACCGTGCGCCGCGTGCTCGCGCCGACCCTGCTGCTGGCGACCGTCGGCGTCATGCTCAGCGCCGTCCTCACCGGCATGGCGGCAAGCTGGCTGCTGCATCTGGAGCCGGCCTACGGCTTCCTCGTTGGTGCGGTGGTGGCCTCGACCGATGCCGCCGCCGTGCTGTTCCTGCTGCGCGCCGGCGGCTTGCAGCTGCGCGAGCGCGTCGGCGCCACGCTCGAGATCGAGTCGAGCGCCAACGACCCGGCCGCGATCCTGCTGACGATGATGCTGGTCGAGTACGTGACCACGCCGGCTGGCCTGTCGCCATTGGCCCTGTTGCGCGAGTTCGTGGTGCAGTTCGGCATCGGCAGCATCGCCGGTGTGGTCGGCGGCGGTGCGATCGCGCGCGGCCTCAATCACCTGCAGTTCGGCCATGCGCTGGCGGCGCTGTTTGCGCTGGCCGGCGCGGTGCTCGTGTTCGGCATCACCGGACAGCTCGGTGGCAGCGGCTTCCTGGCCGTCTACATCGCCGGCCTCGTCGTCGCCAACCGCGTGCGCGGTGGCCTCAGCAACCTGCTCGGCACCCTCGATGCCGCCACCTGGCTGTGCCAGATCGCGATGTTTCTCGTGCTGGGCCTGCTGGCCTCGCCGCGCGCACTGCTGACCTGGCTGTTGCCGGCGCTCGGCGTGGCGGCGTTCCTCATGTTCGTCGGGCGACCATTGGCCGTGATCGCCTGCCTGGCGCCGCTGCGGCGCTACGGCAAGCGCGAGATCGCGTTCATCTCGTGGATCGGCCTGCGTGGCGCGGTCGGCATCTTCCTGGCCTCGATTCCGATGCTGGCGCAGCTGCCCAATGCGCAGCTCGTATTCAACGTGGCCTTTGTCGTGGTGCTGGTGTCGCTGCTGGTGCAGGGATGGACGCTGGGGCTGGCGGCGCGCCTGTTCGACGTGGCCCTGCCGCATCTGGAGAGCACGGTGCGACGCGTGGAATTGGATCTGCCCGGCTCGCTCGAGCGCGAGCTGGTCGGCTATCCGGTCGCCGCGCAGGCCCGCGTGCTGGCCGGCGCGCCGCTTCCGTCGTGGTCGCACCTGACCCTCGTGGTGCGCGACGGTGCCATTCTCGCCGCGCATGAGGCCGGCGCGCTGCAGATCGGCGACTACGCCTACCTGCTGGCGCCGCCGGGCCGCGTGTACCGCCTCGACTGGTTGTTTGCGCCACCCGAGCAGGCGCGCGAGGCCGAACGCGAACTGTTCGGCGAGTTCACGTTCGATGCCGACGTGCAGCTGGGCGAGATCGCCGAGTTCTACGCGCTGCCGGTGCGCCCGCGTGATGCCTCGCTGACGCTGGCCGAGCACTTCGCGCGGCGTTTCGAACACACCATCGAGGTCGGCGATCGGGTGCACCTGGGCGCCGTCACGCTGATCGCTCGCGACCTCGACGACGAAGGCGTGCGCAAGGTCGGGCTCAAGGTGGACCGGCTTGGCACGGTGCTGGCGCGGCCGCGCTGGCTGCAACAGCTGCTGCCGCCGGGACGGCGCCGGTGATCTGCGACCAAAGTCCCATGACCTGACATTTTTGACGTAAAGACGGCCAAACGGTCGCGGCGATGTGACAGGAAATGTCGCAAGCCGACACTGGCTGCGCGCGCGGCGCCACGGTGTCGGCGGCGTGGATCCCCTGCGGCGGCGCGGCGCCGGCACCGCCGGTGACGGTACCGCGGGCACTTGGCCCGCGTCTTGCATGGATCATTGGGTCAGCCATTTCCGGCACCCGTGCAACGCGGGGTTCGGACTTCGCCGGCATCGGAACGTCGGGTTCGCGGCACGACTCCCCAGCAGCCGCCAACCCTCTCTCCCCGTTCCGATGCCGGTGGGCTGCAACCCTGCCGCCGCGCCCCTGTCCCGATCCCGCTGCAATTCGTTGCCGACGTCGGCGTACGTCCTGCCGCGGCGCAGCGGCCGGCGCTGGCGCCGGCCACCGCGGCGGTTCAGGCGGCAACGCGCTGCGGGTCCGCGCGGTCCTCGAACTGCTCTTCCTCGGTCGAGCCCTTGAGCGCAAGCGTCGAGGACTGGCCTTGCTGGATCGCCTGCGTCACGGCGTCGAAGTAACCGGTGCCGACTTCGCGCTGGTGCTTGACTGCGGTGAAGCCCTGCTCGGCGGCCGCGAACTCGGCTTGCTGCAGGTCGACGAAGGCGCTCATCTGGCGCCGCGCATAGCCGTGGGCAAGGTGGAACATCGCGTAGTTGAGGGCATGGAAGCCGGCCAGCGTGATGAACTGGAACTTGTAACCCATTGCGGCCAGCTCGTGCTGGAAGCGCGCGATCGTGGCATCGTCGAGGTTCTGCTTCCAGTTGAAGCTCGGCGAGCAGTTGTAGGCCAGAGCCTTGCCGGGGTAGCGCGCGTGGATCGCCTCGGCGAAGGCGCGCGCGAACTTGAGATCGGGCTTGCCGGTCTCGCACCAGACGAGATCGGCATAGGGCGCGTAGGCCAGGCCACGCGAGATCGCCTGGTCCAGGCCCTTGCGCGTCTTGAAGAAGCCCTCGACCGTGCGCTCGCCGGTGGTGAAGGGCTGGTCATTGGGGTCGACGTCGCTGGTCAGCAGGTCGGCCGCCTCGGCGTCGGTGCGCGCCACGATGAGGGTCGGCACGCCGAGCACGTCGGCAGCCAGACGCGCCGCGTTGAGCTTCTCGATCGCCTCGCGCGTGGGCACCAGCACCTTGCCACCCATGTGGCCGCACTTCTTGACGCTGGCGAGCTGATCCTCGAAATGCACGGCGGCTGCACCGGCCTCGATCATCGCCTTCATGAGCTCGAAGGCATTGAGCACGCCACCGAAGCCGGCCTCGGCATCGGCGACGATCGGCTGCAGGTAGTCGATGCTGTCGTCGCCCTCGGCATGCGCGATCTGGTCGGCGCGCAGCAGCGTGTTGTTGATGCGGCGCACGACGGCCGGCACCGAATCGGCCGGGTACAGCGACTGGTCGGGATACATCTGGCCGGCCAGATTGGCATCGGCAGCCACCTGCCAACCCGACAGATAGATGGCCTTGAGGCCGGCCTTGACCTGTTGCAGTGCCTGGTTGCCGGTCAGCGCGCCCAGGGCGTTGACGAAGGGCTCGCGCTGCAGCGATTGCCACAACTTGTTGGCGCCCAGGCGCGCCAGCGAGTGCTCGACGTGCACGGTACCGCGCAGGCGCAGCACGTCGTCGGCATCGTAGTTGCGCTGGACACCGGTCCAGCGTGGGTTGGTGGACCAGTCCTGGCGCAGTTCGTGGGCGGTGGGCAGTGGGTTCATGATCATCCCCGTGTCGTTGGATGTGGCTGGGTGGGTGGTGGTTGGGTTGGCCTGCAACCGGCGCAGGCGGTCGACGATGGCGCGGTCGCGGGCTGCGCGAAGGCAGGTTTGGGCGGCCCCGTGCTGCCGGCGACCGTGCCCGGCGGCGGCCCAGACGCCGGCTCAATGCAGCGATGGATAGGCGGCGAGGGTGAGGAAATCGGCCAGCTCGCGCGCGTGGGTCAGTTTGTGCAGCAGGATCGCGGCGGCGCCGACCTGATGCTGGCCGGGGATCGGCAACGCGGCCAGCCGCTGGCGCGCCGCGACCAGCTCGCCGTCGAAGGCGGCGAAGTCGATCACGCCGCCATCGTCGAAACGCGGTTCGCGTGCCACGTGCAGCCATTGCCACAACTGCGCGCGCGAAATTTCCGCGGTGGCGGCGTCTTCCATCAGGTGGTTGATCGGCACGCAGCCCTGGCCGTCGAGCCAGGCGGCGGTGTAGCGCAGGCAGATCTCGATGTTGGCGGCAAAGCCCGCCCGCGTGATGGTGCCCGTGCTGGTCGCGAGCAGGGCATCGCGGTCGGCAGTCACATCCTCGCGCAGCACGTGGAGCTGGTTGGGCGTGCTCATGTGGTCGTCGAACACCTCGCGCGCGACACGCACCAGGGCCGGGTGCGCCACCCAGGTGCCATCGTGGCCGGCACGCACCTCGCGCAGCTTGTCGGCACGCACCTTGTCGAGCGCGGCCGCGTTGGCGGCGGGGTCGGCAGCGATCGGGATCTGCGCCGCCATGCCGCCCATGGCAAACGCACCACGGCGGTGGCAGGTCTTGATCAGCAGCTCGGTGTACGCCTTGAGGAACGGCACGCCCATGGTGACCTGGCCGCGTTCGGGCAGCACATGGTCGGGATGGGCGCGCAGCGTCTTGATGCACGAGAAGATGTAGTCCCAGCGTCCGCAGTTGAGGCCGACGCAACGCTCACGCAGGGCGTGCAGGATCTCGTCCATCTCGAACACCGCGGGCAACGTCTCGATCAACACCGTGACCTTCATCGCCCCGTGCGGCAGACCCAGTTCGTGTTCGGCATGGGCCAGGACCGCATCCCACAGCGCCGCTTCCTCGGCACATTCGAGCTTGGGCAGGTAGAAGTACGGTCCGCGCCGACGCGCCTGCAACGCGAGCGCGTTGTGGAAGGCGAACAGGCCAAAGTCGAACAGCGCACCGGCCATCGGCTCGCCATCGACTTCGACGTGGGCCTCGTCGAGGTGCCAGCCACGTGGCCGCACCATGAGCACGGCCGGATCACCGTGGATCGCGTAGTGCCTGCCCTCGGCTGAGGTGTAGGCGATGTCGCCGCGCACCGCATCGCGCAGGTTGAGCTGGCCATCGACGAGGTTGCCGAAGCTCGGCGCCGTGGAGTCCTCGAAATCGGCCATGAACACCTTGGCACCCGAATTGAGCGCGTTGATGATCATCTTGCGCTCGACCGGGCCGGTGATCTCGACACGACGGTCGAGCAGGGCGGCGGGGATCGGCGCCACGCGCCAGCTGCCCTCGCGGATCGCGCGCGTGTCGCTGCGGAAGTCGGGCAGCTCACCGGCGTCATGGCGGGCCTGGCGTTCACGGCGGCGCTCCAGCAGGCGGCGCCGCGTGGCATCGAAGCGGCGATGCAGGTCGCTGAGGAAGGCCAGCGCCGGTGGCGTCAGCACGGCAGCGGCGGCGGCACTGGCAGAGGCGAGGATTTCGATGTCGGACTGGGGTTGGCGCAGTGCAGCGGTGGTCATGCCGGGCTCCGTGATGCTTTGCGGCAATCCTAGGCATGGAAAAGTATCTTTGACAAAACAAACGATTCAATGCGATATATTGACTTATTCAATGGCTAATATGTACTTGATCCTGCATGAAAAAACCAAGGTTGGTGCGTAAATCGCGGACAAAGTCAGGTTCGCGAGGCGCCGCAGGCGCCGAACGGACTGATGTTGCAACGCGGTTCTATTACAAGGGCAGCCGGCTCAAGCAGCTGCGTGCGTTCTGCATGATCGTCAAGCTTGGCACGCTGTCGCGGGCCGCCGAGGCGCTGTTCCTGTCGCAGCCTTCGGTCAGCCTGCAGTTGCGCGCGCTGGAGGCGGAACTGGGCGTGGCGCTGATCGAACGACGACGGCGACGGGTGGCGCCCACGCGCGAGGGCCAGGCGCTGTACGAGCTCGCCCTGCCGCTGGTGGAGGGACTCGAGACGCTCGATCGGCGCTTCCACGCGCGCTGCAAGGGGCTGGCCGGCGGCGAATTGCGCATTGCGGTCGGCGCCTCGACCGGCCAGTACCTGCTGCCGCCATGGATCGCCGCGTTCCGCGCTCGCCATCCGGAAGTGCACGTGCAACTGCGCAGCGTCGTCGGCAGCGACGGGATCGCCCAGTTGCGCAGCGATCAGGTCGACATCGCGATCGGTTCGTTGCTCGACGTGCCGCAGGATCTGGCCTACGAGGTGCTGCAGACCTGCGACCCGCTGCTGATCGCGCCGCTCGACCATCCGCTGGCGCAGTTGGCCGAGATCCGCCTCGAGGATCTGTCGCCGCACGGTCTCGTGCTGCCGCCGCATCGCCAGACCACGTTCCAGCTCGTCGATCTCGTGTTCCAGCAGCACAAGTTGCCGTTCCACGTGAGCATCGAGGTCGGCGGCTGGGATGTCATCAAGCGCTACGTCGCCCAGGGGCTCGGGATCTCGGTGGTGCCCGACCTGTGCGTGCAGGAGGACGACCACGCGCGCTTGTGCGTGCGCAACCTGCGCGCGCTGTTTCCACGCCGCAGCTATGGCGTGATCGTGCGCAAGGGCAAGTTGCTCGGCAGCGAGGCGCGCGCATTCCTCGACCTGCTGCGTCCCAACCTGTTCGGCCGTCGTGGCGACGGTGCGGGCACCGGACCCTCCGAGCGCTGACGACGCGTCCGGCCGTCATCGCGCCTGCCGCTGCGAACCGCGCGCCGCCGGGCGTGGCCTGGCGGTCGGGTTGCTGACGCGACTGCCGCTCAGCGCCGGGCGCCGGCGACGCCGCGCCGCAGCCGGCGCAGCAGCCCCGCCAGCAGGCGCACGAGCTTGGGCAACAGCCATGCCAGCACGAGCAGGAACAGGGCCAGCAAGATGAGGAAGGCGACCGGATGCGCGATGGCGAGCCACAGGCCGGCCAGCACGAGCCCATCCTCGCCCGCGCTCGCGGTCCAGTTGCTGAGCGGCTCGGGCGAGGTGTTGATGAGCGCCCGGCCGCCGGCCTTGGCCAGATGGGTGCCGCCACTGATGAGTCCGCCGCCCAGCGCCGCCGCCACCTGCACGGCGGGCGTGGCGTCGCCGAACGCGCCCCAGGCGAGCAGGGCGCCGGCGGGAATGCGCACCACGGTATGCAGGGCATCCCAGGCCGAATCGAAGGCCGGAACCTTGTCGGCGAGGAACTCACCCACCGTCATCACGGCGGCGGTACCGATCACGAGCGGGTGCTGCAGCACGTGCAGCGCCGTCGGCAGTTCGAGATAGCCATAGTGTCCGAGCACGCCGACCAGCAGCACGGTCGCGTAGAGACGGATGCCGCTGCCCCAGGCCATGGCGCCGGCAAGCGCGAGTTCGGCCAGCGGCGTCATGCGCGCAGCCCCGAGCTTCGCGCGGCTGCCGATCGGCAGCTTTGCCGCGACCGGCGGCGCTGCGCGGGATGGCCGCTTTCTGCTAGCTTTGCGCCTGTCGTTGCGTGTCGCGGGTGACCCATGCTGCGCTGGATTCTGTTGGCCATTGGCCTGCTCTGCTTTGTCGTTGTGATGACCACGCGCAGTGCGCTTGCGCTCGGCATCGCACTGCCGGTGGGACTGATCGCGTTCATCGGCTTCATTCTCGCGCTTGTTGGCGACCGCGTCTCGTCGGTGTCGCGACCCGAAACCTCGATGGCCTCTCCCGAACAGCTTGCCGCGATGAGCGGCGCGCGCGCTGCGAAGCCTGCGGCGGGCGGCCAGCGCGCGCCGGCCAAGCTCGATCCACCGGCTTGATTCGGCCTGCCGCACGCGGCCGCGAGCGGGTCGATGGCTGATCCCGAGCACAGCGGCTTCATCCGCTGCAGCGCACCGCCTGCCCTTGGTGCAGACGAGATCCACTTGTGGCACATGCCGCTGGCGCTGCCCGCTGCGCGGGCGTTGCGCGCGCAGGCGCGCGATGGCCTGCTGCGCCTGCTGCGCGGCTATCTGGCGGGCGCCGAGCCCGTGCTCGAGGTGGATGCCAAGGGCAAGCCCCGCCTCGCCGGCAAGGTGCCGCTGCAGTTCAACCTCAGCCACTGTCCGGGCCACGTCATGCTCGCGTTCGCCTGGGCCCAGCCGCTGGGCGTGGACATTGAAGCGCGCGGGCGTCGCGTGAGCGTGCTCGAGGTGGCGCGGCGCTTCTTCCACGCCGACGAGGCGGCGGCGCTGGCGGAACTGCCGGCGGCGCTGCAGCTGGATGCGTTTGTCGCCTTGTGGACGCACAAGGAAGCGCTGCTCAAGGCGCTCGGCGACGGACTTTCGTTTGGGCTCGATCGAATCCCTTTCGCACTCGAGCCGTCGACGCTGAGCTGGACGCTGCGCGCGGCGAGCGACGCCGCGGACTGGCGCCTGCATGCGTTCGCGCCTGCGCCGGAGGTGACCGGTTGCCTGGCCTGGCAGGGTCGCTCGCGCCGCGTGCGACAGCTGCGCGTGGCTTGAGGCGCCAGCGCGACGGCGAGGTCCGCGCATCGACACGCTGCGGGGCTTGCGCGATCATCGCCCGATGACTGCGCTCAGTGTCAACATCAACAAGATCGCCGTATTGCGCAACTCTCGCGGCCACGCGCTGCCCGACCCGGTCGCGGCCGCGCGCGTGGCCATGGCGGCCGGCTGCCACGGCATCACCGTGCATCCGCGGCCCGACCAACGCCACATCCGCACCGATGACGTGGAGCGGCTCGCGGCCGAACTGGCCGCGCGCCAGCGCGCGGTCGCCGATGGCGCGGCGTCAGTGGCTGCCGGCGCGCAATGCGCGGGCGTGGAACTCAACATCGAGGGCAACCCGTTCGCGCCGCCGCGCGCGGGCTATCCGGGACTTCTCGAACTAGTTCGCCGTGCGCGGCCGGCGCAGGTCACGCTGGTGCCTGACGGCGACGCCCAGCTCACCTCCGACCATGGCTTCGATCTCGCGCGCGACGGTGCGCGCCTGCAACCTTTGGTGCATGCCTTCAAGGCACTGGGTTGCCGCGTGAGCCTGTTCGTCGATCCCGACGTGGCCGAGGTGGAACGCGCCGCCGCACTCGGCGCCGATCGCGTCGAGCTCTACACCGAAGCCTATGCGCGCGCCTTTGCCGCGGGTGATCACGGCGCGGCGCTGGCCGATTGCGTCGCCACCGCGAATCGCGCCCGCGCGGCCGGACTGGGCGTCAACGCCGGGCATGACCTCGACCAGCGCAATCTCGGCGCGCTGCTTGCGGCGATTCCGTTCCTGGCCGAGGTCTCGATCGGCCATGCCCTCATCGGCGAGGCGCTGTACGCCGGACTCGACGCCACCGTGCGCGCGTATCTGGCCATCGTGAACGGCCCGCACGCCACGCCCTGAGCGTAGATCGCTAGCGGCCAAGGCCCTCGACGCGGATTCCTGCCAGCCCGCTGTGGCGGGCGATGTCGAGCGTGGCGGCGACCTGGTCGTAACGGGTGTCGCGATCGGCGTGGATCGCCAATACCGGCGGCTCGGCTGCGTCGGCCCAGCGCTCGAGGATCGCGGCAAGCTCGACGCGGTTGACCGCGCTGCCATCGAGGAACAGCTCGCCGGTGGCGAGGATCGCCAACCTTGCGATGCGCGGCTCGCCGACCGCCGTGGACTGCCCCTGCAGCGGCAGCGCGAGCTTCTTCATCGTCAGCGGCGCCGCGATCATGAGGATCACGACGAGCGCGAGCAGGACGTCGATGAGTGGGGTGACGTTGATCTCGGCCTGTGCATGGGCGGCATGCATCCGATAGGCGTTCGCGCTCATCGCAGTCCCCGTTGGCCCGGAACACGAGCTCAGCCTACGCCTGTGGCACCGCCTGCGGCAAGCGACCGTGCCGCGTCGTGCACGGTCGCGCAAAAGGAAACGGCGCCGCAGGTCGTGCGGCGCCGTTCAAGGGTCGGACTGCAGCCGTCGGCTACTGGTCGCCGGAGCCCGTGGTCATGAAGCCGAGCTTGACCATGCCCGCGCTCTTGGCTTCCGCCATGACGGTTGCGATCTTCTGCCACTGAGTCGGCTTGTCGGCGCGGATCTGCAGCTCGGGCTGCGGATTCTTCTGCGCCGCCACGCGCAACTGCGCCTGCAGGATCGCCTCGGTGACCGGTTCGTCGTTCCAGAACAGGTCACCGTTCTCCTTGATCGCCAGATCGATCGGTTCCGGCGGGGTGTCCTGAATCACGTTCGGATTGGCCTGCGGCAGGTCGATCCGGATCTTGTGCGACATCAACGGCGCCGTGATCATGAAGATGATCAGCAGCACGAGCATCACGTCGACGAGCGGCGTGACGTTGATTTCCGCCATCGGGCCACCGCCCGATCCACCTGCACTCATGCCCATGGCTTACTTCCTCGCTGCTACCGGCGCGACGCCCGCTTCAACGCGCGAACCCGTCGCGAAGAAGTCGTGCAGGTCGTGCGCAAATTCGTCGAAGCGGGCATAGATCACGCGGTTCGAACGCACGTAGAAGTTGTATCCCAGCACCGCCGGGATGGCGACGAACAGACCGAACGCGGTCATGATCAGCGCTTCGCCGACCGGACCGGCCACGGCTTCCATCGAGGCGTTGCCCGACGCGGCGATCTTGATCAGCGCGTGGTAGATGCCCCACACGGTACCGAGCAGACCGACGAACGGCGCCGACGAGCCGACCGTGGCGAGCAGGGTCATGCCGCCTTCCAGACGCAGGCTCTCGCGGGCCACGGCCTGGCGCAGCGCACGATCGATGAACTCCGAGCGGTTGAGGGCCTCGACCAGGCGGCTGCCTTCATTGCGCTGGTGGTGCGCGGCGGCCTGGGCGGCCTCGAGCGCGATCTTCGAGAACGGTTCGCTCTTGGGCTGGTCCTCGAGGAAACGCACGGCGTCTTGCGCCGAGGGCGTATCCCAGAACGTGCCGATGACCTTTTCCATGCGCGAGCGGATCATGCTGTTGCGCAGGAAGTTGGCGACGATGAAGTAGATCGACGACACCGACATCACGACCAGCGTGACGAAGACGATCCAACCGAGGACGTCGAAGTTGTTGATGAGGTCGTGGAACCCCATCTGGCTCATCGCAGCGGCGTTGCCGCCGCTACCGGGAACGACAGCAGACTGGGCCGCTGCGGGTGACTGAGAGGCTTCTTGCTGCATGGCGCTACCCTACTCGCTCAAGTTGAAATCAATCGGAACCAAGGCATAACCCGGTGCGGGCTGCCCACCCTTCGAACCTGGATTGAATCTCCAGTTCCTGACTGCCTCGATCGCGGCCTGGTCGAGCAGGCGCGAACCGCTGCTCCTCTGCACCGTGATCTCCTGCGGACTACCATCGACGCCGACCAGAACCTTGAGCAGGACCTTGCCCTGCTGGCGCTGGCGCAACGCCTGCGGCGGATACCGCGGCGGACGCAACTTACGGTAGCTGATGTTTTCGCTCGGCGCGATGTCGGCCGGCGGCGGCGGCGGCGCAGGCGGAGCCGGCGGCGGCGCAGGCACCGACATCGGCGAGGCTTCCTCGACGATCGGCGGCGCAGGCGGCGGCGGTGGCGCCTTCGGCGGCGGCTGGATCTTTTCCACGACCTTCGGCGGCGGCTTCTTCGGCGGCTCGGGCGGCGGCGGTGGTGGCGGCGGCGGTGGCGGCGGCGGCTCGATGAACTCGACCATGACCTTCTTGTCGACGGTCTTGTCCTTGAGCGGCGGCGGCGCAATCGGTGCCATCATCATCGCGAACGCGAAGGCGTGCAGGGCAAACGCGCAGGTGAAGGCAGTCACGCGCTGCCAACTGAACCGATTGCCGTCAGGTTGAGAAGTGTCTGCCATCAGTATTGACCAACGAGATAGAGTCCGAGCGGCCGCCCCCTGCGCTGCCCGGCTTCGACCCCTCGAGGTCCAGGCGGAAAAACGCAAGTCCGACACGGTACAACAGCGCGCACCAGTCCGACAAGCGGGTCGAACCTGGTTTGTGGGACTGGGCGCTTGCTGGCGGTCGGTTTCTAAAGCGGCGGAAATTGTCGCGACGATGGCAACGCGCCATCGCGCGCGACGGGGTCAGTTCTTCTTGCCGCGAGTGATCTTGACACCGGCCTTGATCGCCTTGAGGCGCTGGTCGGCCATCGTCTTGGCGCTCGGGTAGGTGGCAGCCTTCTGCCAGTCACTCTGCGCTGCGGCGCCTTGGCCGAGCTCGTTCTTGGCGTCGCCACGCAGCAGGTAGGTCTCGCCTTCCTGGCGCAAGCCGCCCTTGCTGAGGGCGCGATTGAACGCTTCGACCGCCTGGGCGGAATTGCCGGCGTAGTACTGCAGGTAACCGAGCTGGTAGTCGACGTTGCCATCCTTGGCCTGCGCCGATGCCTTGGTGTAGGCGTCGATCGCACAGGCATCGTCCTCGGCCTGCATGCACAGGTCACCCTGCAGCTTCCAGGTGTCGTAGTTGCCCTGCACGATGTTCTTGTCGAAACCTTCCTTGAGCGCCGCGGCGCCATCCTTGGGCTTGTCGGCCAGGGCATAGAGCTTGGCCAGTTGCAGGTAATCGTCGCTGGTGGTGATCAGGCCGTCGCTCTTGGCCTTGGCCAGCACCTGCAGCGCCTGATCGGGCTTGTCGGCCTGGATGTAGATCTGCGAGAGCTGGTTGAGCAGCTTCTTGTTGCCGGGGTCCTTCTGCAGCTGCGCCTTCACGATCGCGGCGGCCTCATCGAACTGGTTGAGCTCGAAGTAGCTGCCCATGAGGATCTGCATCCAGCTGTCGTTGGGCTTGTCGCTCATCGCCAGCGCTTTCTTCATCGTGTCGACCGCGTCCTGGAACTTGTCGACGCGGTAATAGGCATTGGCCTTGAGCGCCAGTTCGTCGGCCGTCTGCGCGCCCGATTGCTTCTCCCAGTCGGCCAGCGTGGCGATCGCGTCCTCGTACTTCTCGCTCTGCAGCTGGCTTTGCGCCAGGCGATACATGAGGTCGAACTGGGTGTTGTTGGGCAGCGCATTCAATTCCAGCGCCTTGCGGTACTCGGCGATCGCATCGTCGGGCTTGTCGGCATTCCAATGGATGCCGCCGAGCAGCTCGTGGGCGAAGGCCTGCGCATAGGGGCTGGCCTTGGCGTTGCCGAGCACCTTCTCGACATAGGGCTGGGCCTGGCTGTCCTTGCCGTCATTGAGCAGGTCGGCCGCCTTGTTGAGTGCGGTCTGGTCGCTCGGCGACATCGACACCTTGGGTTCCTGGCGCGTCGAGTGCGGGTACTTGTTTTCGGGCTTCTTCGCCTCACGCGCGAAGGTCGTTGCCGAAAACGCCATGCACAGGGCGCACAACGCCACCACGATCAGGTTCCACCGTTTCATGCCTTCACCTTGCTTGTACGAAAGATATCGTCGATCGACGCCGACGCCGACGCCAGCGTACCGCCGCGCTGGCAAGACACACAAGCGCGGCGCGGCCCGATCGATGCTGCCGTGCAACATGAGGACGCCCGCGTGGTGCGGACAAATGGCCGTTCAGACGTCCAGATTGGCCACGCGCAGCGCATTGTGCTCGATGAACTCGCGACGCGGCTCGACCACATCGCCCATCAGCGTCGAGAAGATCTGGTCGGCGGCGACCGCATCCTCGATGCTGACCTGCAACAAACGGCGCGTCTCCGGGTTGACCGTGGTTTCCCACAGCTGCTCGGGATTCATTTCGCCCAGACCCTTGAAGCGCTGGATCGTGCGGCCCCGCTTGGCTTCGTCCATGAGCCAGTCGAAGACCTGGCCGAAATTGACGACGCCGCGACTCTTGCCGCCACGCCGTACCAGTGCGCCCGGCTGGATCAGGCTGGCCGCCTGCGCCGCGGCTTCACGCAGCGGCTTGAACTCGCCCGAACCGAGCAGGCTGGCCGGCAGCAGCTGGGTATGGCGCAGGCCATGCTGGTCGCGGTCGACCACCAGCGCCGGACCATGCTCGCCACTGGCAGGCTGGACGCGCAGCGCATAGCGCGGCTTGCCCAGCCCCGATGCCGCCAGCGATGCCGCGAGCCGCGCAAGCCAGGCGTCGAGCGCCGCGGTGTCGGTCCAGGTCGAGGCGTCCTGGGGCGCGTCGAGCAGTGCGCGCAGCAGTCCCTCGTCGTAGCGGAACGACAGTCGCTCGATCTGGTCGAGCGCGGCGCGCCAGGTCGTCATCAATCCTTCCAGGCCGGCGCCGTTGACGGCCGGCGCATCGGGCACATAGGCGAGTTCGGCGCCATCGATCGCGCTGGCGATCAGGTACTCGTTGAGCGCGGCATCGTCCTTGAGGTAGAGCTCCTGCTTGCCCTGCTTGAGCTTGTACAGCGGCGGCAGGCCGATGTAGACGTGGCCGCGCTCGATCAGGGCGGGCATCTGCCGGTAGAAGAATGTCAGCAGCAAGGTGCGGATGTGCGAGCCGTCCACATCGGCATCGGTCATGATGATGATGTGGTGGTAGCGCAGCTTGTCGATGTTGAACTCGTCCTTGCCGATGCCGGTGCCCAGCGCGGTGATGAGGGTGCCCACTTCCGCCGAGCCGAGCATGCGATCGAAGCGCGCGCGCTCGACGTTGAGGATCTTGCCCTTGAGCGGCAGGATGGCCTGGTTCTTGCGGTTGCGGCCCTGCTTGGCCGAGCCACCAGCCGAGTCGCCCTCGACGATGAACAGCTCCGACAGCGCCGGATCACGCTCCTGGCAATCCGCCAGCTTGCCGGGCAGGCCGGCGATGTCGAGCGCGCCCTTGCGGCGCGTCATCTCGCGCGCCTTGCGCGCGGCCTCGCGGGCGCGCGCGGCATCGACCACCTTGGCCGAGATCGCGCGCGCCTCGGCGGGATTCTCGAGCAGGTATTCATCGAGCTTTTCGTTGACGATGCCCTCGACGATGCCCTTGACCTCGCTGGAGACGAGCTTGTCCTTGGTCTGCGAGGAGAACTTGGGATCGTGCACCTTGACCGACAGCACCGCGATGAGACCCTCGCGCATGTCGTCGCCCGACAGCGCCACCTTGGCCGTCTTCTGCAGACCCGCCTTCTCGATGTAGCTCGACAGGGTCCGCGTCAGCGCGCCGCGGAAACCGGCCAGATGGGTGCCGCCGTCACGCTGCGGGATGTTGTTGGTGTAGCAGAACACGGTTTCCTGATAGGCATCGGTCCACTGCATGGCCACCTCGACCGTGGTGCCCTCGTGCTGCGCCGAAAAATGGATGACCTTGGCGTGCAGCGGGGTCTTGAGCTGGGCCAGATGCTCGACGAAGGAGCGGATTCCGCCCTCGTACTGGAACACGTCGCGCCGATCGGCGCGTTTGTCCACCAGCTCGATCTTGACGCCGGAATTGAGGAACGACAGCTCGCGCAGGCGCTTGGCCAGCACCTCGTAATGGAACTCGATGTTGGAGAAGGTCTTGCTGCTGGGGTGGAAGCGCACGGTCGTGCCGCGCTTGCTGCTTGGCCCCACCACCTTGAGCGGATACAGCGGCTCACCGTCGGCGTATTCCTGCTGATGTTCGTTGCCGTCGCGGTGGATCGTCAGCAACAGGTGGTCCGACAGCGCGTTGACCACCGACACGCCCACGCCGTGCAGGCCACCGGACACCTTGTAGCTGTTGTCGTCAAACTTGCCGCCGGCGTGCAGCACGGTCATCACCACCTCGGCCGCCGAGCGCCCCTCGTCCGCCTGGATGCCGACCGGAATGCCGCGGCCGTTGTCGGCGACGCTCACCGAGCCGTCGTTGTGGATCGTCACGATGACGTGGTCGCAATAGCCCGCCAGGGCTTCGTCGATCGAGTTGTCGACGACTTCGAACACCATGTGGTGCAGGCCAGTGCCGTCATCGGTGTCGCCGATGTACATGCCGGGGCGCTTGCGCACGGCCTCAAGACCTTTCAAGACCTTGATTTTACTTGAATCGTACTGGTCGCTCATGGGTTCTCCGCGCAGCTGCAGGCACGGTGCAGTGCAAGTTGTCGATTATAGCAGTCGTTGCGCAGTGGCCTGTTCCACGTGGAACACGGCGACCGTTTCGGCGCGCCGCGTGAGCAGGTCGATTGGCTCGGTTGCCGTCACGAGAACCTGGGAACCACTGCGCTCGACCATGTCGAGCACCCGCCGCAGATGGGCCTGGTCGATTTCGGACGCGACGTCATCGAGACACAGCACGGGCCGCTGCCGTCGATGGCTCGCGGCATGGCAACCGGCCTGGGCCATCAGCAACGCGAAGGCGGCGAGCTTTTCCTGCCCGCGTGACCAGTGTTCACGACTCGGCGCGCGCTCGAAGCTCAGGCTCCAGTCGGCTCGATGCGGACCGCGCGTGGTGTGGCCGCGCTCGCGGTCCCTGCCCTGGCGCCGCTCGAGCTCATCGAGCAAGGGCTGGCTCAGATCGTGCCCCGCGCTGAACGACAGCCGCGCCGGTCCCAGTTCGGCCAACAGGTCGTCGAGCAACGGTTCGGCCGCCTGGGCCAGCACCGTGAAGTAACGCTGGCGCATCGCCGACAAGGGTTCACCGCTGCGCGCCAACTCGTGGTTCCAGGCCGCCAGTTCCGCATCGCTGGCTGCTGCTCGCAGCAGCGCGTTGCGTTGGCGCAAGGCGCGCTGGTAGCGCGACCAGACTGGCAGCAGCTCGTGTTCCACGTGGAACACGCCCCAATCGAGGAAGCGGCGGCGCCCTTCGGACCCACCACCGAGCAGCTCGTGCGAGCCCGGCTCGAAGCACAGCACCGCGGTCTGCCGCATGAGCTCGCCGACGGGAACGGTCTGCCCGGCGACGCGAGCCTGCAGGCGCCCACTGTCGCGCGCGATGCCGACGCCGAATGCGAGCTCGCCAAGCTCGATGTCGCCGTAGACCGAATAGCCGGCGCAGCCGGCGCGCACCAGTGCGTCGTGACTGGCGCTGCGGAATGATCGTCCGTGCGACAGCAGGCAGGCCGCTTCGAGGATCGTCGTCTTGCCGGCGCCGTTGCCGCCGGTGAACAGGTTCCACCCCGGCGCAAGTTCCAGGTCGAGGCTTTCGAACAGCCTCAGGTTGGCCAGCCGCAGCCGGGTCAGGATCACGGCCGGCGGCGCCGGTCAGGGCGCAGCCCCGTCACAGCCGCAGCGGCATCACCACGTGGCGCGTGTCGTCGGAATCGGGCTTGCGCAACAGGCAGCTCGACTGGCCGTCGCGCAAGCACAGCAGCACTTCCTCGGATTGGAGCGCGCCGAGCGCATCGAGCAGGTAATTGACGTTGAAGCCGACGTTGAGCTCGGCCACGCCGGTGCGCGCCTCGATCTCCTCGACCGCCTCTTCCTGCTCCGGGTTGTGGGCCACGATGCGCAATCGATTGGGCGACACCTCGAGCTTGACGCCGCGGTATTTCTCGTTGGACAGGATCGCTGCGCGCTGCAGTGAGGCGCGCAGTTCGTCGCGCTGCACGCGCACTTCCTTGTCGGCACCGATCGGAATCACCGCCTCGTAGTCGGGGAATCGGCCATCGATGAGCTTGGAGGTGAAGGTGACGTCGTTGCGCCGCACGCGCAGGTGATTGCGCGCGAACTCGAGCTCGATCGCGGTCTCACCGGCTTCGAACAATCCCTGCAGTTCGCCGATGCCCTTGCGCGGCACGATGACCTGGCGCGGTGCACTGACCTTGCTCTCGAAGCGCGTCTCCGCCATCGCCAGCCGGTGGCCGTCGGTGGCCACGCAGCGCAGGCTGTGTTCGCGCAGGTCGAGCAGCATGCCATTGAGGTAGTAGCGCACATCCTGCTGCGCCATCGCGAACGCGGTGCGCTCCATCACTTCCTTGAGCGCCGCTTCGGACAGCGCCACCCGCTCCACCACCTCGATCGATTCGATGGTCGGGAACTCGGTGGCGGGGAGCGTCGCCAGCGTGAAGCGACTGCGCCCGGCGTTGACCACCACGCGCTCGCCGCTGCGCTCGAGCTTGATCTTGCAGCCATCGGGCAGCGCGCGGCAGATGTCGAACAACTTGCGCGCCGGGACCGTGGTTTCTCCGGCGACCAGATCGTCGGCCGCGGTCCGCGCGCACATTTCCACTTCCAGGTCGGTACCCGTCAGCGTGACGCCTTCGGTATCGACCACGAGCAGCAGGTTGGCCAGTACCGGCAGGGTCTGGCGACGTTCGACCACACCCACGACATGTTGCAACCGCTTGAGTAGGGTCTCTCTCTGGATGCTGAAGCGCATGGTCTGCCGTTCCTGTTTTTCTTTGATGTGGAGTAGTACGTGGTTGTGGGTCTTGTGGGCTACTCGAACAAGTCTTATTTTTATTTGTATATCAATAACTTGCTAAAACATGCGGCGCTGTGGAAACGCGCCTGCCGGCTGTGCGCGAATTGTGGATAACACGAGTGCCGCAAACTGTCCACAGACTGTCCCCGCGTTGCCAACACGGTTCAGCCCGTCAGTTGGCGGATCAGCTTGTCCCAGTCCTGCCGCAGCTTGCCGTCGCTCTCGCGCAGGTCGCGAACCGTGCGGCAGGCGTGCAGCACTGTCGTATGGTCGCGCCCTCCGAAAGCATCCCCGATCTCGGGCAGGCTGTGTTCGGTCAGTTCCTTGGCCAGCGTCATCGCCATCTGCCGTGGCCGCGCGATCGAACGGCTGCGGCGCTTGGACAACAGGTCGACAACGCGCATCTGGTAGTAGTCTGCCACGACCTTCTGGATGTTGGGGATCGAGATCGCCTGCGCATGCACCGTCAGCAGGTCGCGCAGCGTTTCCTGGGCAAATTCCTGCGTGATCGGCCGACCGACGAAGTTGGCGCGCGCGATCAGCGTGTTGAGCGCGCCTTCGAGGTCGCGCACATGCGAGCGCAACCGCTTGGCGATCAGCGCCGCCACCGATTCGGGCAGGTCGACACCCTTGCTCTGGGCCTTCGACAACAGGATCGCCGCCCGCGTCTCGAAATCGGGCGGCTCGATCGCCACCGACAGACCCCAACCCAGCCGCGATTTCAGACGCGGCTCGAGCTTGTCCACTTCCTTGGGGTAACGATCGCAAGTCAGGATGATCTGCTGCTTGCCTTCGAAGAGCGCGTTGAAGGTATGGAAGAACTCTTCCTGAGTGGTCTCCTTGCCCGCGAAGAACTGGATGTCGTCGATCAGCAGCGCATCGACCGAGCGGAAGCGGCGCTTGAAGCCGTCCATGTTCTTCTGCTGCAGCGCGCGCACCATGCCCGACACGAAATCCTCCGAATGCAGGTACAGGATCTTCATGTCGGGGCGGTTGGCACGCATGAGGTTGCCGGCCGCGTGCATGAGATGGGTCTTGCCCAGGCCGGTGCCGCCATACAGCAGCAGCGGGTTGTAGGCGCGGCCGGGGTTCTGCGCCACCTGCATCGCGGCGGCCTTGCCGAGCTGGTTGGACTTGCCCTCGACGAAGGTCTCGAAGGTGTAGTGCTCGTTGAGTTTGGAATCCTCGTTGCGCTCGGCGCTGCGCGGGCGCGGCTCGGCGCGCGTGGCCGCCACCTGGCGCGTGCCCAGGCGCAGTTCCACCGCAACCGGTGCCCCCGCCAGTTGTGCCAGGATCTCCTGCACCGGCGCCAGGAAGCGCTCGCGCACGGTGTCGAGCGTGTAGGGATTGGGGGCCCACAAGGTCAGCGCCTCAGCGTCCTGCGCGGCCTGCAACGGCGCCAGGTAGGTGTGGATGTCGTCGGCGCTCAACTGCGCTTCGAGCCGCGCGAGGCAGCGCTGCCAAAGTTCACTCATGTCGAATCGGGGTCCGGATGCGCTCCGCGCCGAAGCAGGCGGATGGACCATGCAGCATAGCAGTGTGGACAACTTGTGCAGAACTCGCGGCCAGCCAGCCGCAGCGGCCCTCGCGGCGCACCGCCCGGACCGCCCTGATGATCGGTCGCTTGACGCTGCGCCGCCAGAAACCTATGATTTGCACCCTTTTTTTCCAACGCAGCCACGACCATGGCCACCAAGCGCACTTACCAGCCCAGCAATCTCAAGCGCGTCCGCGACCACGGCTTCCGTGCCCGCATGAAGACCCGCGGCGGCCGCAAGGTCATCAACGCCCGTCGTGCCAAGGGCCGCAAGCGCCTGGCCGTCTGATTCAACCCTGCGCCGTGATCGCGTCAGCGCGCCACCCGCGTGCGGCGCGCCTGCTGACGCCACGCGACTTCGCCGCGCTCAAGAGCGGCAGCCGGCGTCTGAGCGGACCCCATCTCAGCGCCCAGGTCAAGGCCAATGCCGGCGGCGGCGCACGGCTCGGTCTGGCGGTGTCGCGGCGAGTCTCCAAGCTCGCCGTGCAGCGCAACCGCATCAAGCGCATCACGCGTGACAGCTTCCGTCGTCATCGCCACCTGCTCGGCGCCCGCGACATCCTCATCATCGCCAATCCGCCGGCCGCCGCCGCCGACAACGCGCGCCTGCATGCCGAGCTGCAACAGTTGTGGCAGCGCATTGCGGCGTTGAATGCGGGCGAAGCGACCGGCACAATGCGCGGCTGATCCGCGCGTCGCGAGGCGCCGCAGTCCGCTGTCCTGCTGCCGAGCTCCATCTGCCACGCTGCCATCGGGCGTCACTGGCGATGGTCGGTCGCTTCCCCATCGCCGCTAACCGACCGACATGACGAGCACCCGCAACATCCTCTTCATCGCCCTGCTGTTCATCATCTACCTGATGTGGATGCAGTGGGAGCAGGACTATCGCGCCCCAGCTCCTCCCGCGGCGACGGCGGGCACCGGCCAGGCCAGCAGCGTTGCCGCGACCGCCAACGGCGAGACACCAGTCGCCGGCACTGCGCCGCAGCCAGCCGCCATCCCACCCGACACCGGCAGCGCCGAGCCCGCCGAGCAGGCGCCGAGCGCCAGCGTCGTCGTCACCACCGATGTGCTGCGCGTAGAAATCGATCCGCGTGGCGGCAACATCGTGGTTGCCGACCTGCTCGCCTATCCGCTGCAACCCAAGCACCCCGAGCATCCGGTGCGCCTGCTCGACCGCGCCAACGCCACCTGGTTCGTGGCCCAGAGCGGCCTCATCGCCACCCAGGGCAGCAGCATGCCCGCCCCCGACCACACCGCCGCCTACACGGTCGACCGGCACGACTACACGCTCGGCAGCGCCGACAGCATCGATGTGCCGCTGGTGTGGCGCGACGCGGCCGGCCTCAGCGTGCGCAAGGTGTTCACGTTCCACCGCGGCAGCTACGTCATCGACCAGCGCGAGGAAATCAGCAACGACGGCAGCACGCCCTGGAGCGGCAATGCCTATCGCCAGTTGCAGCGCGTGCCGCCGATCATCGACGGCTCGGGCATCAAGGGTTACGCCAACATCGATCGCTACAGCTACGCGGGGGCGGCCATCTACAGCCCCGCCGACAAGTTCGAGAAGCTCAAGTTCGACCATTTCCTCAAGGAGCCGCTCAACAAGAACTTTGCCGGTGGCTGGGCGGCGATGCTGCAGCACTATTTCTTCGCCGCGTGGATTCCGCCGGCGCAGGAAACCGACACCTACACCACCAGCGAGATCAAGAGTCCCGCCGGCGCGCGCTATCTCGTGCGCGCGATGTCGCCGCTCATCACGGTCGCGCCCGGCCAGAGCCAGACCAGCAGCGCGCGCCTGTATGTCGGCCCCAAGTTGCAGGCCACGCTCGATCAGGTGGCGCCGGGCCTGGCGCTCACGGTCGACTATGGCGTGTTCACGATCATCGCCGACCCGCTGCATTGGCTGCTCACGAAACTGCACAAGCTCACCGGCAACTGGGGCCTGGCCATCATCCTGCTGGTGCTGCTGATCAAGGCGCTGTTCTTCAAGCTCAGCGAGGCGCAATACCGCTCGAGCGCCAAGATGCGCAAGCTGCAGCCACGCCTGGCGGCGCTCAAGGAACGCTATGGCGACGACCGCCAGAAATTCGCCGCCGCGCAGATGGAGCTGTTCCAGAAGGAAAAGGTCAACCCGCTGGCCGGCTGCCTGCCGATGCTGATCCAGATCCCGGTGTTCTTCGCCCTGTACTGGGTGCTGATCGAAAGCGTCGAGCTGCGCCAGGCGTCGTTCGTCGGTTGGCTGCACAACCTCAGCGCGCCCGATCCGTATTTTGTCCTGCCGGTGCTCAACGCCATCGTCATGGTCGCCACTCAGCACCTGACGCCGATGACGGGAATGGACCCGACCCAGGCCAAGATGATGAAGATCATGCCGGTCGTGTTCTCGGTGCTGTTCGCGTTCTTCCCGGCCGGCCTCGTGCTGTATTACGTCGTCAACGGCGGTCTGGGCCTGCTGCAGCAGTGGATCATCACGCGGCGCATCGAGCGCGGCGACAAGGCGGCCGCCGCCTGATGCCATGAGCGCCGCGAGCGACACGATCGCGGCGATCGCCACTGCGCCGGGCGGTGCCGGCGTCGGCGTGCTGCGCATCTCCGGTCCGCGCGCACTCGCCATCGCCCAGGCCCTGCTCGGCCGCATGCCGCGCGAACGCCACGCGCACGTCGCGAGTTTCCGCGACGCCACCGGCGAACTCATCGACCGCGGTCTGCTGCTGGCGTTTGCGCAGCCGCGCTCCTACACCGGCGAGGACGTGGTCGAACTGCAGGCGCACGGCAACCCCATCGTGCTGCAGGCGCTGCTCGCACGCGTGATCGAGCTCGGCGCGCGCGCGGCGCGGCCAGGCGAGTTCACGCAACGGGCCTTCCTCAACGGCAAGCTCGACCTGGCCCAGGCCGAAGCGGTGGCCGATCTCATCGCCAGCACTTCGCTGGCCGCAGCGCGCGCGGCGCAACGCAGCCTCGACGGCGAGTTCTCGCGGCGCGCCAACGCGCTCACCAGCGCGCTCGTGCGTCTGCGCAGCTGGATCGAGGCCACCATCGACTTCTCCGACGAGGACATCGACTTCCTCGCCGATGCCGCCCTCACGGCCGAGCTGGCCGCACTGCGCGACGCGCTCACCGACCTGCTCGCAGCGGCGCAGCGCGGCCAACGTCTCGTCGATGGCCTGCATGTCGTCATCGTCGGCGCGCCGAACGTCGGCAAGTCGAGCCTGCTCAATGCGCTCGCCGCGAGCGAACGCGCCATCGTCACCGACATCGCCGGCACCACGCGCGACGTGCTGCGCGAGTCGATCGAACTCGACGGCATCGCCCTGACCCTGGCCGACACTGCAGGCTTGCGCGACACCGCCGATGTGGTCGAACGCGAAGGCGTGCGCCGCGCCGAGGCCGAACTGCAACGCGCCGATCTTGCGATCGTCATGCTCGATGCCGACAGCACGCAGACGCCGCCGGCGCTGCCCGCGGCACTGCCGCGCCTCGTCGTCCACAACAAGATCGATCTTGGTGGACAAGGCAGGGCGCGCCTCGAGCCGCACGCGAATGGCAACCACCTCTACCTGTCGGTACGCAGCGGCGAAGGCCTCGACCTGCTGCGCGCCGAACTGCGTCGACACGCCGGTGTCGGCGACGCCAGCGCCGGCACCTTCAGCGCGCGCGCCCGCCACGTCGAGGCACTGCGGCGCGCCGAGTGCGCGCTCGACGCCGCGCAGCAGGCCCTGCACGAGGGCCATGCCGAACTGGCCGCCGAGGAACTGCGCCAGGCCCAGCACGCGATCGGCGAGATCACGGGGGAATTCACCAGTGATGATCTGCTCGGCGCGATCTTCGCTGCGTTCTGCATCGGCAAGTGAGCACGATGTCAGCGCAGCTGGCGCGGTGCTTCCCTGATCGCCTTGCATCGGCGCCGCAACGGAGACTCGAATTGGCGAGCATCCGTTTGTGGCACTCGGCCCGGTGGTCCTGGAGGGCGAGCCCAGCGGTGCCACGCCGATGTCGATGGTGCGGATGCTGGCGCGGGCGCTCCCAGCCGCGCTGTTTCGCCGCTTCTCCGTGTTGCGCAGTCGAGAACCCCGGCCGCGGAGCCGCGCAGCGCGGATGCGGCAGCGGCGCTTGGCCAGCAGCAGGATGAGGCGCAGCCGCCGGCCGCTTGCCATCGGCGCGCGCGCTTGCCGCTATGATCGGCGCTTCGCCCAGCCGGAGCCCTGCGCATGAGTCTGATCGCCCGTTTGCTGCGTCACAAGTCGGTCGAGCAGTTGCAGGCCGAGATCGGCTCGCGCCACGACTTTCGCCGCGTGCTCGGCGTATGGCAGCTCACGGCGATCGGCATCGGCGGCATCATCGGCGTGGGCGTGTTCGTGCTGGCGGGGCAGCAGGCGGCACTCAACGCCGGGCCGGCGGTTGCGCTGTCCTTCATCATCGCGGGCATCGCCAGTGCGGCGGCGGCGCTGTGCTACGCCGAGTTCGCGGGGCTCATCCCGGTTACCGGTAGCGCCTATACCTACAGCTACGCCACGCTCGGTGAGCTCATCGCCTGGCTGATCGGTTGGGACCTGTTGCTCGAATATGCGCTGATCGTGGCGGTGGTCGCGATCGGCTGGTCGGGCTACGTGCAAGCCTTCCTGTCGAGCATCGGTATCACGCTGCCGGTATGGGCACAGGGCGCGATCGGTACCGGTGAGGGACGCGTGTTCAACGTGATCGCGGCGGCGATCACGTTGGCGGTGGCGGCACTGCTGATCTTCCGCACCGAATGGGGCGCGCGCTTCAACACGTTCGTGGTCGCGGTCAAGGTCGCCGCGGTGTTGCTCGTGCTTGGCGTGGGCGTGTTCTATGTCAATCCGGCCAATTGGCACCCGTTCATCCCCGAGCGTGTGATCGGCGCCGACGGCGTCGCCCATTTCGGTTATCAGGGCGTTGTCACGGCGGCCGCCGTGGTGTTCTTCGCCGTGTTCGGCTACGACACCCTGACCACCGCGGCCGAAGAATCGAAGAACCCGCAGCGCGACCTGCCGCGCGCAGTGCTGCTGTCGCTCGGCATCTCGATGGCGATGTACCTGGCGGTGTCGATGGTGCTGACCGGCATCGCCCATTATTCGACGCTGCATACCGATGCGCCGGTGGCCGATGCGTTCAAGGGGCTGGGCCTGCACTGGGTCGCGGCGACGATTTCCGCTGCTGCGGTGTTCGGCCTCATCAGCGTGCTGTTTGCCTTCATGCTCGGCGCCGCGCGGATCTGGTTCGCGCTTTCGCGCGATGGCCTGCTGCCGGGCTGGTTCGCCAAGCCGCATCCACGCTACGGCACGCCGCACCGGCCCACGCTCGCGCTCGGCGTATTCACCGCGGTGGTGGCCGGGCTGTTTCCGCTCGACGAAGTGGCCAAGCTCGTCAACATCGGCGTGCTGTCGGCCTTCATCGTGATCTGCGCTTCGGTGATCCTGCTGCGCATCCGCAAGCCGCAGCTGCAGCGCGCGTTCCGCACGCCATGGGTGCCGTTCGTCCCGTTGCTCGGCATCCTGTTCTCGATCTGGCTGCTGACTGAGCTGGCCGCGGTGACCTGGCTCGTGTTCCTCGTGTGGGTGTGCCTGGGGCTGATCGTCTACTTCGGCTATGGTCTGCGGCACAGCAAGCTCGCCGATGGCACCTGACGCGCCTGCGGGACGCATCGCGGTCCGGATTTCGCAACTCGTTCAAACGCCAGCGTCGGCACGCGCGGATGCGTCAAATCCTCAGTCATCAGCGCGACTGGCGTATGGATGGCGCGTTGGGTGTTACTACGCGTTGTGCGTCAAACGAAGCCTGTCTGCTGGTTAAAGGCGCAGCGTCGACGCGATTGCGCGGTGGCAGGTGCGGCAGCAAGCGGCGCCGCAATTCCATGTGGCGCCAAGTCCCCCCGAGCAGCAGCCATGGCAAGTCAGATGCGGCTGACCAATAGGTATTTCTTGGCACGCGTAGCCGCAACATGTAGCAAACAGCGCTCGCTGGTCAGGTTATCGAGCATGACTCCAGCGTCTTCTTCTTCACCGTACTCTCTGGCGTAGTGCTCAGGCGTGCGATAGCCCGCCAAGATCACGGCATCGAACTCAAGACCCTTGACACGATGCATGGTGGCCACGCGTACGCCGGCCTTGTCCTGATCGTCGGGCGTACCGCGATCGAGCTTGAGCGTCTCCCGCCCAGTGGAATGCAACCACTGGGCGTACTCGTTTGCTTCGGCGTTGGTCCTCGTGACCAGGCAGACGTTTCGCATCGGGATTCCGTCGGCCTTCAGCCGCTCGAGAACCGTCTCGATGACCCGCCGCTCGTCGGCGCGCGAAGAGCTGCTTGCCAGTTCGGGCGCCGGGCCGTGTGACAAGGAGTGATATCCGACGAGCGTGTCCGGCTGCCCATCCAGGTCGTCGATCGTGCAGTTGGCCAGCTGGGCGACCGCCCACTTCCTGATTTCGTCGGTGGTTCGATAATTCACTCGAAGCTTGCGGCTTCGGCCTCGGACATCGATTCCCATGCGCGATAGCGCCACCTTGTGACGGTAAATCCGTTGATGTGCGTCACCGACTATGAACAGGTCGTTCGGACCCTCCGGAACGGCGGCTCGCAGCAGTGCCATGGCCTGGGGGCTCAGGTCCTGGCCCTCGTCAACCACAATCGAGCTGATGCTCAACGACATTCCTTTCTGTTGCAGAATCGCCAGCGCATCGCGATAAGCCTCTTCGGGCTCCCGCAGATTGGCACTTCTCAGTTGCGCCCGGTACTCGGCAAACACCGGCCACAACCCTCGGCGCGCTGAGCGGCTCAGCTGGCGGCCACGACCCACGCGGCTGGCGCGCAGGTAGTCGTCCACGGACTCGCACCCCTGCGGCAGGATGACGCGCTCGAATTCCGCCTGATAGAAGGGATCCGGGAACTGCGCATCGTCCGGCTTGCGCGTCAACGCACGTTCCCACAACTCACGACGCTTGGAGCCGTCAAACAGCAGCTCGTGCCGGTAGCCCGCACGACGCAATACCGATAGCGCCCACTGGTCGATGTTCGCCACCACGATCTTTTCTCGTTCGGCCGGCGTGGTGATGGTGGCGATCTGCGATCGGACGTCGTCGGCAAGAGTCCGGGTGAATGTGGTGAACAGCACCGGCTTGCCTGGCACATCCATGAACTTGCGCGCCAGCCAGACGGCCCGATGCATGGCGGCCACGGTCTTGCCCGTTCCTGCGCCGCCAAGCACACGCACTGGCCCATTCCAGTCGCGCTCAACCAGCTTGCGCTGGGATGGATGCAGGAAGACGCGCCAACGCGCCAGTGGCTCGGCCAGGATGCCTTCCAGATCGAGGTCGTCGGTGATCACGACGAAGTGACGCTTGCTGCCATCGCGCTCCAACGCGCCGGCAAAATCCTCGGGATCGACCTGAACCGGTGCTTCGCGTTCCCGCACCAACGATTCGTACGACTCCCCGGCAGCGAAGAAGTACAGCGCCTCGAACGCATCGTCCGGCAATCTGGCCTGACTAGCCTCAAGCTCCTCTGCCGTGACGATCGACCGGACCTGCTGCAGCTGCTCTTGCGGCACGCCCAGGCGTAGCAACTCGCGATCCTTCAAGCTGGCAAAGAGGCCTTCCGGACCTGTCTGATCCTTCACCGGTGTCATGGACTGGCCATGACTGGACTCCAGTACCTGGATCGTGCCGATCTCGGGATGGATCGCGACCTTATGCCGGCGCGCCCATTCGTAGGCATCGTCGTGCTTGTCGACCCACAGCAGGCAATAGACATCGCCCTGGTTCGGCTTGAGCACGATGCCGCGGTAGTCGATACTGATCCGGACCGAGCGCATGCGCGAATCCGCCGCATCGTTGATTTTCTCGTAGTTGATTCCTGGCGACATCGGGTTCTGCCGGAATGTCGCCATGAACTTCACAACCGATTGCTGGCGGTCGCGCGGGATCGCGGCAAACGCGCGAAGGAAATCATCGGATAGCGCCACTTTGACTGTTTTCTGCATCATCGTGTCCTTATTTCAGCATGCCGATAAGGTCACCCGAATCCGCGACCTGGCCCATCACCAGCACCCGCCATCCGGCGGCCTCGAAAACATCACGACCGATGCCATCGGTCAGAACCGCCACCCTGCGATCCGGCCAGGCAAGCTCCGCTTGTGCGACCACCCTGTCGGCGTCGTCCAACAGTTCGTACCCAACGATCGGACAGCTGGCCCCGGCCTCCAAGGCGAGCTGCAACAAACTCTCGGCTTCTGGCAGCACGTCGGCCATGGCTGCTTCCCATTCGGGAGCCATCTGGTCGAGCCTTCGGTAGGCCGGCGCTGCATCGAGCGCGCCGAGGACCGCTCCGGAGTCGGCGGACATCCAGGTGCTGGCGAGTGGCAGCAGCAGGTTGGCCGCATGCCACCACTGCTGCCAGAAACGTCGGCGTTGTGCATCATCGACGGTGGGCATGTCTGCCCAGCGCAGCACCACCAGTGGCTGTATTTCGCGCGCAGCCGGCTTACCCGCAAACGGCTGCAGATCGCTCCGTCGCATCTGGACCCCGATGTCGATCTGTCCCGGCTCCGATGTCCAACGCCGCCCCAGATCGGCTCCGTCCATCCAGGAGAACGTCTCAATGGCCTGGAGCGCGAGCGCCGCACGGGAGTTTCGCAACTGCTGGAACTCCGTTGCAATCAGCTGCTGGGCGCCAAGGCGCAACGTCAGGACCGCTGCGAGTCGAATCATTGCGTCATCGGTGGTGGCCAGGCGCCCAGAGATACGCGCATGTAGTTGCTCGAAAGCCGTCAGTGCATGAAACGACCTAAGCCCTTCGGTGTTGAACAAGGCATACGTCGGTCCGGAGTCCCGGCCGGCACCAGAGGGTGGCAACGCCTGGGCCCAGAGCGTCTCCGGTACTTCGCTTCCCGGTTCGAGCACGGTGGCGATATCGTCAGCGGTCATCGACCACACGCTGAACTTGCCGCTCCTGGCCACCGCCATCCGCTTGGCGATGTCGTCTCCAATTCGGTCCTTGTGGAATCGCCAGCCATCAAGGAACACCGCAATCGGCACGATGCCGTCGACATTCTGCGGCCACAGCACGAAATCCGGTTTGCATGGGATGACGACGCCCCGATCCGGTCCCAGTTCAACCTGGGGTTCCACCGTCCACACGCGTTCACCGGCCTGCAGGGAGTATCCCGGCTTTCCCCGAACGATCTCGTCACGCACCTCGAAGCGCGCCGAGCCGTCGGCGGGCTTGCGGCGCAGCGCTTCGATGAAGCGGCGCTCCAACTCACTGTCGAACAGACTGTTCTTCGCAACCGCCTCGCCAATCGTGGCGACAGCCTTCAGCTCTGCTTGGTGCCCAAGGATCTCCTGGAGCAAGCCCACCGCAGCACGTCGCGATACATGCTTGCGCTCGGAGCTGTTGTGATAGCCATAGAGGCAACGGTAGCAACCGTCCCGGGTTTCATCCGCCGCACAGTGGCACCCTTGCAGTTCCACGAGTGCAAGCCGTAACACCTCGAAAAGTGGCGCGGGGTCACGCATCAACTCCTTCAGATAGCCCGTACCGCCGGGGACGCTGTCATAGATCACCAGGTACTGGCGTGGGGATTCTTCGCCCTGGGCCAGACGGATGTCGCGGGCGATGCGCAGATGATCAACCGATCCCCGGAATCGTCGTTCCAGCCCCATCTGCAATGCCGCAATGAAGGAGTGGACGCTCTCATCGGAGCCGCCGAAGCGCGTCTCCGGAAGGAACAGCCGAATCCCCTCACTGTCGAACTCGCGGTAAAGGAACACGCACTCCTGGACGGCGTGCGACTCATCCTTGCGCTTTGAACAATACAGCGCGTGGTTCTTCCAAGCGTCTTCGCGGCGCCGATTGCGCTGCAACGTCCCGCATTCGGCACAGATCCGGAACCCCGGCTTGCGCATGTCGTTGCCGGCGATCTGGATCGGTTCGCCTTCGCCCGTCTGTTGACCGAAGTTCACCTCGCGGAACTGCACTCGCTCCAGAAATTCGAATGCGAAGGGAAGGTTGTCGTCTTCCACTGCCCAAGCCTGCCGCACGGCTCCTGGCGGCACGTCCAGCAATGCCTGGTGGACGTAGAACTTGCGATCACGGTCATCGGCGTCGTCGCCAATCCGGCTGTTGCTGTCGTAGGTACGGGCGTACACCTTGCTGAGGCGCAACATGGTCTGCACCCGCCCGGCATCGCTCCACATGGGGTCAGCGCACCGTGGGCAAGCGGCCAAGGGTTCGGCTGCCGTCTCGGGCGCGCTGAACGAGCAACTGCGACAGAAGCGCCACTTCTGTGGCTTGTCCCGCGCAACGTCGACCTGTTCGATGGTGACCTTGCGCCCCTCCGCATAGAACACGTTTTCCGGAGCGAGCTCCGTGATCGCGCTGGCGCCAGGGCGTTCGTACTCGAACGTCAATACCCGTTGCTCGGCCGACGCGGCGAGCTTCTTGTCATCGCGGATGATCACCGAGTGCAGCAAGACGCCCTGCTCGGGGAACGCATAGTTGGGCAACAAACCTTCGTCGGTCAGGAACTGGAGCGTGTCACGCGACTCGATGTCGGCCAACAACCGGGTGAGGGCAGCCTTTTCCACCCTGAGCTCCCGCAACTCCTCTTCATCCGACTCCCCGCGCGCGTCGAGCCCCTCGATGCGGGTGATCTCGGCCTCGATCCGGGTCCGTCGACGCTTCAGATCGTCAACATCGCGAATAACAGCAAAGGCGCGATTGAGCACCTTCCATGGCAGGGATCCGGTTTGCGCGGAGCCACCATCAATGAACCGTCGCAGATAGTCTTCGCTGTCGTTCGTAAGCGGTGTGCTCCCCTGCCGGAACAGCTCGATGAAGCCATCGATGAGCGTTGCCCGATTCTGTTGCAGGTAATCCAGCCACGGATGCGGGAACTTCGACTGGGTCTGGTTGCGGACTGCGGAGAGCGCGTCACCGAGTCGGGCCGGAATCTTCGCGCCTTCGCCACGCTCGCGCACCCAGTTGTCCAGCGAGAACGCTGCCAGTTGGCGCTCGAGCACGGCGGAAGCGTTGAGGAACACGCCAGGCGAATCCACGTGTCCGGCCAGCATCTCGCGTGGGCTGGCCCAGAAGTACAGATCGTGCGGGCGACCCGCAGCCACTGTTCCCGTGAACGCATTGCCAGTCTTGCGCCCCGCACGGCCCGCCCGCTGCAGGTAGTTGGCTTGCGCCGGCGGAACCGAGCACATCAGCACCGCCGACAGGTCCCCGATGTCGATGCCCATTTCCAGCGTCGGGGTGGCCGACAGCACGTTGACCTTGCCGCTCTTGAAGTCGGCTTCGACTTGTTCGCGAGTGGCACGATCCAGCAGGCCGGTGTGCTCGCGCGCTCGTATCCGCTGCACGTCGGCCGACAGGTAAAGCTCGCGATAAAACTGCGGAACTTCGTCGGTCTGCAGACGGTACTGCCCTCGACAAGCCAGGCGCCGACACGGCGTGCCATCCAGCGCGGCATCGAGGTGATCCATGACCGCGTTGCGGCAGTGATCGCAGCGCCACTCCGCCGCCGCATCCAACAGGTGCAGCGACTGTGGCCGCAGCCCCCACACCAGCGTGCCTGGGCGCTCGGCCTCCAGGGACTCGGTGACGCCGACATCTTCCAGCGCCTGCAGTGAGATCCGGTAGATGTCGGCCAGGACCGAATCGTCGAGCAGAGCCTGGGCGGCGAGACCTTGGAGTGCCTTGAACGCCCAGTCGCGATAGAACCCGGCGTCGCCACCAGTCACCGGATCGCAGTCGTTGTAGGGCAACAGCGAAAGGAACCGGGGCCGGCGCGGCGTATTCAACATCGCGTACTCGGCCGGGTTGTTCGCCCGGTAGACGAAGATATTGCAGCCGTGACGCGCGTAGGCCTGCAGGAATTCGTCCCACAATGCCCCCACGCGCCGCATGCGGGCCAGCAACCCCTGAAGAAACACCGCTGCCTCGCCATCGGTCACCGAACGCAGCGCATCGACCTTTTCGCGCAACACGGCTGCCGCGGTCGACGCTGCCTTTGCGAGCACGTGTGCGTCGATCGCCGCTGCGGCCGTACGCGTACGCGGCAAGGTGCGCCCCACGTGGGCGTCCTGGGCAAACTCGCCCAGCATCGCCCAGGTCAGACCGCGGCGAACCAGTTGCTGCAGGTAATTCCCTTCGGGTAGCACGTCGTCATGCAACAACTTGTCGTAATCGCGTAGCCAGGCGATGGACGGCGGCAGGAACATCTTGATGTAGTCCTTTTCCCCCAGCTTGGCCCGCCATTCCCGCTCGAATGCTTCCGGCAGCGTGGCCAACGTCAGCGGCGCGCCGCTGGCCACCGCTGCGTGAATCACCTGCGCCATCGCCGGCCGCAGATTCATCCGCCAGGTACGCGCTTCGAAGAAGCCGGCACGGTGCGCCGCATCCTGCACGGAGTCCGAGAAGGCGATCAGCTTCTTGTCGCCGTTGTAGGAACTGCCGAACAACTGCCCCACGCTCACGCTGGCCAGGCTGGCCGCCTGCGCACCGACGATGGTCAGGGTCCGTTCGCCATCGCAATACGGGCAGTCGTGGTGGGACTTGGTGAAGGGCGCGCCGTTGCGCCGACCTTGGCGCTGATTGGCGGCCAAGTCGATCGCCAGCAGTGCTTTCGATCCGCAGTGATTGCAGTCCTGCGCCTCGCGCGGATTGAGCGTGCCGCATTCACTGCAGGCCTGCTTGCGCTCCAATTTCTTCGGATCGATGGGCGACTCGCCCATGGCGGGAAACAGGAAACGCGTACCGAGATCCAGCCCGAAGAAGGCGCGATAGAAACCCTGCAAGTCCGCCTTGAGGCGATTCCTTTCCGTGGGGCTGACCACCGCGCCCCAGCCCATGACGTGACAGTCACGGCAGTGGATCAGCGGCAGATGGACGCCGGCATCATTACCAGGCAGGTCGTCCGAATGCACCAACTGCGGCCGATCGGACACGCTGGCGACCATGCGCCGCAGCTCGCGCAGCCACAACTCCACGCGCACCGAGAGAAACGGCCGGCGATGGCCGCTGTCGTCGCGGGATTCCGCCGCATGCGAGACGAGGGCCAGCAAGCTGAGCAGCCAGCGCCGCGGAAAGTCTCCCGGTGCCGCCGCGCGGTCACGCAGCCGGGCCGAGATGGCGTCTTCCAGGTCGGCCAGTGCCACCGCCTTGCCGCCAAGGCGGTGCAGATCGCGCAACAGGTTCTGGAAGGCAACGTGCTGCTTCAACCGCGCACCAAGGCGCACCTGGAACTGCACGTCCTGCGGATCCACCTCGCCATCGGCTTCGAACCAGAGCCCGTACTGCTCCGCGATGTATTCGCTCGCGTCGCGCTTGCCCTGCGCCAGACGTGGGTAGTCGGCGGCGGTGGGCATGCGCATGAACTCGACCGCATCGTTGGCCAGATACTCGGCCACCGACTCACGATCCTCGCCAATCACGGCGTGGTCGTCGAAGATCTCGCCGAACACGTCACCGGCAAAGGCGAGCAGGCGCTCCTGTCCTTCCGTGCCAAGCGTGGCCGAAGTCCCCACGCAGGCCAGCACGCCTGGCGGCGTGCGCAAGCGGGCCTTGAGCCGGCGGATCAGGCACGCAAGGTCGGTACCCTGCGCGCCGTCGAACGTGTGCAGCTCGTCCACAACGAGGAAGCGGAGCGTATCGGGTGTGTTGTGCCGCCACAGCACCGAGTCGCGAGCGCGAATCAGCAGAAAATCGAGCATCTTGTAGTTGGTCAACAAGATGTCCGGCGGTTCTTCGCGCAGGCGATCGCGCTCGGTGATCACGGTATAGCGGCCATCGTCCAACTGGCGCACCGTGGTGCTCTTCTCGCCCGGTTCGTCGCCCACGTACAGCCCGGCACTGATGCCTGCGAATGCCGGGCGCGTCAGAATCTCCCTGGCCAGTCGGCTGGCCTGGTCGGTAGCCAGCGCGTTCATCGGGTAGATCAGGATCGCCTTGATGCCACGTTTGCCTGCGGCCCGCTGCTGTCGGCAGTGCTCCAGCACCGGGTAGAGGAAACACTCGGTCTTGCCCGATCCGGTGCCTGTCGCGATCAGCGTTGACTTCGCTTCGTCACCCACCAGCCGCTCGAAAGCGCGTGCCTGATGCGCATGCGGGACGAAACCCTTATCCAGCCAGTCGAACACCGGCTTGCCCGCGTACTTGCGGAACGGCAGGCCGATACTGACATACGGCCCCTGCGCCAGCTTGCCCGGCGTGGCGAGGAAATCCGCCATCACCGTTTCGAATCCGGGCGTGGTCGCCGGGAAGGTCGTGGCCAGGAAATCCGCGACGCCCTGGCGTACCTGTTCGGCGACGATCAATGGCTGCATGTCATTTACGCTCCCCTGCCGACTGGAATCCCGGATAGGCAAACGCCCCGGCAATCCTGGCGCAATCGCCATCGCTCACCCCGGCCGCACGCGCGATGGCGAACCATTGCGATTGCACCGTCGCCCGCATCGCCTCGACAACCTCCGCCGCATCATCGTGGCGCAGGCCAAAGCGCGCCGATTGAGAGAGCAGGTTTTCCGCCGTGGCGGCCCGGCCGAAGTCCCCGACCGTCAGCGCCAGGTCGCGGCGCTCGATACTCACCTGTGGGTTGGGCGTCAGGTCATAGACCGGCGACAAACCCCAGTGACGATCCCGTGCCAGCAAGGCGTGGTTGCGCGGATGGTCGTCGTTGTTGGAGATCAGTGCGTTGAAGCACATCCGCCGGAACAGTTCCTGCGCATCCTTTTCCGCCTGCAGGCAAGTGCGCCGCACCTCCTCGACCAATAGCAGATACGACCAGCGCGGACGGTCGTGGTAGCCCTCGTCGGCGCGCAGCAGGCTCAGGGCGCTGACCATGCGATGACGCAGGTAACCACCATCCGCCTTGTCGCGGTCGAAGCGGCGCACCAGCAGCACATCACGCCCGGCAACAGACACCACCTTGCTTTGCGCCACCTCCAGACCACACCGGGCGGCCAGGCGCAGCATGGCGTGTTCCACCCGCGCCATGTTCCAGCGATCATCCTTGAGGTTGAACTTGGCCAGCCACAGCGCCCCGTCGTCTTCGACCACCACTTTCGGGCGGGCGCCACCCATGGAGGTGCCGGCACGCAGCAACTCTGCGATCTGCGTGGTGGTCACATCGGCCACCCGCTCGCCCGCATCGAGCAAGGCTTCGGCAGTCTCCTGCAGCTTCGCCAGCTCCAGCGTCTGGTTGTATTCACGACGCGGAGCCGGTGGCTCGACGTTGAGGCCGAAGCCCAAGGCACCGGCACGATCATCGGCCGACTCCAGTAGATAACCGAGCTCGTCCGCCGGCGCCCTGCCCGCGTGACGTTCGATCACCAACCGCCCCCAGTAATCCGGCCCGGCATCGCGCAACACGCCGAACACGCCCTTGTGGTGCGTGGTCTGATATTCGCGCTCGCCCAGGCGCAGCTCCACCGGATCGAACTCCACCGCATCGTCGCGTTGCAGGTAGCGGCGGCCATAGACGAAGCGCCCCACCGGCACGCCATTGCGCCCAACCTCCAGCGCGAAGCGACCTGCGGTGACGGCTTGTACCTGTCCGGGTAGGGTGATGTAGACGAAGCACTCGCTCATGGCTGCGCTGCCCGTCCTTTAGAAATCATTGTCGAGCCGGCGCTTTGGCCGCGCACGTTCGCGGCCTTCAGCCAGGGCCAGGCCCACCTCGTCCGTACCCGGTGCGGCCAACTGGTCGGCCTGTTGCAACAAGCCATAGGCCCACAGCAACGCCGCGTACGTGGCAATCGCGGTAGCAGGCTTACCCCTCTCCGCATCGGCCACCGCGCGTGGGCCGGTGCCGATCTTCTCCGCCACCTGAGCCACGGTGAGATTGCGGCGCAGGCGGGCGGATTTCAGGTTCGCACCCAGCCGCTGCAAGGCCGATTCAACCTCGAGCGGGGGCGTGCTACGCAAGAGATTGGTCTTTGCCATTGGCTTTATATCGCCAGTTAATGTTTGTTATGAGCCTTATATAGCACCTCATGGTTGAGGGCAAGGAATGCGCAGACTCATGGGTGGTAGATCATTTCCGACTGCTGGCCGGGAAAGCGGATTTGCGCCATCAGCCCGTCACCGTCGTCGCGGGTGCGACCGGTGGATTCACCGACCAGGCCTGCCTCGCGTGCCGGCTTTAGGGTGGCACGCTCGACGATGGGCACGTTGAACGGATCGTTCCTGGCTGGGAATTTTGCGATCCACTCCCCGCCATCGATCGTCACCACCGCCTTCGGCCGTGCGCCGCCCATGGAAGGGCCGCGGGCGAAGAACACCTCCATGTGTGCCGGCACCGGCTCGCCTTCCTCGACCCGCGCCGCGGCATCCAGCAGATGGCGCAGGTCGAGGCCTGCACCTGCAAGCCCTGCTCGATCATCGTCAGGCGTCCGGCCGGAACGGCTTCGGTCTCATCGGGCAGATGGATGAAGACGGTGCGCTCGACCATGCTCAGACGTCCAAGGCGTCGCGCTTGCCGGAACGCGCGCGCTTGGCCTTGGTGCTGTCCAGCAACGCGGCGGATGCCGGATCCCGCCAATGAGTGCTGGGTGTCAAGGCAGATGCACCTGCCAGCCTTGTTGACGCCACTGGGCGGCTTGCTCTCTGTGCCGCCCAGTAAGAATGACCAGCGGCGGCACATGCTTCGGCCAAGCCAGTTCAGCATGCAGGTTCTGGGAGAGGGAATATCCGACCACGGGTGGGCCCAGTGACTGCGCGGCCAATCGATCCCAAGCGGATACTGCCTGTTGCGAGACGTTCTGCCGGATCAGTGACGCCCGGTCGATGCGGTCCAGTTGCGCCTTGATCGACTGTGCCTCGGCGCCTAACCGTCCACCATTACCTTTGGGCCGGTTGCCAGCCAGGCGCCGCCCCCTCATGGCTCCAAGATACAGCGACTCCTTGCCTGTCTTGGTGAGAAGCATCAAGCGATGCTCAGCCCGAGTGGCTGCGACGTAGAACAATCGCCGCTCCTCAGCCAGCACGTCCTCTGCCGTGACACCGAACGGACCGAAGAGCTGATTGTCGGCATGCACCTTGGGGAATTGGTGTTGCACGCATTCCAGGACGATGACTGTGTCGGCTTCCTTTCCCTTGGCCCTGTGGGCCGTCATGACCTCGATCAGCACAGCGCCGTCTGGAACTGACTTGCGCCGCCCACCAATCACTGCAAAATCGTTTGCCAGGTCCTGCAAATCGGGATGTAGGCGCAGAGCCTGCTCGAGACATTCACCGAACCCATCCAAGCTTTCGCCGTACGCACGACCAGTACGAGCAAGAATCAGTACTGAAGGCATCCAACGCAACCCTTTTGCCGAGTCGGTAAAAACCGATGCCGCGATGTAATCGACACACGCCTTTAGTGCGCGGGCCAATTCCCAGTTGACGCTCTTACGGCCATCCTCGCGAACGCTCGTGGCAATTTCAGGATAAGGCGTTCCATCCTCAGGCCAGGTCTTGTCGATCGCCACGACGTCGATATCGCCGTCAAAGTCGTGATGGGCGAGCGCCGATTCCCCTCGCCCGTTCATGAGCTGGTTTCCAGCGCCAACAATGGCCCTGCCGGAACGGCGATTCTTGGCAATGGTCGCTGCACCCGCACGGGGAAAGTAGTCATCAAACTGGTTGAAGAACGTGAGCTGCGCACCAGCGAAACCGTTGATCGCCTGCCAGTCGTCGCCTACCGCAACTACGCGAATCAAGGGGTTCGCCTCGAGAATCGCGTCGATCACCCGGTAGTACAACTCGGAAAAATCCTGAAACTCATCGATCATGATCCAGCGGAGGTCGCGGATGGCGATGGAGTCTTTCCGGTCCAGTTGCAGACGTGCCGCGCCGCCGTCCTTTCTCACGCACTCGGCAGCGGAGATCAACAGATCGTCGAAATCCATGGCCGATTGCTCGGCCAGTTGCCGCTCGTAAGCGGCATAGGCACGAACAGCCAATTCATGGAAGGCGCGGTTGCGCGGCTCCGAGTCTGGGGCATTCCGCACGATCCCAGCCATTTCATCCACGTCCCAGCCGCGCTTCTTTGCCCGAGAAATGAACTGCATGAACAGCCCGGCCATCCTCGAAACGGTTCTCGGTGCCTCCGCGACACGGTGGACCAGCTCGTCATGCTCGAGCTTGCGGCAGCGAACATTGGCGCGCTCCAGCAGTGCCCTCAGCGAACCCTCGAACGCCGCACGGCCACGGGCAAGCATGCCGGCATGGGTTTCCAGCAGAACAACGCCACGTTTCGCCCAGAATTCACGCTTGGCCTTGATCTGGTCCAGGTAGTCCTGTGTCTTGGTCTCCCACCAGTCCGGAAGATGTGCGGAAGGGTCGTTTGGATCGACCGCCCAATGCTCGAGGATGACATCGCGGCCGCCATCGAGGATGGAGAAGTCGGGTCGATAGGGGTCGCCCCGCAAGCGATCCTGCTTGTCCCAGGACCAAACTTTCTCGTACTTGTACGCGATGCCATGCTCGAACAGGAAGTCCGCGATGAACTTCTCGCCATTGGACTTGACCGTCTCTCCACCCAGCGTGTAGTCCACCATGGACCGCCGGAAGGCAACGTACTCTTCCTTCGACAGATTGGAGCCAAGTCGATCCATTTGATCCAGCTCACGGCGAAAGAACTCATAGAGCTGTTCGCGGAAGACAGGATTCATGATCGACTCGATGATTCGCTCCACGAAGCCGATCTGTTTGCGGCGGGAGGGTGCCAGGTTGCCATCGTCGAAGATCAGCTCCCGCCCGGCGTGATCGGCTAGCTGCCAAGCAAGGCTGTGGAACGTCCTGGCGTTGCGAAACTCATCGATCCCGGCCGCGCCACGAACCCGATCGCCAATCTCGTTCGCGGCCTTCTTGTTGAAAGCCAGGATGAGCACCTGGTCAGGGTCGAGTGCCTCGTCATGAATGGTCAACGCCGCCAGTGCCGCCAAGGTCCTGGTCTTGCCAGATCCGGCGCGTGCACGGATCAAGCGATGCCGCTCGGGGTGCGCACAGGCAAGCAACTGCTCTTCATCCAGAGGCATGCCCAACCGTGCCAGACGCAGCTGCAACTTGGGCAACTTCAGGAAAGCGTAGTCATCGGCAGGCAGGCTTCGGTCAAGCCCGTCGTGGTAACGGGCGTCCAGATCTGCCAGCGACGCGCCCGGGTATCCCTTTACGAAGTCTTTTGCGCGCATGGTTCCCGCAAGAAGCGTTTCAAACTCCGCAATCGGCCACCAATCGACGCAGGAGGAATTGTACAAACCCTCCGCTGCCTTAAAGTTCCAGTCTTCAAGATACGCTTCCACGCGAGCGCGGAGTGCCGCCTGCTCTTGCACGATCCGCTCCCGCTCCTCGCGCGCGACACGTTCCTCATAGGCGAGGCGTGCTTTCGCAACACGGGCGTCAAATTCCGTGCGCGCCAGATGCTTGGCGTTCCGCGCATGGAGCTTCTCGGCTGCATCGAATCTGCCTTCATACAACAACCACTCTATCTCGCGGATTGCCTCCTCAGCTTCAACCCAAGTAAATGCAGACAACTCGACCCAGGAAAATGAACACGTGGGGAACACCGCATCGCAATAACCATCTCCATACAAGTGCGTGATCTCACCCGTTCCAATTTCGGGCCGGCTGTTATGGCGGACTCGCTCCCCAATTTTCATTGGTCATGGACCTCCCGGTTCGCCCTTCGCTTTTCTTGCTTCCCGGAAAAGCGGACCTGCACCATCAGCCCGTCACCGTCGTCGCGGGTGCGACCGGTGGATTCACCGACCAGGCCGGCATCGTGGCGCGAGCGGACGCGTGTGCCCGCAACGACCAGACTTTGCTCGAACGAAATTTGTGTCATTGCCTGCCCCCCCCCCGTCGTGCTGATTCAACGATTGCGCCGGCGGCCGCGGCTGTTCGCCTCGGGTTTCGGCATAGGCCGAAATCCCAGTTGCTGCTCAAGCGTTTTCCAGGCGTCGGCGAGAATCCCGTGCTCCATGTCGGCGATGACGCCGTTGCGGAGCACGTCGAGGGGAAGCCAGCGCGGTTTGCTCGACCCGGATTCGCAATAAAAAACGTGCTGGTAGACGTTGAGCGTGTGCGAAATGCGTTGGGTTTCGTACTTCTCGGACAACAGCGTGCAGGCGTGATTGAGGCTGATCGCGGTGGCATGGCCGGGTTTGAATTCCTCGGGCATTGCCACGCTGCTGCACACCAGGTCGGTGCGGTCGACACCGCGCTGACGGATCCACAAGCCACCACGTTTGGAATCCATCGGTTTGGTTGCGGGGGTTTGTGGTCCAATCTTGATCGCTTCCCAGCGGGTACAGCCGGAAGGCAGATCGGCCACGTCGATGCCGATTTGCTTGTCGTCGATTAGCTTACCGGATGGATCCCGCAGGGCAACGCGCAACTCCGCACCTTCGTCGAGCGCCTTCACGGTGGTGATCTTGGTCAGGCGCTCGCGGATGGCCGCGTCCTCGATGCTGGAAACGGCAACCCGAAGTTCGCCGTACGTGCCATCACGAACGCCGGTATCGCCGCCGTAGAGCAGTTCCCAGTGGCCATTCACCCGCTTGACCGGCAAGGTTACGTGCGCAGCGGCGTTCCAATAATCATTCATGCTGCCGTCTCGTTGGAAAAAAATGCCCAGGCAAGGCGGTAGTCATCCTCGCGGCTGGCGGTGGCAAACGGTGCGACGTATTCGATGACGCGCGGGTGCGGGCCGTCGGGGAGGGTGTCGTCGAGGATGGGGCGGCGGATGCGGGTGTCGTCGGGGATGTGGGGCGTGTGGGTGCCGTCGGGGTTGAGGGTGGGTTGGATGTCTTCCCAGCCGAGGCGGCGGCGTTCGGTGCGGCCGTCGGGGTACTCGATGGTGCATTCGGCGTGGTTGCGGGCGGCTGTGCGCGGCAGGCCGACGCCGACGAGGCCCTTGGAATTGGTGAAGGCGATGCGGCCGTGGATGTCGTACCAGGTGTAGCGCTCGTATTGCTGCATCACCGGGAACTGCACGCGGTAGATCAGCAGCAGCTCGTCGAGGGTCAGGCCCAGGGCCTGCGCCACCAGCACGTCGATTTCGACCAGGGCCATGCGGCGGGCATAGTCGTGGCGCAAGGCGCAGTGGCGTTGCCAGTGCGGGGTGAGCCGGGCGAAGAAATCCTGCGGCAGGCGCGGGTTGGCGGGTTGGCTCCAGCCTTGCCGAGTGAAGGCGGGGTCGAAGACTTCGTTCCAGAGGGCGGCGTAGTGGGTGGTGAGGCAGTTGAGAGCCAACACACGGAAAGAAAGGCCAGGAGTGATATCAATCGAAGGAAACTGCGCCAGCCCTTCCCCGTAAAGATCACCTCGTCCAGTGCTCTTGACAAAAAAATCGGAAACTAGGGAGCCCAGCATCGCGACGGATGCAATTAGATCTTCTTGTTCGTGAAAGTTCGTTGATACGCAGGTATTAACGATTGCCGCTCCGGGTGGCATGAGAGCGGGAACAAGGGTGCGCTCACCTGATTGAGCTAGTCGTCTACGGTGAACGAGCCGGTAGTAATCCGTCACCGGCTTCGCGGTGGTCTGTCCCGGTTCCACCCAGCTCACGCGCGGCACGCGGCGGGCGTATTCGCTGCGGTCGGGCATGGGGTGGTAGTTGCTGCGCGGCAGGTAGTCGTCGGGCAGGGTGTCCAGATCCAGCACGTCGTAGTGGCCGTTGGCGGTGCAGACGCGGCGCGGGGTCTTGTTGTACGGGTTGGCAAGAAAGAAATGCGGGCCGGAGAGCACCCAGTCCTGCGCGGATGCCGGAAAGGCGTTGTCGCCGGGGGCGCGGCGGACGATGGTGCCGTCTTTCTGCTGCATGGTTTCGTGCCACATCTCGGTGGCGTAGTAGTCCTCACCCAGATCGCCGAGGCGGCGCGGGTAGTCGGCCAGCTTGCGCAGCACGCGGTTCAGCGCGCCCGCGTGCAGGGCCGGCAGGCGCGCGCGGCATGGCGGGGTGCCGGGTTCGTCGTACAGCTTGGCGAACACCGCCAGCGCCGCCTCGTCCACGCGCACGATGCGGTCACGGTGGCCGGCGGTGTTCCACTTGCCTTCGGCAGTCTTGATGCCGCCTACCATTCCACTGCCGTCATGCGCATAGCTGGCATCGATGGTCGCCGGCCAGTACAGATTGGACAGGTGATCGAAGCCGATTTCGGCGGTCCGCCCAGCGTACACGTGCAGTCCGAAGCGCAAGCGCCCGTGGTCGTTGGTTCCTTCGAACAACGTCATTTCGTTTTGGAACTGGAAGTGTGCGCGCAGCCGCGCATACAGCGCCTCGCGCAGTGCCCCGCCCTTGGGATCGTCGTAAGGGCCTTCTGGGTGCACAAAGCCCGAAACCCCTCGGCGTGCCGTGAGATTCCATGCCAGCGGCAGAAAACACTTGTACAGATTGGTCTGCACGCCCTTGAGCAGCGGGTAGTTTTGCAGCGCGTTGAGAAAAGCCTGGGTGCCTTCCTGCGCGGCACACTCGTGGATGTACTCGGCGCGGGCGGCGGGCAAGGCGGCAAACACCGCGTCGCGCTGGTCGGCGGTCTGCTTGGCGCTGAGCTTGCGCACCACGAAGCGGGCATCGAAATCGCCCAGCAGGCTTTGCTCGTTCCACTCCACCTTGATCCACGGCGGATTGCCGAGGATCAGGTCAAAGCCGCCGCGCTGGGCGAACAGATCGGCAAAGGCCAGTTCCCAGTGGAAAAAGTGCAGCGTGTCGGAGAGCTGCTGCGCTTGGCGCAGGCGCGGGTTGGTTTGCAGCAGCAGATCGAGGTGGACGTGGCCGAAGCGGTCGCGGGCCACGTCCAGGTTCAGGCGCGCCTGCGGTTCGGCGGCGGTCTTTTCGGCCTGGAACAGGTCGCCATTCGCGCCTTCGACCGGCTGCACTTCCACATCGACCGCGTTGCCGAGGATCAGGAACTCCAGATCGTTCCACCATTCCTCGCGGCTGGGCAGTTCGGCCGCTTCGGTGACCGGCCAGAACCACAGCGCGCACCAGTAATCCATCACCAGCTTCAAACGGCGGTAGGGCGAGGCGTTGCGCACCTGTTCGCTGAGCATTTCGCGCTGCCAGACCGCGTCCTTCTGCGCGGTGCTGGTGGGCGCATGGTTGGGCGCTGCGTCAGGCCAGACGTGCAGCTCGTCACTGGTGAGCGCACGCACGCGGGCGAGTTCTGCGGCGTGCTGTTGCCAGAGGGCTTCCACCGCCTGCGACAGGCGACGGGCGCGCTCGACTTCATCGCGCGTGAGCGGGTTGTTGAAGGTCTTGCGCCATTGCTTCATGCGCTCGAAGTGCTCGGGTTCGAGCGCCTTGACCACCTTGTCGCTGCAACCGGCCATGCCGGGATCGGGCAGCAGGAAGTGCCAGATGTGGTGGTTGGTGAATGCAGCGCCTTCGCTGCCGCCCAGTGCGATGCGCTGCGGCACGGCGACGCGCCAGTCCAGTTCGGCATTGCCGCTTTCACCACGACCCGGCGTGAGCTGGGCGGTGCTGAAGGCATCGCGGCGGCAACCGACCAGCGAGTTGCCGTTGAACAGTTGCAGGCCGAACCACGGCACGTGCGCGCCCTGGAAGATGGCGTTGAGCCACAGCGAGACTTCGGCCAGCTGCGCGGCGATGGGGTTCAAGTCCACGCCGAACACGTTGGTGTCGGCGATGTACATCTTCACGCGCTGCTTTTCGTGGGTGTAGCGGTCGTGGTCGATGGACTGGCCCAGCTCCTGCTGTTTGCGTTGCAGGTACGCTTCGGCCAGTTGGTCGATGGCTTCGTTCAAGAACGCGGCGCTGCCCATGGCCGGCTCGCAGACGGTGAGCTTCAGGATGTCGTCGGCGCAGGCGACGTCCTTCAGCAGTTCCTTGAGCGCGTACTTGACCAGGCAGCGGGTGAGCACTTCGGGCGTGTAGTAGCTGGCGGATTTTTCGCGCTCGCGCCCGGCCAGGCGGTAGATGAACTTGCCGCGCGGATGGATGCGCGGTTCGCCGCCGAACAATTTCTCCGCGTCGGCGTAGTCACGGATGCGGCTGGCGGGGACGAACCAGGCGGGTGCCAGCGGGTCGATTTCGTCGCGGTTGCCACAGGTTTCGGTGGTGGCCTCGCCGGTGTCGTCCGCTTCATCCGCGTCGGCATCGTCGTCCGCCGTGGCTGATGCCGTGCCCTTCGCGGGCTTGACCTCATACAGGTCTTCTTCGGCAAAGAAACCCCGGTAGGAGAGCAGCGCCTCGTACACCGCGCCGAGCTGGTTGATGCCCAACTGCGCGTAGCTGATGCGACCGGCGCGGCGCTTGCTGCCGCCCCTGGACAGTGACATCAGGCCGATGACCTGCTGCATGACCCGGTTGCGCAGCTTCACGCTGCCGAGAATTTTCAGCCGCGCCGGATCGAACAGATGGCCTTGCAGCGGCGCGAGGCGGAAGCCGTTGCCGTGTACGCCGGCCAGGCCCGGCAGGCCATCGCCCGCAGCGTCGGCCGGCGGGAAGCCGTTCCAGATCAGGTCGAACAGAATCCTGATGGAGTCGTGGATGTAGCTGCCGTCTTCGGCTTCCGGCGTCTGCAGGGCAAGGTTTTCCAGATCGCGCAGGTGTTCCAGGCTGTAGCCCTTGAGGTAGGCGGCGGCCTGGATGGGCGCGTAGCCGAGTTCCGGGCGCGATTCCAGATAGAACACGAACAGCAACCGGTACATGAAGACCAGGCATTCTTCCGACAGTTGCGCGGCGAGGTCGAGGTCGTTGCGGTCGAAGACCTTTTCCTTGGCAACGGTGCGCTTGTGGCGGATGGCCTCGTTGCCGATCAGTTCGATCGCCTCGCGCAGGGCGTACTTGAGATCGGTGGAAACGCCGTAGGCGTGCTTGTGGGAGTTGCCGTCCAGGGTATCGAGCAGGGCGGCGCCGCCCTCGGCCGGCAGGATGGAATCGCGGCTGGCCAGTGCGGCGGTGGCGCGGAACAGCTTGTCGTCGCGCAGGCCGAAGATTTCCGGCAGGTCAAAGCGCAGCAGGGCCTTGCGGCTCCACTTGGCGCGCTCGATCACCAGCAGTTCGTCGTGGCCAAGCAGCAGCAGCCAGCGCGGCGGGTGGGTGTCGGCAAACACCAGTTTGGTGGCGACGCTTTCCCAGTCGCTGTCTTCCGGCATCAGGGCCGGCTCGCCAGCGGCGACTTGCAGCGGGCGACTGCCGAGAGCCGACCAGTCGTCGGCATCCTCGTCGGGCGCGAACGGGGCCAAGGCGATCACCAGCGCCGGATGGCCATCGCTGCCGCGGTAGCAGGCCAGCACCGGCAGGTCGCCGTCTTCCAGCGACAGGGTTTGCGGTTGCAGGTCAAAGCCGAGCACGCCGAACAGGCGCTCGGCGATGGCGTGCAGCAAGGCCACGCGGTCTTCCAGCGTGCGCGACTTGCGCACTTGATCGCGCAGCTTGAGGTAGTCGCCGGCCATCTGGCGCAGGCGGGCGGGCGGCGCGGCGCTGCCCTGCTCGCTCCATTGGGCGAACAGGTCCTTGAGGTCGTTGTCCAGCACTTCGTCGAGGTAGTGCTGGCTGTAGAAGTCGTTGGCGTTGTCGATGCCGGTCAGCGGAAAGGTCATGGCGGCACCTTCAGGCGATCAGCACGGCGGCGACCGTGAGCTGGGCGCGGGGATCGAGTTCGAGGGTACGGCTGACCCATTCGCGGTAGTTCTCGAACAGGCGTTCGGTGTCTTGCGCCTGCTGCTGCTTCTTGCGTTCGCGCAGGTGAGCCATGGCATCGTCGCCGCCGCGGAAATCGACCTCCAGTTGGCTAAGGTGAGCACGGCGCAGGGCATCGAGCCGTGCCAATTCTTCGCCGGTGCGCCGCTTGGCGTTCTGGCTGAAGACTTTGTGTTGATCCGCCATGCGTCTGGCGGCGGCGTCGAGCGCCGGAATCAGGCGGCGCTTGAGCGCGGGCGCGTCGATGGGCTTGCCGGCATTGGGGACTTCTTCACGGCCCAGGCCGGTTATCTGCACCACTTCTTCCATGGTGAGCGCGCCGCGCTCCTGGCCATCGGCGCCCACACAGACGGCGAACCAGTCGTTGATCACAGGCTGGCCGCGACGGTTGGGAATGACTGCGGCAATCAGCACCAAGGCATCCCCCTCGGCAATGCCCCGCGCCACACGCAATACCGGGGCCTTCTGCCGGCCGATCTGGGCCAGCAGGCGGTAATCGATCCATTGCGCGATCGGGTGCAGGGGCCAGAGCAGTTGCAGGTCGGGCCAGGTGTCGCCATCGCGGGCGTGGGCGATGGCCTGCTGTACGGCAGTGCGATCGGCGCAGAGCACGTAGCGGTGGTCGTCCGGACGCATCTCCGATGCCAGTTGTCCGGACAGGAAGCGGTGCAGGTCTTCGCCGGGCTGGATGGCGATCGTGCGGCTGTCGGCATCGATCTGCGCGCTGGTTGGCAGCGCATTGGCGCGGTGCAGGTGCTCGATGGCCTGGCGCAGGTAGTCGAAATCGCTGCGGAACAGCGACAGCGACTCATGGGCGGCAGCCTGAACGGGTGGCGGGGCATCTGCGCCGCCCATCAGGGCATCGAGCCAGTCCAGACCGCCTGCGGGGGCTTGCAGGGATGCGTCGAAAGACTCGGCTGATTCGTCGGACTCGATTGCGGTGGCGACGCGCCGGGTTTCCTCGGCCTCGTCGTAGAGGCCCATGAAGATCGATGGATCGCCGATGTTCTTCGCGGCCTGCTCGTCCTTCTCGGTGAGGATTTCGAGGATGCGCAGGTCGCCCTTGAGGCGCGGGTGCTCGACCTCGTTGAACAGGTAAGCGATCAGCGGGGTTTTCGTTTGCCCATAGCGATCGACGCGACCGTTGCGCTGCTGGAACACCATCAGCGACCACGGGATGTCGAAGTGCACCAGCCGGTGCGACTGGAAATGCAGGTTGATGCCTTCGGAGGCGACGTCCGAGGCGATCAACAGGCGGACTGGGGAGCTGGTCTTGCCGAAGTCCTCGACCGTCTGCTGGATCTGGGTGTCGGGCAACTGGCCATGCAGGATGGCGACGGCGTTGTCGGCCAGGCCCAACCGGGCGGCGAGGTGGGTTTGCAGGAACTTCAGCGTTTCGATGCGCTCGGTGAACACGACCAGACGGTCGGATGCCACCGTCTTGTCCCAGCGCCAGGTCGAGTCCGATTGGAGCCGGTGGACCAGTTCGTTGAGCTTGCTGACGTCGTTGGGCGCAATGGCCTCCACGGCGTCGCGCAAGGCCTGCAACGCCTGCAAGTCGGGGTGGCCGGGATCGCGCTTGGCCAGGCGGCTCATGCGCTCGCGCACGGTCTGCGCGCAGGCGGCCGGCGAGGACAGCAGCGCCTTCTCCAGCGTGGTGCGGAACAGCATGTCGGCGCCGCGGCGATCCTGGTCGATGGCGAGATCGAGATCGGCCAAGGCAGCGAAGGCGCGTTCTTCGGCTGCGCTGGGCGAAGCCTTGAAGCGAAACACTTGCCGCTCCGGGAAGTGCTGGCGGATTTCGTCGCGCACGTCGGCCTTGAAGCGGCGCACGAACAGGTGGGCGATGTCGTCGCGGGTGTAGTCGGTCTTGCGCGGCGGCAGGACGGTGGGATCGAGCATCCGCATCAGGCTGGCGAAGCTCTCGGGGCGGCCGTTGTGCGGCGTTGCCGTCAGGAGGATCAATGCGTCCGAACGCTGCGCCAGCAGGTTGGCCAGCTTGCCGCGCTTGCTGCGCCCGGCACTGCTGCCCTTGAACGAGACGTTGTGGGCCTCGTCGATGACGATGATGTCCCAGAAGGCGTTTTCGAGGTAATGCCGGTACTCGCTGTCCTTCTTGAGGGTATCGACCGAGATGATGGTCTTGTCGTGGTACAGGAAGGGGTTGTGGTTGGCCGGCAGCTGGCGGCGAATGCGCTGGATGCCGGCCGAGTCGAGCCGGGTGAGCGGGATGGAGAAGCGGCTCCACAGCTCCTTCTGGAACTGCCGCATCATGCTCTTGGTGGTGACCACGAGGATGCGGCGGCCCTTGCCACGACGCATTAGCTCCGACAGCAGGATGCCGGCTTCGAGCGTCTTGCCCAGGCCGACCGAGTCGGCGATCAGGAAGCGCGGGCGGACCTGCTCCAGCGCCTGATGGGTTGGGAGCAGTTGGAACGGCAGGGCGTCCATGGCGCCGCGATGGCCCAGGGCCAGGTCGGTGCCGGTGGGCACGGTCTGGCGGAGCCGGGCTTCCAGATACAGACGGCTGCCGATGTAGGCCGGGGAATCGTCGCCAACCAGTTCGGTATCGCGCGGATCGAGGACACGAACCTCGTCGATCTCGGTCAGGAACAGGGCTTCGCGGTGGCGGACCGTTTCCGAGACCCCCAGGCACTCCAGTTCATATCCCCCAAGGTCGCACTGGTTCGCGCCGCGGACCAGCCATTCCTCGTCCCGGATCAGGACGCGCGCGCCGGGCGCCGGTGCCTCCATTTCCCCCCTCCTCGTTGCTCAGAGTTCCAATCTTCCATCCACGCAACCGATCAACCGCCTCGCTCGCGTCGGAGATCATCCAGGGAGCCCGACGGCACGGTTCGACGAATTCCAACTCGATCCCCAATACCCCGAGTAACGCAAGGAGCTTGCGTGCCCCGAACTCGGCGCACCTTCCCGAAGCGGCGGCGGAAAACGTCTTCATGCTCCGCCGCAGCATGGTCCCGATCTTCCAGCGGAATGGTCAGTCCACGCATTACTTCCGATTCCCCTTGTTCGATGCCTTGCTCGCGGCGCGTTCGGGCCTATGGAACCAGGCAAGGCTCGCAATGCTGCGTTCTTGGCCTGCGTACACCGATCAAGTGTCAGCCACATGTTCCACGAGATCCTCGATCCGGCAACCGAAGTAGGTGCAAAGCCGATCCAAGTTGTCCGTCTGGACGTTGGCGCCGTGCTTGTTCATGAGCTTTGAGAGCGTCATCCGGTTGATCCCCGTGGCCTCGGAGATTTCCAGCGCGGTGATGCGTCGACGCTCCTTGAATTGCTTGTCGGCGATTCGTTCGGACAGCTTGAAACGCAGCATCTGCCTACTCCAACTATCCAGTGATGACACAAATTATCGTTTGAACTTGACAACGCTCTTTTGCATGCTATAGCTGTCACCGAATGATCGTTTAATTGATCTTTCGACAGGCCAGCATAGCGAAGGAGCATGCAAATGAGCGAAACCTACCTCACGACAGACCAGCTTGCCGCGCGCATCCACTACGACACGCGGACCATCCGAGACCGACTGAAGGACTCGGTCCTGCTGGAGGGCACCCACTACTTCCGTCCTTTCGGTGGTCGGAAGTTGCTGTTCATTTGGGAAGCCATCGAGCGCGACATCAAGCGCTGTTCGCTGACCGATGCGATCCCGATGGCGGGCGGAGGTGTCGCGCATGGCTAGTGTGCGCGCACGCAAGGATACGGGCCTGCTGCTGATCGATTTCCGCTACCGCGGCGAGCGTTGTCGTGAGCAGACGCTGTTGGCGGATACGCCGGGCAACCGCGAGCGGCTGCAGAAGCTGGCCGACCGAATCCAACGGGCGATCGGGCAGGGAGTCTTCGTCTATGCGGACTTTTTCCCAGCCAGTCCCCGCGCCAAAGCGCAGGGATCGAAGTCCACGCCTTCTCCCGATGCAGCCTCGCCAGCATCGGCGAGCACCAAGGAACTACCGACGTTTCGCGACTTCGCCGAAATCTGGTTTGCGGAATCCAGGGTGCGCTGGCGCAAGCGGCATTGCCAGTCGATGCGCGACACGCTGGATCGCATCTTCTTCCCGGTGCTCGGCGACAAGGCGCTGAACGAGATCTCGCGTGCCGACGTGCTTCAGTTCCGCGCCGCCATCGCCCAGCGCTGCGGTCGCGGTGGGCAGTCGCTTTCCGCCAAGCGCATCAACAAGCTGATGGCGCAGTTGAAGGCCATCCTCGTGGAGGCGTGCGACCGCTACGACCTGGACTCGCCGGCGCGCGGCATCAAGCCACTCAAGCAGAAACGCGTCGAGATCCTTCCGTTCACGCTGGATGAAGCGGATCGACTGATTTCCACGGTGCGCAAGGACTATCGGCCTTACCTGATCGTGCGGCTGTTCACCGGCTTGCGCACGGGCGAGGCCAATGGACTGAAGTGGTGCGACATCGACTTCGACGGCAATCTGATCAGCGTCGAACGTACGGTTTCTCGTGGTGGTGACGGCGACACCAAGACGGAGGAGTCGAAACGGATCATACCGATGGTGCCGCAGGTGCGAGCCGCGTTCGAGCAGCAGAAGGCGAATGCGAAACCGGATAGCGAATGGGTGTTCCATTCTCCGCACGGCAATCCGGTCGACGCGGTCAATTTCACCAATCGTGTCTGGTATCCGTTGCTTCGCAATCTTGGTCTGCGCTCGCGGCCGCCGTACCAAATGCGGCATACGGCGGCCACCCTGATGCTGGCCTCCGGCGAGAACCCGGAATGGGTGGCGAAGGTGCTCGGTCATTCCACCACCGAGATGCTGTTCCGGGTCTATTCGCGCTTTATTCCCAACCTCACGCGCGATGACGGAAGGGCGTTCGTCGGACTCCTCACCGCCAGCCGCGGCGCAGACGGCACGCCTCCGGTAACCGGTACGTCTGGTGTGATCGCCGCCTTGTCGACAGCGGAGAAGCGCGCCTTGCTCGCGGCGCTGGCGAGTGAGCTCACGCAGGCGGAGGTGC
>NZ_JAHCAQ010000002.1 GCF_019634845.1 Dokdonella sp.
GCCAAGTAGACCCCGTAAGCGGGGCGTAGCACTGGATAGTCGGCCAGGGCCACCTCGTGGTCAAGCCGCTTTCCTACACGAACTCAGGAAGTTGCCGATTCCTTTCGCTCGCCGCGTTGCCTGAATATGGCTGCGTTATCCGGCATGGATGAGGGCGTAATGAGTTACAGGCTTGGAAACGAAGGCGTATCCGGCGAACCGTCGAGGCGGCAGGTTCCGCGCCTGATGGACGAAGTTCGGCGCAGGATCCGGTTGAAGCACTACAGCTTGCGCACCGAGCAGGCGTACACGGGGTGGATACGGCGGTTCATCCTGGCCAACGGCAGGCGCCACCCGCGCGAACTCGGCGCCACGGACGTGGAGCGGTTTCTGAGCGGCCTGGCCGTACAGGGCGGTGTTGCGGCCAGCACGCAGAACCAGGCGCTGTCGGCGTTGTTGTTCCTGTATCGCGAGGTGCTTCGGCTCGACTTGCCGTGGATGGAAGGGGTCGTGCGCGCGAAGCGGCCACGACGCCTGCCGATCGTGTTGTCACAGGACGAGGTGCGGCGATTGCTGGCGGCCATGGAGGGTCGGCCGTGGCTGATCGCCAGCCTACTGTACGGCACCGGCATGCGATTGATGGAATGCCTGCGGCTGCGTGTGAAGGACGTGGATTTCGCACGCAACGAGATTTGCATACGCGATGGCAAGGGAGGCAAGGATCGCCGGACGATGCTGCCGCGTTCCCTGCACGAGCCGTTGATGCGCGAGATCGAGCGCGCGCGCCTGCTGCACGCTCGCGACCTGGCGGAAGGATTCGGCGAAGCTCGGCTGCCGCATGCGCTGGCGCGGCAATATCCGCGCGCCGGGCGCGAATTCGGCTGGCAATTCGTGTTTCCTTCTGTGAATCGCTCGACCGACCCGCTGGACGGGCACGAACGCCGCCATCATTTCGACGATGCGATCCTGTCCCGTGCGCTGCGGCGCGCGCGCCTGACGGCAGGCATCGTCAAGCCGCTGCGCGCGCATGCGCTGCGCCACAGCTTCGCCACGCACCTGCTGGAAAGCGGCTACGACATCCGCACGATCCAGGAATTGCTCGGTCACAAGGACGTGGCAACGACGCAGATCTACACGCACGTGCTCAATCGCGGCGGGCGCGGCGTGCTGAGTCCGCTGGACTCGCCTGCCCCGCCTCGATCCGACGGAATGCGAGGTTGATGCGTTCGCCTTCCACGCGCAGCCTGCGCGGCAATGCGTGCTGGGGGAGCTGCGGTCGGAGTAGGCATTTCGTTGCGCTCCACGCCACATGCCTCTCCGGCCACACCGGGCACAACGGCTCAACCGCCTCCGTCAATTCCACCCAATCGGAAAGATCACGCTTCCCCGGCAGCGACGCCGACGCGATGCGGCTTCCGGCCAAGGGCTCGGCTACCGGGTCAGGGCGCTCGGTCGGCCAGTTGGGCAAGGCGCAAGGAGTTCATCGAGCCATTCCGTGCGGACGAACAAGGCGAAGTAGTCGCGTACATCGGCCATGTTGAGCTTTCCACGCCGTGTCCGCAGCAACTCCCGGATAGTGTCGCGATCGCGCGTGCGGGACGGGTTGTTGACGAAGTCCTGCAACCGGAAACCGTGCAGGTCTTCGGCACTGATCGCCTACGCGGCAAGTCGCTCGATTTTCCCTATCGCATTGCCCAGCGCACGATGCGCTTCTTCCAGATCGTAGTCAGCCTGCAGGCCGAGCCAGAACCGCTCGCTGGTACCCAAGGCGGCGGCCAGGCGCACGGCCGTGTCCGCCGTGATGCCACGCTTGCCGAGCACGATCTCGTTGATGCGACGCGGCGGCACACCGGCGGCACGGGCCAGCGCGTTCTGGCTGATGCCCATCGGAGTGAGGAACTCCTCCAGCAGCACTTCACCGGGATGGATGTTGGGCAGGGTACTCATGGTCGGCTCGTTTGCGTCAGTGGTAATCGACGATCTCCACGTCGTGGGCGTCTCCGTTGATCCAGCGAAAGCAGATCCGCCATTGATCGTTGATGCGGATGCCGTGCTCGCCCTTGCGACCGCCCTTGAGTGCTTCCAGACGGTTGGCCGGCGGGATGCGAAGATCGTCCAGCGAGGCGGCATTGTTGAGCATGCGCAGCTTGCGGCGGGTCACGGACTGGATATCGGCGGGCAACCGCCGGGAAGGCGTTCCGCCCCAGATCCTTTCCGCTTCCTTGCCGGCAAAGTTTCTGATCACGGGGAAACCATAACGGGCTCCGTCATATGACGCAAGTCGTCATGGCGAAAGCCCGCCAAACGGCGGGCCTTCGTTCGTTGCGTGATCCAAACGGCTTACATGTTGCGCCGGTACTCGCCGCCGACGTCGTAGAGCGCATGGCTGATCTGCCCGAGGCTGTGCGTCTTGACCGCCTCCATCAAGGTCGCGAACACGTTCTGGCGCGCCTGCGCCGTGTCCTGCAGGTAGCGCAGGCCGTGGCCGTCATGCGCATCGGTGTCGGCTTCGTCGACGTCGGTGCCGTGCTGGTGCGAGGTTTCACCGCTCGGCGCGAGGTGGTTGCGATTGAGCTGCCAGCCGCGCACGTTGTCGATCTGCTGCGCCTTTTCCTCCTCGGTCGAGCGGATCAGCTCGATCTGGGTGGCGATCTCGCCGCCGTGCTCCTTGGGCAGGAACATGTTGACGCCGACCAGCGGCAGGCTGCCGTCGTGCTTCTTGTGTTCGTAGTAGAGCGACTCTTCCTGGATCTTGCCGCGCTGGTACATGGTGTCCATCGCGCCAAGCACGCCGCCGCGTTCGCTGATCGCCTCGAACTCGCGGTACACGGCCTCTTCGACCAGGTCGGTGAGGTAATCGACCGCAAAGCTGCCCTGCCACGGATTTTCGCAGTAGTTCAGGCCCAGCTCCTTGTTGATGATCATCTGGATCGCCACCGCGCGACGCACGCTTTCCTCGGTCGGCGTGGTGATCGCCTCGTCGTAGGCATTGGTATGCAGGCTGTTGCAGTTGTCGAACAGCGCGTACAGCGCCTGCAGCGTGGTGCGGATGTCGTTGAACTGGATTTCCTGCGCGTGCAGCGAGCGACCCGAGGTCTGGATGTGGTACTTGAGCATCTGGCTGCGCTCGTTAGCGCCGTAGCGCTCGCGCATCGCGCGCGCCCAGATGCGCCGCGCGACGCGGCCGATCACGGTGTACTCCGGGTCCATGCCGTTGGAGAAGAAGAACGACAGGTTGGGCGCGAAGTCATCCACGTGCATGCCACGCGCGAGGTAGTACTCGACGATGGTGAGGCCGTTGGACAGCGTGAAGGCGAGCTGCGAGATCGGGTTGGCGCCAGCCTCGGCGATGTGATAGCCCGAGATCGACACCGAGTAGAAATTGCGCACCTTGTGGTCGACGAAGAACTGCTGGATGTCGCCCATCATGCGCAGCGCGAACTCGGTGGAGAAGATGCAGGTGTTCTGCGCCTGGTCCTCCTTGAGGATGTCGGCCTGCACGGTGCCGCGCACGGTCGACAGCGTGTGCGCCCTGATCCGCGCGTAGGTATCGGCATCGACGAGCTGGTCGCCGGTCACGCCGAGCAGGGCGAGCCCGAGGCCATCGTTGCCGGCCGGCAGTTCGCCGTGGTAGCGCGGCCGCTGACGCCCTTCGAACAGGCTCTCGATCTTCGCCTGCGCGGCGGCCCAGCGCGCGGAATCTTCCTTCAGATACTTCTCGATCTGCTGGTCGATCGCGGTGTTCATGAACATCGCGAGGATGATCGGCGCCGGGCCATTGATCGTCATCGACACCGAGGTGTTGGGCGCGCACAGGTCGAAGCCCGAGTAGAGCTTCTTCATGTCGTCGAGCGTGGGCACGTTGACGCCGGAGTTGCCGATCTTGCCGTAGATGTCGGGGCGCGATGCCGGGTCCTCGCCATACAGCGTCACGCTGTCGAACGCGGTCGACAGCCGCGCCGCCGGCAGACCCTGGCTGAGATAGTGGAAGCGGCGGTTGGTGCGCTCGGGCGTGCCCTCGCCCGCGAACATGCGAATCGGATCCTCGCCGGTGCGGCGGTACGGATACACGCCCGCCGTGTAGGGATACGCTCCGGGCAGGTTTTCCTTGAGCAGGAACACCAGCAGTTCGCCCCAGCCCCTGAAGCTGGGCGCGGCGATCTTCGGCACGCGCTGGTGGCTGAGCGATTCACGGTAGTTTTCCACGCGGATGGTCTTGCCGCGCACCTCGTACTCGTTGACGTCGGCGCTGATCGAGGCACGCCGTGCCGGCCACTCGCGCAACAGCTGCAGGGCGTCGGCGTCGAGCGCCTGCAGCGCCTCGTTGTAACGCCGGCGCAGCGTGCGCAGCGTCGCTTCGCCCTCACGCAGCGCCGCATCCGGGTACAGGTCGAGCGCGCTGGGCTGCTGCGCGTCGCCGAGCTCGTGCAATGCCTGCCAGCAGGCCTGCGCGCGATCGGCCAGCAGCGCCTGCGCCTGCACCCGCGCATTGAGCGCGCGGCCCTGCTCGGCGATCTCGGCCAGGTAGCGCACGCGGCTGCCGGGAATCAGCACCGTTGCGCGCGGCTCCTTGATCGCAGTGTCCAGTTGCGGGCGGAAATCGCAGTGCGCCGACAGGGCCACCTCGGCGCCGTCGGCACCGGCCGCCAGCTTGCCACGCAGCAGGCGGCACAGGTTGACGAACATCCAGCTCACGCCGGGATCGTTGAACTGGCTGGCGATGGTCGGATACACCGGCACCTGGTCGTCCGGGGTCTGGAACGCGACGCGATTGCGCTTCCATTGCTTGCGCACGTCACGCAGCGCATCCTCGGCGCCGCGCTTGTCGAACTTGTTGAGCACGATGAGCTCGGCAAAGTCGAGCATGTCGATCTTTTCGAGCTGGCTGGCCGCGCCGTAGTCGCTCGTCATCACGTACACGGGGAAATCGACCAGATCGACGATTTCGGAATCCGACTGGCCGATGCCCGCGGTTTCGACGATGACGAGGTCGTATGCCTGCGCCTTGAGGAACGCCACGCAGTCCTTGAGCATCGCGCTGGTCGCCGCGTGCTGGCGCCGGGTCGCCATCGAACGCATGAACACGCGATGGCTGCGCAGGCAGTTCATGCGGATGCGGTCACCCAGCAGCGCGCCACCCGAGCGGCGCCGCGTCGGATCGACCGCGAGCACCGCGATGCGCATCTGCGGAAATGCGTGCAGGAAGCGCAGCAGGAGTTCGTCGACCACGCTCGACTTGCCCGCGCCACCGGTGCCGGTGACGCCGAGCACGGGCGTGCGCCCGCCGGCGAGCTGCCACTGCTTGCGCAGATGTTCGAGCGTGTGGCCGTCATGGCGCCCTTCCTCGAGCGCGGTGAGCGCATGGCCGACCGCGATTTCGTCGTCGATCGCGACCTTGGCCGGCGGCGCCGCCAACTGCGCCTCGCGCCCGCGGCGCGCCTGCGCGGCCGCACGTGCGCGCGTGACGACGTCCTCGATCATCGGCACCAAGCCCATGTGCATGCCGTCGTTGGGGTGGTAGACGCGCTCGACGCCGTAAGCCTCGAGCTCACGGATCTCTTCGGGTGTGATGGTGCCGCCGCCGCCGCCGAACACGCGGATGTGTGCGGCGCCGCGCTCCTTGAGCATGTCCACCATGTAGCGGAAATACTCCATGTGGCCGCCCTGGTACGAACTCAGCGCGATCGCGTCGGCATCTTCCTGCAGCGCCGCGCGCACCACGTCCTCGACCGAACGGTTGTGGCCCAGGTGCACCACTTCGGCACCCTGCGCCTGGATCAACCGGCGCATGATGTTGATGGCGGCGTCATGACCGTCGAACAGGCTGCCGGCGGTGACGAAGCGCAGCGGCGCGGCGTCGGTGGCCGGTGCGGAAACGGAACTGGCAGGTAGGCTCATGATCGACCGCTCGTGGGCTGGATGCGCCGGAACGGCCGATTTTACTACGTTCCCGTGCAGCGGCCGCGCGGATGCCGGCGTGGCCCCATGACCGCCTTGTGCAGGCGCGTCAATGCTGCGGCGCAGACTGTCGCCGCGTGAGCCGGGCCACTACACTACGCGCCCTGCACGGCCGCACCGGCCGCCTTGTCGCTGCACCTTCCACCCACCCAACGCCCGCGCATGTGTCGCGCGACCGCACGCATCACGGGCCCGCGCAGGAGTCGCCATGCTTTTCGAAACGCTCGCCACCACCGGCCACGAACAGGTCGTGTTCTGCCACAGCAAGGACGCCGGCCTCAAGGCCATCATCGCGATCCACAACAGCGTGCTCGGGCCGGCGCTCGGCGGCCTGCGCATGTGGCCGTACAAGAGCGAACAGGAAGCGCTCAACGACGTGCTGCGCCTGTCGCGCGGCATGACCTACAAGAACGCGGTCGCCGGCCTCAACCTCGGCGGCGGCAAGGCGGTCATCATCGGCGATCCGTCCAAGGACAAGTCCGAGGCGCTGTTCCGCGCCTTTGGCCGTTTCGTCAACTCGCTCAACGGCCGCTACATCACCGCCGAGGACGTCGGCATCGACGTCAACGACATGGAATACGTGTTCCGCGAGACCGAATTCGTCACCGGCGTGCACCAGGTGCATGGCGGCTCGGGTGATCCTTCCCCGTTCACCGCGTTCGGCACGCTGCAGGGCCTGATGGCCGCGCTCAACCACAAGTACGGCAACGAGGACGTGGGCAAGCACAGCTTCGCGGTGCAGGGCCTGGGCCACGTCGGCATGGAATTCGTCAAGCTGCTGCGCGAGCAGGGTGCCAAGGTGTTCGTCACCGACATCCACAAGGAACGCGTGCAGTGCGCGGTCGACGAGCATGGCTGCACCGCGGTCGGCCTCGACGAGATCTATGACGTCGACGCCGACGTGTACAGCCCCTGCGCCCTCGGCGGCACGCTCAACGAGAAGACCATTGACCGCATCAAGGCCAAGATCATCTGCGGCGCGGCCAACAACCAGCTCGCCACCGACGAGATCGGCGACGAACTCGCGCGGCGCGGCGTGCTGTACGCACCCGATTACGCGGTCAATGCCGGCGGCGTGATGAACGTGTCACTGGAGATCGACGGTTACAACCGCGAGCGCGCGATGCGCATGATGCGCACGATCTACTACAACCTCTCGCGCATCTTCCAGATCGCCGATCGCGACCACATCCCGACCTACAAGGCGGCCGACCGCATGGCCGAAGAGCGCATCGCGACGATCGGCAGGATCAAGTTGCCGATGATGGGCAACAGCGGTCCGCGCTTCCTCGGCCGCATGCGCGGGCAGTAGCCCCATGCCGTCGGGCGCGCGGCAAGCGGCGCGCCGCATGCGCGCGTCGCCCGGCTCGCGATCGCGGCGGCCGACGCCGCCGCTGCGCTCGACCACGATCCTGCGCTGCGCGCGGCGTCGGCGCTGGTGGCGGTCGGCCGGCCCAGTGCTGGCCGGCCTGTTGCTGTGTGCCTTGCTGCTCGTGATTGCCCGGCCCGCGCTGGCGACCAGCAGCGCGCTGCAGGGCCAATGGCGCAGCGCCGACACGACCGAGCCGCCACCGCCACCGGCTGCCGACGCCGCCGGCTGGCAAACATTCGATCCGGCGGTGTTCACGCGCTTCGCCAACCCCGATGAGCAGGCCTGGCTCGTGCTGCGCCCCGCCGGCGGCAGCTGGCCGCAGCCACCGTGGGTACTGAGCGTGATCAACGTCGGCCTGCAGACGGTGATCCTGCATGCGCCCGACGGCGAGCCCGTCGCCAGCGCGCGACTGGGTTGGCGCGAAGGCTCGGCCTGGCCGGCGCATGGCCGCCTCGCGTTCGTGCTCACGAGCGCGCTGCCTGCGGACGCGCCGCTGCTCCTGCGCGTCGACAGTCGCGGCGCGATCGCTGCGCCGATGCGCTTCGCGGCGCAGCCGGCGGGCGATTTCGTGCACAGCGATGGCATCTGGCTGGCACTGGCCAGCGCCTGTCTCGCGATCATGCTGGCCATGGCCGTGGTCGCACTGCTGTTCGCGCTGCTCCTGCGCGACCCGACGTTCCTCTACTACGCGATCTTCATCACCGGCTACGCCTTCGTCCTCGCGCTGCAGAGCGGCTACGTGTATGCGCCATTGGGCTGGTCGGCGCTCGCGCAGGAACCGCGGTTGTGGGGGCGCTGCACGGTCGCGCTGAGCATTGTCGCGGCCGCGCTGTTCTTCATGCATTTCGTCGACCTGGAGCGCTATTCATTGCGCGCCCGGCGGTTGCTGCTCGGCTATGTCGCCATCGTCGGCGTGCTCGCGCTCGCCGGCTTCGTGCCGGGCGGCAGCGAACTCGGGCGGCTCCTCATCAATCCGCTGCTGATCCTCGGCGCCGTGTTGTTCCTCGGCGTCGCCGCGCTGGCGGCCTGGCGCGGGTCGTTCTACGCCCGACTGTTCATGCTCGGCTGGACGCCACTGCTGCTGGCCACCGTACTGGGCAGCGCACAGCTGTACGGGGTGACGCGCGGCTGGATCTGGTCTGACGAGGCGGCGTTCGTATGCGGTGCCGTCGAAGCGCTCGTGTTCTCGCTCGCCCTGGCCTATCGCACGCTGGGCCTGCGCCTGGCCTACGAGCAGGCGCGCCTGCAGGCCGACGTGGATCCGTTGACCGGCCTGTTCAACCGACGCGGCTGGAGCCTGCGCGCGGCGCACCTGGAGGCCGCGGCCCACGACGGAGCGCCGCTGTCGCTGCTGTTCATCGACATCGACCTGTTCAAGCAACTCAACGACCGCGTCGGCCATCATGCCGGCGACATCGTGCTGCGCAGGCTGGCCGACGCGATCCGTCATGAACTGCGCAGGGACGATGTCTGCGGTCGCTATGGCGGCGAGGAGTTCGTGGTCGCGCTGCCGGCCACCGCTGCCGCGCAGGCCGTGCAAATCGCCGAGCGCATCCGCAACACGCTGCTGACCCGCTACGAACCCGGCGAGGCGCGCGCCACGATCAGTGTCGGCGTGGCCGCACTGCTGCGCGATGAAACCATGCCGATGCTGCTGCGTCGCGCCGACCGGGCGATGTACGCCGCCAAGCGCAGCGGACGTGACCGCGTCGTGCTGGCCAGTGCCAACGAGGATGGCGCGGACGCGCCCTGAGCCCGCGACGCGCACCGCGGCCACCGTATACTCGCGCAGATGCCGGCTACGTCCGGCACGCCGCCCACCTGATCCGGGGACAGCCCATGAACCGCAGCCACCTCGCCGCCACCGCCACCCTGCTGCTTGCCGCGCCGCTCGCAGCGCTGGCCGCGCCTGACGTTCCGGCGGCGACGCGCGCCGCAGCGGCGCCGGTCCACGTGGTGACCGCGCGCGACACCTACCGGGCCGCACTGCCGGGTCGGCAGGCCCGCATCCTGCTCGACCACAACGGGCGTGCGCTGGCCGTGGCCGAGCTCGACCCGTCCGCGGTCATCACGCTGGCGCAGTACGTGCACGACGTCGAACATCGCTGTGGCGGCTTTTTCGCCTTCGCCAGCCGCGAACAGGCCGAGGCCTTCGTCGCGCGCGATCGGCTTATCGACGCCACTCGGGCGCCTGCCGCCGCGACCTACACGATCGACAATCCGGGCACCGTGACGCCATGGCTCGACGCGGTCGACGCAACCAACATTTACGGCACCATCGCCAGCCTGGCGGCGTTCCAGAACCGTTTTTACTCGACCCCCCATGGACATGATGCTGCGGTGTGGATCCGTGACACCTGGCAGGCGCTGGCGGCCGGCCGCAGCGATGTCACTGCCGAGCTGTTCACCGACTGCAGCAACTGTTCGACCCAGCCATCGGTGATCCTCACCGTGGCCGGCAACGAACTGGCCGACGAGGTGGTGGTGATCGGCGCGCACCTGGACTCGGTCAACTGGAACAACGCGTCCAACCCCAACCATCGCGCGCCCGGTGCCGACGATGATGCATCGGGCATCGCCACGGTGACCGAGATCATCCGCATCGCGCTCGCCGACGGCTGGCGGCCGCAGCGCACGGTCAAGTTCATGGGCTATGCGGCCGAGGAAGTGGGTCTGAACGGCTCCGAGGCGATCGCCAGCCGCTACGACAGCGACGGCATCGACGTGGTCGGCGTGCTGCAACTGGACATGACCAACTACAAGGCCGGCGCCGCCAACGACCTGCGCTTCATCACCGACAATTCCGATACGGCCCTGCTGGCCTACTTCGGCCAGCTGTTCGACACCTATCTGGCGCCGCGCGGACTCGTGCGCGGCGCGGTCGAATGTGGCTACGGCTGCTCGGACCATGCCTCGTGGAGCGAGCATGGCTTTGCCGCCGGAATGGCCTTCGAAGCCGGACGCCCGCCGTCGTATCCGGGCGACATGGCCGATTTCCCGTACATCCACACCATGAACGACACGCTCGCCAACATGAACGACACGGCCGCGCCGAGCGCGCCGTTCGCGCAGTTCGGCCTGGCCTTCCTCGGCGAACTGGCCAAGACCCACGCCCCGACCAACGACGTCATCTTCGTCGACGGCTTCGAGCAATGACCGGCTGCTGCCGGCCGGCAGCGACCGGCCGCCGCATGGCGCCGTGAACCGCCCCCCGCACGCTGCGCGAACACTTCCACCCCATCCAGCCACGAGCCCGATCCATGCGCCCATTTCCCCTCGGTGAAGAACTCGACCTGCTGCGCGAGACCGTGCGCGCGTTCGCGGACAAGGAGATTGCACCGCGCGCCGACCTGATCGACCGCGACAATGCCTTTCCATCCGACCTGTGGCGCAAGTTCGGCGAGCTCGGTCTGCTCGGCATCACGGTGTCGGCCGAGTACGGCGGCTCGGGCATGGGCTATCTCGCCCACCTCGTGGCGATGGAGGAAATTTCGCGCGCCTCGGGTTCGGTCGGGCTGTCCTACGGCGCCCATTCCAACCTGTGCATCAACAACATCTTCCACAACGCGAGCCCGGCGCAGAGGCAGAAATATCTGCCCAAGCTGTGCAGCGGCGAATTCGTCGGCGCGCTGGCGATGAGCGAGCCGGGGGCCGGCTCCGACGTGGTCGGCTCGATGACCTGCCGTGCCGAACGCAAGGGTGACCGCTGGATCGCCAACGGCAACAAGATGTGGATCACCAACGGTCCCGATGCCGACGTGCTGCTGGTCTACATGCGCACCGCGCATCGCCCGGCTGGCAGTCGCTGCATGACGGCCTTCCTCGTCGAGAAGGGCATGTCCGGCTTCTCCACCGCGCAGAAGCTCGACAAGCTCGGCATGCGCGGCAGCAACACCTGCGAACTCGTGTTCGCCGACTGCGAAATCCCCGACGAAAACCGCATCGGCGAGGTCAACGAGGGCGTGCGCGTCCTGATGAGCGGGCTCGATACCGAACGCCTCGTGCTCAGCGGCGGGCCGATCGGCCTCATGCAGGCCGCGCTCGACATCACCCTGCCCTACGTGCGCGAACGCAAGCAGTTCAATGCGCCGATCGGCACCTTCGAGATCATGCAGGCCAAGGTCGCCGACATGTACACCGCGCTGCAGTCCTCGCGCGCCTACGCCTATCTCGTCGCGCAGAACTACGATGCCGGCGCACGTTCACGCATCGACCCGGCCTCGTGCCTGCTGCACTGCTCGCAGAACGCGGTGCAGGTCGCGCTGGAGGCGATCCAGTCGCTCGGCGGCAACGGCTACATCAACGAGTTCCCGACCGGGCGCATCCTGCGCGATGCCAAGCTCTACGAGATCGGTGCCGGCACCAACGAGATCCGCCGCATGCTGATCGGGCGCGAACTGTTCCACGGCAAATCCTGATTCTCCAACCGGCGGCGACGTTGCGCCGCCGCGCGTTTTTGCACTTGTTGACGTTTGGCGGACTTGCCCGCGGCGGCGCCGCCGCGCCTGTCGGGTCGGCACCGTGCTGACCCGGCCGGGTCCAGGCGACAGCCGGCGGCAGCGCCCGAATGGCGCTGCCACGCGGCCCACCGCGCCGCGGCGGATTGCGCCGGCACCGCCGCTGCCGCGCCTGCGGTCGATGCGGCAAGCCCCGCGCTGCGCGCCGGCGGCGCCGCGCCATGCCAGCCACCGGACTTTCCCATCCGCAACGGCGGAGTACACTGGCGGCGTCCGCCAAATGGGGGGTTGGACGTGGGTAACGAGCCGCGCGAATCGCCTTTCCGACCAGCCGGGGTCCACCCCGTGCCAGGGCCGTGGAAGGTGTTGATCGCCGACGACGAGCCCGAGGTGCACGAAGTCACGCGCCTCGTGCTCGGCAACTTCCGCTTCGCCGAGCGCGGCCTGGAGTTCCTCAGCGCCTACAGCGCGGCCGAGGCGCGAAATCTGCTGCAACAGCATCCCGACGTCGCGGTATTGCTGCTCGACGTGGTGATGGAATCCGAACAGGCCGGGTTGGCACTGGTGCGCCATGTCCGCGAGCAGCTCGCCAATGCGTTCGTGCGCATCGTGCTGCGTACCGGCCAGGCGGGCCAGGCTCCCGAGCAGGAAGTCATCGCCACCTACGACATCAACGACTACAAGGAAAAGACCGAGCTCACCGCGCCGCGGCTGGCCACCACCATGTTCGCGGCGCTGCGCGCCTATCGCGACATGCGCGCGATCGAGGCCCATCGCATCGGGCTGGAAAACGTCATCCGCAGCTCGGCGCGCATCTTCGCCCAGCGCGACACGCGCGAGTTTGCCAACGCAGTGCTGGAACAGTTGACCGCACTGGTCGGGCTCGAGCGTGGCGCGCTGTACTGCATGGTCGACCGCAGCGCCACCGAGCAGGAGAAGTTTCGCATCGCGGCCACCAGCGGCGACTACCGCAGCCTGCAGGACGACGATGCGACCAGCGCACTGCCAGCACCGATCGTCGAGGCGATGCGCGGCGCTTACCGCAACAAGAGCCATCGTTTCGACCGCAACCACTACGTGCTGCATTTCACCGACAGCCACCAGACCGAAAGCCTCCTGTTCGTCGGCGAAGCGTGGAACCTGTCGCCGCTCGACTTCCAGTTGATCGAACTGTTCTGCACCAACGTCTCGATCGCGTTCGACAACCTGCATCTCAACGACGAGCTGCTGTCCTCGCAACTGGAAATGGTCTATCTGCTGGCCGGTGCGGCCGAAACGCGCTCGCAGGAAACCGCCCGCCATGTGCACCGCGTCGGCCGCCTGGCCGAGATGCTCGGTCGAGCGCTCGGGCTCCCTGACAAGACCTGCGCCGATCTGCGCTACGCCGCGCCACTGCACGACATCGGCAAGATCGGCATTCCCGACACGATCCTCAACAAGCGCGGCCCGCATACCGAGGACGAGGCGGCCACCATGCGCACCCACGCCGCGCTCGGCGCGCAGCTGCTGGGGCAGTCACGCCAGCCGATCCTGCAACTGGCCGCCGAGATCGCCGCCTCGCACCACGAGGACTGGGATGGTGGCGGCTACCCCAAGGGCCTGGCCGGCGAGGCCATTCCGATCAGCGGGCGCATCACGATGGTCGCCGACGTGTTCGACGCGCTGGGCAACAAGCGTTGCTACAAGGAACCGTGGCCGGCCGAGCGCATTCGCGCCTTCATGCTGGAGCAGCGTGGCCGCAAGTTTGCACCCGCGGTCGTCGACTGCCTGCTCGAACACTGGGACCAGGCGTTGGCGCTGCGACTCGAACTGCCCGACTGAAACACCTGGCCGCGTGCGCGCCGCGGGCCAGCACGATGGAGCGCATGAGGCGCGGTTGTGATGGCCGCCGTCTGCGCGCGTGCACCGCACACGGTGACCCGCGCGATCATGCCGAGCGCGCCGCCTGGACCGGAAAGCGGATCGCGAAGTGCACGCCCGCGCCGGGCACGCTGTCGCACTCGATCTGCCCATGCAACACCTGGGTCACGAGGCTGTAGACGATGTGCATGCCAAGCCCCGAGCCACCCTGGCCGCGGCGCGTGGTGAAGAATGGCTCGAAGATGCGCGCGCACACCGCCGCCTCCATGCCGCGTCCGTCGTCGCGGAAGTCGATCCGCACCACGCCATCGGCAATTCCGGCCACCACGCGGATCGTGCCGGCACGGTCAGCGCTGAAGGCATGCGTGAGCGAGTTCATCACGAGATTGGAGATGATCTGGTACAGCGCCCCCGGCGCAGTCTCGACCACGATGCCCGATGGGCACTCCAGTTCGACGCGATGCGCGGTCTGCTTGAGGCTCGGCCCCAACGTGGTGAGGATCTCGCCCAGGCATTCATGCAGGTCGACCACGCGGCGCTCCTCGCTGGACTGGTCCACCGCGACCTGCTTGAAACTCTTGACCAGGCGGTCGGCACGCTGCAGGTTGCGCAGGATGAGCTGCGCGCTGTCACACGCGGTGCGCTCGAAGCGCGCGAGCTCGGCCGCGTCGAGCTCGCCCGCCGCGAGGCGGCGCGACAGCCGCTGCGCCTCCTCATGCAGGTGCGAGGCGGCCGTCACGCCGATGCCAAGCGGGGTGTTGATCTCGTGGGCGATGCCGGCGACGAGGCCACCGAGCGAGGCGAGCTTCTCGGCTTCGAACAGCTGGCGCTGCGCCAGCGACAACTGTTCGAGCGTGGTGCGCAATTCGGCGTTGGCCTGCTGCAGCGCGGCCGTGCGCTGGCCAACCCGCGACTCGAGTTGCTCGTTGAGCGTGCGCAGCGCCTCCAGCGCCTGGTTGAGTGCATTGACGTCGGAGCTGGTCCCGATCACGCGCTGCGGCCGGCCTTGCGCATCGTGTGCGACGAGGCGTCCGCGCGCCAGCAGCCACACCCAGCCGCCGTCGACGTCGCGCGTGCGGAAGCTGGCCTCGAAGGTCGGCGTCGCGCCGCTGACATGGCGCTCGAGCGCCTGCTCGAAGCGCCCCACGTCGTCGGGATGCATGAATGGCCGATGCGCCGCGATGCTGTCGTCGGTCCCATCGCGCGTGATCGCCAGATGCGGCAACTGGTTGTCGCGATGCATGCGCCCGGTTGCCAGATCGAGATCCCACAGCTCGCTGCCGCTGCCCCACAGCGCGAGCTTGAGCCGCTCCTCGCTCAGACGGATCGACTCCTGCACCGCATGCCGCCGCCGCATCGCAGCGCGTGCCTGCAGCACGGCCAGCGCCAGCAAGGTCAGCAGTGCCAACGCGTACAGCGCGTAGGCGCGCGGCGACACCCACGGCGCCGGGTCGACGGTGATGTCGACCGAAGCCGGCGGATCGCTCCACGGACTGCCGCCGCTGCGCGCACGCACCTGCAGGGCGTAGTGGCCGGCCGGCAGATCCGTATAGGTGGCCAGGCGCCGACTCGCCGCGGTCTCGATCCACTGCGAGTCGTGGCCAGCGAGCCGATAGGCGTACTGCACACCCTCGGGATCACCGAAGCTGGGCGCGGCAAACTCGAAGGTGACATTGCTCTGCAGATGACTCAGATGGACGTCGCCACCGCGCCACAGGCTGCGCCGCAGTGGCGAGTCGGGCACTTGCCAGCGCATCCGCACCGGCACGTTGCGCAACAGCAGTCCCGAAACGATCGGCGCCGGCACCGGGCGCACCGTGACCTGCTCGGGCTGGAACACCGTGGCACCATCGAGGCCGCCGAACACGATGCGGCCGTCGCGCATGCGACCGACCGAATTGACCCAGTAACCAAGGCCCTGCACGCCGTCGCGGGCGCTGAAATTGACCAGCTGCCGCTGCGTATCGATGCGGCTGATGCCGGCGCTCGTCGATACCCACAAATTGCCGGCGCCGTCCTCGGCAATCGCACCGATGGCGCCCGAGGCGAGCCCTTCGCCGGTGTCGGTCACCTCGAAACTCGAGCTGCCATCGGCCGCCACGATGCGCCGATTCAGGCCGCCGCCCTGGGTACCGACCCACAGGTCGCCGCGACTGTCCTCGAACAGCGTACTGATCGAGTTGGAGCTCAGCGCGGCCGGATCGTGCACGCTGGCGCGCAGGTGCTCGAAACGTTGGCGCTGGCGGTCATAGCGGTCCAGCCCGGCGCGTGTGCCGAACCACAGCGCGCCATCACGCGCTTCGATGACGATCGTCACGCTGTTGTCGGCAATGCTGTCCGGATTGGAAGGGTCGTGCGCGTGGTGCCGGAATGCGCTGCAGCCGACGCAACGCTCGTCCACGCCGCGATCGTTGGTGAAGAACCACTGCACGCCGGTGCTGTCTTCGAAAAAACCGAGCACGTTGTCCGACGCCAGGCTCGACGCATCATTGGGATCGTGGCGATGATGTTCGAATCGGTCCGCGCCGGGCGCCAGCCGATCGATGCCGCCACCCTGCGTCGCCACCCACAGGCTGCCGTCGCGGGAACGCGTGACGTGGCGGACGAAATCATGGGCCAGGCTGCCGGGGTCGGCGGCAGAATGGCTGTAATGCTGCAGCACGCCGCGCTGCAGGTCGAAATGCACGAGCCCGCCCCCCTCCGACTGCGCCAGCCACAGGCTGTCGTCGGGGTCGGCATGCACGCCCATCACGGGCCGCGCGGGCAGCGTGCGGGCGTCGCCGGCGAGGCTGACGATATGCGCAAAGGCCTCGGTGCGCGGGTCGTGAATGCTGAAGCCGTTGGTCCACGAGCCGACCACGAGGATGCCGTCGCGGTCGCGCATGAGCGCATACAAGCGGTTGCCGGCGATGCCACCGGGACGTGCCCGATCCGGGGCAAAGTGCGTGAACCGGCCGCTGGCCAGATCCATGCGGGCCAGGCCGTGTGCATCGCCGGCGATCCACAGTGCGTCATCGCCCTCGAACAACAGCGCGCGCACGGCGTCGTCGTGCAGCGTCGTGGCGGGATCGGCCGCCGCATCGTGCCGGTAGCGGGTGAGCAGCCTGCCTTGCGCATCGAAGCGCACCAGGCCGGCATCGGCCGTGCCCACCCACCACTCGCCACGCGGCCCGAACGCCAGTGCGTACACGTCGAGCGAACGGTCGGCGATGGCACGGATCTCGTGCAGCGTTCCGGCCGCCACGTCGAAGCGCCACAGGCCATCGAGCGTGCCCAGCAACAGGTCACCGCCGTCCAGCTCACGGATCGTGCGCACCATGCGCAGTTCCCTGCGTTCCCCGAGCGCCGACTCGTGCAACTGGTCGGAGCCACGCTCGAACCACTGCAGGCGGCTGCCGGTGCTGGCGACCCACAGGCGTCCGCGGCTGTCGCGCAGCAGCGCGGTGATGTTGTCCGAGGCCAGCGTGCCCGCCTGCCCGCGATCGCCATGGAAGCTCGTGAAGCGGTCCAGATCGGGATCGTAGTGGCTGAGCCCGCCGGTGAAGGTGCCGACCCACAGCCCGCCGTCGTCGTCGGCCACCAGCGCGGTGACATGGTTCTCCGACAGCGACCACGGATCGGTGCGGTCGTGGCGATAGACCTGGAAACTGTAGCCATCGAAGCGTACCAGGCCATTCTGCGTGCCGAGCCAGAGGAAACCGCTGTGGTCCTGCGCCAGCGCACGCACGGTGGCCTGGGGCAGTCCGTCGGTGGTGCTCCAGCTGCGGAAGCGGATGCGTTCGATACCGGGTACGTCGGCGCCGGCCGCACACGCGCAGGCGCAGGCCAGCGCGAGCGCCAGCGCGCGCAACACCGCGGTGAGGAGCGGGCAGCCCCGGCCATGCATGGGGCGAGGCTAGCCGCATCGTCGGCCAGCGACAAGGCACCGCGGCTGGCGCCCGTCGATTGTGGCAAGGCCATGGCACGCGCATAATCGCAGCTTCCATTGCCGCGCGTCAGGCGACCGCCGCGGTCCATCACGGAGAGTCCACCATGTCCGATATCGTCATCGTCGGCGCCAAGCGCACCGCCATCGGTTCCATGCTCGGCCAGTTCACCGGCGTACCCACGCCCACGCTCGGCGCCGCTGCGATCAAGGCCGCGCTCGAGCACGGCGGCGTTGCCGCCAGCGACGTGTCCGAGGTCATCATGGGCTGCGTGCTGCCGGCCAACCTCGGCCAGGCACCGGCGCGACAAGCGGCGCTGGCGGCCGGCCTGCCCAAGGGCGCCGGCTGCACCACGATCAACAAGGTCTGCGGCTCGGGCATGAAGGCGATCATGTTGGCGCACGACCTGGTCAAAGCCGGCTCGGCCAGCATCGTCGTGGCCGGCGGCATGGAGTCGATGACCAATGCGCCGCACATGGTCGCCGCGCGCACCGGCATCCGCTACGGCGAGGGCAAGCTCGTCGACCACATGGCCTGGGACGGACTCACCAACCCCTACGACGGCCAGTCGATGGGCGTGTTCGCCGAGGCCACCGCCGGCAAGTACGGCTTCACGCGCGAGCAACAGGATGCGTTTGCGACCGAATCGGTCCGCCGCGCGCAGGCGGCCATCGCCGCCGGCACATTCGTGGGCGAGATCGTTCCGGTCAAGGTCGCCGGCCGCAAGGGCGAGGTCGAGTACGCCGTCGACGAGCAGCCGGGCAAGTCCGACCCGGCCAAGATTCCCACCCTCAAGCCCGCCTTCGCCAAGGATGGGACCGTCACCGCCGCCAGCTCCTCGAGCATTTCCGACGGCGCCGCGGCGACCGTGGTGATGAGCGCCGACGAGGCCGCCAAGCGCGGCCTCAAGCCGCTGGCGCGCATCGTCGCCCACGCCACCAACGCGCAGGAGCCGCAGTGGTTCACCACCGCGCCGGTCGATGCGATCCGCCGCGTGCTCGACAAGGCCGGCTGGAAGGTTGCCGACGTCGACCTGTTCGAGATCAACGAGGCCTTCGCGGTGGTGACGATGGCCGCGATGCATGACCTGGGCATCGCGCACGATCGCGTCAACGTGCACGGCGGTGCCTGCGCGCTCGGCCATCCGATCGGCTGCAGCGGCGCGCGCCTCGTGGTTACGCTGATCCACGCCATGCGCGAGCGCGGCGCCAGGCGCGGCGTCGCCTCGCTGTGCATCGGCGGCGGCGAAGCGACCGCGATCGCGGTGGAGCTGCCCTGACCAGCGTCGTGGCGGCGCGGACCGCGTCCACGCAACGCCGATACGCCCTGCTCCAACGTGCGATCCTGATCCGACCCATTCCATCGATTCACTGCTGCCGCCATCCCGGCGGCGTCACTCCAGGAGACTCCGTCCCATGAAACAGCTCAAGCCGCTCGCCATCGCCGCCGCCCTCGCCCTGGCCCTGTCCGCCTGCAGCGACAGCGCACAGGAACAGGCCAAGCAGGCTCAGGACGCCGCCGCCGCTGCCGCCAAGCAGGCGGCCGCCGACGCCGCCGCCGCCGCCGACAAGGTGAAGGCCGAGGCCGCCGAAGCCGCACGCAAGGCCAGCGAGGCCGCACAAGCCGGTGCCAACGCCGCTGCCGATGCCGCCCACACGGCCGCCGCCGCAACGGCCGACGCCATGAACCAGGCCGGTGACAGCGCGCAGAGCGCCGCCGACAAGGCCAAGGAAGCCGCCAGCAACGCGCTCGATGCCAGCAAGGACGCGGCAAGCCACGCCGGCACCGCGATCAAGGAAGGCGCCAGCGCCGTCGGCCAGGCCGCCAGCGACGCCGCCAAGACCGGCGTCGATGCCGCCAAGGCCGCCGGTCACGAAATCAAGGAAGGCGCCAAGGCGGTCGGCGAAAAGGTCGTCGAGACGGCCAAGGACGCCAAGGATGCCGCCGCCGATGCCGTGCACAAGGAAGGCCACTGACGCGCCGCGCACACCGCACCAGGCAACGCATCGGCCGCAATTGCGGCCGATGTCGTTTTTGGCCACGCGCAACGATGACGCTTGCGCCGCCGATCACCTAACATCGGGCTGCCAGTCGCCCTCGGGTTCCCGCCATGTCCGTCATCCGTTCCGCGCTCGACCTGCGCTCCGCCGATTTTCTCGCCAACGCCGAGCACCTGCGCGGCGTCACCCACGACTGGCAGACGGTGCTGGCCGCCGCCGCACTGGGCGGCGGCGACAAGGCGCGCGCACGGCACGTCGAGCGCGGCAAGTTGCTGCCGCGCGAGCGCATCCGCGCCCTGCTCGACGCGGGCTCGCCATTCCTCGAACTGTCGCCGCTGGCGGCGCATGGCATGTACGAGGACGCAGCGCCGTGCGCCGGCCTCATCACCGGCATCGGCCGCGTGCACGGCGGCGAGGTGCTCGTGATCGCCAACGATGCCACCGTCAAGGGCGGCACCTACTTCCCGCTGACGGTGAAGAAACACCTGCGGGCGCAGGAGGTCGCGCTCGACAACCACCTGCCCTGCATCTACCTCGTCGACTCCGGCGGCGCCTTCCTGCCGCTGCAGGACGAGGTGTTCCCCGACAAGGAACACTTCGGCCGCATCTTCTACAACCAGGCCCGCATGAGTGCGGCCGGCATCGCCCAGATCGCGGTGGTGATGGGCTCGTGCACCGCCGGCGGCGCCTACGTGCCGGCGATGAGCGACGAGACGATCATCGTGCGGGAACAGGGCACGATCTTCCTCGGCGGCCCGCCCCTGGTGAAGGCGGCGACCGGTGAAGTCGTCGATGCCGAAACGCTCGGCGGTGCCGAGGTGCACACCGCGGTATCGGGCGTGGCCGACCATTTCGCCGAGAACGACACCCACGCGCTGGAGCTCGCGCGCGACATCGTCGCCAGCCTCAACCGCCGCAAGGCGATGCCACTGGCACTGCGCGAGCCGCGCGAACCGCTGTACCCGGCCAGCGAGCTCTACGGCTGCGTGCCCGCCGACACCCGCAAGCCGTTCGACATCCGCGAGTTGATCGCGCGCATCGTCGACGGCTCGGAACTGCAGGAATTCAAGGCACGCTACGGCAAGACGCTCGTCACCGGCTTTGCCCATATCCACGGCTATCCGGTCGGCATCGTCGCCAACAACGGCATCCTGTTTTCGGAGAGTGCGCTCAAGGGCGCGCATTTCATCGAGCTGTGCAACCAGCGCAACGTGCCGCTGGTGTTCCTGCAGAACATCACCGGTTTCATGGTCGGCAAGAAATACGAGCAGGCCGGCATCGCCAAGGACGGCGCCAAGATGGTGACCGCGGTGGCCTGCTCGCACGTACCCAAGTTCACGGTCGTGGTCGGCGGCAGCTTCGGCGCCGGCAACTACGCGATGTGCGGCCGCGCCTACGGGGCGCGCTTCCTGTGGATGTGGCCCAACGCGCGCATCAGCGTGATGGGCGGCGAGCAGGCGGCGAGCGTGCTTGCCACCGTCAAGCGCGACGGGCTGGAGGCGGCCGGCAAGCACTGGTCCGCGGACGAGGAAGAAGCATTCAAGGCCCCGATCCGCGCGCAGTACGAGCGCCAGGGACACCCCTACTACGCCACCGCGCGGCTGTGGGATGACGGCATCATCGACCCGGCCGACACGCGCCGCGTGCTTGGCCTGGGCATCTCGGCCGCGCTCAACGCGCCGATCGAAGCCGGGCGCTTCGGCGTGTTCCGCATGTAGCGCCGGGCGCGATCCGCCTGCGCGGCCGCAGCGTGCTCACATGAGCACGAGTTCCTCGGCCGACGTGGGATGGATCGCGATGGTGGCGTCGAGGTCGGCCTTGCGTGCACCCATCTTGAGCGCGACCGCGAACCCCTGCAGGATCTCGTCGGCCGCCGTGCCGAGCAGATGGATGCCGACGATGCGCTCGTCGTCGCCGACGCAGACGAGCTTCATCAGGGTGCGCTCATTGTCGCCGGCCAGCGCAGCCAGCATCGGCCGGAAACGCGCCCGGTACACGCGCACGGCGTCGCCGAAGCGCTCGCGCGCGACCTGTTCCGACAGGCCGACGGTAGCGAGCGGCGGGTGCGAAAACACCACGCTGGGGATGTTGGAACAGTCGAGCCGCGCCTCGTGCTGGCCACCGAACAGGCGATCGGCGAGGCGCCGCGAGGCCGCGATCGCCACCGGCGTGAGTTCGACGCGGTCGGTGACGTCGCCGACCGCATAGTGGCCCGCCACGTTGGTGTTCTGCCAGGCGTCGATGCCGATGCAGCCGCGTGCGTCGAGCGCGACGCCGGTGGCTTCCAGCCCGAAGCCTTGCGTGTTCGGCGCGCGACCGGTCGCCCACAGCAGTTCGTCGAAGCCGCGCAGCACCTCGCCACCGGCGCAGTGCAGCACATAGCCGTCACCCGCGCGTGCCACGCTCTCGAGCGGGTGCGCGAAGCGCAGGTCGATGCCGCGCTGCTGCATCGCCTGGGCAAGGGCGTCGCCGGTCTCGTGGTCGAACTGGCGCAACAGGCGCTCGCCGCGCGCGAGCAAGGTGACCTCGGCGCCGAGCGCGCGCAGCACCCCGCCGAGTTCGACCGCGACATAGCCGCTGCCGACGATCGCGACGCGGCGCGGGCAGGCGCGCAGCGCGAAGAAACCATCGGAGTCGATGCCCAGCGCGCCGCCCGGCAACGCCTCGCGCCGCGGCCGCGCACCGGTGGCGATGAGCACGTGCGGTGCCTGCAGCTCGCGCGCGCCGACCGCGAGACGATGCGGCGCGGTGAAGCGGCCATGTCCGGCCACGAGCTCGATGCCGAGCTGCGCGAAGCGCTGCCGATAGCTGGCGTGGATGTTGTCGATGTAGGCCGTGCGCCGGGCGATGAAGCGCTCCCAGCACAGGTCGCCCGGCGCCAGGTCGAAACCGACTTCGTGCGCCGTGTGCTGGGCCTGCGCCAGCTCGGCCGCCAGCCACATCGCCTTCTTCGGCACGCAGCCGACGTTGACGCAGGTGCCGCCAAGCGCACCCGACTCGACCACGGCCACGCGCGCACCATGCCGCGCGGCGCGGATCGCCATCGCGATGCCGCCTGAACCGGCACCGAGCACGACCAGGTCGAACGGCTCGGCCAGCGCCGCCGCCGCGCTCATTGCGAATGGGTCGGTGCGCTGAAGAACGGAATCGGCGTGCCGGCGTAGACGTTCTGCGGCAACTGGCCGTTCCAGCGTTCGGCCTTGACCTGCTCGACCTCGATGCGGCGCAGTTCCAATACGTCCTTGTTGCGCGCCAGCGCCTCGTTCTGCACGCGCAGCGCCTCGGCCTGCGCCGTCGCCGCCTTGACCGTCGCGTAGGCTTCGCCGTCGGCCTTGGCCTTGAGCGCGTTGGCTTCGGCCTCGGCGGTGACGACCTTGGCGCGCTGCTCGGCCTCGACCGTCTTGACCTTGTTCTCGGCGGCCAGGCGCAACTGTTCCTGGGTCACCTTCTCGTTGATCGCGTGCATGTAGGTGTCGGAGAACGAGAAGTTGCGCATGTCGATGTTGATGACCTGGGCGCCGTAGGTGTCGAGCTTCTGGCGCAGCGCCTGGTTGATGTCGTTGGACACCTGCGAGCGCTTGGCGATGAGATCGGGCGCGTTGTAGCGCGCGGTCACGGCCTTGAACACCTCCTGCGTCGCGGTCTGCACGTAGGAGGACAGGTCGCCGTCGTGGCTGTATTTCTCGTACACCTCCGACACCTTGTCGGGCAGGATGCTGTAGCGCACGGTCAGGCTCACCTTGACCGGCTGCTGGTCGCTCGTGCTGCCGTCGGCATTGTCGATCTGCGCCGATTCGGCGCGCACGCTGAACAGCGCGAGGCGTTGCCACGGCATCACCAGCACGAGGCCTTCGGGCTCGATCTGCTTGATCGCGCCGAACTGCGTGAGCACGCCGCGCGAACCGGTCGGCACGGTGCGGAATGGCCAGAATGCGTACAACAGAAGCCCGACGATCACCAGCAGCACGAGCTGGACGACGAGTCGCCCCTGCCTGAACGCATTGCCCATCGAAGTCACCACTGCCATTGCGAGCCTCTCGGAGTCGGGATGAAGAGCCGCGCGAGTCTAGCCGAAGCGTTGCGGCGCAAAGGCGTCGATCGGCAGCGCCGGCGCCTGCCCGGTGACGATCTGGCTGACCAGCAGGCCGGTGCCGGCCGACATGCTCACGCCGAGCATGCCGTGGCCGGTCGCCAGCACGAGGTTGTCGAGCCGCGGCGCGCGGCCAAGGATCGGCAGGTCGTCGGATGTCATCGGCCGCCAGCCGTACCACTGCTCGACGGGTTCACCCGCTTCGGGTTCGTGCAGGAACTGCGCGGCGCCGCGCCGCAGGGCGTCGAGCCGCGTGCGGTTGAGCGTCGTATCGTAGCCGGCAAACTCCATCGTGCTGCCGAGCCGATAGCCCGAGCCCCAGCTCGTCACGCACACGCTTGGTTCCTTGAGACTGAGCGGGACGCGCGGACACAGGCGTGGCCGCGCCCAGGTGATCGAATAACCCTTGCCGGGCTGGATCGGCAGCCGCAGGTCGAGTGCGCCGGCGAACTGCGGCGACCAGGCACCAAGCGCGAGCACGATCTCGGCCGCCGTGAACGTGCCGCGCGCGGTCACCACGCGCGCCACGCGCCTGCCCTCCCGCTCGATGCGCTCGACGCGGACGCCCTCCTCGATCACGCCGCCGCGCGCGCGCACGATGCGGGCCAGTTCCGCCACATAGCGGTCGGGTCGCAGGCAGGCATCGCCCGGGTTGAAGAAGGCGCCGGCAACGCCGGGCCGCAACGCCGGCTCGCGGGCGACCGCGGCGGCGCCATCGAGCACCTCGTAGCGCGGCAGGTGGTCGGCCATGCGCTCGTGCTCGCGACAGGCGTGCGCGAAGCCGCGCGCGTCGCGGTACACGTTGAGCGTGCCGGGCGTGGAAAACTCGCAGTCCAGCTGCTGTTCGCGCACGAGATCCTCGATCAGGCGCCGCGACAGCTCCAACAGCGGCAACTTGGCCGCGGCACCGCGCGCCGCATCGCGCCAGTTGCAGCGCCGTGCAAACGCCAGCAGCCAGCGCAGCAGGGCCGGATCGAGACTCGGCTTGATGCGCAGCGGCGCAGCGGGCCGCAGCAACCAGCGCAGCGCGCTGCCGATGGTGCCGGGTGCCGCCAGCGGCATGGCGTGGCTCGGCGTCAGCGTGCCGCAGTTGCCGTGCGAGCTGCCGCAGCCGACCGCCCCCTGGTCGAGCACGGTGACGGCGCGGCCGGCGGCCAACAGGTACCAGGCGCAGGCGAGGCCGATGACACCGCCGCCAAGGATGAGGACGTCACGATCCGGGCGTGAATTCATCGGCCGATTGTACGGCGCCGGCCGCGGTTGGCATCGAACATGCAAAGCATTGCTGCGGAATCGTCACAGGGGTCCACCATGAAAGTTGCCACTCCCGAAGTCCTGCTCGCCTTGCGCGCTCCCAATGCCGGCTGGCTGGCGGCCCTCGTCTGCGCGCTCGACGAGGCCCAGCGCGACCCCGACTTTTCCGCGACGCAGCGCGACCTCGTGCACCGCCTGCTCGACGCCGAGCGACTCGCACCGCCGGTGCTGGCCGCGGCCCACGAGCGGCTCGCGCGCTTCGAGGACAGCCTGCGCGACGCCTACGAGGACCTCATCGAAGCGGAGCTCGCCCCGGCGCCGGTCGTGGCCGAGCCGAAACGTCCAAAGTTGACACTTTGCGTCGCCAACGGCTGACGATGGCTGTCACACCGGCGCGGCAGGCGACCCTGCTGCGCCGCAGGGCTTGACCACCGGTCCGCCGCAAGCGACCGTTCGTCGGTGGACAGCCGCCTCCCCCTCCTCACCTGCTGCGCACTCGGCCTGCTGCTCGGCGCCTGCGCCAGTACCCCGCCGCGCCATGCCTCGCCGGCCATCGCCTCGGCCCAGGCCAACGCCGCCAATGCCGTCCTGTTCCGCGCGATGTCACTGGTCGGCACCCCCTACCGCTGGGGCGGCAACACGCCACAAGGCGGCTTCGACTGCAGCGGCCTGGTCAGCTACGTGTTCCGTGACGCCGCCGGCATGGCGCTGCCGCACCAGTCCAGCGCGATGGCCGAGCTCGGTCGCCGCCGCCTTGCGGCGGCGGATCTGCAATCAGGCGATCTCGTGTTCTTCGCCAGCGGCCGCCATGTCGACCACGTTGGCATCTACGTCGGCGAAGGCCGCTTCGTGCATGCGCCCAACAGCGGCGGCACCGTGCGCCTGGACGCGCTCGACGGCTGGTGGCGCGCGCACTTCAGCTACGGCAAGCGCGTGTGGTGAGGCGCATGCCGCGCGGCGTCGGCAGCAGGCGGCATCGCCGCGCCGTGCCGCGGCGCCGCGGCGCCGCGGCTCAGTGTTCGTGCCCGCCTGCGCCATGGGCATGGCGGTGGGCGATTTCCTCGTCGCTCGCGTCGCGGATGGCCGTGATCTCGACATCGAAGCTCAACGTCTTGCCGGCCAGCGGATGGTTGAGGTCGACGTCGATCACGCTGGAGCCGACCTTGAGCACGACCACCGTGCGCGGCCCGGCTTCGCGCGTGTGCAACACGGTCACATCGCCCGCGTGCAGGCGCTCGCCACGGTCGAAATACTTCTTCGGCACGCGCTGGGTGAAGTTGGCGCGGCGCTCGCCATAGGCCTGCGCCGGTTCGACGCTGACTTCGAAACGATCGCCGACCGCGCGCCCCAGCAGGGCCTGCTCGAGTCCCGGGATGATGTTGCCGTGCCCGATCAGCACGCTCAGTGGCTCGCCGCGCTCGCGCGAGGAATCGACCGGCTCGCTGCCGCCGTCGCTCACGCTGTAGTGGAAGGACACGACCTTGTTGGCCTCGACGTTCACGCGCTGCTCCGCACCTTGAAAAAGCGCGCGAGCATAGCAGGCGGCGGCGTTTGCGTCACCGCGCCATCGGCGCCGGCGCGCGGCCCGCTTCCGGCCGCTCCGTGTCGCCGTTAGGCTGCGGCTTTGCCGTGCCGGAGCCCGCATGCCACCCGCCGCCGACAACCGCGCCATCGAGCGCATCGCCGCACGCTATCCCGGCCGCTTCCACGCCGGTTACGCGCGCGGCAAGCTGCGCCATGACCCGGTGTTCGCCGCCATCGCCGACTGGCTGGAGGGCGACGACCAGCCGCTGCTCGACATCGGTTGCGGCCTCGGCCTGCTCGGCCAGTACCTGCGCGAACGCGGCTGGCGCGGCGCGTATCACGGCATCGACCTCGATGCGCCCAAGATCGCCGCGGCGCAGGCGGCCGCCGCCGCGCTCGGCGGGTTCGACTGCGTCACCGGCACGGTGCCGCCACTGCCGCCGGGAGCCGGCCATGTCGCGCTGGTCGACGTCCTGCACTACCTGCCACATGAGTCGCAACAGGCCTTGCTGCGCGAAGCCGCCCAGCGCCTGGCGCCCGGTGGCCTGCTGATGATCCGCAACGTGCTGCGCGCGCCGGGTTGGCGCTTCCGCATCACGCGCGCCGAGGAATGGCTGATCCGCAGCCTGGGCTGGATGCGCGCCGCCGTGCGCCACTACCCGACGCGCGCGGAGCTCGAACAGCCGCTGCGTGCCGCCGGCCTCGAGGTGGAGGTGGCGCCGCTGTGGCGCGGCACCCCATTCAACAGTTACGCGATCGTGGCGCGTCGGCCCGGCAGCCGCCAGGCCGGCGGCGTCGCGGCCGCGCTGCCCGCTCGCGGCAGCGACACGCGCAGCGTGGCCGACCGATGACCGGCGATTCCGATCCGATCCTGCAACGCCGGCGCCGCGCCTTCACGCTGCTGCGCGAGCTGGTCGCGGTCGATCCGGCCGAGCGCGAGGCCTGGATCGCCGCGCATTGCGACGGCGACGCAGCGCTCGGCACCGAGCTGCGCCAATTGCTCGCCGCGGCGGCGCCGCGCCTGCTCGATGATGCGGCCGATGCGGTGGCCATGCGCCTGGTCGCAGCCGATGCCGATGTGAACCACTTGGCAGCCGGCACGCATATCGGCCCCTGGACGGTCGAGCGCCTGCTCGGGCATGGCGGCATGGGGCACGTGTATCTGGCCACGCGTGCCGGCGATGGCTACCAGCAGCGCGGCGCGCTCAAGCTCGTCAAACGCGGCATGGATTCGCACGCCGTGCTGGCGCGCTTCCGCCGCGAGCGGCAGATCCTGTCGCGGCTCGAACATCCGGGCATCGCGCGCCTGCTCGACGGCGGCATCAGCAGCGATGGCCAGCCGTTCTTCGTCATGGAGTACGTCGACGGCAGCACGCTGCGCCAGTGGCTGGCGGCGCTTGCTCGCGACGTCGACGCGCGCATCGACGTGTTCCTGCAGATCTGCGCCGCACTCGCCCATGCCCATCGGCACCTGATCGTGCATTGCGACATCAAGCCCGAAAACGTGCTGATCGACCGCGACGGCCAGGCGCGGCTGCTCGATTTCGGCATTGCCCGCCTGCTCGAAGGCGAGGCCGGCGACGACCACACGGCAACCCAGGCGCGATTCGTTTCGCGCGCCTATGCCGCCCCCGAACAACTGGCCGGCGAGCGTGCCACCACCGCCACCGACGTGTTCCAGCTCGGCGTCCTGCTGTTCGAGCTGCTGACCGACGCGCGCTTCGACCCCAGCCGCGCAGGCGGGTCGGTATCGGGCTGGCTGGTGCGCGCGCGCCAGTCGGCGACGGCGGGCCGAGCGCAGCCGATTCCGCCCGCGCGGTTGCGCGGCGATGCCGGCATCATCGTGGCCCGCGCCACCGATCCCGAGCCGCAGCGCCGCTATGCCACGGTGGCCACACTCGCCGCCGATGTCGCGGCGTGGCGCGCGGGGCACCCGATCACCGCGCGCGCCGACAGCCGCGGCTACCGTCTGCGCCGATTCATCGGCCGCCATCGACTGGCCAGCGTAGCGGCGCTGCTGGCGATCGTCGCCGTGGTCGGTGGCAGCGCGCTGGCGTTGTGGCAGGCGCACCGCGCCGCCGCCGAGGCGCGGCTCGCGCTCGCCGCGCAGGACTTCCTCAGCAGCGTGTTCGAAGCCAGCGCGCCCGATACCGCTGCCGGTGCCCAGGTCACCGCGCGCGAGCTGCTCGACCGCGGCAGCGAGCGCATCGCCACTGAACTGGCCGACCAGCCACGCCTGCGCGGCCAAATGCAGCTCACGCTCGGCACGCTCTACGCACAGCTCGGCCAGTACACGCAGGCCGAGCAACTGCTGGCCGCGGCGCATGCCACGCTCGCGCAACAGGGCGCCGTCGAGGCGGCCAGCCGCGCCTCGCTCGAGCATGCCGCGGTGGCGCGCGAGCTCGACCAGCTCGACGCCGCCGAGGCCGACATCGCCGCCGTGTCACCTGCGACGGGCCCGGCGCTGCGGTCGCGGGCACTGGTCGAACGCGCCCAGTTGCGCGAGAAACAAGGTCGCTTCGACGAGGCGCTGGCCGACGCCACCGCAGCGGCGCAGGTCGATGCGGAACGCGGCGCCGTGGCCCGCGCCGACCTCGCCCGTGACCAGCAGGTCGCGGCGCTGATGCTGACGCGGCTGGCGCGCCATGACGAGGCGCAGGCGACCTTCGAGCGCGCGCTGGCCACCGCCCGCGCCGTGCATGGCGACGGCGATACGCGCGTCGCCCTCATGCTCAACGACTATGGTGGCGCGCTCCACGCCAAAGGCCGCAGCGCCGAAGCCGAAGCCGTGTTGCGCGAAGCGCTGGCGATCCGCCGCCAGCGCCTGGGCAACGATCACGCCGCGGTGGCCGAGACCGAGCAGATCCTCGGCGCCACACTGCGCGCGCAGGGCAGGTTCGACGCGGCCCGCGATGCACTGACGGATGCGCTGCGCATCCAGCGCAGCGTGTTCGGCCCACGCCACCCGCTGGTTGCCAACACGCTCAATTCGCTGGGCATGCTGGCGTTCTCGCAGCGGCGCCCCGCGCAGGGGGAGCCTGCATTCCGCGAAGCGGTCGACATCTATCGTGCGCTGGGCCAGGCCGACACCCCGCCCGCCGCAACCGCAAGCAACAACCTCGCCACCATCCTGCTGCAACTGGGGCGCTACGACGAAGCCGAACCGCTGGCGTTGCATGCGTTGCAGGTGCACCTGGCGGCGGTCGGCCCGACACATCCGATCGTGATGAGCGACCTCAACTCGCTGGCACAGCTCGAGCTGCGCCGCAACCGGCTCGACGCGGCCGTCGACTATGCGCGGCGCGCGCTGGCCATTGCGACGTCCGCCGCCAGCCCGCCGCGTGAAGGCGCCTACGTGCGCATCGCGACCGCCACCGTGCTCAATCGGGCCGGGCATGCCGACGAGGGCCTGGCGCAGGCCGACGCCGCGATCGCGACGCTGACCGCACTGGCCGCCGACGAGCCGCGCCTGCCGATGGCGCGCGCAGCACGGGCGCAAGCGCTGCTCGACCTGGGTCGGCTCGACGAGGCACAGGCGCTGGCCACGCGCGAGCTGGCCGGGTACGACCCGTCGCGAGCGGGCAACCTCGCCGACCTCGTCAACGCCCATGTCCTGCTCGCGCGCATCGCCGACGCGCGCCGCCAGCCCGGCCCCGCCAGCCACGAGCGCACCGCCGCCCGTGCGCTGGCCGCGCGCCTGCCCCACGCCGACCCGTTCCTGCTGGCCGAGATCGAGCGCCACTGATGGCCAACGCGACCGCACGCGGTACGCCGTTGACCTCGTCCGCAGCGGCGGCGATGCTGTCCAGCGCGCAATGCCAAGTGGATCGACCGACGATGAGTGACTCCGTGACCGAACTGCTTGGAGCCGCTGCGGGCGGCGACGAGCGCGCGCGCAACACGCTGTTCGACCTGCTCTACGAGGAGCTGCGCCGCTGCGCACATCGCCAGTTGCGCGGCGCCAACCAGACCCTGTCGACCACCGCGCTGGTGCACGAGACCTACGTCAAGCTGGCGACATCCGACGCGCTCGAACTGCACAGTCGCCAGCATTTCATGGCGTTGGCCGCGCGCGCGATGCGCCAGGTGCTGGTCGATCACGCGCGCCGCGTCGGTGCCGAGAAGCGGGGCGGCGGGGCCGTGCTGGTCACGCTCGACGAGCGCAGCGACGAGGCGCCGTTCGAGGCGGCCGAGGTGCTCGCGCTGGACCAGGCCCTGGTCGAGCTCGAGCGCATTGACGAGCGCGCCGCGCGTGTGGTCAACCTGCACTTCTTCGGCGGCCTCAGCTTCGTTTCGATCGCCGAGCTCGAAGGCCTCAGCGAGCGCACGATCAAGCGCGACTGGCAGGCCGCGCGCCTCATGCTTGCGCAATGCATGAACGCCGGCGCCTGAGCCCGCGCCACACCACGCGGGAACGCACGGCCGCATGGCCGGATGCACCGGACAGTGTCCCGATCGCGGGCGGCATCGCGTATTGGAATGGCACCCGCCACCGCGAATGGGAACATCCATGTCCAGACGATACCTGCTGTCCGCCGCCGTGCTCGCATTCACGGCCCATGTCCAGGCTGCCGCGCCAACGGTCGACCCCAGCTTCGGCTGGCGGCGCCTGTTCGAGACCGGCGGCGGCAGTCAGAGCGAGATCGCCGTGGCCCATGCTCGCACCGCCGATGGCGGCTACGTGGTCGCGCTCGAAGTTCCGGGTGGCGGCGCCGCCGGCGGCACGGGCATGCGCATCGGACTGTTCCGGCACGATGCCGACGGCAACCCGGTCAGCAGCGGCTTTGGCGTCGGTGGCCAGGTCATCAAGGATGCCTGGCTGACCAGCGTGACCGGCATGGCAATCGACTCGCAAGGCCGCATCGTCGTCATCGGCGCCACGCCCGGCCAGGGCGGCCGCAGTGATTTCGGCGTGGTGCGGTTCAATCCCGACGGCAGTGACGATACCAGTTTCGCCGGCGACGGCGGCACCGCTGTCGGCTTCGATCACCCAGGGCTGAACACCGACGATAATCCCACTTCGGTCCTGATCGACGCCGCCGACAAGATCGTCGTCGCCGGCGACTGGCACGCCACGGGAACGGAGGCCCAATTCTGCGCGTTGCGTCTCAATGTCGACGGTTCGATCGACAACACCTGGGGCAGCATCTCCGACGGTGCCGGCGGCAAGCGTGGCACGTGCGATGGGTTCGCTGCAGGCAAAGACGCCCATGCACGGCGCATCCTGCGCATCGACCGTGGTTACTACGTGGTCGCCGGCACCTCGTCGTTCAGTTCCACCGACACCGACTTCGCGGCACGCATCCTGACCCCAAGCGGATCGCAATGGGCCGGCTACGTGGGGTCGCGAACCTTTCCGATCGACATGCCCGCTGCTGACGACTCGCTGTTCGATACCCTGACCGATGCGGTGCTGGTCGACTCGACCACGATCCTGCTGGTCGGCACCAGCAGCGACCGCTTGGCAGCCACGCGCATCAAGGCCGGCACCGAAAACAACAGCTCGCAGTACAGCACACTGCAGACCGACCCCAGCTTCATTGGTGGCGGCCCAGCCTCGTTCAGCCATACCTTCGTCGATGCCACACCGTCGGCGATGGCTGGCTCGGCGGCGATCGCTCCCAATGGTCAGATGATGCTCGTGGGCAGCACCACCCACATGCCGATCGGCCTGTCGACCGACGCACATGAACCACAGGGTTCGGCGCCACCGATGCACGGCCTGCTGGTGCAACTCAATGCCAACGGCACGATCGATGGAGGATTTGGCGACGGCGGCAATGCGACCATCGATGTGCCGTCTGGCAACTCATCGGCGTACTACACCTGGATCAGCCAGGTGAGCTTCGCCGGCAGTCGGCCCGTGCTGCTGGGAACCTCCAGCTTCTCCATCGTTCCCGTGACCGATCTCGACGGCATCCTCACGCGTCTGCGCAGCGATCTGATCTTCGCCGACGGGTTCCAGGTCCAATACTGAAACCGCGCACCCCACCAGCGCCTGCGGAATCCCGGCATCGACCGATCGCCCCTTCTCCCAGGTCGGGAGAAGGCGGTCGACAGGACGCAGGCAGGCCAACCCCACCCTGCGGCGACGGCGTTCGAGGGCGGGCTTGCCGCTGCGCCGAGGGCGCAAGCCGGCAGCGGCGCGGCCTCACCCCCGGCGCATGGCGCCCTCGTCATGCGATCGGCGCCCGCGTGCGTCGTTCCGCCGCTGCGGCAACAGCGGCCGTGGCATGGTCATGCGTCACGCATGCGGTTAGCATGCCGGGCCCATGCCTGTCTTCGACGAAACCCACGCGCGACCTGCCCTGCTCGAAGCGCGCGCGCTTGCCTTCGCACGCAACGACGAGCCGATCTTCGGCCCGCTCGACTTCACGCTGTCGGCCGGCGAAGTGGTACTGATGGAAGGCGACAACGGCGCCGGCAAGACGACCCTGCTGCGCGTGCTGTCGGGCCTGCTGGCGCCGACCAGTGGCGAAATCCGCCTGCACGGCGAACCGCTGACGCTGGCGCGGCTGTCGCCGCAGGTCGTGCTGCTGTCGCACCAGGGCGGGCTCAAACTCGAACTCACGGCGCTGGAGAACCTGCGTTTCGCCGCCGGCCTCGTCGGCCAACGCAAGGGTATGTCGCCGCCGAGCGCGTTGACCGCGGTTGGACTCGACGGCTATGGCGACGTGCCCGTGCGGCAACTGTCCGCCGGACAGAAAAAGCGCGTGGCGCTCGCGCGGGTGCTGCTGGCGCCGGTGGCGTTGTGGTTGCTCGACGAGCCTTACGCCAACCTCGACCGCAGCGGCATCGAACTGGTCAACCGTCTGCTCGAGCGCCATGCGCACGATGGCGGTGCGGCGCTCATCACCTCGCACGGCGCGTACGCCTACACCTCGGGCGCGCCGCGGCGCATCGCGCTGCATGATGCGCAGCGCGCCGCCATGACACTGCCGACCGGAGCCATGGCATGACCCCCGGCAGCACGCCCGCCGCCTGCGCCGCCCTGCTGCGCCGCGATCTCACGCTGGTATGGCGCCGCCGCGGCGATGCGTTCAACCCGCTGCTGTTCGCGCTGATCGTGGTGGCGCTGTTCCCGCTCGCACTCGGCCCCGAGCCCGAACAGCTGCGCCGCATCGCCGCCGGCATCGTGTTCGTGGCCCTGCTGCTCGCTGGGCTGCTGGCGCTCGACACACTGTTCCGCAGCGACTACGAGGACGGCTCGCTCGAACAGCTCGTGCTGTCGCCCCACCCGTTGTCGCTGCTGCTGGCCTGCAAGATCGGCGTGCACTGGCTGACCACGGCGCTGCCGCTCATCGTGCTGGCACCGCTGCTCGGTGAACTGCTGCACCTGCCGGGCGAGGTGCGCGGCGTGCTCGTGGTCGCGCTGCTGCTGGCCACGCCACTGCTGAGCCTGATCGGCGCGGTCTGCGTCGCGCTCACGGTTGGCATGCACCGCTCTGGTATGCTGCTGGCCCTGTTGGTACTGCCGCTGTACGTGCCGATCCTCATCTTCGGCGCCGGTGCCTGCAACGCCGCTCAGGCGGGCCTGCCGTCGCTCGCTCCGCTGCTGTGGCTGGCGGCAGCCCTCGTCCTTGCCCTCGTGCTGGCGCCGCTGGCCTGCGCCGCGGCACTGCGGATCTCGATCTCATGAACATCCTGCTGCTCTGGTTCCACAAGCTCGGCTCACCCCCGACCTTCTACCGTCTGGCCGGCCTGCTGCTGCCGTGGTGCTATGGCATCGGCCTCGTGCTTGGCCTCGTCGCGCTGTACGGCGGCCTCGTGCTCGCGCCGCGCGATTACCAGCAAGGTGACGCCTACCGCATCATCTTCGTGCACGTGCCGACCGCATGGATGAGCCTGTTCGCCTATGCCTTCATGGCAGCCAATGCCTTCATCGCGCTGGTGTGGCACATCAAGCTGAGCGAGATCCTCGCCATCGCCAGCGCGCCGATCGGCGCCGCCTTCACCCTGATCGCGCTCGTCACCGGCGCGTTGTGGGGCAAGCCGATGTGGGGCACCTGGTGGACCTGGGATGCACGCCTGACTTCGGAACTCGTGCTGCTGTTCCTCTATCTGGGCGTGATCGGACTCAACGCCGCGATCGAGGATCGGCGTCAAGCCGCACGCGCGGCCGGATTCCTGGCCTTGGTCGGCATCGTCAACCTGCCGATCGTGCATTTCTCGGTCAACTGGTGGAACACGCTGCACCAGGGCTCGACGGTGCGATTGATGGGACCATCGAAGATCGATGCGGCAATGGTCTGGCCGCTCTTGCTGATGGCGCTGGCGACCCATATCTGGTTCTTCGGCAGCGTACTGATGCGTGCGCGCATCGCGTTGCTGCAACTGGAAGGCGGCAAGGACTGGGTGCGCAGGGTGGCGCTCGACGAGGGTGCGGGCAATGACTGAATTCATTGCAATGGGCGGTTATGCGTTCTACGTGTGGACTTCGGTCGCGGTGTTCTTCGGCGTGCTCGCAGCAGAGGCACTGGCGCCGTTGGCGCAGCGCCGCCGCGTGCTGAGCGAGATCCGTGGCCGCCTGCAGCGCCGCGCGGCGCGTGCGCAGCCGCCACGCGGGGAGGCACCATGAATCCGGTTCGCAAGCGCCGCCTCATCCTCATTGCGCTCGTGCTGGCCGCGGTCGGCGTCGCCACCGGCCTCACCGTGCTCGCGCTGCAGCAGAACATGACCTACCTGTATTCTCCGAGCGAAGTCGAGGCGGGCCATGCCCCGGCCGGCGCGCGCTTCCGTCTCGGCGGCGTCGTGCTCGAGCATTCGATCGAGCGCACCCGTGATTCGCTCAAGGTCGATTTCATCGTGACCGATCGCATCCGGCAGCTGCCGGTCGAGTACACCGGCATCCTTCCCGACCTGTTCCGCGAAGGTCAGAGCATCGTTGCGACCGGCACTCTGCAAGGCGGCCGCTTCGTCGCCACCGAGGTGCTCGCCAAGCACGACGAGACCTACATGCCGCCGGAAGTGCGCGATGCGATCGAGAAGGCCAAACACGTCGAAGCGGCTGGCGCCGCGCCGGCGGCATCAACCCACGCGGCGCAGTGACGCCCCCGCTGCTGGGCCCGCTTCGCGAGCGGTCAGGTTCATCGACATGCTGCCTTCGATCGCGCTGCGCAGGTTCTCGCGCATGCGCAGCGAAAGGAAGTCGATGAAGCAGCGCAGTGCGGGTGTCATGCCGGCGCGCGACAGGAACAGCACATACAGATTCATCTCCGGCAGCGCCCATTTCGGCAGCACGCGCACCAGCGTCCCGGCCGCCAGGTCGGCACGACACAACAACGGTGGCAACTCGGCCACGCCGCAGCCGGCCAGCGCGGCGTGCCGCAGCATGATGAGGTCCTCGGTGCGCAGACGTGGCCGATGCGCGATCTGGCGGACTGTGCCGCGACCGTCATCGAGTTGCCACAGCGGCCGATCGGCGCAGCCGCGCATCCCCGAGACACTCGGCAACTGACGCAAGTCCTCCGGCTCGCGTGGCTCGCCGTATCGGGCAAGCAGCTGCGGACTGGCCACCAGCACGTGACGCGGCACCGGAAACGTGCGCACCACGCAACTGGAGGTGCGCACGCTCGGCGCGATGCGCAACGCCACGTCAAAGCCTTCGCTGATGAGGTCGACTTCGCGGTTGGTGACCTCGAGCACGACTTCCACCTCCGGGTAGTCGCGCATGAAGTCGCAGAACACTGGCGCCAGCACCGCCTGGGCGAAATTGACCGGGCTGGTGACCCGCACGATGCCACGCGGTACGCCGCGCACATCCTCGATCACCTCGTCGGCGCGGGCGACTTCCTCCAGCACACTGCGGCAGCGCTCGTAGTAGCGCTGGCCGACTTCAGTGATGTGCAGCTTGCGCGTGGTGCGATGGATCAGGCGCACGCCGATGCGCTCCTCCAAGCGCGCCAAGTGCTGGCTCAGCAGCGACTTGGAGACGCCCAGCGCGTCGCTCGCCGCACTCAGGCTACCGTGCTCGACGATGCGCGCGAAGTACAGCAGGTCGTTGAGATCGTTGCCCATCGCGCACCCCGGCGGCCGTGGCGGTACCAGCATAGCAATGTGAAGCAGCAACCCGATTGTTCACCGCAACATTCAGTTGTGCGCAAAGAATAGCCGCAGCGTTCGAATACCAGAACGATCTTTTCCCGAATGCGGGCTGGTCAAGCCGCCGTTCACGGCCGACACTCGGGACATGCAGGGCAATTTGTCGCACCCGGTCACAAACCGGGTGCGTACCGCGCGAGGGGCGCGACATTGCCACTGTTCGCCGGCAACCGGGGGAAGCGAACGATGAGCCTGCTGCGCATCACAGCGATCCTGCTCCTTGGCGGAGCATTGTTCAGTCACGGCAACGGCGCCCATGCGCAGCAGTCACGCGAGCAACTCGCGCGCGGTCTGCCTTCGTCCAACCTCAGCGGCACCGATGTGCAGGCCACGCAGGCGAGCCTGCTCGCGGCGCCCGGCTTCGCGCGGGCGCGTGTGGCGAGCAATCCCGCCGCCGCCGATGCGACCGCAGTCGGTGAAGCAACCTGCACGTCCTGCCACCAGCTCGAAGCCAATCACTTCACCCATACCCTGCATGCGCTGGGCCTGCATGCGGCCAGCCAGGCCGACGCCTCGATCCCGGTCTGCGAGGCCTGCCATGGCCCAGGCTCGCGCCACGCGCAGGCGCCGTTCGAAAAGGGACTCATCATCGCTTTCACCAAGGGTGGCGGCACCCCGACCGAGGTGCAGACGGCCACCTGCCTCAACTGCCACAAAGGCGGGCCGCGCGATCACTGGAGCGGCTCTGTGCACCAGCGCAACGACCTGTCGTGCAGCGATTGCCACAACCCGATGGCCAACTTCTCGGCCGAGGGCTTCATGGCCAGGAACTCGATCAACGACACCTGCGCGCAATGCCACAAGGACGTCCGTCTGCAGTTCAACCGCCGCTCGCACATGCCGCTGCCCGAAGGGCAGATGAGCTGCGTCGATTGCCACAATCCGCATGGCTCGATCACAAACCCCCTGCTCAAGACCAACACGGTCAATGAAACCTGCTACCAGTGCCACGCCGAAAAGCGCGGTCCGTTCCTGTTCGAGCACGCACCGGTGCGCGAAAACTGCCTCAATTGCCACTCGCCGCACGGCTCCAACCAGAACACGCTGCTGGTGGCGCCGGTACCGTTCCTGTGCCAGCAGTGTCACACCGGTCAGCGCCACCCCAACGACCTGCACACGGCGCAGTCGTTGGCAACGGGCAGCACGCCGGACGAACGGGTCATGGGACGTGGCTGCCTGACGTGCCACGCCAACATCCACGGCTCCAACGCGCCGTCGGGCCCGCGCTTCCACGAGTGAGGGAGGAGGTCGACCATGTCCACGATACGCCTGCCCCTGCCACTGCGTGCGCTGCCGCTCGCGCTGACCTTCGCCCTTGCACCCGCCATCGCCGCCGACACCGGTGTCGGCGTCGATACCTGGCGCGCCAACAAGTTCGATCCGAGTGCCGGTGCCGCCAGCCAGTCGGTCGACCATCGCGGCACGAGCTGGCTGCGTTCAGGCGAGCTGCGCACGCCGACCGGGTACCTGTACATGTGCCCGGCGGAAGACCCGCATGTCGACGACTTCGGCGCCTGGATCGGCTACGGCGTGCTGCAGATCGGCGCTGTCGCGACTTCGGGCGATGATCGCAACGCGCTGTGGAATCGCTACGTCGACTGGGATAGCGGCCTCGTCCTCGGCCTGCTCGACTACACCTGGCAGCGCCCCGCCGATGGCACTTACGCCAACGTGCGCGCCAGTCGCATCAGCGAGGACGACCAGTATTACCAGGCGGTGTTCGGCCGCGCCGGCAGCTACAAGGTACAGGCCTTCCTGCGCGACATGCCGAACGTGCTCAGCCGCAACGCGCGCTCGCTGTGGGACGGCGTCGGCAGCAACACGCTGACACTACCGGCCGGACTCACACCCGCGGCGAGCACGCCGCAACAGGTCGCAACCGTCATCGCGGCGCGGCCCGATCAGAGCCTGTCGGTCACGCGTTCCAAGCAGGGCCTTGGCTTCAACATGTACCTGAGTTCGCAGTGGACGGCCTATGCCAACCTCGCCGATGAGCAACGCAGCGGCGCACGTCCTTATGGCGGGCCATTCTTCTTCAACTACCCGTTCCCGGCCAACGGTGGGGTGTTGGAAACCCCCAAGCCAATCGACGACCACACGCTGAACCTCAACGCCGGCCTGCGCTATGCCAGCCGCAGCTGGCGCATGGAACTAGGCTACAGCGGCTCGTTCTACCGCGACCGCTGGACGCGCTACACCTACCAGATGCCGTTCGCGCTGTGGGCCGTCGTTCCCGGTTCGGCGTCGGCGCCACTGACCACCGGTCAGATGGCGATGGAGCCCGACAACGACTACCACAACGTCAAGGCCAGCTTCACGCGCAAGCTGCCGTTGGATGGCGAGCTCTCGCTCACCGCCTCGGCCGGTCGCATGAGCCAGGACGACACGCTGATCGCACCGATCGATTGCCAAGGCGTGTTCGGCATCGGGCTCGGTGGCAACCTCGCACTCGGCCCGGCCAACCCATTCCTGTTCGACTGTTCGAAATGGAACACGCCGGCTGCACTGTCACGGCGCACGGCCGACATGAGCATCGACACCACGCTGCTCGATGCGCGGGCTTCGCTACGCCCCACCGCAACGCTGTCGCTGCGTGGCGGGCTGCGCTTCAATCGCGATGACTACCGCAATGGCTACCTGGCGTGGAATCCGTTGACCGGCGACTATGGCTACATCGCGGAGAACGGATCCCAGGGCAGCATCGTGCCTGGCGAAGTGGGGTTGTTCAATCCGTTGAGGATGGCATCCAACCTCACCCGAGTGCGCAGTATGCCGCTCGATCTGCAGACGATCGATGCCGATGTCGGCGCCGACTGGCGCCTTGGCAGCGCCAACACACTCGGCGCAACGCTCGCGCTCAACCGCTTCGAACCAACCAATCGCGAACGGACCCGGCTCGACGACACCAGCCTGAAGCTGACTTGGGTCAATCGCACCACCGACTGGCTGACCCTGCGCGTCAACTACACATGGAAGGACTCCAGTGGCGACCGCTACAACTTCGATCCCTATCACCACTTCTATTCCACCAGTCTGCCCGGCTATGTTCCGCCGGCCGCAGGCACGCCCTCGCACACGGTCGAGGCGATGCGCAAATACGACCTGTCGAGCCGACGCACGCACAAGGTCGACGTGATGGCAACCGTCATGCCGCGCGACGACATGACGATCAGCGCTTCGCTGCGCGGCGACTGGAACTCCTACGATGCCGTCATCGGTCGGCGCGCGCTCAATACCAACAGCGCCACGTTGCAGTGGGAATGGCAGCCACGACCGACCACGAGCCTCAGCCTCTACGGCGCGTGGGATCGCTCCCAGCTCAGCCTGTCGAATGTGCAGGATCAACAGGCCGGTGCCGGCGTCGACCCGTCGCTGGGCGGCCCCAACTACGCACTGATCGGCCAGTGGTGGCTGCGCGATTCGCAGCGCAACCTCTACGGCGGCGCCACGCTGGACCATCGCATCGGCCACGTGCGCATCGACGCCAACTGGAACTACGTGCAATCGCGCGGGCTCGACGACTACAGCTACGCCGGCTCGAGTGCACTGGCGTACCCGGGCACCGTGACCGGCACCGGACCCGGCAGCGGCGGCTTCCCCGCCATGACCTACCGCGTGCAATCGTTCACGGTGGGCGTCACCGTACCGATCCACCAGCGCGTGTCGCTGCGCGTGTTCGATTACTACGAGCGCGGCCACGTCAGCGACTGGCACTACGCCGGTTTCGACGCCAACCGCATTTACGACCATCGCGTCTACACCGATGGCGGTCCGCAGAGCTACCGCGCGAACCTCGTCGGCGTGCTCCTCAACGTGAAGTTGTGAGGTGGGCGAGATGAATGCGAACACGATGCCCCGCCGCGCCCTGTTCATCCTGCTGCCGCTGCTGCTGGCGGCCGCCGTCAGCGCGCAGGCCCAATCGACGGCCAAACCGACCGCAGCGGGCAAATGGCTCGACAAGCGCGGCCATGCGCCGATCCACGGCGATGCCGCCGCGGGCCAGACCAAGTCCGAAGTGTGTCGGGCCTGCCATGGCCAGGACGGCAACACGCCGGTGCCGACGTTTCCCAACCTCGGCGGTCAGCGGGCCGATTTCCTGTATTGGGAACTCATCGAGCTCAAGCACGGATATCGCTACCAGTCCCCGATGACCGAACAGCTCGCGCCACTCAGCGATCAGGACGTGCGCGATCTTGCGGCCTTTTTCGCCTCGCAGCCGCTGGCTCACGCCCACGACGCCAGTGCTGATCCGGCCGCCATCGAGCTGGGCGAGCGAATCTTCCACAGCGGCGACGCGCAGCGCGGCGTGCCGCCCTGCCAGGGCTGCCACGGCACCAACGCCGACGGCATCGCGCAGCGTCCGGGTTGGCCGATCCTGCAGGGCCAGCACCCCGCCTACCTTGCCGCGCGCCTGCGCGCCTATCGCGATGGCGACCCACCCAACTCGAGCAACGACTTCATCATGAACGGCGTCGCGCGCGGGCTCGACGACGCCGCCATCGATGGCCTTGCCGCGTGGCTGGTGTCGCGCGGGGGCACGCAGCACCAGTAAGCGTGCCGCCGCCACGCGCGGCACTCGTGACGCCCGCTGCCGGTATCGGTGTCGGCGCTGCGCTGCAGCGAGCGGCGGGTCGGCGTGCGCCGACCACCGATCCGCGTGCCGGTTCGGCGCGGCGGGCCGTCAGTCCGGCGCCAGATTCTGGTAGATCTCTTCTTCCTGCAGGAAATGCAGGCGCAAAATCGCATCGAGCGCATGCAACGTGCGCTGCAGTTCCTGCCGTGCGCGCGCATCGACCTGCGGCGCTGACAGCCCAGCGACGAGGCCAGCCAGACGACGGTGCAGGCGGAAGATTTCCCGGTGACTGCGACTCATCGCCGCCAGCGGGTCGTCGCCGCCGAGCAAGGCGGCGATCTGCGGATAGACCTCGTGGTCGTCGGCCTGCTCGTGCGGCAGCACGCGTTCGCGCAGCATCGCCTCCACCTCCCGCACGGCGGCAACGAACGCGTCGCCCTGCAGTGTCGGCAGGCGATCGGCCACTGCGCTGAGGCGGTCGAGCACGGGCTCGAGTTCGCGGTGCTCGGCATGCAAATGCTCGACCTGCGCCGGATCGAGGCGATACTGGCTCGTGCGCAGCGGCTGGATGCGCAGCACGCGCAGCGCATTGAGAATCACCGCCACATCGATCGCCTCCTGCAGCGCCGCGCCATACAACGGCGGCAGGTAGCCGAGCGCGGCCACAGCCATCGCCAACAACGACAAGCCCATGCCCGCGAATACACTCTGCAGCGCGATCCGGCGCGTGTCGCGCGCGATGCGCAGCGCCTCGGCCAGGCGATCGAGGCGGTCGGCGATGAGGACGATGTCGGCCGCCTCGGCCGAGGCGGTGGCACCGCGTGCGCCCATCGCCACGCCGACGTCGGCGGCGGCCAGCGCGGGCGCGTCGTTGATGCCGTCACCCACCATCACGGTGCGCCCGTTGGCACGCGCGGCCTTGATCACCGCGAGCTTGCCGGCCGGCGTGTGCTCGGCCAGCACCTCGTCCACACCCAGGCCCGCGCCGATCGCCTCGGCCACTTCGCGGCGATCGCCCGTGAGCATCACGATGCGGCCGATGCCACTGCGCCGCAGCAGGCGCAGCGCGCGCGGCGCTTCCACGCGCAGCTGGTCGGCCAGCAACAACATGCCGGCAAACTGTCCATCGACCGCAACCAGCACCGCCGACGCGCCCTCGTTGAGTGAACGCTCCAGCAGCGCGCGCATCGGCAGCGGCACGCTCGCCACGCGGCTCACGTAATCGAGCGAGCCCACGCTCACGCGCGCGCCATCGATGCGGCCGCTGATGCCGGCGCCGGCACTCTCGCTGACTTCCCGCGGTACCTGCAGCGCGAGCTGGCGTTGGCGCGCGGCGCCGACCACGGCGGTCGCGATCACGTGGCTCGACAACTGCTCCAGCGAGGCCGCCAGCGCAAGCAGGTGGTCGGCATCCGCCGTGGCCACGCCTTCGATGCCGATCAGGCGCGCCTGACCGCCGGTCAATGTTCCGGTCTTGTCGAAAAACAGGGTCTGGCTCGCCGCGAGGCCTTCGAGGGCGGCGCCGTCCTTGACCAGGATGCCGCGGCGCGCACAGCGCGAAATGCCGGCCACGACGGCGATCGGCACGGCCAGCAGCAGTGGACAGGGCGTGGCCACCACCAGCACCGCGAGCGCGCGCAGCGGATCGCCGCTCACGAGCCAGGCCAGCGCCGCCAGCAGCAGCGCGAGCGGCACGAACCACAGCGCGTAGCGATCGGCGAGCCGCACCGCTGGCGCGCGTGATTGCTGCGCCGCTTCGACCAGGCGCACCACGGCCGCGAACGTGCTGTCGGCAACGACCGCAGTGGCCACCATGTCGAACGCATCGCCGGCGTTGATCGCGCCACTGCGCAGGCGATCGCCACGCAACCAGGTCACCGGCAGCGACTCGCCGGTGAGCGTGGACTCGTCGAGCACGGCGCGCTCGGCGGTGAGCGTGCCATCGACCGCGAGCACCTCGCCGTGACGCACCACGAGGCGGTCGCCCGGCGCGATCGCCTCGAGCGGGATGTCGACGAGCCCGCCGCCCTCATAGCGCTGCGCACTGCGCGGCGCATGCGCGAGCAATGCCGACAGCTCGCGCCGCGCGCGCCGTTCGGCATGACTCTCCAGCAGCGTGCCGCCAGCGAACATGAGCGCGATCACGGCGGCGGTCAGATGCTCGTGCAGCAGCAGTGCGCCGCCGATTGCGACCAGCGCCAGCACATCGACCCCGGCCTCGCGCCGCCGCAGCGCGCCCAATACCTGCCACGCCAGCGGCAGCAGCGCCGCGATCGCCGCGAGGATCCAGGCCGCGGTGGCGACGGCACGCTCGCCGAGCAGCCACGTGAGCGCACCGAGCACGAGCCCGCCACCGCAGATGACGAAAACGCCCAGATCCACACGCCAGCGATCGAACACGGCCAGCCCCGCATGACACGCCGGCGCGAAGCCCGTCCGCAACGCGTGGTGCCGCCGCCGGCAACCGGCACCACACGCGAGCATACGTGTTTGCGGCGACGCTGTGCAGCCGCGCCAGCACCTCATCCGGCGCGCTTGCGCCCCGTGAACATCGCCCGCACGAGGTTTTCGCGGTGCCGCACACTGCTCAAGATCACGCCGGCCACGTGCAGGCCGACGAAGACCAGCGTGGTGGTTGCGAACAACTCGTGCACCTCCTCGAGCAGTTCGCTGCCCCAGCCGACGTCGGTGGTCTGCAGCCAACCGGTGGCGCCGGTGGCGGTCAGCAACAGCAACAGCGCGAGGATCATCGCCGCACCGGCCGGGTTATGGCCGAGATGGCGCACCTCGCGGCGCGCCATCACGTCCCGCAGGTAGGCGAGCAGGCTGTGCGGCGAGGGCACGAAGTCCGTGAATCGCGCATGGGCGGTACCGGCGAACCCCCACGCGATCCGGAACGCGACAAGGCCGACCACACCATAGCCGAACGCCTGATGCAGGCTGCCGCCGTCCTCAGCGAGCAGCCACGCACCGGCGAAGGCGATCACGAGCGACCAATGAAACACCCGCACCGCGATGTCCCATACGAGCACCGTAGCGTGGCCGACCGGCGAGGATGTGCTCATTTTGCGCCCGCCTGGCTGACCACGTGTGCGTCGGCGGGACTGACGAACAGCTCGACCTTCGCCCCATCCTTGTCGCGCGCGTACACCTCGTAACAGGTCCCGCTGGACTTGACCTTGCCGACCACGTAACCCTGCGCCTCGAAGCGCACCTTGACCTCGGTGGTGCTCAGCCATTCGGATTTGGGCTTGTCGGTGCAGTCGCCGTCGTAGGTGGAGGCATGCGCCGTTGGTGTGGCGGCGGCGAGCGCAAACGCGATGCCGAGAGGGAGCAGATTGACGTGCATGATGATTCCTCATTTCTGGAGTGATCCGGCGATTCCGGTGTGCCGCACGGCACAGCTGCACGGTGAGCGCGGCGGCTGAAGTCAGTCTTAAGGCCCCGTCGCGTGGGCGCCGGTGCAGCGTTGTGCTTCAGAAGCGCTTAAGCTGGGTCGACCATACCGGTCGGCGTCCAACACGGAATCCCGACGATGCGCCTCCTGCTGGTGGAAGACGATCCGCACTTGGGCAACGGCATCGAAGTCGGCCTCAGGCAGGCCGGCTTCGCGATCGACTGGGCCCACGACGGACGCAGCGCGCAACTCGCGCTGCAGACCACCGCCTACGAACTTGTCGTGCTCGACCTCGGCCTGCCCCGCGTGGACGGCATCGAGGTACTGCGCCAATTGCGCGCCCGAGGCAGTGACGTGCCGGTACTCATCCTGACCGCGCGCGATACCATTCCTGACCGCGTCGACGGGCTTGAGGCCGGCGCCGACGACTACCTCGTCAAGCCATTCGACCTCACCGAGCTCATCGCCCGTGTCCGCGCCCTGCTGCGCCGCGCGCACGGCCGCAGCGTCGATGCGATCCGCTATCGCGACCTCGTGCTGCAGCCGCAGAGCCTCACGGTGACGCGCGGGAGCGAGACGATCGCGTTGTCAGGGCGAGAGTGCGCGGTGCTCGTGGAACTGCTTGACCATCGAGGCACAGCGCTGTCGCGGACCCGGCTCGAGGAGAGCCTCTATGGCTGGAATGAGGAGATCGAGAGCAACGCGATCGAGGTGCACGTCCACAACCTGCGGCGCAAGCTCGGCAGCGAGCTGATCCGGACGATCCGCGGCGTGGGTTACCTGATTCCGCGGGATGAGCCATGACGCGGTTCTCGCTGCAACGCCGCCTGTTGCTGCTGCTGGTCGGCAGCGCGCTGTTGGTATGGGTGGCGATGCTGGTCGCGGGCCACGACAAGGCACGCGCCGAGATCAATGAACTCGCCGACGTGCGCCTGCAGCAGGCCGCTCGCACCTTGCTCGTGCTCGACCTCAAACGGCTCGCGCGGCTTGTACAGGCTGGCGCGGCAGCAATGCAAGCGTTCGACGCCGACCGCGACGACAGCGTGCAGCCACTGGCGTTCCAGGTGTGGAACGATCGCGGCGAGCTGCTGCTGGCCAGTGCCGGCGCGCCGGCCATCCCGGATGCGGATGCGGACGGCTACGCCACGCGCACGATCGACGGGCGTGCCTGGCGCAGCTACAGCGTGGTGGACCGGCATCACGCCTACCGCGTGACCGTGCTCGAACCGCTGGACGTGCGCGAACACCCGGTGCGTGAGCTTACCGGACGCATGGGTCAGGTGCTGCTATGGTCGCTGCCGCTGCTCGCCCTGCTCACCTGGGCCAGCATCCGTCGAGGCCTGCAGCCACTGGCCCGGCTGTCGCACGCACTCGCCGCGCGCGATGCCGGCCGCCTCGAACCGTTGCAAGTGCAGCGGATACCGCGCGAGGTCGGCACACTGGTGGCAGCACTCAACGACCTGCTGGCGCGGCTCGCGCGCTCGCTCGATCGGGAACGCACGTTCACCGCAGATGCCGCGCACGAACTGCGCACGCCGCTGGCCGCGATCAAGGTGCAGGCCGAGGTCGCGCTGCGCGCCACGGACGAGGCGGCGCGACGCACGGCGATCGCGCAGGTGATCGCCGCGGTCAATCGCACCAGCCACCTTGCGGAGCAATTGTTGCTGTTGGCGCGACTGGAGTACGCACCCGCTGGGGGGCAGGCCCACATGGATCTCGCGCAGCTCGCTGCCGACGCGATAGCGCGACACGCCGACGCAGCCCTCCGCGCCGGCATCGAGCTTGAGCTGAACGCGAGCGCAGGGTCGACGCTGCGTGGCAACGCGGCGATGCTTTCGGTCCTCATCGATAACCTGCTCGACAACGCGATCAAGTACGGCAACCACGGCGGGCGTGCCGTGGTCGAGGTGCGGCCCGACGGCGATGTGTTGCTGCTGCGCGTGGCCGACGACGGTGCCGGCGTTGCACCGGACGAGCGCGAGCGCCTGCGCGACCGCTTCTTCCGCGGCAGCGACAACCGCGCCACCGGCAGCGGGCTGGGCTTGTCGATCGTCGATCGCGTCGCGGCCGCCCACCACGCGCGCGTCGAGTTTGGCAGCGGACTCACACCCGGCTCCGGATTCGGCGTCAGCGTTCGCTTCACCCCTAGCTGACCAGTCCGGACGCTGCCCGCTGCGGCGCCACTTGCACGGCTCGCACTTTCTCTATATGTTAGTAATTGCTCACTTACTTTTGGATTGCCGGTGACCTCACGTCCGACCTATTTGCCAGCCGAAGAGCGCCGCACGGCTACCGTGGAAACCGTGGTCAAACTGGCGGCCGAGCAGAATCCGGCCGACATCACCACCACCGCGATTGCCGAGCGCATGGGACTGACCCAGGGCGCGCTGTTCCGCCACTTCCCCACCAAGGAAGCGATCCTCGAGGCGACCATGTCATGGGTCAGCCAGCGCCTGCTCGCACGCATCGACGAGGCTGCCGCCGCGGCAGGCTCGCCGCTTGCCGCGCTTGAGGCGGTGTTCATGGCCCACGTCGACTTCGTCGCGCGCCACCCCGGAGTGCCTCGGATGGTGTTCGCCGAACTGCAGCGCGGCCGCGACAGCCTGCCGCGCAAGCTCGTGCAGACGATGATCCGCCACTACGGTGAGCGGCTGCGCAAGCTGCTGGACGCGGGCAAGGCTGCGGGTGACATCGACCCGCAGCTCGATGTCGACGCCGCCGCGACGCTGTTCATCGGCACGATCCAGGGTCTGGTCGTGCAATCGCTGCTCGCCGGCGCCACCACGCGCATGCGCCGCGATGCCGCCGCGGCATTTGCGATCTACCGTCGTGGCATTGGGGTGCACCGATGAGCGGCCTAGCCCAGCGCACCGGCGTCAAACGCATCATCACCGCGCTCGTAGCGCTGCTGGTCATCGCGGCCACGGCGGCCGCTTGGATGTACCGCGGCCACAAATCCGGCACCACGCTGCGCCTGTATGGCAACGTCGACATCCGCGAGGTGCAGCTCGCCTTCCGCCAACCGGGTCGCATCGCGTCGATGGAGTTCGACGAGGGTGACACCGTCAGCCGCGGCGCGCGCCTCGCGACGCTCGATGCCCAACCCTACGCCGATGCCCTGGCTGCCGCCGACGCCGCGGTACGGGTTGCGCAGGCGGAACTGACCAAGCTGCGACGCGGCCTGCGCCCGCAGGAGATCGATCAGGCCGAGCAGGCATACCACCAAGCGACTGCGACCGCGCGTGATGCCGAGCGCAACTTCCTGCGCCAGCAAAGCCTGCTCGCCACTGGCGCCAGCAGCCAGCGCACCGTCGACGCGGCACGCACGCTGCGCGACCAGACTGCCGCCGCCGCCAAGTCCGCCGCTGCGGCGCTGTCGCAGGCACGCGAGGGCTTTCGCCATGAGGACATCACCGCTGCCGAAGCACGGGTCGCCGCGGCGCAGGCCACGCGTGCTCAAGCCGCCACTGCACTCGCCGACACCGAGCTGGTGGCGCCATCCACCGGCTCCGTGATCGCGCGCATTCGCGAGCCGGGCAGCATGGTCGCCAGCCAGACCCCGGTGTACAGCCTCAGCCTCGACCAACCGGTCTACGTGCGCGCCTATGTCGGCGAACCGCACCTGGGGCGTATCGCGCCGGGAATGCACGTGCAGGTGCGCACCGATTCCTCCGCGCACAGCTATCGCGGCCGGATCGGTTTCATCTCGCCGCGTGCGGAGTTCACGCCCAAGACGGTGGAGACACCCGACCTGCGCACCGACCTCGTGTACCGTCTTCGCATCGTCATCGAAGATGCCGATCTGGCGCTGCGCCAGGGCATGCCGGTGACGGTCGACATCGATGCCGGCGCGGCACCACCGCGGAGCCGCTGAGATGTCGGTGGCAGGCCAGACCAGCCCATCCACGATGACCGCCACGCCCGCACCGGCGGTGGTGATCGACGGGCTGCACAAGCAGTTCGGCGCACTCACCGCACTGCGCGCCGTCAGCGCCACCATCCATACCGGGCGTCTCACCGGCCTGGTCGGCCCCGATGGTGCCGGCAAGACCACGCTGCTGCGCATCCTTGCCGGACTCCTTACGCCGAGCACGGGACGTGCCAGCGTCGCGGGGCTCGATGTGGTCGTCGACAACGATGCGATCCACCACGCGACGGGCTACATGCCGCAGCGCTTTGGCCTGTATGAAGACCTCTCCGTGCTCGAGAACATGCGTCTGTACGCGCGGCTGCGCGGGCTCGACACCACCCGCAACGCCGATCTGTTCGCCGAGCTGCTCGAGTTCACGCGGCTGGCGCCGTTCACCGCGCGGCTTGCGGGCAAGTTGTCGGGTGGCATGAAGCAGAAGCTCGGCCTCGCCTGCGCGTTGATGGCGCGGCCCAAGGTCTTGCTGCTCGACGAGCCCGGCGTGGGCGTCGACCCGGTGAGCCGTCAGGACCTGTGGCGCATGGTGCAGGCGCTCACCGACGATGGCATGGCCGTGGTGTGGTCCACGGCTTATCTCGACGAAGCCGAGCGCTGCGACAGCGTGTTGCTGCTCCACGAGGGCAGGCTGTTGTTCGACGGCCCGCCGCAGCGGCTCACCGCGCAGTTGCGTGAGCGCAGTTTCCGGCTCGAGAACGTCGGTGCCGGCCGCCGCGCGTTGCTGACCGCCGCACTGGACCTGGACAGTGTCAGCGACGGCGTGATCCAGGGCGCCGGCGTGCGCGTGGTGCTGCGAGCAGGTGCCGCCAGCAACGACATCCGTGCCCTCGCGGCACAGGCGCGGGTCGAGCTCGCCGCGGTCCCCGCGCGTTTCGAGGACGCCTTCATCGACCTGCTCGGCGGCGGCCCGGGCGGCACCTCTGCGCTCGCCGAACGGCTGCCGCCGGTGGAGCTGGATTCCCCAAGCGCGGTGTCGTGCCGCGACCTGACCAAGCGTTTCGGTGACTTCACCGCCACCGACCGTGTGAGCTTCGAGGTCCGCCAGGGTGAAATCTTCGGCCTGCTGGGTCCGAACGGCGCGGGCAAGTCGACTACGTTCAAGATGCTGTGCGGCCTTCTCAAGCCCAGTTCGGGCCAGGCGCAGGTTGCGGGGCATGATCTGCGGCATGCGACGGGCGCGGCCAAGAGCCGGCTGGGCTACATGGCGCAGAAATTCTCGCTCTATGGGCTGCTGTCGGTGCGGCAGAACCTCGAATTCGCGGCCGGCGTGTACGGGCTGGACGGCGCCACGCGCCGCGGACGCATCGAAGACATGATCGACACCTTCGATCTCGGCCCGTGGCTGGCGGCGGCACCCGACGCGCTGCCGCTCGGCCACAAGCAGCGTCTGGCACTCGCCTGCGCGCTCATGCACCGGCCGCCGGTGCTGTTCCTCGACGAACCCACCTCGGGTGTCGACCCGATCACGCGCCGCGAGTTCTGGACCCACATCAACGGCCTGTCGCGCAGGGGCGTAACGATCATGGTCACCACGCATTTCATGGACGAGGCCGAGTACTGCGACCGTGTGGCGATGCTGTACCGCGCGCGGCTCATCGCGCTGGACACGCCTGACCAGCTCAAGCGGCGCGCGATCGACAGCGCCCGACCCGACCCGACGATGGAGGATGCCTTCATCCATCTCGTCGAGGCCGCCGACCTGCAACTGGCCGCGGCATGAGCACACCGCGCGCCCGCATGCAGGCACTGGTCGGCGCGCACCTACGGCGCTTCGACGGCCGGCGCCTGCTCGCACTCGTGTACAAGGAAAGCCTGCAGGCCCTGCGCGATCCGTCCACGCTGCTGATCGCATTCGTGCTACCGGTGGTGCTCCTGCTGCTGTTCGCCTACGCGGTATCGCTCGACGCGCGTCACGTACGCATCGGGGTGGTGGTGGAATCACCCGCCGCCACCGCGCAATCGCTGGCCGCCGCATTCGCGGCTACCGAGTATCTCGACGCGCACTTCGCACATGATCGTCGCGAGGTCGCCGATGCGCTGGTGGCCGGCACGCTGCGCGGCTTCGTGGTAATCCCGCAGGACTTCGAGCAGCGCCTCGCGCGCCCCGGCGACGGGCCGCTGCTGCAGATCATCACCGACGGCTCCTACCCCAACACCGCGAACTTCGTCGGCAATTACGCGCAGGGCGTGGTGCAGACCTGGCGAACGGGGCGCGACGGCGCGGCGAGTGCGACTCCGCTGGCACTGGAGCCACGCTACTGGTTCAACGCCCAGCTCGAGAGCCGCCGCGCGCTGGTGCCCGGCGCGATCGCGATCGTGATGACGATCATCGGCACCATGCTCACCGCGCTGGTGGTCGCGCGCGAGTGGGAGCGCGGCACCATGGAGGCGGTGCTGTCCACACCTGCTTCGGTGGTGGAGATCCTAGTCGGCAAGCTACTGCCCTATTTCGCGCTCGGCATGTTGTCGATGCTCACCGCCACCGCGCTGGCGACGTTCGCCTTCGCGGTGCCGCTGCACGGCTCGCTGGCCGCGCTCCTGCTGCTGTCGGCGGTGTTCATGGTGCCGGCGCTCGGCCAGGGACTGCTGATCTCCTCGCTCACCCGCAATCAGTTCCTCGCGGCGCAGATCGCGCTGTTCTCGGGATTCCTGCCGGCCTTCATGCTGTCGGGCTTCCTGTTTGAGATCGACGCAATGCCAGCGCCGATCCGCACGATGACCTGGCTCATTCCCGCCCGCCATTTCGTGTCCTCGCTCAAGACCGTGTTCCTCGCCGGGGACGTGTGGTGCGTGTTCCTGCCGAACCTGTTCGCGATGGCGGCGATCGGCGCGGTGTTCTTCCTGTTTGCCAAGCGCGCCACGCGCAAGAACCTGGAGCCGTGACCCATGCGCCGGTTACCCTCCTCGCTGTCCTTCACCCGCCTGCACGCCCAGTTCATCAAGGAAGTGCTGAGCATCCTGCGTGATCCGCGCAGCCGCATGATCGTGTTCGCACCGCCGCTGCTGCAGCTCGTGGTGTTCGCCTTCGCGGCGACGCTCGAGGTGCGCAACGTCGACGTGGCGGTCTACGACCAGGACGCCGGACGCTGGTCGCACGAACTGGTGCAGCGCCTGCACAGCGCCCGTTTCATCGCCCAGGTGCGTGTCGTCGACAATCCCGCGCAGGTGCGCGACCTGCTCGACCGCGGCAAGGTCATCGCCGCGCTCGCGATACCGGCGGATTTCTCGCGCACGATCGCCGCGGGCGGCACCGCCCATGTGCAGGTACTGGTCGATGGCCGCCGCAGCAACTCCGGCCAGATCACGGTCGGCTACCTCGCGAGCATCGCCGCCGAGCTCGGCGCGCAGGCCGACACCGACGGCGCCGCGGCCAGTCCGGCGGTGGTGGTGCGCCACTGGTTCAATCCCAACCTCACCTATCGTTGGTTCATCGTGCCAGGACTGACCGGTATCCTCGCGTTATTCAGCGCGCTGCTCATCACCTCGCTGTCGATTGCGCGCGAGCGCGAGCTGGGCACCTTCGACCAACTGTTGGTATCGCCGACCTCGACGCTGGAGATCATCGTGTCCAAGTCGCTGCCCGCGCTCGCCATCGGCACGCTGCTGGGTCTGCTGATGGTCGCCGCCGCGACCGGGCCGTTCGGCATCCCGTTCAGCGGTTCGTTCGTGCTGCTGCTCGCCAGCCTCGTGCTGTTCATTCTGTCGGCCGTCGGCATCGGCCTGATGATTTCGGCCGTCAGCATGACCCAGCAGCAGGCGATCCTCGGCGCGTTCGCGATCGGGGTCCCGGCCGTACTCATGTCGGGTTTCGCGACACCGGTGGAGAACATGCCGCTGGCGCTGCAATGGGCCGCGCAGGCCATCCCATTGACCCACTTCCTCATCATCGTCGAAGGCAGCTTCCTCAAGGCGATGTCGGCGGGTGACGTCCTCGGCAACCTGTGGCCGTTGGCGCTCATCGCCATCGCCACGCTCAGCATGGCCGCGATGTTCGTCCGGGGGCGATTGCAATGAATCAATTCGACCGGCAGGACCCGCACCTCTTGGCGCGAGCGGCGCGCGCACCACGGCGGCCGCTGGTGCTGCTCTTGGCCACCGCGATGCTCGCTGGTTGCGCGGCTGGACCCGACTACCGAGCACCGCCCGCGGTCGATGTCGGCAATGGCTGGGTCGACCCGCCGCCGGCGACCACGCCAGCGCCCGATCTAGCGCAGTGGTGGCGCAACCTCGGCGACCCGCAACTGGATCGGCTCATCGATGCCGCCCTGCGCCACAACCTCGACCTGCGCCAGGCCACCGCGCGCATCGACGAGGCACGCGCGCTACGCGACCGCGCGGCCGGCGGACGCCAGCCAGTCGTGGCCGGCTCGGGCAACGTCAATCGCCGCCAGCAGAGTCGTCACGGGCCGCTCCCTGTCGGCGCCCTGCCCGGTCTCGACGCCACCCAAACGATTCACGACGTGGGCTTCGACGCGGCATGGGAAATCGATCTCGCGGGCGGCCAGCGGCGTGCGCTGGAGGCGGCGGACGCACGGCTGGCCGCGATGGCGGCCGATGCCAGCGGTGTGCGCATGCGCGTCACCGCCGAAGTTGCGCGTACCTGGTACGAGGCCAGCGGCGCGGCCGCTGAACTACGAAGCCAGCGTGCACTGGTGCAGTTGCGCGCGCAGACGCTCGCGCTGACTCGCGAGCGCCTCGCCAACGGCGATGCCGCCAGAGCCGACCTCGACACGGCGACCGCGCAATGGGCCGCCGCCGACGCGCTGCTGCCCGCGATCGAGGCGCGCCAGCGCGCCACGGTACTGGGACTGGCCGTACTGTTGGGCGCTCCACCCGAGCGCGAGCTCGCGCTGCTCGATGCGCCCCCGGCGGCCCCGCGGCTGCTGCCGCTGCCGGTGGGCGAGCGCGCCGACATCCTGCGGCGCCGCCCCGATGTGGCAGCCGCCGAACGGCGGCTGGCCGCCAGCAGTGCCGACGTCGGCGTTGCCACCGCGGAGCTGTTCCCGCGTCTTTCGATCGCTGTCGGCGGCGGCTTCCAGGCACTCGACGCGAGCCAGTGGCTCGATCGATCGAGCAGCCGCTTCTCGCTCCTGCCGCTGATTTCCTGGCGCGTGTTCGACGGCGGGCGAGTGCGTGCGGAAATCCGCGCGCGCGAGGCGGCGCAGCGCCAGGCAGCAGCCGTCTACGAACAGGTGGTGTTGGCCGCGCTGGGCGAGGCCGAGCGCGCGCTCGCCGAGTATCGCGCCAGCCTCGACACCCTCGCGCGCCAGCAGCATGCGCTGGCGGCTGCGCGCCGCAGTTGCGACCACGCGCGCGCACGCCACACCGCCGGCGACATCGCGCTGTTCGAAGTGCTCGTCGCCGAACGCACGCTGCAGGAAGCGCAACTGGCCAGCACGCAGGCGCAAACCGCCGCTACGACCCGGCTGGTCGCGCTCTACAAGGCACTGGGTGGTGGCTGGGGCGCGGACGCCGCCTCGGTACAGGCGCCATCGCCGGGCCACGCCCTTGCCGCCACCCCACCCCCGCACACTGCGGCCTACTGAAGGAGAAGACCATGCAGATCAACGTCGGTACCCTAGACCGCGCAGCGCGCATCATCATCGGACTGGCGTTGCTGAGCCTGCCGCTGTGGCTGGACTCACCGTGGCGCTGGGGCGGGCTCATCGGCATCATGCCGTTGGCCACCGGCCTGGCTGGGCGTTGCCCGGGCTATCGCCTGCTCGGCCTCAACACCTGCCACCTGCGCAAGCCCGAGTGAGCATGACGTGAGGCTCCAGTTCCTCGGCGCCGCTGGCGAAGTCACGGGCTCGTGCTTCCTGCTCGAGGCGGCCGGCAGCCGCCTGCTCATCGACTGCGGCATGGTGCAGGGCGGCCGTGCCGCGGTGGCGCGCAACCGCGAGCCCTTCGCGTTCACAGCCGCCGACATCGACTGCGTGCTGCTCACGCACGCCCACATCGACCACAGCGGTCTGCTACCCAAGCTCGTGCGCGACGGCTTCGCGGGCCGCATCCACGCCACTGCGGCGACGATCGACCTGCTCGGCGTGATGCTGCCCGACAGCGCGCACATCCAGGAAAGCGAGGCTCGTCGTGCGCGCGAGCGCGGGCGCGACGATGCCGCGGTGCCACTGTACACGCTCGCCGACGCGCAGCGCTGCCTTACGCACCTGCAGGCCGTCGCATACGATCGCGAATTCGCGCCGCGCCACGGCATCCGCTCCCGCTTCCGCGATGCCGGGCACATCCTCGGGTCGGCGATCATCGAACTGTGGGTGGAAGAAGCCGGCCACACCACCAAGCTCGTGTTCAGCGGCGACCTCGGCCAGCCGGGCCGACCGATCCTGCGCGATCCGACCCCGATCGACAGCGCCGACATCCTCGTGCTCGAGTCGACCTATGGTGACCGCCTGCACGCCAACCTTGCCGCGACCGAACAGGCGATGATCGACATCGTCGAGCGGACACTGTTCGAGCGCGGCGGCAACGTGGTGATGCCCGCGTTCGCGGTCGGCCGCACCCAACAGGTGCTCTACCACCTGCATCGGCTCACCCGCCTCGGCCGCCTGCATGACCTGCGCATCTTCGTCGACTCGCCGATGGCAGCGGAGGCCACGCGCATCACGCGTGCGCACCTTGCGCTGTTCGACGCGCAGGCGCGGAACCTCGCGGACTGGCACGCTCAGGGCGCTGATCTGCCCTATCTCAGCTTCACAGCCAGCGTTGCCGAATCGATCGCCCTGAACCGGATCCGCGCAGGCGCCATCATCATCTCCGCCAGCGGCATGTGCGACGCGGGCCGCATCCGCCATCACCTGCGCCACAACCTGCCGCGCCGCGAATGCAGTGTGCTGATCCCTGGTTATCAGGCGCAGGGCACGCTCGGGCGGCGCCTGCTCGATGGGGCGAGTCAGGTGCGGCTGTTCGGCGAGGATGTGCCGGTGCGCGCGGCAATCCACCAGGTTGGCGGACTGTCGGCGCATGCCGACCACGCCGCGCTCCTCGCTTGGGCCGGTGCCCTGCGCAGGCCGCCCGCACGCTGCTTCATCGTGCATGGCGAACTGGCTGCCGCGCAGGCGCTACACGACGCGCTGCGGGCACGCCATGGCTGGCGCGTGGACGTGCCCACGCGCGGCCAGCTGCTGGACTGGCCGCCGCGGGGCCCGAGTGCGCCATGAGCGACCACCATGACCTTGACGCACGCCGGCGGGCGATCCTGCAGTCGCCCGCCTACCGGCTCGCCTACGAGGACCTCGATCTGCTCGGCGCAGACGACCTGCGGCCACTGCGGCTGCAACTGGAACTGCTCAAACCCGAACGCGCGCTGCGCGAACAGGGCGTGCACTCGACCGTGGTGGTGTTCGGCAGCGCGCGGATCCGCGATGCCGACAGCGCACGCGAGCGGCTGGCGGCGCTGCAGCGCCAGGCCACCAGCACGACGACCGGTAGTGCGCTCGCCGACGAGCTGGCGCGGGCGCGCCGACGCGTCGACCAGGCGGATCACTACGAACAGGCGCGGCGGTTCGCCAACATGATCTCCAAGCGCTTCCAACAACGCGAACGCTGCGATTTCGTCGTCGTGACCGGAGGCGGCCCGGGCATCATGGAAGCCGCCAACCGCGGTGCGTTCGAGGCCGGTGCGCGTTCGATCGGCCTCAACATCACGCTGCCGCACGAACAGGCGCCCAATCCCTACATGACGCCGGAACTCGCGTTCCGCTTCCACTATTTCGCGCTGCGCAAGATGCACTTCCTCATGCATGCGCGCGGCCTCGTCGCGTTCCCGGGCGGCTTCGGCACGCTCGACGAGCTGTTCGAGGTGCTTACCCTGATCCAGACCAGCAAGATGCCGCGGATCCCTGTGGTGCTGGTCGGGCGCGAGTTCTGGCGGCGGGTGGTCGACTTCCCCTACTTGGTCGACGAGGGTTACATCGCCGCCTCCGACACCGAGCTGTTCGACTGCGTCGACAGCGCCGAGGAAATCATCGCGGCGCTGGAACGCTTCCACGGCGGCCAGATGCAGTGCGCGCCGTGACCGCCCCATCGCCACCACTACGCCGGCTGCGGCAGCGTGCGGCCGCTGCCATCGCGGCCTGGCTCGCCCTCGGCGCCGTACCCACGGTCGCGGCGTGTGACGGCGCCATCGGCTGGCGTGGCGCCACGCTTCGCCTGGAGAATGACCTGTTCGCCGGCACCGATCGCAATTACACCAACGGTGTCGCGTTGGCCCGCGTGTCGCACGACATCGACGACGGCGGCCGGCCATGCCTGCCGCGGCCCGCGCGCACTTTCGCGAACTTCATCGCCGCGCTCGACCCCGGCTTCTGGCACGGCGAGCCCGGCACCACGCGCAACCTCGTGGTGCGCGCTGGCCAGGCCATGTACACGCCGGCCGATCATCAGCGGCGCGACCTCATCGTCGACGATCGCCCCTATGCGGGGTTGCTGTACGCCGGGTTGACCTGGAACCGGCGCTCGCAACCGGCGGGGTCGGACTGGGAACGGCTCGACAGCCGCGAGGCAAACTTCGGCGTGATCGGCCCATGGTCACTCGCGCGCGAGTCGCAGCAGCTCGTGCATCGGCTGCGCGGCATCGAACGCTTCCGCGGCTGGTCGCACCAGTTGCACAGCGAGCCGGCCGTGCAAGTGGCGATGGAGCGCAGGTACCGCCGCCTCGCCGAAGGCGCGATCCAGCCGGGCTGGGCCAGCGACGTGATCGTCGGCCACGCACTGCGCCTGGGCAACATCGAGACAGCCGCCAGCGCGACGATCGAGTGGCGTGCGGGGAGGAACCTGCCCAACGACTTCGGCAGCTATCCGATCCGGCCTGGCGCCGAGAACCGACCGCCATCGGTGACGGCCGCGCTGCGCACCAGCGAGCCGCGCTCCGCGCAGGCACCGCGACCTGGCACGCATGCATTCGCGAGCGTCGAGGCCAAGGCGGTCGCCTGGGATTTCTCGCTCGACGGCAACCTGTGGCGCAACAGCCACCATGTCACTCGCCGGCCGCTGCTGATGCAAGCCGCGGTGGGCATCAGCAGCCAATGGCTCGTCGCCGGCCACGGCATGCGTCTTGCAGTCATGCGCGTGTGGCGCACCCGCGAGTTCCGAGGGCAACACGGCAACCACGCGTTCGGCTCGATCGCCCTGAGCCTGGAGTATTGAAGATGCGCCCCGTACCGCATCAAGCATTGGAATCGACATGAGGTCCATCCCACCACGGCTGCCAACACTGGCTTTGCTCGCATTCGGCGGCGCCGCGACCATCGGCGGCGCACGCGCCGAACCACCCGCAACCGATCTGGCGCTGCGCGGCGTGATGCAGCAACTGGGTCGCGACATGCAAACCATCGTGGGGGCAATCGCCACCGAGGATTGGGCGCTGGTGGCCAGCACTGCGCCCGCCATTGCGCGCCATCCGCAGCCAGCCACGGAGGAGAAGTTGCGCATACTCGGCTGGCTGGGCAGCAATGCCGGCAAGTTCCGCAGCTACGACAGCCAGGTGCACGATGCGGCCGCGGCGCTCACCGCCGCCGCGGCGCAGACCGACGGCGAGGCCGTGATTGCCGCATTCGCGAGCACCCAGCGTGCCTGCCTGCAGTGCCATCGCGAATTCCGCGCGGCCTTCGGGGCGCATTTCCGGGGCACGAAACCGTAACGGCGTTCGGGCTCATGGCGGGTGCGCCGGCCGCGATGCGTTCCCGCCTTCGCGGAAGGCCGCGCCACGGGTGCCCTCGTTGCAACACGACCGTAGGAGGTGAGCGTTGCCTGCGAGTCGGTTGCAGTGCAATCCATGGTGATTTGGCGCGCGCTGCTGGGTGCAGCGCGGGCCGTGCACCGTACTGCTGGCGGCGATCGTTCGCGCTGCCGAACGCACTCGTTCGACCACTTGAAACGCCGCACCAATCGGCGCATGGTTCCCGCCTCAGCGTGGGCTGAGCCAGACAGGAGACAGACGATGTCCAGCGACAACAAGCCAGGCAGCATCGACCAGGGTCGCCGCCGCTTCCTCAAGACCACCAGCATCGGCGCAAGCGCCGTGCTCGTGGCCAGCGTCCTGCCCAGGCATGCACGTGCCGACGATCTGCCGCACCTGCAGGTCACCGATCCGACGGCTGCGGCGCTGGGTTACACCGAGGACACCAACACGGTCGACGACAAGAAGTTCCCGATGCACAAGCCGACCCAGGACTGTGCCAACTGCAAGTTCTTCACCGCAGGCAGCGGTGAGTACGGTCCCTGCCAGTTGTTCCCGGGCAAGTCGGTGCATACCAAGGGCTGGTGTTCGGCGCACGCCAACAAGGCCTGATCCCCGCCTCGGCAGTCCCACCCGGCGCGGGAGCACGCGTTGCTCCCGCGCTTTTCATGCCTGCCGATGGCCGCGCCGCCCGCGTCGATTCGCCGCGGCCGCGTGCGCCGTCCCGTTCCCACGCGGAGTGGTCGCATCGTCACCGCGCGTGCACTGTGCGCAATCGTACTCTGACAAGCCCGCGCTCCCCATTGGCATGCGTCCAAATCCATGGATCAATCGAAGTTGCTCACGGAATTACGCATCGACCGCAGCACCCCGGTGCGGCCATCGACGCGTGGCCCGTGGCTCGTCGCCGGCGTCGCCCTCGTGCTCGTCGTCGCGGCCGGCGGCTGGTGGCTGCTGCGCGGCACACGCGCGCTGCCGGTGGAGACCGCGCTGGCCAGTGCGCCGCAGGCTGCCGGCGCCAGCAGCATGGCCGTGCTGCAGGCAACGGGCTATGTGACCGCGCGGCGGCAGGCGACCGTGTCGGCGCAGATCACGGGCACGCTGACCCAGGTGCTGATCGAGGAGGGCGAGCGCGTCGCGGCGGGGCAGGTATTGGCCACGCTCGAGGATGCGGCGCAGAAGGCGATGCTGGCACAGGCGCAGGCCGGCCTGCGCGCGGCGCAGGCGCAGCTCGTGCAGGTGCGCGCGCAGCTCGCGCAGAGCGAGCGCGACGCGACGCGGGCGGCCGAGCTCGTCGGGCGCCACCTGGTGTCGCAACAGGCCGTGGAGTTGGCGCGCACCCAGGTGGCGAGTCAGCGCGCCCAGGCCGATGCGCAGGCGCGCCAGGTCGAGGTGGCGCAGGCCAATGTCAACGCGGCGCAGGTGCAGCTCGACTACTGCACGGTGCGCGCGCCGTTCGCGGGCGTCGTCACGGCCAAGGCCGCCCAGGTCGGCGAGATCGTCTCGCCGCTGTCGGCCGGCGGTGGTTTCACGCGCACCGGCGTCGGCACGATCGTCGACATGGACTCGCTCGAGATCGAGGTCGATGTCAACGAGGCCTACATCCAGCGCGTCGTCGCGCAGCAGCCGGTCGAGGCCGTGCTCGACGCCTATCCCGACTGGAAGATCCCGGCGCACGTGATCGCGATCATTCCCGCGGCCGACCGCGGCAAGGCCACGGTCAAGGTGCGCATCGGCCTGGGCCAGAAGGATGCGCGCATCGTGCCCGACATGGGCGTCCGGGTGTCCTTCCTCGAGGACGACAAGGACGGCGCTGGCGCGGCACCGGCACCCAGCGGCGTGCTCGTGCCAAGCGATGCGATCGTGCAGCGCGACGGCAAGAGCGTCGTATTCGTGGTCGAGGGCGATCGCGCGCGGCGGCGCGCCGTCACGCCCGGACAGGTCTTTGCCGACCAGCGCCTCGTCGAGGGCATCAGCGCCGGCGTGCGCGTGGTGCGCAAGCCGGGCGCTGAACTCGGCGATGGTGCGCGCGTCGACAGCGCGCGTCATTGATGCATGCAACCGTTGCGCAGGCGCGCATCACCACCTGCAGGAGCCGACATGAGCAACATCGTTGAAATCCGCAACCTCAGCAAGGTGTACGAGCGCGGCCGGCAGAAAGTCGAGGTGCTGCACCATATCGATCTCGACATCGCGCAGGGCGATTTCCTCGCGCTGATGGGGCCGTCGGGCTCGGGCAAGACCACGCTGCTCAACCTGATCGGCGGACTCGACTCGCCCAGCCAGGGCACGCTCGTGGTCGACGGCGAGCGCATCGACCGGCTCGGCGAAGGGGCGCTGGCCAAGTGGCGCAGCGAGCACGTCGGCTTCGTGTTCCAGTTCTACAACCTGCTGCCGATGCTGTCGGCGCAGAAGAACGTCGAGCTGCCGCTGCTGCTGACGCGGCTCGGTGCCGCCGAGCGGCGCCGTCGCGCGGCCATCGCGCTGCAACTGGTGGGCCTGACCGACCGCGTGAGCCACAAGCCGAGCGAACTGTCGGGCGGCCAGCAGCAGCGCGTGGCGATCGCGCGCGCGATCGTCTCCGACCCCGACCTGCTGGTCTGCGACGAGCCGACCGGCGATCTGGACCGCCAGTCGGCGCAAGACGTGCTGGGCCTGCTGCAGATGCTCAATCGCGAGCACGGCAAGACCATCATCATGGTCACGCACGACCCCAAGGCCGCCGAATACGCGACCCACACCTTGCATCTGGACAAGGGCACGCTCGTGGAGAGTGGCGCTGCTGCCTGAAGCCACCCATGCACGCCTGGCCACGATCTCGATGGCCCACCTGTACAAGCTGCGACGCCGCGCGGGCGATCGCGGCCAGCTCGGCCACATCGAGCCGACCCGCTCTACCTAGGTCCCGATCGGCCAGCGGCGCCGCCCCCACCCCAACCGCCAGACAGACCTCCTGCGCGTGGATCCCGTCCATCAAGGCGATTTCGACCGCATCATGGGCATCTACCTCATCAACATGGTCGATGCCGTTACCGGCCCTGCTCTTCCCAGAGATCCGCCTCGACGAGAAGGGCCGGCAGCGCCGCCGCTACCGCTACGAAACCATGCCCTCTTATGAACAGCTCAGCTCACTGCCCAATGCCGACCAGTACCTCAAGCCCGGCGTCACCGTTGAACGACTCGATCAGCTCGCCCACGCCATGACCGGCAGCCAAGCCGCAAGCCAGCTCAACACCGAGCGCAAAGCCCTCTTCGTCCTGATCCACAAAACTGCCGCCGCGTGACCCCAACACCGGTTGCTACAGGCTCATTTCAGGATTGGAATGTGCAGGTTGCGGTGCGGCCGGCGCATGCATTCAGTGCTCGGCAGCCGATCTCGCCAGCGGTTCACGCAGCGCGCTCGCGATCGGCCACAGTGCCGCGAGCACACCCAGAACGACCGTATACAGAACGGTCCACCACATCACGCCGGCGCTGACACGAAGCGGGAACTGGATAGACTGGAAGAACGTTGCGCTGGCGATGCTGCGCCCGTCGAGTAGCAGCCAGCCGGCGAGGATCACGATGCCGACGCAGGCCAAGCCGATGACGATCACCTCGATCAGCATGGCCATGGCCAACGGAAGCTTGCGGAATCCCAGCGCGCGTAGAAGTGCGGTCTCGCGGCGACGCGCTCCCAGCGCCATGTGCAATGCATTGGCGATGGCTAGCAGCGCGGCCAGTCCGAGCAGGATCGAGATACCCCAGGTGGCGATCTGCGTATAGCGGTAGATGAAACCGACCTGGAAGCGATAGTAATCGCGTTGCGACACCGCAGACAGGCCCTTGAGCGACGGGTTGTTCGACAGGGCGGCCTCGAAGGTGCCGAACGCAGCGGGTGAGGTCAGTTTCACCCACAAAGTACTGACCCGGCCCGGCGCATTCCACGCAGATTGCAAGCTGCCAAGATCCGTCCACAGTTCCGATTCCCACAGCCCACCGCGAGCGTTGAATACGCCGCTGACACGCCAAGGGCGTTTGCGGATCAGCACCTGCGCACCGGTGTCGAGCGCGACGAAATCCTGCCCCGCGCCGACCCCAGTGATAAGTTCCCGCAGGCCTGCGTTGAACGACTGGCCATGGATGATCTGTGCGTCATCGCCGACCACCTGCCAGAACAGCGGCGACACGCCGCGCAGGATTACGTCGGCGGGTGTTCCGTCACGCCGACGCAACTTGATGTTAACCACCAACTGTGGGGCCACCAGCGCAGAGCCGTCTGTGGCGTGTGCCACTCCGGGGAGGTTGCCGAGCAAGGTGATTTTTTCCGCATCGTTCATGCCGCCGACGGCTTCGCTGGGTTGATTGCCGGTCATGACCACGGCGATGTCATCCCGGCCCGTGTGCGCCGCCAGTCCGGAAAGCCCCGCTGGGATGGTCAACAATCCGAGCAGGGTCGCGCTGGAAATCAGGAATCCGGCGCCGCTCAGCAAGGCGTGACGCGGTCGGACCACCGTGGCCAGCAGGGCCTGCGCGAGTGCGCCGCGGACTTCACGCAGGCCGCGCATCTCAGGCGACCCGCACGTCTACGGGCCGCAGCGCGGCGATCGTGATCGCCGGAACGATCAGCGCCGCGATCGACACTGCGGCGAGCCAGATCGGCAATCCCAGCCACGTCCACTCGGGGATGGTGAAGTTGCCGAAAAACAGGCCCATTTCAGCGGGCAGGAGGTGTAGCAACAGCAAGCTGCAAGCAACGCCCAGGCCGGCGCCAGAAATTACGATGAAGAAATTTTCCAACACGAACGCGCGCAATAGAACACCGCGCGAAAACCCCAGGACCTGTACGATCGCCATCTGTGCGCGGCGCTGCGCGATCGCGTGCGCGAGTACGCTGATCAAGACCAGTCCCGCGCACAGGAACGTCGCCAACATCACATAACCGAGTACGTATTGCGCCTGTCCGTAGCGCGCCAGTGCATTCTGCAGCATGGATTCCGTATTCGTCTGGATCGGCGGGTCGTCGTGCGCCAACGCTTCCTCGATGCGCGCGGCCACCACGTTGACGTCACCCAGATCGCGCGGGTAAACGATGATTTCCCCGACGCTATCGTCGCGCCCGGGGACGGCCGCGGCGCGGTTGAAATAATCGTAATGGCCCAAGCTGACGATATTGCCAATCGGATCTTCCTGCTGTGGGAGAACACCCGCGACATGCATCTCGATCGGTCGGCTGGTAAAGAAATTCCTGGGCGATACGCCCATGCCAGCCCGCCATCCGCAGTCCTTGGCCGCCCGTGCCCCAACCAGGATCGCCATCGGATCGGCGAGCCACTTCTTTTGCAGCGAATCAAGCTCCTGTGAAGCCGGTGGCCATATGGGAATATTCAGGACTCCCTGCAGCGACCCGCCAAATGCCTGGATCGATACGGCCGGCGCATTGTCCTTGCAGGTGACGACCAAAACCGTCGAATACACGACACCGTTCACACCCGGTATCGTTTCAATGCGCTTCGCGTAACGCAGTGGCAATGGCTGGCCCGAATTGGCGTTGTTGACGGCGAGGGTGACGCGCATGCGGTTACCCGCATCGCGCGTCGGCACAAACGGTGCCGCCAGCACGCTCAACGTGATCCAGGCGATGGTGGCCAAGGCGAGGACGAGTACGAGATAGCTCGTTCGGCCTGGCGCGTCGATGATCGCGCGGGCGGCAAAACGCATGGCGATCATGGCGCGCACAGGTCACGAAAGCGTATCGGGAGGCTGTACACGGGCAATTGAAGGTTGTTCGAGTGGGTCGAAGCTCATCCCTGAGCTTGCAAAGCCGTGCTGTGCCCTATTGCGCGGACGCCGCCTTCGGGAAGGCGAGCGCTGCGGTGATGGCGTCCTCGCGGTCGTTGTACAGGCCGCTGTGCGTGCCGACCAAGGTCAGATCCTTGTCGAAGAAATACACGGCTGGCACGGTCGTTCCGCCGATCAGGGTGTCCATCAGCATGCTCGGCGTGTGCAATACCTGCACGCCATCCGGGTAGCTCGCGCCGGCGACATCGGGGTTGTTGGAACCGAGCGTCAGTACCGCGATTTGCACTCCATGGGTTTTCATGTACTCCTTGCCGTGGGCCTTCAAGTAATCGGTCAGCGCACTGCAGGGAGGGCAACCGTCCAAGGTCTTGACGACGACGGCCGGTCCGTGCAGAAGCGTGCGCAGTTCAACGCTCTTGCCGGCACTGTCCTTCACCTCAATATTCGCTGGAAGTGCTTTGCCGATGTTCGGGCCGGGCGCTTCTTCCTGGTTTTGAATGAATTGCGCCAACCCCTTGTCGGAGCCCTTCGCGGCGTCGGCTGCCTGCAATCCGAGCGGCAAGAGAAGCAGTAACAGCGCCGGCCATAATGCAAGCGTACCTATCGATGCTTGAGCCTTCATGTTCATTCCCTTCAACAGGGACCCCGCCGCGCGTGGTCTGCATGAAGATACGCGGCGGGGTCAAGTCATGACATTCGCAAGGTTCAGATGAACTCCTGCTGCCTTGGCACTATTAAAACGGCAAGGTACAAGTGATTTCGCAGTGCCAACCTTGAGACTGGCTCCAGCCGCAGGTGGTAGTGCAACCTTGAATCGTCGCGCCCGGATTGATGGCGACCCTGCTGGCCATCGCCGATGTCGCCAGCATCGTACCGCCGAATGCGCAGGCTCCCAAGATCATGCTCAGTGTCAGCGCCCTCGGCGTGAGGGAAGAAGTAGATACGATCTTCATGATGATCTCCTTACTTGTGTTCCCCTGTAACATTGTTCATACCCCCCCCTTCTCTTTCTTGTCAAGAACGAAAGGCTCGTCTGGCCGCTGCGCATCACCTGCTCGCCGCCGAGCGCCCAAGAGTCCGGGGCGTCGAGCATGTGAGAAAACCGGAGTCAGAGTCCGACCTTCCGCCACGTTGTGCTGAAGAAACTCAATGGGTTGCGACACGATCGAGTGGATGAAAGTTCGCGCATGGCGCACGCTTCGGGTCGACAAAACCAGAAGAAGAGTGACGCCCATGCGTGCCGTGCGAGGATTGCAGACGCTCTTGAGCACCCGGAAGCCGCGCTCGATGTCAGCGAGGCCTTGTAGCGCGAGACGACTACTGCGGGCGCGACCGTGGTGTTGGTGATCAGGAGCAGCTTGCCGTCGAGCCGTTCGGCCTGCGCCAGCGACGCCTCGTCGCGCGAGAAGCTCAAGAGGTCGGCATGCGGCTCGGCCTTGAGGATGCTACCCCCTCCGCGGCCAGGTCGAGTAAGCTGACACGTCCCGTTGGCGTGGTGTGTGCATGCTTCCCGAACTAGGCCAATTCGCGCTGATCCTCGCGCTCATCCTTGCCGTCCTGCAATGCGTGCTGCCGCTGGTCGGCGCCCAGCGCGGCAACGCCGCCCTGATCGCGGTGGCGCGCCCGGCGGTCGCGGGCCAGGCGGTGTTCGTCACCGCCGCCTTCGCGCTGCTGACCTGGGCGTTCCTCAGCCAGGACTTCTCGGTCGCCTACGTGGCGCAGAACTCCAACTCGATGCTGCCGTGGTTCTACCGCTTTTCGGGCGTGTGGGGCGCCCACGAAGGTTCGATGCTGCTGTGGGTTCTCATTCTCGCGCTGTGGAGCGCGGCGGTCGCCGCGTTCAGCCACAAGCTGCCCGCCGACTTCATCGCGCGCGTGCTCGGCGTGCTCGGCTTCATCAGCGCCGGGTTCCTGCTGTTCACGCTGGTGACGTCGAACCCGTTCGCCCGCGTACTGCCGGCGCCGGTCGATGGCATCGACCTCAACCCGATGCTGCAGGACCCCGGCATGATCATGCATCCGCCGATGCTGTACATGGGTTACGTCGGGTTTTCGGTCGCATTTTCCTTCGCCATCGCCGCGCTGCTCGGCGGCCACCTCGACGTCGCCTGGGTACGCTGGTCGCGGCCGTGGACCAATGTCGCCTGGGCCTTTCTCACGCTCGGCATCGCGATCGGCTCGTGGTGGGCCTACTACACGCTCGGCTGGGGCGGCTGGTGGTTCTGGGATCCGGTCGAGAACGCCTCGTTCATGCCGTGGCTGGTCGGCACCGCGCTGATCCACTCGCAGGCCGTGACCGAGAAACGCGGCTCGTTCCGCGCCTGGACCTTGCTGCTGGCGATCTTCGCCTTCTCGCTGTCGCTGCTGGGTACCTTCCTCGTGCGCTCGGGCGTGCTCACCAGCGTGCATGCGTTCGCCACCGATCCCAAGCGCGGCATCTTCATCCTTGCCTTCCTCACGGTCGTCGTCGGCGGCTCGTTGCTGATCTATGCGCTGCGCGCACCCAAGGTTGCCGGCGGAGAACCATTCGCGGCGGCCTCGCGCGAAACCGCGCTGCTCATCAACAACCTGCTGTTCGGCTGCGCCGCGGCAATGGTGCTGCTCGGCACGCTGTTCCCGATCATCGGCGATGCACTGTCGCTGGGGCGGGTATCGGTCGGGCCGCCCTACTTCGCTTTCATGTTCATCCTGCTCATGCTGCCGATCGTGCTGCTGCTGCCGTTCGGCCCGTTCCTGCACTGGCGCAGCGCCGATCTCGGCAAGGCGGCGCGCGCGCTGCTGCCCGCATTCGTACTCGCCATGGTCGCGACCGCCGCGGCCTGGCTGCTGGTGGCGAACCTGCCGTGGAAGGCGCTGGCCGGTACGGCGGGCTCGCTGTGGATCGGCCTTGGCATCGTGCTCTACGCGCTGTCGCGCTGGCGCAATGCGCCGGCCGGGCGCCGCTACACACCCGAGATGGTCGGCATGATCTGCGCGCACCTCGGCGTGGCGCTGTTCGTGGCTGGCGTGCTCGTGGTCGAGTCGACCAGCATCGAGCGTGACGTGCGCATGGTACCCGGCAAGAGCGTGGAGATCGGTGCGCTGAGGTTCCAGTTCGACGGAGTGCATGACACGCGCGGCCCCAATTTCAGCGCGCAGCAGGGCACGATCCAGGTCTTCGAGCAGGAGCGCCTCATCGCCACGCTGTCGCCGCAGAAGCGCCAGTACCTGCGCAACTCGCAGATCCAGACCGAGGCCGCGCTCAAGCCGGGCCTCGTGCACGACCTCTACGTTGCGCTCGGCGAACCGGTCGGCACGGACGGCGCCTGGGCGGTGCGCATCTACGTCAAACCATTCGTGCGCTGGATCTGGCTCGGTGCACTGCTGATGATGCTGGGCGGATTCATCGCCGCGAGCGACAAGCGCTTCCGCGTCCACTCGACCAGCCGCAAGCAGGCCGCAGCAGCCACCGCAGCGCCATTGCCTGCCCAGGGTTCCCACGCATGAACGCACGTGTGTTGCCGCTGCTCGGCTTTGGCCTGCTGGTGGTACTGCTCGGTTTCGGCATCTGGTGGAGCAGCACGCACGACCTGCGCGAAGTGCCGTCGCCGCTGATCGACAAGCCGGCGCCGACGTTCACGCTGCCGGAACTGGACGACCCCTCGAAAATGCTCGGCAGCCGCGATCTCGCCGGTCAGCCCTACCTGCTCAACGTGTTCGCAAGCTGGTGCTTCGCCTGTCGCGACGAGCATCCGATCCTCATGCGCGAGGGCAAGCGCCTCGGCATCAGGCTGGTCGGCTTCAATTACAAGGACGAGCCGGGCGACGCCAAGCGCTGGCTCGCGCAGTACGGCAATCCCTACGACGTCGTGATCGCCGACCTGCCGGGCAAGGTGGCGATCGACTTCGGCGTCACCGGCGCGCCCGAGTCGTTCCTCGTCGACGGCAAGGGCATCATTCGCTTCAAGTACATCAGTCCGATCACGCCCGAGGTGATCGAGCGGGAGCTGTTGCCGCGCATCGCGGCGATGAAGGAGGCGGCGCGATGACCGCCGCGCTCGACATCGCGCGGCAGGCCGACGCCACGTCGGCGGCACGGCCCTCGCGCCGGCACCGGTCGTGGCTCGCGCACGTCCTGCTTGCGCTGTGCCTGACCATCGCCACGCTGGCCGTCGCCGCGGTCGATCCGCTGCCATTCGCCGACCATGCGCAGGAAGTGCGCTTCCAGAATCTCGCCAAGCAGTTGCGCTGCCTCGTGTGCCAGAACGAGAGTCTGCAGGATTCCTCGGCCCCGCTTGCCGCCGACCTGCGCCGTGAAGTGTTCATGCAGATGCAGGCCGGCAAGAGCGATGAGCAGATCAAGGCCTGGCTCACCGAGCGCTACAGCGATTTCGTGCTGTACGATCCGCCGCTGCGCACGGGCACGTCGCTGTTGTGGTTCGGCCCTGCCCTCATCGTGATCATCGGTGGCGCGATCGTGTTCGCCACCGTGCGCAAGCGCAGCCTGGCCCATCGGGCCGACCACCCACCACCGCCTGCCGAGGACGACTGGTAATGCCTTTGTTGTTTGTCGCCTGCGCCGTCGCCATGACCCTGGCGGCGCTCGCCTTCGTGCTGCTGCCGCTCACCCGCCGCCGTTCCGCTGGCGGCGACGAACGTCTGCGCGCACTCGATGCGGTGCGTGCGGCCGGTGTGCTCGATGGCGAGGAATACGCGCGCAAACGCGCCGCACTGCCCCCCGCGCCGGCAGCCTCGCCAGCGGCGCGCGGTGCGCCGCTGGCCTTGATCCTGGGCGTGGCCCTGTTGGTGCCGGCCACGAGTGTCGTGCTCTACCGCTGGGTCGGCACGCCGGCCGCGCTCGTGCCGCAGGCGCCGCGCGCTGTCGGCAGCGCTGCCGGCAGCGCGGGCGAGCACGCCAGCGCCGCCGACATGCAACAGGCCGTGGCCGCGCTGGCCGCGCGCCTCAAGCAGGAACCGGGCGATGTCGAAGGCTGGGCCCTGCTCGGCCGTGCCTACGCCACGATGGGCGATGCGGCGGCTGCGGTCGACGCCTGGCGCCACGCCCACGACCTCGCACCGACCGATACCACGCTCAGCGTGGAACTTGCCCAGGCGCTGGCGCTGGCCGCGCCCGATCATCGCCTCGCCGGCGAAGCGCGCCAGTTGCTCGAAGCGGTTGCCGGCATCGAACCCAACAATCAACGCGCACTGTGGCTGCTCGGCATCAGCGACTACCAGGACGGCCATTTCGCCGCGGCGGTGGCGCGTTGGAACACGCTGCTGCCGCTGGTCAAGGACAACGCCAACGTGGCCGACGCGGTGCGCGCGCAGATCGCCCAGGCGCAGGCCCAACTCGATGGCAAACCGGCACCGGCGCCCGCTCGGGCACCCGCCGGCGCGTCGGCGGCCACTGCAGCTGCGGCTGCCGCCCCGCCCGTTGCCCTGACCGTCGAGGTGCGCGTCGATCCGAAGCTCGCCGCGCGGGTCGATGGCAATGCCACGTTGTTCGTGTTCGCCCGCGCCGCCAATGGCCCGCCGATGCCGCTGGCCATCGCGCGCCTCAAGGCAGCGGACCTGCCCACCACGGTCAAGCTCGACGACAGCATGGGCATGCTGCCATCGCTCAAACTCTCCGACGTCCCCGAGATCATCGTCGGCGCGCGCATCTCGCGCTCGGGCCAGGCCACGCCGCAGAGTGGCGACCTGCAGGCGTCGACGGCGCCGCTCGACGTGCACCGCAGCGAACCGATCCGGCTCACGATCGACAGCGTGGTGCCCTGAGCGGACCGCCACGTGGCGCCCTGCCCGCTCAGGTCCAGTCGGCGTGTTTTTCCTCGAGCGCAAGTGCAGCCATCGCGCTGCGATAGCGCTCCATGTATGCGCCGCGATCGCCGTCGAACCGCAACGGTTCGCCGACGAAGATGTCGACGAAGAACGGCACGATCATCCATTCACCTTTCGGCAGCGCCTTGCCGAGGCCGTAGGTGTACACCGGGATCACCGGCACATCGGGCCGGCGCTCGGCGATGCGCGCCAGGCCGGTCTTGAACTCGGCCAGTTGCTCGGGTTCACCGCGTGAGCCCTCGGGAAAGAAGATCAGGATGTCGCCACGCTCGAGCGCTTCCGCCACCGGTGCCAGCAAGTCGTCATGCGCATGCTGGCGCTGCCGATTGAGTGGCACGATGCCGACCACGTTGAGCGCAAACCAGGCCAGCCACCGGTTGCGCAGGAAGTAGTCGGCGGCCGCCACGGGCCGCACGCGCGGCAACAGGCGCAGCGGCAGCAGGCTGATCAGCGCCATCGCATCGAGATGACTGTTGTGGTTGGCGGCGAGGATGGCCGGCCCCCGCGTGGGCAGGCGTTCGCGGTGGCGCACGTTGAGGCCGAGCACGATGAGCACCACGCCGCGCACGAGCACGCCGTAGAACAACAGCCGGAGCAGCGCGCCCATGGTCAGAAATAGAAGTACATGAGGAAGTGGAAGAACAATGGCGCCGTGAACAGCAGGCTGTCGACGCGATCGAGGATGCCACCATGCCCCGGGATCAGCGTGCCGGAATCCTTGACGCCGATGTCGCGCTTGAGGGCCGAGATCGTGACGTCGCCGATGAAGCCGCCGCAACCGATCATGAGCCCGACCGCGATCGCGTCGGTGCGGGTGAGCGGCGTCAGCAACGGCGCCAGCGCGACCGCCAGCAGTGTCGTCGTGAGTATGCCGCCGATGAGTCCCTCCGCGGTCTTCTTTGGACTCACGCTCTCGATGATCCGGTGCCGACCCAGCGTGCGCCCCCACACGTACTGCATGACATCGTTGAGCTCGGTCAGCAGCACCACGAACAGCAACAGCGCCGCGCCATGTGCCGCCACCGGGGCGGCGCCCGGCAGCACGAGCAGCCAGGCCAGGTGGCTCAGACCGAACACCATCGTCATCAGACCCCAGTGGATCGAACCGGCCGCGCGCAGGAAATCGCGCGTCTCGCCACGCAGCACCATGCGCATCGCGATGAACAGGAATGCCCACACCGGGATGAAGATGAGGAACATGTTGTACCACTGCTGCCAGACCCACAAATACTGCAGCGGCACGCACAGATACGCCCAGAACAGCACGCGGCGATCGGCACGCCGCGTCGGGATCAGCGACAGGTATTCCTTGAGCGCGAGGAACGACAACAGCGCGAAGAATGCGATCGCGATGCCGCGGCGGAACGAGATCGCCAGCGCGAAGATCGTCACCAGCACCCACCACGACCGCACCCGCGCGGCAAGCTCGGCATGCCGGCCCGCGTCATCGCCGCGGCGCAAGACCGCCACGATCACGCTGGCGACGACGAGCACGCCAACGACCGCCGCCACCACCCACAGCACGCTCGGCGGCACCCACAACTGCAGCGGGTTCATGCCGCGCTCCCGCGCTGGCGCAGTTCGGTCAGCGCGCCGCGCGCGCGGTTGACCACGGTCAGCACCGACAGGCCCACCGCCAGCCACAGCAGCCACGCCAGCCAGGCCCCACTGGGCACGCCGCTGCCGAGCAGCAGGCCGAGCGCACCGAACAAGAAGGCCCGGTCACTCTTGCCGAGCGGACCGTCGTAGCGGCGGCTGGCGCCGATCTGGACCCCGATCACGCCCGTCATCTCGACGAGGATGCCGAGCACGACCAGCAACACGAGCGCGATCGGCGCGAACTCCGGACGCAGCGCCAGCGGCAGGTACATGGCGGCGTCGGCCACCACGTCGCCCAGCTCGTTGAGGATCGCCCCAAGCCGCGACATCTGGCCATGCTCGCGCGCGAGCATGCCGTCGATCGCATTGAGCGCCATGCGTACGAACAAGGCCGCCGGCAACAGCCACAACACGCGGCGATCGGGTTCGACCATGACGCTGGCGCCGACTGCGGCGGCGAGCACCACGGCGGCGAGCGTGACCTGGTTGGCGCTGATGCCGGCGCGCGCGAGACCGCGCACGAGCGGTCGCAGCAGCCGCTGGAACATCGGCTTGAGCTGATAGATGCTTGGCATGAGGGATCCCGGCAACGCGCGCCAACATAGCAGAACGATATGCAGGCGCCGATCTTGGCCTGTGCTGCGGGCACCGCTACAGTGGCAGACCCACAATGTTCCAGCGCCCGCCATGGCCGATGCCCGCCGCTACTTCAACCTGCCCTCGCCGTTGCGCATGAAACGCGGCGGCGAACTGGTCGGCGCGCGGCTTGCCTACGAAACCTGGGGCACGCTGGCACCCGCGCGCGACAACGCGGTGCTCGTTCTCACCGGCATGTCGCCGAGTGCACATGCCGCATCGAGTGCCGGCGACCCCTCGCCCGGTTGGTGGGAGGACATCATCGGTCCCGGCAAGGCGATCGATACCACGCGCTGGTTCGTGATCTGCCCGAACACGCTCGGCAGTTGCAAGGGCTCGACCGGCCCGGCCGATCTCGACCCGCGCACGGGCCGTCCCTACCGGCTCGACTTTCCCGACATCACGCTCGAAGACACCGCCGACGCCGCCTGGGAGCTCGTGCGCAGCTTCGGCATCGACAAGCTGGCCTGCCTGCTCGGCAATTCGATGGGCGGCATGGCCGCGCTGGCCTACCTCACCCACCATCCCGGCAGCGCGCGCAGCCACATCAGCATTTCCACCGCACCCCAGGCGCAGCCGTTCGCGATCGCGATCCGCTCGCTGCAGCGCGAGGCGATCCGGCTCGACCCGAACTGGAACGGCGGCAACTATGACGATGCGCATTACCCCGAAGCGGGCATGTCGATCGCGCGCAAGCTCGGCGTCATCACCTATCGCTCCGCGATGGAGTGGAAGGGCCGCTTCGCGCGCATCCGGCTCGATGCCGACCAGCGCGACGATGATCCGTTCGGTTTCGAGTTCCAGGTCGAGTCCTACCTGGCCGGCCATGCGGCCCGCTTCGTGCGTGGCTTCGATCCCAACAGCTACCTGTACCTGTCGCGTGCCAGCGACTGGTTCGATCTGGCCGAATACGGCCACGGCAAGGTCGAGGCCGCGCTGCAGGGTCTGGGCGTGGAGCGCGCGCTCGTGATCGGCGTGGAGAGCGACATCCTGTTTCCGCTGCGCCAGCAGCAGCAAATCGCCGATGGTCTGCGCATGGCCGGCGCCGAGGTCGAATTCGTTGCGCTCGACAGCCCGCAGGGCCACGACTCCTTTCTCGTCGACACGGTGCGCTTCGGTGCCGCGATCGGTGGCTTCCTGGCCACGATGGCCGGCGCCGGCACCCAGCCCGCTCGCGCAGGCCAAGCCTCGTGACATATACTGCGCGACCCCGCGCCGTTGCCGGATCGGGCCGAAGTGGCGGAATCGGTAGACGCAGCGGACTCAAAATCCGCCGCCCTTAAAAGCGTGTGGGTTCGAGTCCCACCTTCGGCACACAATCCTGCTCCACGCGCCAGCCCATGATGCGTATCGCGCGTGCAATCCGGCCCGCTGCGCGGCGACCAAGGGCGATCGTCCACCCGTGGTGCCGATGCACGGTGCCGTGCTAGCGTCGAGCGCTGCGCGGCGCGGTGGCGCCGCACCGGTTGGTCAGGGGGACCACGTCGATGAAGGAAGCTCATCTGCAGCAGTTGCCGCTGTGGGCCTGGCTGTGGCCCGTGCTCGCGCTCGTGCTTGGCGCCGGCGCGCTGGCGACTGGCGCCGCGCCGGCATGGCTGCTCCTGCTGGCCGCGGTGTTGCTCGGCGGCGCGGTGTTCGCAGCCGTGCACCATGCCGAGATCGTTGCGCTGCGCGTGGGCCAGCCGCTGGGTTCGCTGCTGCTGGCAGTGGCCGTGACCGTGATCGAGGTGTCGCTGATCGCCACCCTGATGCTCGCTGGCGCCGAGGGCAGCGAGGAAGTCGCACGCGATGCCGTGTTCTCGGCGGTGATGATCGTCCTCAACGGCGTGATCGGGTTGTGCCTGTTGCTGGGCGGACGGCGTCACCACGAACAGGTGTTCCGCCTCGATGCGGCCAGCGGCGCGATGGCCGTGCTCGGCGTGCTGGCGACCTTCGTGCTGATCCTGCCCAACTACGTGCCGTCGGGCGGCGAGCACCGTTTTTCATCGCTGCAGCTCATCGCGGTGGCGGTGGTGACATTCCTGCTCTATGTCGTGTTCCTGTTCGTGCAGACGGTCAGGCACCGCGACTATTTCCTGCCGCTGGCCGCGGCGGGCAAGCATGCCGAGCCCCACGCGCCGCCGCTGCCGAAGGTGCTGCGCGCAAGCGCGATCCTGCTGCCGCTGTCACTCATCGCCGTGATCATGCTGGCCAAGCTGCTGTCGTTCCCGCTCGATTCGGCCGTGGATGCCGCCGGTCTGCCGCAGTCGGTGGTCGGCGTGGTGATCGCCGCCGTGGTGCTCACACCCGAAGGCCTTGCTGCGACGCTGTCGGCGATCCGCAACGATCTGCAGAACAGCATCAACCTCGTGCTCGGTTCGGCGTTGGCCAGCATCGGCCTGACCATTCCGGTGGTGACCGCGATCGCGATCGGCACCGGGCGACCGCTGACGCTGGGCCTGTCGGCCGAGCATCAGGTGCTGTTGTTGCTGACGCTGTTCACGAGCCTGCTGACGCTGGGCACCGGACGCACCACGATCCTGCAGGGCGCGGTGCATCTGGGCATCTTCGTGATCTTCCTCGTGCTGTCGATCGTGCCCTGAGCGGCCCGCCTCAGGCGATTCGGGCGAGACCACCGAGCCATGGCCGCAGCACCTCGGGCACGGTGATCGAGCCGTCGGCGTTTTGGTAGTTCTCCATCACCGCGATGAGCGCGCGGCCGACCGCAACGCCCGATCCGTTGAGCGTGTGCACGAGTTCGGGCTTGCCGGTCTCGGGATTGCGCCAGCGTGCCTGCATGCGCCGTGCCTGGAAGTCGGTGCAGTTGGAGCACGAGGAGATCTCGCGGTAGCTGTCCTGCGAGGGCAGCCACACTTCGAGGTCGTAGGTCCGGGCGGCAGAGAACCCCATGTCGCCGGTGCACAGCAACATGCGCCGGTACGGCAGGCCAAGCCGCTCGAGCACGACTTCGGCGCAGCGCGTCATGCGTTCATGCTCGGCCATGCTGTCGGCCGGCTGCGTGATGCTGACCAGCTCGACTTTCTCGAACTGGTGCTGGCGGATCATGCCGCGCGTGTCGCGGCCGTGCGAACCGGCCTCGGCGCGGAAGCACAGCGAGTGCGCGGTCAGTCGCTGCGGCAGCGTGGCGGCCTCGACGATCGCCTCGCGCGCGAGATTGGTGAGCGACACCTCGGCGGTCGGAATCAGGTAGCGCCGGGTGTCGCCGACCGTGGTCGAGAACAGGTCTTCCTCGAACTTGGGCAACTGCCCGGTGCCGCGCATGCTGTCGGCGTTGACGATCAGCGGCACGTTGCATTCGAGGTAGCCGTGCTCGCCCGCGTGCAGGTCGAGCATGAACTGCGCCAGCGCCCGGTGCAGGCGCGCCAGCTCGCCGCGCAGGACCGTGAAACGCGCCCCCGACAGCCGGGCTCCGGCGTCCCCATCGAGCCAGCCGTGACGCGCACCCAGCTCCACGTGATCCTTGACCGCAAAGTCGAAGCGCCGCGGCGTGCCCCAGCGATGCTGTTCGACATTGCCGCCTTCGTCGCTGCCGAGCGGCACGGCCGCGTCGGGCAGGTTCGGGATGCCCTGCGCGAGCGCAGCCACGCGCTCCTGGACTTCGCCCAGACGCTGCTCGTTGGCCTTGAGCTGGTCGCCCAGACCGGCCACTTCGGCCATCAGCGCGGCGCAGTCCTCACCCTTGGCCTTGGCCTGGCCGATCGCCTTGGAGCGCGTATTGCGCAGGTTCTGCAGCTCCTGGGTCTGGGTCTGCACCTGCTTGCGCTCGGCTTCGAGCGCCTCGAACGCGGCGACGTCGAGCAGATATCCGCGCGTCTTGAGCCGCGCGGCGGTGTCGGCCAACTGGCCGCGCAGGAGGGCGGGATCGAGCATGGAATGGGCTCCGGCTGGAACGATGCAAGCCGCTGATTATAGCTGCGGCGCAGCCCGCACCGTGGCCGCGCCGCCGCGACCGGCAGCACGACGACCGCATCGGACTCGGCGCTCGCGCCTTCGGCATTGACCACCCGAAAGAGCCGGACTAGATTGCCGCGTGCTCCCGACGCAGAACCGCGACCTGCGCGCGAGGCACCTCCAGTTGCCCATGCGTTGCGGCGTGTCAGGGAGCGAGGGTCATGCTGTCGATGTACCGACGATTCATCTCGCGCGGGCTTGCCGCGCTCGTGCTGACGCTGGCTGCGGCCACCACCGCGATGGCACAGGTGCCACGCACGCTCAATTACCAGGGATACCTGACATCGCCGGGTGGAACGCCGATCAACGGCGTCGCCACGCTGATCGCCTCCATTTGGGACCAACCCAGCGGCGGCACGCAGCTTGCCAGCAATACCTTTGCCTCGGTCGCCGTCACCAATGGCGTGTTCAACGTCGCGCTCGATGTCTCCAGTGTGACGTTCACCGGCCCCACCTATTTGCAGATCATCATCAACGGCGAAACGCTGTCGCCGCGGCAACCGATCAGCGCCAGCGCCTATGCCATCCGCGCCGCGAGCTCCGATGCGTTCGCCATCGAATGCACGCGTCAGTTCGGCAGTTTCGTGAACGTGCCCGCCAACAGGTATGGTTTCGGCGTGTCGGCAGTCTGCCCAACTGGCTATACCGCGACCGGAATGGGTATCGAAGCCGCGGCGAACGTGGTGGTGGCGGATTCTGTGATCAGCAACGGGAGCGCAACCATTTTCACCTACAACCTCGGAAGCACCGCGCAGAGCACGCGCGCGTGGGTGCAATGCTGCCGCGTCCCGGCACGGGAGAATTGATGGCCATGCATCACCTTGCTGGCAAACATGCCGGGTGCCGCAAGGCAAAACCATCGGCACGGACGGCCGCGGTCATGGCCGTCCTGCTGGCTCCCTTCGCTTTCGCTGCTGGCCCATCCAGCGTCAGCTACTCGATCCCGATATCGACGTTGAACGCTGGCGCCGATGTCATGATGTCGTCGAGCTACGTCCTGCATTCGTCGCTGGGGGACGCCGTGTTCGGCGCTGCCGGTACCAGTGCCAGCTACCGCTTGACCACGGGGCTGTGGAACCCGCACAGCGCCGCCCATGACATCATCTTCCGGAACGGCTTCGACGGACCGTGAGGTCGGCGGAAGCGTCTTGCGCAGAGCCGCCTTGCGGCCAGCTGGAGGCGATCCCGCCGCCGTGATGGTGCGGCCGGCTGGAAGTGACCGCATCTGCTGCAACGGTTTCGACTGAACGAGGCGGACCTGTCCCGCGGCTGGCCATGGCAGGCTCGCCGCCACTCGCATCGAAACGCAACATCCCGGTATCCGACCGTAGTGCGCATTGCAGACCGGAAAGCCAGTCTCGCGCGGACGCACGGGAAATCCACTCGTCCCTTTCGCGCCGTCTCCGGGATGGCTGGAGGCGGCGCAAGCGCGTGACACCGCGCCTGATCCGGGGCGTGGCCGGTGTGGTTGGCCAGGGCTGGCCGTTGCGCCGTTCTCGGCGTTGTCCCTTGCGTCGGTGCGCGCCATCCTGCGCCACCCCGATCGCGGCGGCTTGCATCAACGCACTTCGCGATTCATGGCTGCGGCGCGGCCAGCACCGTGGGCGGGCCGCTGCGCGGTGCCTCGACCAGCATCGCGACGATCGCATCGAGCTCGGCGCTCGCACGCTCGGCGTCGGCCGCGCGCACGTAGTTGTCGAGGATCAGCGCGAAGGCCAGTCGCTCGCCGCTAGCCGCAGTCGCGTAGCCGACCAGCGAAGCGACGTTGCGCATCGCACCGGTCTTGGCGAACACGCGACCGCGCGTGGCTTCGTCCTTGAGCCGCCGCGCCAGCGTGCCGTCGACACCGGCTTCGGGCAAGGCACTGCGGAACGGCCGCAGCGCCGGGGCATCGGCGTTGGCCACCAGCAGCTTGACGAACGCAGCGGCACTGCTGAGGTTGCGTCGCGACAGGCCCGCGCCATCGTCGAGCACGACTTCGCCCGGATCGATGCCGATGCGACCGAGATAGCGACGCATCGCACGCAACCCATATTGCTCGCTGGTCAGGAAAGTGGCGGCGTCCTGCCCGTTCGCCGCGGCTGCCGCGCGCTCGCGCTCCTGCGCGCCGACCGTCAGCAGCAGGTTCTGCAGGTACAGGTTCTGCGACAGCTTGAGGCCCCGTTCGAGCACGCGCTCGAGCGGCGGCGACCAGCTGTCGGCAATGTGCCAGACCCGCTCGCCCGCGAGCGCCTCGTTAACGCGGGGCCAGGCCACGCTGCGCAGCTTGCCGGTGACCTCGATGCCGCGATCGGCCAGTGCCTGGCGCAGGAGCTGGCCCGCCAACAGCGCGGGGTCGGGCAGCGACAGGCGGAACTCGGTCTCGGCGGCGCCCAGCGCGACGCGGCCGAACGCGCTGAGGCGATGCTCGCCCGGGCGGCGGATGAGGCCGATGTCGCTGCGCACCGGCGGCGCCACCGTGCGCAAGCGGTTGTCGAGCTCGAATGCCTGCGCGAACACGGGCGGATCGAAGCGCAGGCGCGCGCTGGTGTCGGCCTTGGCGCCAGGCGCCACGTACACGCGCACGACGTTCTCGCCGATGCTCAGTGCCGACGCCGGCACGGCGAACCAGCTCTGCAGGTCGTCGGCCTCCCAGCCGCCGCCGAAGCTCGCGTTGGCGAACCAGGTGGCGTCGGCGATGAGATCGCCGTCGACCTTGCGCACGCCGGCCTTGCGCAGCGCCTCGGCCAGCTCCTCGGCCCAGCGCGCATGCATCTCGGTGCCGAGCGTCGGGTCGCCGCGACCATACAGGGTGAGATCGCCGCGCAGCGTGCCATCGCGCAGTGGCCGCGCGCTGGCGAGCAGGCTGGTGGCGAAACGGTAGTCGGCGCCGAGACTGTCGAGCGCCAACGCGGCGGTGTAGAGCTTGGCACTCGAGGCCGGCACCAGCAGGCGCTGTGCATCGTGCGCATACCAGATGCGCCCGCTGTCGAGCGAGATGATCTCGATGCCCCAACTCGCGGCGGCGAACCGCGGCGCACCGATATGCACGTCGATGCGCTCGGCCAGACCCGCCGGTGCGGCGGTTTGGGCTGCCGGCTGGGGCGCCGCGGTGGGCGCCGCCGTGGGTGCCGCTGGTGGCGCAGCAACTGGCGGGCTGGCAGCGGGCGGCGATTGCGCCGCGGCGCCGGCCATCAGCCACATCGCCAGCCATGCCGCCCCGATCAGCGTGCGCCTCATGGCTTGCGCTCCCGCGCCGCGCGGCGCGCCTCGCGCAGGCTCGCGAGCTTCGCCGCGATCTGCGCCTCCAGGCCGCGCTCGCTCGGCGTGTAGAACTCGCGCCCAACGAGCGCGTCGGGCAGGCATTGCTGGTCGAGCGCGACGCCACCGGCGACCGCGTGGTCGTACTGGTAGCCGCGACCATAGCCAAGCGACTTCATGAGGCGGGTCGGCGCATTGCGCAGGTGCAGCGGCACCTCGAGCGTGCCGGTTTCGCCGACACAGGCGCGCGCGGCGTTGAACGCGGCGTAGCCCGCATTGCTCTTGGCCGCGAGCGCGAGATAGAGCACGGCCTGCGCCAGGGCGAGCTCGCCCTCGGGACTACCGAGCCGTTCCCAGGTGTTCCAGGCGTCGAGCGTCAGCGGCCAGGCGCGCGGATCGGCGAGGCCGACGTCCTCGATCGCCATGCGCGTGATGCGCCGCGCGAGATAGGCGCCGTCGCAGCCGCCATCGAGCATGCGCACGAGCCAGTACAGCGCGGCATCCGGATCGGACGAGCGCACCGACTTGTGCAGTGCCGAGATCTGGTCGTAGAACTGCTCGCCGCCCTTGTCGAAACGTCGCGTGCGATCGGCCAGCACGTGGCCAAGGGTGGCCTCGTCGATCCGACCATCGACGGCGAGCTCGGCGGCAATCTCGAGAAACGTGAGTGCGCGCCGCACATCGCCGTCGGCAGCCTGCGCCAGCGTCGCCAGTGTCGTTGCATCGACCTCCAGCCCGAGCTCACCCAGGCCACGTTCGCGATCCTCCAGCGCGCGCCGCAGCGCCAGCTCGATCGCCTCGGCCGGCACCGCATCGAGCACGTGCACACGGCAGCGCGACAACAGCGCCGAATTGAGCTCGAACGACGGGTTCTCGGTGGTGGCACCGACGAAGACGATGACGCCACGCTCGATCCAGGGCAGGAACGCATCCTGTTGCGCCTTGTTGAAACGGTGCACCTCGTCGACGAACAGCACGCTGCGCAGGCCCTGCTCGTGGCGCGCCTGCGCCTGCGCCAGTGCGGCGCGCACCTCGGCCAGGCCCGACATGACGGCCGACAGGGCCTGGAACTGCGCCTGCGCATACTGCGCCAGCAACAGCGCCAGCGTGGTCTTGCCGCAGCCGGGCGGGCCCCACAGGATCATCGAATGGACGCGGCCGGCCTCGAGCGACCGGCGCAGCGCGCTGGTCGGCGCCAAGAGGCGCGGCTGACCGACGACCTCGTCGAGGTTGCGCGGGCGCATGCGTTCGGCCAGCGGCTGCAGCGCAGTCGATTCGGCGAACAGGCCCGCGCTGGGCCGCGGGGCGGAGGAACGGCGCGACATCGACACATGATAAGCCAGCCGCTGGCGCGCCAGCGCGCCGCGGTCGACAATGCGCGCCGGATCGTCCCGCCTGCGCGCATGAACTACCACCACGCCTTCCACGCCGGCAACTTTGCCGACGTGTTCAAGCACGTCATCCTGCTCGGCCTGCTCGACGCGCTGCGCGCCAAGCCGGCACCGTTCTGCTATGTCGACAGCCACGCCGGCCGCGGCAGCTACGACCTCGGCGGCGACGCGGCCCAGCGCACCGGCGAATACCTGGGCGGCATCGACCGCGTGCTGCGCGCCGAACGGCTGCCGCCGGCCTTGGCCGACTATGCGGCACGGATCCTCGCCTACGGCATGGACGCGGACGGCAGGCTCGCGCGCTATCCGGGCTCGCCGCTGCTCGCGCGCGAGTGCCTGCGCGCGCAGGATCGCGCGATCCTGTGCGAGCTGCAGGCTGAAGAAGCCGCTGCGCTGCGTGCGCTCATGCACGGTGACGCGCGCATCGTCGTGCACGAGCGCGACGGCTATGCCGCGCTCAAGGCCCTGCTGCCGCCCACGCCCCGCCGCGGTCTCGTGCTGATCGATCCGCCGTTCGAGGCCCAGGGCGGCGAGTTCACCGCCATCGAGCAGGCGCTCACGCCGGCACTGGCGCGCTGGCCCAATGCGATCTACGCGATCTGGTATCCGATCAAGCTGCGCGAGACGATCGTGCCGTTCCAGCGCTGGCTGGGCGCGCTCACGGGCGCGGCTGACGTGGTGCAGGCCGAATTGCTACTGCACCCGGACAACTCGCCACTGCGCCTCAATGGCTGCGGCATGGCCATCATCAACCCGCCATGGCAGTTCGATCAGGCGCTCGCACAGTGGTTGCCATCGCTCACCACCCTGCTCGCCGGCGATGCCGGCGGGGCCCGGCACCGCATCGAGTGGCTCAAGCGCTGACCGCGCCGCGCCTGCACGGTGGCGCACCTGCTGCACGGCGGACATGAGCCGGTGCATACTCCCCCCCCCCGGAAATCGTGCAGGAACACGCGTGGCAGATCAGTTCACCGACCAGCTGTTTCCGCACATCCGCATCGTCATGGGCATGGTCGTTGGCCTGGCGATGTCCAAGCTCCTGACCGGCTTTGCCGGCCTCATCCAGCATCCGGGCCGGTACCGCCTGTCGGCCGTGCACCTGTTGTGGGCCGGCTCGATCCTGGTCGAACTCGTGCTGTTCTGGTGGTGGGAGTTCCAGCTCTCGCAACTACCGCGCTGGAGTTTCGGCACGTTCGCCTTCCTCATCGGCTACACGATCACGCTGTATCTCATGGCTGCGCTGCTGTTCCCCGACGACATCGACGAGTATGGCGGCTACGAGGCTTACCTGATGCGGCGGCGCTACTGGTTCTTCGGCCTGCTCGCACTGACCTTCGTGCTCGACATCGTCGACACCCTGATCAAGGGCGACGCGCACTGGAGCAACCTCAGTGTCGACTACGTGATCCAGGTTCCGCTCGGCTTCGCCCTGTGCATCATCGCCTGCGCCTCGACCCGAGCCTCCACCCAGCTGGCCGTCGTCGGCGTCCACATCGCCTACCAGGCGTACTGGATCGTGCGCGTGGTCACACTGATGGACTAGCACGCAGCCGGGAAAGTGGGTTGCGCCACTCTCCCGACACGGCGGCAGCGGCGCCGGCGCAGGCCCGGTCCCGTTCACGGCGCGGCAGTGAACCGAGCCGATGCCGTACGCCAATCGATGCCGCGACCGCGCAGCGTGCGGACCCGCAGCGGCAGCGGCACCGCGGTGACCGTGGATGGCCCGCCGTGGCGCCGCCACCGCCAGGACGCTCAACCCTCGGCGCTGGCAGCAAGCGGTCGCTGCATGCACTGCTTGACGAAGGCCTTGCGCTCATCGCCCTTGATGCCCTGCGCCTTGGCCTCGGCGCCGCAGGCCTTGCGCTGCTCCTGCTTGGGGCTCGGTGCCGTGGCAAGCACCGGCGCCGGCGCGGCATCGGCGGCAGCGTCCTTGCCTTGGCCCTTGAGGCAGCTGCTCAGATAGGACTTGCGCGCGTCGCCCTTGAGCCCGTCGGCCTTGGCCTGGGCATTGCACGACTTCATGCGGGCCTGCTGCACGGTGAGCGGCTTGCCGGTCTTGGTGGTTTCCTCGGCGTGGCCGACGCCGGCGCCGATGGCGAGCACGAGGGCCAGTGCGAACAGCGAAATCGTCTTGGACTGCATGGGAATTCTCCTGTCGAAGTGGGTGTCCGCGCCGGTTGGCGACGGCAGGGCCAGTGTCGGGCGACGCGTGCGCCGGCAACAGCGCAGGACTGCGCGAGCTGGCGCCGGAAACGGTCGCGTGGGCGGCGTGGAAAGCGGCCGCCACGATGTAGGAAATCACCGCCATCGCAGGCTCCGGCCGATCGCCACTGCGTGACGCGGCACGCGCGCCACGCATGAACCACGCCACGTTTCTGCAAGCCTGCTGCCCGCGGTTTGCCACATGCCTGCGGCTATACTGCAAGCGATCAAACACCGTGGGAGTTCACAATGGAATTGCGTTCACCCGGCGCCTTGCTGCGCGTGTTTTCCGGCCTGCTGTTGGCCCTCGCGCTTGCCGCCTGCAAGCCCTCCTCCGATACCGTGCCGGCGCCGCAGGGCGCTGCGCCGGCAAAACCGGCGGCCACGGGCCAGGCGACGAAGATCGAAGGCTTCGGCCTGGCCTCGGCGCACGCCGCCCAGCGCGACGGTTCGCTCGCACTCATGCTCGAATTCAGCCAGCCGCTGGTCGGCACCCAGGCCTTCGACACGCTCATCACGGTCAAGGACGACAAGGGCGCCAGCGTCGAGGGCAGCTGGTCGCTCGACGAGAATGGCAAGACCCTGTACTTCCCCTTCGTGCAGGCTGACCGCAGCTACAGCGTGCACATCAAGGGCGAGCTCGCGGCGGCCGATGGCAAGACGCTGGGCAGCGAGGTCGTCAAGGATGTCTACAGCGGGCCGATGCAGCCCAACGCGGCATTCGCCTCGCAGGGCAGCGTGCTGCCGGCGCGCGACACCCGCGGCCTGCCGGTGGTGTCGGTCAACGTCAAGGATGTCGACATCGAGTTCCTGCGCGTGCGCGACAACGAGGTCGCCAATTTCTTCGCGGCCTACCAGAAGAACGGCAAGCGCGGCTCGTGGGAGCTCGATCCGCGCTGGGGCTGGGGCCGCGCCGGCGCACCGATCGTGCAGATCGCCGATTCGGTGTACGCCAACCGCTTCGCACTCACCGGCAAGGAAAACGAGCGCGCGCTCAACTACATCCCGATCCAGAACATCACCCAGCTGGCGCAGCCGGGTCTGTACTTCGCGGTGATGAAACCAGCCGGCACGTTCGAAGACGAAAAGGAGACCAGCTTCTTCTTCGTCAGCGACATCGGCCTGCACGTGCGCAGCTACGGCAAGACGCTGTTCGTGCACGCGGCTTCGCTCAAGTCCGGCGCGCCGATCAGCGGCGTCGACCTGGGCGTGCTCGACGACAAGGGTGAGAACCTCGTCAGCGGCCGCACCGACGGCAACGGCAATGCCGAGCTGGCCTATTCGCTCGACAGCTCCCATGTGCTGGTCGGTCGCAGCGGTCGTGACGTGTCGCTGCTGCCGTTCAACCAACCCGCGCTCGACCTGTCGGACTTTGCCGTGGCCGGCCGCAAGCAGACCTGGTTCGAAGTGTTTGCCTGGGCCGACCGCGACCTGTACCGCCCCGGCGAAACGATCGCGCTGAGCGCCTTGCTGCGCGACTTCGACGGCAACCCGATCAAGCCGCAGCCACTGTTCATCACGCTCAAGCAGCCTGACGGCCGCGAGTTCGCGCAGGCGCGGCTCGACCCGCAGGAGCTCAACTACTTCCAGTGGTCGCACCTGATTCCGGCCGACGCGCCGACCGGGCGCTGGCAGGTCGAGTTCCGCACCGACCCCAAGTCCAAGGAAGCGGCGCAGGGGATGACGTTCCGCATCGAGGAATTCCTGCCCGAGCGCCTCAAGCTGGCCCTGACGACAGCGCAGGACACGATCAAGCCCGGAGAGCCGTTCGATCTCGAGGTACAGGGCGATTACCTGTACGGCGCACCGGCCGCCGGCAACCGCTTCACCGCGCGCCTCACGCTCGCCGTCGACCAGCATCCAGTCGAGGCACACAAGGATTTCTGGTTCGGCGATCCGACCATCGACATTCCCAAGCAGGCCGACGATGTCGTCGATGACGTGCTCGACGAGAACGGGGCGTTGAGCACCCAGATCGATCTTGGCGAAGCCGCCAAGGCCGCGACCCCGGTAGCGGCGATCATCTCGGGCAGCGTGCACGAAACCGGCGGTCGCGCCGTCACGCGCACGCTCAAGCGCAGCGTCTGGCCGGCCACTGCCCTGGTCGGCGTGCGTCCGCTGTTCGACCTCAAGGATGGCGCCGACGCCCGTGGCAGGGCCGCCTTCGAACTGATCCGCAGCGATGCCAAGGGCGAACTGGTCGCCGGCAGCGGCCTGCGCATCGCACTGATCCGCGAGTACCGCGACTTCCACTGGAGCTTCGACAAGGCGAATGGCTGGCACTTCGAATACGCATCGCGCTACGAAGAGGCGGAAAAGCGCGAGATCAGTGCCGAAGCCGGCAAGGCCGTCAAGTTCGACGTATCGGTGGACTGGGGCAACTATCGGCTCGAGGTGTTCGATCCGGCGACCAAGCTCACCACGCGCCTGCCGTTCTACGCCGGCTGGAGCTGGAGCGACGACAACCGCGGCAAGGAAGCACGCCCCGACAAGGTCAAGCTCGCGCTCGACAAGCCCAGCTATCGCGCCGGCGACACGCTCAAGGTCACGGTGACGCCACCGCAGTCGGGACCGGGCGTGCTGCTGGTCGAGTCCGACCACCTGCTGTACACGCGCAACATCGACGCCCGACCCGGTGCCACGTTCGAGATCCCGGTCACCAAGGACTGGGAGCGCCACGACGTGTACGTCACCGCGCTCGTGCTGCGCGGCGGCTCGGCCGCCGAAAAGATCACGCCGGCACGCGCGATCGGCGAAGCCTGGGTCAAGATGGATCGCAGCGAGCGCAAGATCGATGTCGCGATCGAAGCGCCGCCGCAGATGAAACCCGAAACCGATCTGCCGGTCACGGTCAAGGCGCCGGCGCTGGCCGGCAAGCAGGCCTATGTGACCGTGTCGGCAGTGGATGTCGGCATCCTCAACATCACGCGCTTCGCACGACCCGATGCCAACGCCTGGTTCTTCGCCCAGCGTGCGCTCGGCATCGACGCCTACGACCTGTATGGCCGCATCATCGAGAGCTTCGACGGCGCCACCGCCAAGCTGCGTTATGGCGGCGACATGGCGCTGGGTCCGCTGCCGCAGGCGCGTCGCCCGACGGCCAAGGTGCTGACGGTCGATCTGTTCTCGGGACCGGTGGCGCTCGACGCCAAGGGCGAAGCCAGGATCGCGCTCAAGATGCCCGACTTCAACGGCACCGTGCGCGTGACCGCGCAGGCATTCAGCGACACCCAGTACGGCGGTGCCGATGCGGAAACGATCGTGCGTGCCCCGCTGGTGGCGGAGATTTCCACCCCGCGCGTGCTGGCACCGGGCGACCGCTCCGAACTCACGCTCGATCTGCAGAACTTCTCCGGCAGCGAACGCGAGTTCACGCTCAAGGTCAATGCGGAGAAGCCGTTGTCGGTCGCGCAGGGCGAACGCAAGCTCAAGCTCGCCGATGGCGCCAAGGCGACACTGAACTTCCCGCTGACCGCGCTCGAAGGCTACGGCGTGGGCAAGATCAGCCTCACCGCCAGCGGTGGCGACATCAAACTCAACCGCCATTTCGAACTCGCCGTGCGCGCGGCCTGGCCGAGCGTGCTGCGCTCGACGCCGCGCCAGCTCGACCAGCTCGAGCCGGTGACGCTCGGCACGAGCGCCATCGGCGACCTGCTGGCCGACTCTGCGCTGGCCAGGCTGACCGTGTCGAGCCTGCCGCCACTGCCGTTCGCGACCGTGCTGCAGGACGTGCTCAAGTACCCCTACGGCTGCATCGAACAGACCACCAGCAAGGGCTACGGCAGCCTGCTGCTCGACGACAAACTGGCGCAGAACCTGCACACCACGGGCCTGTCCGTCGAGCAGCGCAAGGCGCGCGTCGACGGCGCCATCGGTCGCATCGCCTCGATGCAAGTGCCCAATGGCAACTTCTCGTTCTGGGGCGGCGACAGCTACGTCAGCGAGTTCATCACGCCCTACGTGGTCGAGTTCCTCGAAGACGCGCGCGATGCCGGTTTCCTGGTCCCCGACGACATGCTGCAGAAGTCGCTCAAGCGCCTCAACGACGATCTGTTGTCGGGCGGCCAGCCGTTCTACGGCTACGAGCAAAGCGACCACCTGCGGTTTGCCAACCAGGCCTATGCCGGTTACGTGCTCGCGCGCGTCAACCGCGCGCCGCTGGGCACGCTGCGCGCACTGTTCGACAACGACCGCGGCAAATCATTGACCGCGCTGCCGCTGGTGCACCTGGGTGTGGCGCTCAAGCTCATGGGCGACCAGCAGCGCGCCGACAAGGCCGTCGCCGAAGCCTTTGCCAAGAAGGTCGAGCGGCCGTGGTATCTCGGCGACTACGGCTCTGACCTGCGCGACACCGCGCTGATGATCGCCCTCGTGCACCAGTACGGCCTGTCCAAGCCCGAGTACGAGGCGCGCGTGTTCGATCTCGCGCGCAGCCTGACCTCGCGCAATGACGAGAAGTGGCACTACTACAGCACGCAGGAGCAGGTGGCGATCGCGCGTCTGGGCAAGGCGCTGATCGCCGACGGCGACACGGCGGTGGCTGGCACGCTTGCGATCGGCGGCAACAGCAGCGCGATCAGTCCGGAGCGTTTGTGGAGCCGCAACTTCACTGCGGCCGACCTCGCCGCCGGCGTGCGCTTCATGCCGCAGGGCGATCTGCCGCTGTACGTGAGCACCGACGTGGTCGGCGTGCCGAAGGTCGCGCCGACGCCTGACGACCGCCAGATATCGATCCGGCGCACGTTCTACACGCTCGACGGCAAGCCGTGGGAGCCGGCGCCGCTCAAGGAGGGCGACGGGCTCATCGTCGGCCTGCGCATCGAGGCGCGCGAGGCGATGCCCGACGCACTGCTCACCGACCTGCTTCCGGGTGGGCTGGAGATCGAGAACTTCAACCTCACCGATGCCCGCCAGTGGGCCGACGTGGTGGTCGACGGCATCACGATCACCGACCGCGCACAAGCCGCCGAAGTGCGCCATGAGGAATTCCGCGACGATCGCTACGTGGCGGCGCTCAACCTCTACAAGGGCCAACAGGCGCACGTGTTCTACCTCGTGCGCGCGGTCAGCCCGGGCACGTTCCAGGTGCCGCCGCCGCTGATCGAGGACATGTATCGGCCGCAGGTGCGCGGCGTCGGCAAGAGTGCCCCGGCCAGCATCAAGGTGGTTCAACCGTAATCGGGTGGCTGCGCCGGCCTTGCCCGTGACGCGGCAAGGCCGGCGCAGCCACCGCAACCCGCAGCGGCGTGGCAGGCGATGCGCGCCGCCACGCAGGCTTGGATGGACATGGCAGCCCCCCGCAGTCGGACGTCAACGTTCCGGATCCGTCATCGCTGGCTCAGGCGGGTCACGGTCACGTTGCTGGCGCTGCTCGTCGTCGCGTTCGCACTCGACCGCCTGTTCCCGTTGCCGCTGCCCGATGCCAACGGCGGCAGTACCGTGGTCCTGGCGCGCGACGGCACGCCGCTGCGCGCATTCCCCGATCGCGACGGCGTATGGCGCTACCCGGTGCAGGCGGCGGACGTGTCGCCACTGTACGTTGAGGCGCTGCTGACCTACGAGGACCGCTGGTTCTACCGTCACCCCGGCGTCAACCCGCTCGCGCTCGGGCGTGCCTTCGCGCAGTGGATCGGCCATCGGCGCCTCGTCTCGGGTGGCTCGACGCTGACCATGCAGGTGGCGCGCATCCTCGACGGCACGCCGCACAGTTTCGGCGGCAAGCTGCTGCAAATCCTGCGCGCACTGCAGCTCGAAGCCCATCTGTCGAAGGCGCAGATCCTTGCGCTCTACCTCAACCACGCCCCGTTCGGCGGCACCATCGAGGGCGTCGAGGCGGCGTCATGGGCCTACCTGGGCAAGCCGGCCGCACGCCTGTCGCACGCCGAGGCCGCGCTGCTCACGGTGCTGCCGCAGATGCCGAGCCGGCTGCGTCCCGACCGCAATCCGCAGGCGGCGCAGGCGGCGCGCGACAAGGTCCTCGAGCGCATGGCCGCGCTTGGTGTGTGGTCGCCGGCGCAAGTGCGCGACGCGCGCATCGAGGCGGTGGCTGCGCGCAGCCTGCAGCCGCCGCTGAGCGCGGCTCTGCTTGCCGAGCGCCTGCATGTCGAACAGCCACGCGCGCGCCGCATCGCCACCACGATCGACGCAGCGCTGCAGCACGCGCTCGAGGCACGCGTGACGCAGTACCTCGTGCATCTGCCCGAACGCACCTCGGCAGCCGTGCTGGTGGTCGACAACGCCAGCCTCGAGGCGCGCGCCTACGTCGGCTCCGGCGCGTTCGGCGACGCGCGGCGACTGGGCCATGTCGACATGGTGCGGGCGGCGCGCTCGCCCGGCTCGACGCTCAAGCCGTTCCTGTACGCGCTCGCACTCGATGACGGCCTGATCGACTCCGAGAGCCTCCTGATCGACGCACCGCAATCATTCGGCGACTATCGCCCCGGCAATTTCGATGGCGCCTACAACGGTCCGATCGGTGCGGCGCAGGCGCTGCGCCTGTCGCTCAACGTGCCCGCCGTCGACCTGCTCGACCGCGTCGGTGCGGCGCGCTTCGTGGCGCGGCTGGCCAACGCCGGGCTCGACCTGCGCCTGCCGCGCGGTGCCACCCCGGGCCTGCCGATCATCCTCGGTGGGGTCGGCGCACGCATGGAAGATCTGGTCGGTGCCTACACCGCCTTCAACCGCGCGGGCGTGGCTGGTCGCGTGCGCTACCGCAGCGACGAACCCGTGCTCGACCGGCATCTGTTCTCGGCCGGCGCGGCATGGATCGTGCGCGACATTCTCGAAGCGAACCCGCGCCCCGGCTATGCGCCGGGCACCTTCGACCCCGGTTCGCGGCCACGGGTAGCGTGGAAGACCGGCACCAGCTACGGCTTTCGCGATGCCTGGGCCATCGGCGCGACGCGCCAATACACCGTGGCGGTGTGGCTCGGCCGTCCCGACGGCACCCCACTGCCGGGCCAGTACGGTGCCGTCACTGCACTGCCGCTGCTGTTCCAGATCATCGACGGCCTGCCACGCAGCGCGATCGCGGCGACCCCTTCACCGCCACCCGCGAGCGTGAGCCAGGTCGACATCTGCTGGCCGCTCGGCCTGGCGCCCGATCCGCAACATCCCGAACTGTGCCACCTCAAGAAAACGGCCTGGGTCCTCGACGGCGTCATTGCACCCACCCTGCCCGAGCGCGACGCGCACAACTGGCATGCCGGTCTCGTGCGTGTGCGCGTCGACGCCCGCAGCGGCGCGCGGCTCAGCGCGGGCTGCACGCGCGCGCATGAGCGCGAGGTCGAGGTGGCGCGCTGGCCGGCGCTGGCCTACCCATGGCTGCCCGCCGAACTGCGTCGCCGTGCCAGTCTGCCGCCACTCGCCGCGGGCTGCGCCGACGATGGCCTCGATGCCACCCAATCGCTGCGCATCGATGGCGTCGCCGATGGCGCCACGATCGCGCGTGCGCCCAACAGCACCAATCCGGCGACGCTGCGCCTGCGCGCGCTCGGCGCCCGCGACGAAGTGCTTTGGCTCGTCAATGGCCGCCTCATCGGCACCACGCTCGCGAGCGCGACGATCGAGCACGCGTTCCCGGACGTGGGCGCGCAGACGATCACCGCGCTCGGCTCCGGTGGCGCTACCGCGCAGGTGCAGGTGCGCGTGCTGCGCTGAGCACCTCAGCGCGACGACGGCACGAGCAGGTGCTTGGCCAACGCGCCCTGCAGCCGCCCGACGCCACGCGCGACGTGCAGCGTCGCAAACAGCAGTATCACGCCGGCGATCAAGGCGGCCGGCGCCACCATCAGCGGCGGCACGATCATTTCGCCGTCGATTTGGATGCCGACGTTGCCGTCGAACGCGCCATACTGCGACAGCAGCACCGCGACCGGCGCGAACACCAGCCCCAGCGACAGCGCAATACCGACCACGGCGATCGTGAAATAGGCAATGCCGAGCGGCAGCATGAGCAGCATGTAAAGCAGTGTCGACCAGGTGCGCGGATCGGTGAACATGGCGCCGATGCGCTTGAGCAGCGGTCGTTCGCGATCGGCGTAGACGGGGCGGCGCGGCATGCGCTCGCCGAGCAGGACCTCGACGATGCGGCCCTCGACCAAGGCCAACACGCGCACCGAACCGAAGAATACGACCGGCACCACGATGCCGATGATGAGTATCGACAGTCCGAGCGACAACGACAGCCCGGCCACCACCCAGGTGAAGTAGAACACGCCGGTCGCCAGCGACAGCAGCATGTAGAACAGTGCGGCATAGGAGCGTGGGTCGGCGGCGACCCCGAAGAAGCGGCCCAATGCGCTGCGCCGCGCCGGCACTTGTGGCGGCCGCAGCGCCTGCTCGACCACGCGCTCCTGGTCGACGTAGATCGCCGCCACCTCGGCCGGCGCACCATAGCTGTTGACGATGCGCGCCAGCAGCTCGGCCTCGGGCGTGTCGGGATGGTCGGCCATTTCCGAGCGCAGGTGATCCTCGGCGTCATACAGCGCATCCTGCACCAAGGCCGGATCGGCGCCGGCCAGCGCCGCGCGCAGTTGTGCAAGGTACTCGCGGATGGTCGCGGGCGTGTTCATGCTCCCTCCAGCACCGTATCGACGAAATCGCGCGTGGTCGCCCACGCATAGGTCCACTGTTCGAGCACGCGCCGACCAAGCGGCGTGATGCGGTAATAGCGCCGCGGCGGCCCCGCCACCGACGGCTCGACTTCGCTGGCGAGCAGACCGGCGGTATCGAGATTGCGCAGCACCGGGTACAACGCGCTCTGCTTGCCGCTGAGCACGCCCTCGCCGGTCAGCTCGAGCTGGCGTGCGATCTGGTAGCCGTACATCGGCTGCCGGGCCGCAGCCAGCACGCCGAGCAACACCAGCGACACGATGCCGGCCGAGAGCTCCTTGTGGAACTTCCACAGGTGGACTTCGGTTTCGGCTGTGGCCATGGCCCACCCCGCTGCGCTAGTTACGACACCATAATAGTGTTGACTTGATACTAGTGCATGGGTCGGAAGTCATGTCGGCATCGGCAGCGCGCCTGTGACAGCAGTTGCCAAACGGCGCCGGAGTTTGCAATGTGCACCTTGGCTCTGCCGAAATCGGGAACCGCAATGACTCCAGCCTGTCCGCGCCCTGCGCTCGCCGCCCTCGCCTCGCTCATGCTGGGCGCCTGCGCCAGCGTGTCGCATCATGTCAGCACCACGCCGCCGGTCACTGCGTCGCCGCCTCCGGCGGCAGCGGCCGCCAATGAACCGGTCGCGCAGTACGTGCCCGACCGCGACGCCGACGAGGTCGCGCGCATGCGCAGCAGCGCACCGCCGGCCGCGGCCACGATCGAGAATGGTCACTCCTTCGACGCCGACGACGACCGCCTCGGCATGGCCGGCTTCGTGCGTATCGGTCATGGCGTCTACCACGGGAGCGAGTCCTTCGTGCGCAAGGCGATCGACCAGCATGCCGCCGAAGCCGGTGCCGAGCGGGTCATCGTCTATCCGCCAGCCGCCATGCTCGAATCGGCGGCCAATGAGCCCGGCGCGGACGCCTGGGGCGCGACCTACTACGTGCGCTACCGGCTCGCCTTCGGCGCCACCTTCCGCGACCTGCGCGAGGATGAGCGCACGAATCTGGGCGGCAAGGGCGGCGTCGAGATCGGCAGCGTCATGGGCGGTACGCCGGCCGCACGTGCCAACCTGATGGCCGGCGACTACGTGATCGCGATCGACAATCGCGCCATCGCCGACAAGGCTGCATTCGCGGCCGAATTGCGCGCCAACGCGGGCCGCAGCATCACCTTGACCACCGTGCGCAATGGCGAGACCTCGCAGCGCATCGTGCGTCTCGGCGAGGCGCCAGCGGCCGGCGGCACGCGGCCCGAGGAGCCGGCACGGCGCTAAGGCTGCGCAACAACTGGCGGGGCGGGCCACCGCCCGCATCGCGCCGAACCGGCCGTCAGCAAAGGTGACCCCGCGGCGACGATCTACATCGGCGCACTGGCGATGGCCAGCGCCGGTGATGGTGGCGGCCAGCGCGCGGCACCGGTCCGCAAACGAAGAAGCGGACCGCAGTCCGCTTCTTCGTTCACCACTTGAGATCAGCCCATCAGTTGCCGTCGCCGTCCTCGGTCACGGCCTTCATCGACAGGCGGATGCGACCTTGCTTGTCGACTTCGAGCACCTTGACCTTGACGATATCGCCTTCCTTGAGCTTGTCGGAAACCTTCTCGACGCGCTCGTTGGAGATCTGCGACACATGCACGAGGCCGTCCTTGCCGGGCAGGATCGTGACGAAGGCGCCAAAATCCATGAGCTTGGCCACCTTGCCCTCGTAGATGCGGCCCGGCTCGACGTCGGACACGATCTGCTCGATGCGCTTCTTCGCGGCTTCGCCGGCATCGCGGTTGACCGAGGCGATCACCACCGTGCCATCGTCGCTGATGTCGATGGTGGCGCCGGTCTCGTCGGTGATCGAGCGGATGGTGGCGCCGCCCTTGCCGATGACCTCGCGGATCTTGTCGGGATGGATCTTCATCGTCAGCAGGCGCGGGGCGAACTCGCTCATCTCGCTGCGCGAGGTGCTGATGACCTTGCCCATTTCGCCGAGAATGTGCAGGCGGCCACGCTTGGCCTGCTCCAGCGCGACCTGCATGATTTCCTCGGTGATGCCGTCGATCTTGATGTCCATCTGCAGCGCGCTGATGCCCGCCGACGACCCGGCCACCTTGAAATCCATGTCGCCCAGATGATCCTCGTCACCGAGGATGTCGGACAGCACCACGAAGTTGCTGCCTTCCTTGACCAGGCCCATCGCGATGCCAGCCACCGGCGCCGTCAGCGGCACGCCGGCATCCATCATCGCCAGCGACGAGCCGCACACCGAGGCCATCGACGAGGAACCGTTGGACTCGGTGATCTCGCTGACCACGCGCAGCACGTACGGGAACTGCTCCATCGACGGCTTGACGGCCTGCACGCCGCGCTTGGCCAGGCGCCCATGGCCGATCTCGCGGCGCTTGGGCGCACCAAAACGACCGCACTCGCCAACCGAGAACGGCGGGAAGTTGTAGTGGAACAGGAACGGATCCTTCGACTCGCCTTCCGGCGCGTCGATGATCTGCGCATCGCGCGCGGTGCCAAGCGTGACGCTCACGAGCGCCTGCGTCTCGCCGCGCGTGAACAGCGCCGAGCCGTGCGTGCGCGGCAGCACGCCCACGCGCACCGTGATCGGGCGGATGTCGTCGAGCTTGCGACCGTCGATGCGGATCTTGCTGGCCAGCACGGCGTCACGCATCGTGCGGTATTCGAGTTCGCCGAATTCGCGTGCCAGTTCGGCTGCGGCCCAACCTTCGGCCTCGGCGCGACCGGCCAGTGCGGCCAACGTGTCCTGCTTGAGCTGGCTGATCGCATCGCGGCGCTGCAGCTTGTCGCGAATCTGGAATGCCTGCGCGAGCTTGTCGCCGACGCCGTCCTTGAGTGCGCCGATCAGCGCCTGGTTCTTGGCCGGCGCCAGCCAGGTTGACGGCTTGGTGCCAGCCTCGACCGTCAGCTCGTTGATCGCGTTGATGACCGCGCGCAGGGCCTTGTGGCCGAACACCACCGCACCGAGCATGACCTCTTCGCTGAGCAGCTTGGCCTCGGATTCGACCATCAGCACCGCGTTGGAGGTGCCGGCGACGACCAGATCCAACTGCGAAGCCTTGAGCTCGCTGGCGGTCGGGTTGAGCAGATACTGGCCATCGGCGTAGCCGACCCGGGCAGCGCCGATCGGGCCCTGGAACGGGATGCCGGCGAGCGACAGGGCTGCCGAGGCGCCGATCATGGCGGGGATGTCGCCATCCACTTCGGGATTGAGCGAGACCACCTGGGCGATGACCTGCACTTCGTTCTTGTATTCCTCGGGGAACAGCGGACGCACCGGGCGATCGATCAGGCGGCTGGTCAGCGTTTCCTTCTCGGTCGGGCGGCCTTCGCGCTTGAAGAAGCCACCCGGGATGCGGCCGGCCGAGTAGAACTTCTCGACGTAGTCGACCGTGAGCGGGAAGAAATCCTGGCCTTCCTTTGCCTTGGCGGCAGCAACGACCGTGACCAGCACCACGGTGCCGTCCATCGACACCATCACCGCGCCGGACGCCTGGCGGGCGATTTCACCCGTCTCCAGCGTCACCATGTGCTTACCGTACTGGAACGACTTGCTTACTTTCGCCACGTTGGTTGTCCTGTCTGGGAAAGCGCGCCCCCCATGGAACGCGCTCTATTTGAAGAGTGCGGCCACGGGTGGCCGCTCTGGAGTTGCATGCAGCGTAAAACGCCATCCCCCCGTGATGGAGCCCACCCGGTTGCGTCCAGGAATGAACGCACCGGCAGACCACCACTGCGGGGGAAGGGCAATTACCGGCGCAGGCCCAGACGCTCGATCAGCGCCTTGTAACGCTCGCCGTCCTTCTTCTTGAGGTAGGCAAGCAGGCTGCGGCGCTGGTTGACCATCTTGAGCAGGCCGCGGCGCGAGTGGTGGTCCTTGCCATGGTCGGCGAAATGCTTGGACAGGTGCTCGATGCGCGCCGACAGCAGCGCGACCTGGACTTCCGGCGAGCCGGTATCGTTCTTGCCACGACCGAAGTCGGCGATGACGCGGGATGTCTGTTCGGTGGAAAGCGACATGATGATTACCTCGTGATGAGACGTCCGGCGTGGCCCGGCCTGTCGACAGCACAGACCACGTTAGTGAAGTGCTTGAAAAAGCCGCTCATTGTAAGGCTTTTCCGGGGTACATGCGACAAGCGCGGCGGGCGCGGCACCGATCGTGACATTGGCGGCAGCGCCCACACGGCTGGCCCGGCACGAAAACAACCCCACGATCAAGACGATGCGATGTCAATCCAGGCCAGGGGCGAGGTTGAAGCCACGCAGCGCGCGCATCCGGCCTGCCTCGACCTCGACCAATGCCACCGCGCGCCCGGCGGCGTCGAGGGCGACGCCACGGCCGCTGGCGCCGGGCCAGTCGATCGCCTGCCCCTGGCGCAGACGCCCTGCCTGCGCCGCGTCGACCCGCAGTTGGGGGTAGCCGGCCAGTCCCTGTTCCAACGGCAGCAGCAGCGCTTGGAGTGCCGCATCGTCATCCGCCAGTCGCGTGAGCTCGTCGAGCGTGTACATGCGCGGGGCGAGGAACGGCTCCACCCACAGGCGCCGCAACGCGGTCACGTGTGCGCCGCAGCCGAGCCGCTCGCCAAGGTCGCGCACCAGGCTGCGCACATAGGTGCCCGAGCCGCACTCCACCAGCAGGCGCAGCCGCTCGCCTTGGTGGGCGAGCAGCTCGAAGCGCGCCACTTCGACCTCGCGCGGCGCGGCGACGACTTCCTCGCCGCGGCGCGCCCGCCGGTACAGGGGTTCGCCGTCCTGCTTGAGCGCGCTGTACACGGGCGGCACCTGGACGATGCGACCGGTCAGCGTCGCGAGTGCGGCGCGGATCGCCGCGGCGTCGAGCGGCGGCACCGCGCGCCGCGCGACGGGCGCGCCTTCGGCATCGTCGGTCGTCGTCGTCACCCCGAGCAGCGCCTCGGTATCGTAAGCCTTGCGCGAGCCGAGCAGCAGGCCGGCGATCTTGGTCGCCTCACCGAAACACAGCGGCAGCAGGCCGGTGGCGAGCGGGTCGAGACTGCCGGTATGGCCACCCTTGGCAGCGCGCAGCAAATGGCGCACCTTCTGCAAGGCCGCGTTGGAACTCAGGCCCTGCGGCTTGTCGAGCAGCAGGATGCCGCTCAGCGGCCGCAATGGGCGATTCGTGATTGGTGATTCGAGGCCGCGCGGCGGCGATGTGGAGGAGGCTCGCCGCACCCGCCGGTGGCGCGCCGATGGCTTTTCCGAATCACCGATCACGGCTTTTCGCGCAACAACTGCTCGATGCGTTCGCCCTTGTCGACCGAGTCGTCGTAGCGGAAGCGCAATTCGGGCACCCGGCGCAGCTTCATCATCCGCGACAGCTCGCGGCGGAAGTCCTTGGCCAGCGCATTGAGTGCCTTGGTGGCGGCCGGCCCCTCGTCGCCGAGCAAGGCGGTCACGTAGATCGTGGCGACGTCGAGATCGCGCGTGACTTCCACGTCCGACACGCTGACCGAGGGCAGCGCATGTTCACGCACCGCAGCGTGCACGAGCACGGCCAGTTCGCGGCGCAGTTCGGCCGAGACGCGGTCGGAGCGGTTGAACGATTTGGCGGGCATGGGGTCGTGATGGGTGGTTGGTGATTGGTGATTCGGGAAAGCCGCAGCCGCGATTCCGTGTCGCGTTGTTTGCACTGGCCAATCACGAATCACCAATCATGGCTCGCGCGTTACAGCGTCCGCTGCACCTCGATGCGTTCGAAGCATTCGATCTGGTCGCCCGGCTTGACGTCGTTGTACTGCTTGACGCCGATGCCGCACTCGGTGCCGTTGCGAACCTCGTCGACGTTCTCCTTGAAGCGACGCAGCGATTCGAGCTCGCCTTCGAAGATCACCGTGTTGTCGCGCAGCACGCGGATCGGCTTGTGGCGCTTGACCACGCCCTCGACCACCATGCAGCCGGCGATGGCACCGAACTTGGACGAACGGAACACGTCGCGCACCTGGGCGATGCCGATGATCTCCTCGCGCACCTCGGTGCCGAGCAGCCCGGTGGCGACCTGCTTCACCTGGTCGATCACGTCGTAGATGATCGAGAAGTAGCGCAGGTCCAATCCATTGGCTTCGATCACCTTGCGCGCCGAGGCATCGGCGCGCACGTTGAAGCCGATGATCACGGCCTTCGACGCCGCCGCCAGCGTGGCGTCGGACTCGGTGATGCCACCGACGCCGGAAGCGACCACGTTGACCTTGATCTTGTCGGTGCTGATGGCGCCAAGCGCCTCACGCAGCGCTTCGGCCGAACCCTGCACGTCGGCCTTGACGACGATGTTGAGCGTGAGCTGAGCGGTGCCCTCGCCCATCTGCGCCATGATGTCTTCCATGCGATTGCCGGCCTGCTTGACCAGGCGCGTCTCGCGGCGCTTGGTCTGGCGTTGCTGCGCGACGTCCTTGGCCAGGCGCTCGTCGGCGACCACGACGAAATCGTCGCCGGCCTGCGGCACGCCCGACAGGCCGAGCACCTGCACCGGGATCGAAGGACCGGCCGACTCGACCTGCCTTCCGGTCTCGTCGAACAGCGCGCGCACGCGACCATATTCGACGCCGCAGACGACGAAGTCGCCACGCTTGAGCAGGCCCTGCTGCACCAACACGGTCGCGACCGGACCGCGGCCCTTGTCGAGGCTGGATTCGATCACCGCGCCGCTGGCGCGGCCCTCGGGCACGGCCCTGAGGTCCATCACTTCGGCCTGCACCGAAATCGCATCGAGCAGCGCGTCGACGCCCATGCCGGTCTTGGCCGACAGCGGCACCACCTGCACGTCGCCGCCCCATTCCTCGGGCACCACTTCGTGTTGCACCAGTCCCTGCTTGACCGCGTCGGGGTTGGCGTCGGACTTGTCCATCTTGTTCATCGCCACGATCAGCGGGGCCTTCGCCGCCCGCGCGTGATTGATCGCCTCGATCGTCTGCGGCATCACGCCGTCGTCAGCGGCGACCACGAGCACGACGATGTCGGTGGTCTGCGCACCGCGCGCACGCATCGACGAGAACGCGGCATGGCCGGGCGTGTCGAGGAAGGTGATGACGCCCTTGGGCGTGTCCACGTGGTAGGCACCGATATGCTGGGTGATGCCACCGGCTTCGGCCGCGGCGACCTTGGTGCGGCGGATGTAGTCGAGCAACGAGGTCTTGCCGTGGTCGACGTGGCCCATGATCGTGACCACCGGCGGGCGCGCGGCGGTCTCGCCTTCGTCGGCAGCCTGGCGCGCGAGCAGCGTCGATTCGGCGCTGGTGTCGGCGGCCTCGACCACCTTGTGGCCGAGTTCCTCGGCCGCCAGCACGGCGGTATCGTGATCGATGACTTGGTTGATCGTGACCATCACACCCATCTTGAACAAGGTCTTGACCACGTCGGCGCCCTTGATCGCCAAGCGTGCGGCCAGATCGGCCACCGTGATCGTCTCACCGACAGCCACCTCGCGGACCACCGGCGCGGTCGGACGCGAAAATGCATGACTGCCGCCCGAACGGCTTGGCTCGACCACGCGCGTGCGGGTCTTCTTGCGACCCGTGCGGCGCGCCGCCCCCTCGCGCGAAAGGTGCAGTTCGTTGCCGAAATAGCGCGCCCCGCCGGCGCCGGCGCCGGCGCTGGCGTCATCGCCGCCACCGTCATCCTGCATGCGATGCGAACCATGCTTGACACGCGGCCGATGCGCCGCATCGCCCGCCGCCGCGCCGGCACCGCCTTCGCGATGCCGATCCGGACGCGGCCGTTCGGCGGCCGGTGCCGCCGCTGCCACGCTGTCGACCACGGCGGCAGGATTCGGCGCCACGGCCTGCTCGGCCTGACGGCGCGCCTCTTCCTCGGCCGCGTCGGCGGCCGCGCGGCGCGCTTCGTCGGCGGCGCGCATGCGTGCATCTTCCTCATGACGACGACGGTCGGCGTCGGCGAGCGCCTGGCTCTCGGCCTCGCGCTTGAGCTGCGATTCGGCCAGCTTGCGCAGCGCGTCCTCGCGCTCGGGGTCCACCGACTGCCCTTCCTCGACCGTGCTGCGCTTGACGTAGGTCCGCTTCTGGCGCACCTCGACGTTGACCGTCTTGGCGCTTGCGCCACGCTGGCCCGGCACCACCGTGATTTCGCTCACCGTGCGTCGCTTGAGCGTGATCTGGCGCGGCGCCGCCGCGCTCGGCGCCGATGCCTCCTCCTGCTTGCCGTGGGTACGGCGCAGGAAGCCGAGCAATTTGACCTTTTCGGTGCTGCTGATGACCTGATCGGGGTCGGAGAACTTCATGCCGGCCTCGCCAAGCTGCGCAAGCAGCTTGTCGACGGGGGTGCCGAGCACCTTGGCCAGTTGTTTGATGGTGACGTCCGACATCGATTGAGTACTCCGTGACCCGTGCGAATCTGCGGCTGTTGTCGCCGCGGCGGCGCTCCGCACTGACGCCTGCCGCTGGCGGGACGGCGCAGGCGCGCCCGTTACCGCCGACTGTTCCGCCGCAGCGGAAGCTTGCCCTGGTGTGCTTATGAGGCCTCGACTGCGCGCGCCGCCATGATCAACGCCGCTGCCTGGTCCTCGTCGATCCCGTCGATGCCCAGCTCCATGAATTCATCGGTGGCGAGGTCGGCGAGGTTCTCGCGCGTGACCACGCCATGCGAGGCCAGCTCGAACGCCAACGGCTCGTCCATGCCTTCCACACCCAGCAGATCTGCAGCCGGCTGGTTCTGGTCGATGCCCTCCTCGACGGCCAGCGCGTCGGTGAGCAGCGCGTCGCGCGCACGCGCACGCAGCTCCTCGACGATGTCCTCGTCGAAGCCCTCGATGCCGAGCAGTTCCGCGGTCGGCACGTAGGCGATTTCCTCGACCGTGGAGAAGCCTTCCTGCACGAGGATCTGCGCGATCTCGCCATCGACTTCGAGCTTGCCGATGAACAGCTCGCGGGCGGCAGTCTGCTCGGCCTCGCTCTTCTCACGCACCTGATCGGCCGTCATCACGTTGAGCTGCCAGCCGCTGAGCTTGCTGGCCAGGCGCACGTTCTGGCCACCGCGACCGATCGCCTGCGACAGCTTGTCCTCGGCCACCGCGATGTCCATCGAGTGCTTTTCCTCGTCGACGATGATCGACTGCACCTCGGCCGGCGCCATCGCGTTGATGACGAACTGGGCCGGATTTTCGTTCCACAACACGATGTCGATGCGCTCACCGTTGAGCTCGTTGGACACCGCCTGCACGCGCGATCCGCGCATGCCGATGCAGGCGCCGATCGGGTCGGTGCGATTATCGTGGGCGATCACCGCGATCTTGGCGCGATCGCCGGGGTCGCGCGCACAGGCCTTGATCTCGACCAGGCCCTGGCCAACCTCGGGCACCTCGAGCTTGAACAGCTCGATCATGAGCTCGGGTGCGGTGCGCGATACGAACAACTGTGGCCCGCGCGGCTCGGTCTTGACCTCATACAGATAGCCACGCAGGCGGTCGCCGGTACGGACCGGTTCGCGCGGGATGCTGCGGTCGCGCGCCACGAAAGCCTCGGCATTGCCGCCCAGGTCGAGATAGACGCTGCCACGCTCGACGCGCTTGACGATGCCGGTGATGAGCTCGCCGACGCGATCCTTGTAGGCATCGACGACCAGCGCCCGCTCGGCCTCGCGCACGCGCTGCACGATCACCTGCTTGGCCGCCTGGGCGGCGATGCGCCCGAATTCGGGATTCTCGATCGGCTCCTCGATGAACTCACCGACTTCGATGCCGGGCACTTCGTCGACCGCGTCCATCAGGCGCAACTGACGATCGGGCGACTCCATCACCACGTCATCAGCGACCACTTCCCAGCGCCGGAACGTCTCATAGGCGCCGCTCTCGCGATCGATCGCGACGCGCACCGTAACATCCTCTTCGGCGTAGCGCTTCTTGGCCGCCGACGCCAGCGCCGCTTCCATCGCCTCGAAAATGACGCCTCTGGGCACGCCCTTCTCGTTGGCGACCGCATCGACGACCAGCAGCAGTTCTTTGCTCATTGCCTGACTCCCTCGGTACGACACGGCGTCGCCCGACCGGTATGCAGAAACTTGATTGTTCGCCCGTGTTGCGCGCCGGGCCGCGCGTCTTGCCTGTTGCCGCGACGTCCTGTCGCCTTGCTTGGCCTGCCTCGCCGGTCACCGGTGGGCCGTCCATCCCGTGCTGCACCGGCGCATCCACCTGCCGCCGCATGCCGCGCCCACGTCCGCCACCTGCGGATGCCGGCGCGCGATCTCGCTACTTGCCGCGTTTGCCGCCACCCGTCTTGCCGGGCTTGGCCGGAGCCAGTCCCAGCGCCGCATAGTCAGGCACGAGGTGCGCCTTGACGATGTTGGCGTGGGCGATCGACACCGCCTTGCCGTCCTGCTCGATCGTGACGTGGTCGCCTTCGACGGCGGCGATCACCCCCTGGAAGCGGCGCCGCCCATCCAGCGGCAGGCCGACCGTGACCTTGGCCCGTTCGCCCTGATAACGCTCGAACTGGGCCGGCGTGAACAACGGGCGCTCGAGACCGGGCGAGGACACTTCCAACGTGTAGCGCCCGGCAATCGGGTCGTTGACGTCGAGCAAGGCCGAAATCTCGCGGCTGGCGCGTTCGCAATCTTCGATGCCGACGCCCTGCTCGGGCTCGTCGATGTACACGCGCAGCAGCCCGCCACCGGCACCGGTGGCGAATTCGATACCGACCAGTTCCAGCCCAAGGGCGGTGACCAACGGCTCGATCAACTGTTGCAACTGCGTGCTGTCCATTCGTCCTGACGCGCTGCGCGCGCTACCAAATTCCGGGAAACACAAACAAAAAATGGGCCCGAGGCCCATTCCGTCGTTCGCCGTTGTGTCGCATCCAACATCGGCGGCCTGCGCAATGCAGTCGGCGCATCCTGCGCCCATGCCTCACCACGATCGTCCCTGACCGCCACTGCACGCCGCGTCCCTGGGCGTACCGAGGCCAAGAAAAAAGCCGCATCTCGCGGCCTCCTCCCTGACCATGCCTCGCTGGCAGGCGAGGCTGTTTGGTAGCGGGGGCAGGATTTGAACCTGCGACCTTCGGGTTATGAGCCCGACGAGCTGCCAGACTGCTCCACCCCGCACCGAGTCGCCTAGGATAGCCGCAATCGCATAGCCTCGGCAACAACCACGATGCATCCGAGCGTAACTCGCCGGGCACCGGGCCACCGAAATGGGGCCGCCAGGCGCCAGTTCAACGCAGGACCTCAGGGCGACGCCGAGAGCGAGGCCGCCAGCGCCTGGTTGCACCAGTCCAGCAACGGGCTCCACGCCACGCCGAGCACGACCAGCGCGAGGGCGTTGAGCGACAGCGCCCAACGGAACGGGAGATCGGCCGGCAAGGCCAGTTCGCTGTCATCGGCCGGCGCATCGAAGTACATGACCTTGACCACGCGCAGGTAGTAGAACAGGCCGACGATGGCGAAGATGATCGCCACGATCGCCAGCCACAGGTGGCCCGCGTCGATCACCACCTTGAGCACCATGAGCTTGGCGAAGAATCCAAACAGCGGCGGCACGCCGGCCAACGAGAACATCGTGATCGCCATCATGCCCGCGTACCACGGACTGCGCCGGTTGAGACCCTTGAAGTCATCGATCTCCTCGGCCTCGAAGCCGGCGCGCGCCAGCAGCATGATCACGCCGAATGCAGCGGCGGCCATCAGCGCATAGCAGATCATGTAGAACAGCGCCGCGGCGAGACCGGCGGCAGTGCCGTTGATGAAGCCCAGCAGCAGGAAGCCGATGTGCGAGATCGTCGAATAGGCCAGCATGCGCTTGAGGTTGGTCTGCGCGATCGCGACCACGTTGCCGACCGCGAGCGACAGCACCGCCAGCACGCTCAGCATCAGGGTCCAGTCGCCGCTCATGCCGCCGAGCGCGCCCTCGAGCAGGCGATAGGCCATGCCGACCGCCGCCAGCTTGGAGCCCGAGCTGATGAACAGCGTGATCGAGGTGGGCGCACCGTGGTAGACGTCGGGCAACCACATGTGGAACGGCGCCGCGCCAAGCTTGAAGCCGATGCCGGCAACCAGGAACACGAGACCGAAGGCAAGCAGCGTGCGGTGTGGGCTGGCCGCCGAGAAATCGGCCACCGCATGGATCTTGGCGAGATCGAGCGTGGCGGTGGCACCGTACAGCATCGACATACCGTACAGCAGCATGCCCGAGGCGAGCGCGCCGAGCACGAAATACTTGATCGCCGCTTCCGAGGACAGCACCGAATCGCGATTGAGCGCGACCAGCGCGTACGAACTCAGCGTGAGCAGCTCGAGGCCGAGATAGACGGTCACCAGGCTGCCCGCCGACACCAGCAGCATCATGCCGAGCGTCGCGAACAGCAGCAGCAGGTAGAACTCGCCGACCAGCAACTTGCGCTCGCGCATGTAGCTGCGGCTGTACAGGAACACCAGCGCCGTGGTCAGCACGATGAACAACTTGAGGATCGCGGCCACGCCATCGCGGACGAACATGCCGTTGAAGGCCAGCAGACGCGGCGCGCTCGCGCCGCGCCACAGCAGCACCGCGGTCACCACCAGCGCCAGCAAGGCCAGCACATGGGTCACGTTGCGCTGGCTCGGCTTGAGGAACAGGTCGATGAGCAGGATCGCGCAGGTCGCCCCGAGCAGGAAAATCTCCGGCGCCAGGGTGGCCAGGTCGGCACTGTTGAAGGCAATCATGGTCGGGTTCATACCTTGGCCTGCCCCAGCTGCGTGACGATCTGCTGCACGGCCGGCTCCATCAGGTCGGTGAGGAATTTCGGATACACGCCCACGGCCAGCACGCCCAGCGCAAATACCGCCAGCACGATCCACTCGCGCGCATCGAGCGGCCGCATCGCCGCAACGTGGTCGTTCGCCACGGGACCGTAGATGATGCGCTTGACCAGCCACAGCGAATAGGCGGCGCCGATGATCAAGGTGTAGGCGGCGATGAAGGCGATCAGCGGCTTGGTCTGGAACGAGGCCAGAATGACCATGAATTCACCAACGAAGCCGCTGGTTCCGGGCAGGCCGCAGTTGGCCATCGCGAACAGGACCCAGAACACGCCGAACCACGGCATGACGTGGCCGATACCGCCGTAATCCTTGATCAGGCGGGTGTGCATGCGCTCGTACATGATGCCGATACACGCAAACAGCGCGCCCGAGACGAAACCGTGCGAGATCATCTGCACCATCGCGCCCTGGATGCCGAGCCGCGCGCCCGCCGGGTTGCCGGCCTCGCGCACCAGTGCCAGCGCAATGAAGGTGCCCAGCGTGACGAAGGCCATGTGCGCGACCGACGAATAGGCGATGAGCTTCTTGAGGTCGGGCTGCACGAGCGCGACGTGGCCGATGTAGACGATCGCGATCAGCGAGGCGGCAATCATCACCCAGGCATATTCCAGGCTCGCGTCGGGCGTGATCGGCAGCGAAAAGCGGATGAAACCGTAGCCGCCGACCTTGAGCATGATCGCGGCGAGGATGATCGAGCCGCCGGTCGGCGCTTCCACGTGCGCGTCGGGCAACCAGGTGTGCACGGGCCACATCGGCACCTTGATGGCGAATCCGGCGACAAAGGCGAAGAACAACCAGGCCTGCTCCTTGCTGCTGAGCGAGGCGCTGGCGAACGACGCCAGCGAGAACTCGCCGGTCTTGAGGTGCAGGTAGATCAGCGCGATCAGCATGAAGATCGAGCCGAAGAAGGTATAGATGAAGAACTTGAGCGTGGCGTAGATGCGCCGTGGTCCGCCCCACACGCCGATCATGATGAACATCGGGATCAGCATGGCTTCGAAGAACACGTAGAACAGCAACGCATCGGTGGCCGCGAACACGCCCACCAGCACGCCCTCCATGCCAAGCAGCGCCGCCATGAACAGCGGCACGCGATCCTTGATCTGGCCCCACGAACCGATCACCACCAGCAGGTGCGCCAGCGTGGTCAGCACGATCAAGGCGACCGAGATGCCATCGGCGCCGAGTGCGTAGTTGGCATGCAGCGCGTTGATCCACGGCAGGCTTTCCACGAACTGCATCACCGGTCCGCCGGTGTCGTAGCCGGTCCACAGCGGGATCGACAACACGAAGGTGGCCGCCGCAAACCCGAGCGCGAGCCAGCGCGCGGTCTGCGCCTGGCGGCCGAACACGAGAACGAGGATCGCGCCGACGATCGGCAGCCAGATCAGCAAACTCAGTAGATGTGAAGCAGGCATGGCGGGTCCGGTTCCGTGTCGATCAGGCCACGGCGTGCGCGAGTGTCCACCACAACCCGCCAAGCAGCAGGATGAGGCCAAGGATCATCGCAAACGCATAGTGATAGAGGTATCCCGACTGCACCCAGCGCACGACGCCGGCGGTGCGGTCGACCAGTGCCGACGAGCCATTGATGGCGCCGTCGATGACGGCGGCGTCGCCGCCCTTCCACAAGCCGCGTCCCAGCGCCTGGCCGCCGCCGACGAACAGCGCGCGATAGAGGTCGTCGACCCAGTACTTGTTCACGAGCATGTTGTAGAGCGGGCGCAGCGCCTTGGCGGCCTTGTCGGCGATCGACGGCTGGTAGAGCCAGATCCAGGTTGCCACCACGAAGCCGGCAAGGCTGATCCAGAACGGCCACTGGGTGAAGCCGTGCAGCACGCTCGCGAGCGGCCCATGGAATCCGTGCGCGAGTTCGGCCAGCACGTCGTTGCGCGGCAGCACCTGAATCGAACCACCGAACCAGCCACCGAACAGCGCCGGGCCCACCGTATTCCAGCCAATCACCACCGACGGAATCGCCAGCAGGATCAACGGCACGGTGACTACCCACGGCGACTCGCGCGGCGGGTGATCGAGATGACCTGGTTCGTGGTGGTGATGGTGGCCGTGGCCGCCCTGCTCCACCACGAAGCGCTCCTTGCCGTGGAAGGTCATGTAGAGCAGGCGGAAGCTGTACAGCGAGGTCACGAACACACCCGCCATGACGCAGAAGTAGGCGTAGCCGGAGAACGCGCGGTGCGATTCGGCCACCGCCTCGATGATCGCGTCCTTGGAGAAGAATCCGGCGAAGCCCGGTGCCGCCACCAGCGCCAGCGAGCCGAGCCACATCGTGATGCAGGTGATCGGCATGTACTTGGCCAGGCCGCCCATGCGGCGCATGTCCTGGTCGTGATGCATCGCGATGATGACCGAGCCGGCGCCGAGAAACAGCAGCGCCTTGAAGAAGGCATGGGTCATCAGGTGGTAGACGCCGCCCGCGTAGGCCGACACGCCCAGTGCCACCGTCATGTAGCCAAGCTGCGACAGGGTCGAATAGGCCACCACGCGCTTGATGTCGTTCTGCACGATGCCGATGAGGCCGGTGAACAGCGCGGTGGTGGCGCCGATGAACAGCACGAAGCTCAGCGCGGTCTCGCTGAGTTCGAACAACGGCGACATGCGCGCCACCATGAAGATGCCTGCCGTGACCATGGTGGCGGCATGGATCAGCGCCGAGATCGGGGTCGGGCCTTCCATCGAATCGGGCAGCCACACATGCAGCGGCGCCTGCGCCGACTTGCCCATCGCACCGACGAACAGACAGATGCAGACGATGGTCGCCACGCTCCACGGATGGCCGGCGAAGATCTCGACGGTACGGCCGGCCACGCTCGGCAGTTTGGCCGCTGCGAACACGTTGGCGTAGTCGAGCGAACCGAACCAGTACAGCGCGCCGGCGATGCCGAGAATGAACCCGAAGTCACCGACGCGATTGACCACGAACGCCTTGAGGCTCGCATACACCGCCGACGGCCGCTCGAACCAGAAGCCGATGAGCAGGTAGGACACCAGGCCCACCAGCTCCCAGCCGACGAACAGCTGCAGGAAGTTGTTGCTCATCACCAGCATGAGCATCGAGAACGTGAACAGCGCGATGTGGCTGAAGAAGCGCGAGAATCCCTTGTCGTCGGCCATGTAGCCGATCGTGTAGATGTGCACCATCAGCGACACGAAGGTCACCACCACCATCATCATCGCGGTCAGGCGGTCGACCAGGAAGCCGATATGGGCACTGACCGGACCAACCTCGAACCAGGTGTAGATGTTGTGGTTGTAGGTGGCCGCCCCGCCCCACACCAACTGGTAGAACACCAGCAGCGACAGTGCGCAGGACACCGCCACGCCGAGGATCGTGACGCCGGCCGAAGCGGCGCGCCCGATGACGTTGCGCAGCAGGCCCGCGACCACCGCGCCGAACAGCGGCGCGAGGACGATGAGCAACAGGACGGTGGTACTCAGGATCATGACCATTTCCATCAGTTCGTTCACCCTTGCCGCCGGTTGGCGGCAGGGGCCCTGCGGCACCGGCTGGCGGCGACTGCCGGCAACCGGGTCTTGCGCTGGCGCCGGGCGCCGCCCTCCCCGCCAGGGGAAGGATGTGTTGCCTTACCCCTTGAGGTCGTCGATCTGGGTGACGTTGATCGTGGCGCGGTTGCGGAACAGCACCACGAGGATCGCCAGACCAATCGCCGATTCGGCCGCCGCCACGGTCAGGATGAAGAACACGAACACCTGACCCGACACGTCGCCGAGGAAGCGTGAGAACGCGATGAAGTTCGTGTTCACCGCGAGCAGCATCAGCTCGATCGACATCAGCAGCGTGATGACGTTCTTGCGGTTGATGAATATCCCCGCCACCGCGATGCAGAACAGCACCGCGCCGAGCGTGAGGTAGTGCGCGAGCGTGATCATGGCGTGGTCGTCTCCGGCTGCGGCGCAGGCCGTTCGGCCGCCATCTTCACCACGCGGATGCGCTCGCGCGCCTGCACGCGCACCTGCTGCGCCGGGTTCTGCATGCGCACGCCGCTGCGCCGGCGCAGCGTGAGCGGGATCGCCGCCACGATCGCCACCGTCAGGATCAACGCGGCGACCTCGAACGGCAGCAGGAACTGGTTGAACAGCGCCAGCGCCAGCCATTGCGTGTTGGACATGCCGGCAGCGAGCGCCGGGTCGGCGATCTGCGGCACCTGCAGCGAGCGCACGCCGATCAGCGCGAGCATCTCGACCAGCATCACGATCGCCACCGCCAGCCCGACCGGCAACGCCTTGATGAAGCCTTCGCGCAGTGGGTCGATGTCGACGTCGAGCATCATCACCACGAACAGGAACAGCACCATCACCGCGCCGACGTAGACCAGCACGAGTGCGATGGCGAGGAACTCGGCATCGGCCAGCAGCCAGGTGCAGGCCGCCGAGAAGAAGGTCAGCACGAGGCACAGCGCGGCGTGCACCGGACTGCGCACCGACACCACGGCGAGCGCAGCGAACGTGGTGATCGCCGCGAACAGGTAAAAGCTGATGAGCGGAAAGGTCATGCGGGCGCTCTCGTCATTAGCGGAACGGCGCGTCTTGCGCGCGCGCCGCGGCGATGTCTTTCTCGAACCGGTCGCCGATCGCGAGCAACTGCGGCTTGGTGATGATGTTCTCGCCGCGCTGCTCCATGTGGTACTCGTGGATCGAGGTCAGCACGATGGAATCGACCGGGCAGCTCTCCTCGCAGAAGCCGCAGTAGATGCACTTGAACAGGTCGATGTCGTAGCGCGTGGTGCGGCGACTGCCATCCTCGCGCGGCGCCGAGTCGATCGTGATCGCCAGTGCCGGGCACACCGCCTCGCACAGCTTGCAGGCGATGCAGCGCTCCTCGCCATTGGGGTAGCGGCGCAGCGCATGCAGGCCGCGGAAGCGGTTGGACTTGGGGATGTGCTCCATCGGGTAGCGCACCGTGTACTTGGGGCGCACCAGATACTTGAGCGTGAGTGACATGCCGGCCCACAGCTCGAGCAGCATCAGGCTCTTGAGGTAATCGACGACCTTGTTCATTGTCTTGATCTCAAGCTCCCGCCACGACCCAACCGAAGTACTTCATGCAGCCAGCCACGAACACCCAGGCCAGCGTGATCGGGATGAACACCTTCCAGCCCAGCCGCATGATCTGGTCGTAGCGGTAGCGCGGAAAGGTCGCGCGCAGCCACAGGTAGGCGGTGGCGAAGAAGAACATCTTGGCGAACAACCACCACCAACCCGGCGCACCGAGCCAACCCCAGCTGACCGGAAACGGCGACAGCCAGCCGCCGAGGAACAGCAGCGGCACCATGAACGAGACCAGGATCATGTTCGCGTATTCGGTCAGGAAGAACACCGCGAATGGCGCGCCCGAATACTCGACGTGGAAGCCGGCGACGATTTCCGACTCGCCCTCGGCCATGTCGAACGGCAGACGATTGGTCTCGGCCACGCCCGACACGAAGTAGATGATGAACATCGGCAGCAGCGGCAGCCAGAACCAATCGAACAGGCCCTTGCTGCCGGCCTGCGCGTTGACGATGTCGGACAGGTTGAGGCTGCCGGCCAGGATCAGCACGCTGACCAGCGAGAAGCCCATCGCGATCTCGTAGGAGACGACCTGCGCCGCCGAGCGCATCGCGCCAAGCATCGCATAGCGCGAGTTGGAGGCCCAGCCGGCGATGATGATGCCGTACACACCCATCGAGGTCATCGCCAGCAGGAACAGCAGGCCGGCGTTGGCATCGGACCAGGCCACGTGCGAGCCGATCGGCACCACCGCCCACGCCGCCAGCGCCGGCACCAGGGCCCACAGCGGGGCCAGCAGGAACAGGCCCTTGTTGGCCTTGGCCGGATAGATGATTTCCTTGAGCAGCAGCTTGAACACGTCGGCGAAGGTCTGCGCCAGGCCGAACGGACCGATCTTGCTCGGGCCCAGCCGGATATGCATCCAGCCGATCACCTTGCGCTCCCACCACACGTACATCGCCACCGCGATGATGACCGGCAACAGCGGGAACAGCAGCAACGCGACCGCCATGGTCAGCGTCGGGAAGTACGAAGCGCAGAATTGGTAGGCGTCGATGATGTAGTTCATGTCGTCGTCACGCCTTGGCGATGTCCAGGGAGGCGCCGTGCGGCGGCAACGCGCGCGTCGCGGCATGGCCGGCCTCGATCCAGGCCGCGCCAGGCGGCACTGCCGAGGAGATCGTCACCGGCAGCACCACGCCGGACACCGAGGCGCTGCCGCCATCGGCCAGACCCAGCGCGAGCGCATCCTGCGGATTGAGCGTTACGCCGGCCTGGCGCGACAGCGGGTGCGCCTGCAGTGACGGCGCACGGCGCACGACCTGATCGCTGCGGTAGATCGCCGTGGTGGCGACGCGGGTGAAGGCCGCAGCGGGTGCCGCATCGGCGATGCGACCGGTTGCGGCGCCCATCGGCGCATCGGCCTTGGCCATCTGCGCACGCAGTTCCCCGATGTCGGCGAAGTCGAAATGCGGCAGCGCGAGCGCCGCACCGAGCGCGCGCAGCACGCGCCAGCCGGCGCGGGCCTCGCCCGGCAAGCGGGCACCGGCGGCCAGCGACTGGGTGATGCCATCGACGTTGGTGTAGCTGCCTTCCACCTCGGGCGGCAGGCCAATCGGCAGCACCGCATGCGCGGTGCGCTTGACGCCATTGCAGGCGTAGGCGCCGATGTAGACGCAGAACTGCGCGTTGCTGCGCGCGGCGTCGAAGGCCGCCGGCGCACTGGTGTCCTGCGAGCCGGCCTGGTAGACGACCAGGCTGCGCGGTGGCCGCGCCAGGATCGCCGCTGCATCGGGGCCGCCGCTGCGCGGCTGCGCGCCGGCGCGGGCGAGGCCGATCGCGTTGGCGCCCGACGGAATCTCGTTGCAGGCCGCACCCGTCACCTTGGCAAGGAAGTGCGCGGCGGCGCGCAGCGCCGAGGCGCGCGGATGGTTGAGCGCGGTCTCGCCGAGCAGGATCACCGCGTCGCCGCGCAGCTCGACCAGCGTCTTCACCATCGCCGCGGCGGCCGCACCGGCCTGACGGCCTTCGAGCAGACGCGCCAACGCCGTCGATTGCGGCAGGTGGCCAAGATCGTTGGCCGCCTTGGCAAGGTCCAAGGCCGCGTCGACGAGTGCCGACGGGGCGAGGATCTGCTTGCCGGCCAGTTCGAGCGCGAAGTCGAAGTCGACCGGGTTGAGCGCATGGACTTGCGCGCCGGCCTTGACGGCCTTGCGCAGGCGCTGGTGCAGCAGCGGCATCTCGTGGCGCGGGTTGCAGCCCAGCAGCAGCACGTGACGCGCCTTCTCGATGTGCTCGACCGACATCTGGAACGGCTGCGCGAACGGCGCATCGGCAAAGTCCTGGGTGCGCAGGCGATGGTCGATCGCATCACTCCCCAAGCCGCGCAGGATGCGCCCGAGCAGATGGCCTTCCTCGCTCGAGGCGAGCGGTGCCACCAGCGCAGCGAGATCGCCATTGGCGGCGCGCAGCCCGGCGGCGACGAATGCGATCGCCTCGTCCCAGGGCACCGCGACGAGTTCGCCGTTCTTGCGGATCAGCGGCTGAGCGGCGCGATCAGCGGCCACCAGGCCTTCGTGGCTGTAGCGGTCGCGGTCGGACAACCAGCATTCGTTGATCGCCTCGTTGTCACGCGGCACCGTGCGCAGCACTTCGCCGCGGCGCGTATGCAGCCACAGGTTGGAACCGAGCGCATCGTGATAACCGATGCCCTCGCGCGCGATCAGCTCCCAGGCGCGCGCCTTGAAGCGGAACGGCTTGTTGGTGAGGGCGCCGACCGGACACACGTCGATGACGTTGCCCGACAGCTCGCTCATGAGCGGCTTGCCGACGTAGGTGCCGATCTGCAGGCGTTCACCGCGCTCCATGCCGCCGAGTTCGTTGGTGCCGGCGATTTCGGCCATGACGCGGACGCAGCGCGTGCAATGGATGCAGCGCGTCATCTCGGTGGCGACCAGCGGTCCCAGATCCTCGTCGGCAATCGTGCGCTTGTGCTCGACGAAGCGGCTGACCGAGCGACCGAAGCCCATGGTCAGGTCCTGCAGCTCGCACTCACCGCCCTGGTCGCAGATCGGACAGTCCAGCGGGTGGTTGATGAGCAGGAATTCGAGGGCGTTGCGCTGGCCGGACAGCGCGCGGGCCGACTGCGTCCAAACGCGCATGCCGTCGGCGACCGGTGTGGCGCAGGCCGGTGCGGGCTTGGGCATCATGCGGCCGCCCATCTCGACTTCGACCATGCACTCGCGGCAGTTGGCGGCGATCGGCAGCTTCTTGTGGTAGCAGAACCGCGGAATCGGGATGCCGACCTTGTCGGCAGCCTGGATGATCATCGAGTTCTTCGGCACGACCAGCGACTGGCCGTTGATCTCGATGGTGACGTGGTCCGGCGGCACGCCGGGTACTGCGGGCTGGGCGCTCATGACTGCAAGGCCGGGAAGCGGAAGGCGGAAAGCAGCGGCAGGCCGATCCCGCCACGCAGCCGCACCGACGCAGGCGCAGCGGCGCGGGATGCCTCGTGCGCGCGCAGGTTCATGCGGCCACCCCGACGCGGTCGTCGACGATCGAACGTCCGTGCTTGATGAAATACTCGAACTCGGGCCAGAAGTGGCGCAGCATGCCCTGCACCGGCCACGCCGCCGCCTCGCCGAACGCGCAGATGGTGTGGCCCTCGATCTGGCCGGTCACCTCGCGCAACAGATCCAGGTCGGACAACTGCGCCTGACCATTGACGATGCGCGTGAGCATGCGCTGCATCCAGCCGGTGCCTTCGCGGCATGGCGTGCACTGGCCGCAGCTTTCCTTCATGTAGAAGCGGCTGATGCGCTGGCAGGCGCGCACCATGCAGGTGGTCTCGTCCATGACGATGACCGCACCCGAGCCCAGACCCGAACCGGCCTTCTGGATCGCGTCGTAGTCCATCGTCAGTTCCAGCATCACTTCGGCCGGCAACACCGGCATCGAGGAGCCACCCGGGATCACGGCTTTGAGCTGGTGGCCGTTGCGCACGCCGCCGGCCATGTCCAGCAGTTCGCGGAACGGGGTGCCGAGCTTGATCTCGTAATTGCCGGGCCGGTTGACGTGGCCCGATACCGAGAACACCTTGGGGCCGCCGTTGTTGGGCTTGCCCTGGGCGAGGAACCACTCGGCGCCCTTGTTGAGAATGGTCGGCACCGAGGCATAGGTTTCGGTGTTGTTGATCGTGGTTGGCTTGCCGTACAGGCCGAAATTGGCCGGAAACGGCGGCTTGAAGCGCGGCATGCCCTTCTTGCCTTCGAGCGATTCCATCAGCGCGGTTTCCTCGCCGCAGATGTAGGCGCCGGCGCCAAGCGCGCCGTGGATGTCGACGTCGATGCCCGAGCCCTGGATGTTCCTGCCGAGCAGGCCGGCCGCGTAGGCATCCTTGAGCGCCTGCTCGAAATGCTCGAACGGCTCGTGGTGGAACTCGCCGCGCATGTAGTTGTAGGCGACACTGGTGCCGGTCGCATAGCAGGCGATGGCAAGCCCTTCGACCACCGCATGCGGATTGAAGCGCAGGATGTCGCGGTCCTTGCAGGTACCCGGCTCGGACTCGTCGGAATTGCACAGCATGTACTTCTGCATGCTGCCCTTGGGCATGAACGACCACTTCAGCCCGGTGGGAAAGCCCGCGCCGCCGCGACCGCGCAAACCGCTCTTCTTGAGCTCGTCGATGATCGACGCCGGATCGGGTTTCTCGGCGAGGATCTTCTTCCACGCCTTGTAGCCGTCGACCTTCAGGTAATTGTCCAGCGTCCACGGCTGCTCGAAGTGCAGCGTCGTGTAGACGACCTGGTGTTCCTGGGGTGGATTGCCGTATGCCATGTCGGAGTCGTGGAGGTGGTGAGAATGTCTGGGGAGCGGACGGAAGCCGCGCTGCGCAGCGGCAGCGGCGGCCGCCTATTTCAGTTCATCGAGGATGCGGTCGACCTTGGCCAGCGTGAGCTGCTCGTGGTAGTGGCCATCGACCACCATCATCGGCGCGCCGCAACAAGCGGCCAGGCATTCCTCCTCGCGCTTGAGGTAGATGCGACCGTCGGCGCTGCTCTCGCCGAGCTTGATGCCGTACTTCTCCTCGCAATGGCGCACGATCTCCTCGGCACCGTTGAGCCAGCACGAGATGTTGGTGCAGATCGCCACGTTGTGACGACCGACCGGCTGCGTCTCGAACATCGAGTAGAACGTCGCCACCTCGTAGCCCCACACCGGCGGCAGGCCAAGGTAGCGCGTCACCGCGGTGATCAGCGCGTCGGTCAGGTGGCCGCCATTTTGTTCCTGCGCCGCCCACAGGCCCTGGATCAACGCCGAACGCTTGCGATCGGCTGGGAACTTGCCGAGCCAATGGTCGATGTGCGCGCGCGTGTCGGCGCTGAGCACGACCAGCGGATCGACGTCCTTGACCTCGGCGTAGGTGCCCGTCGGTTTCATCGATCGACCTCTCCAAAGACCACGTCATAGGTACCGATCATCGCCACCACGTCCGGCAGCATGTGCCCGCGCACGATCGTGTCCATCGACGACAGGTGGGCAAAGCTCGGCGCGCGGCAATGCATGCGGAACGGCTTGTTGGCGCCGTCAGACACGAGGTACACCGCGAACTCGCCCTTGGGCGCCTCGACCGCGGCATAGGTCTCGCCGAGCGGAACCGTGTAGCCCTCGGTGAACAGCTTGAAGTGGTGGATCAGCGCTTCCATGTCGCGCTTCATCTCCACGCGCGAGGGCGGCGCCACCTTGAAGTTGCGCGCGATCACCGGGCCGGGATTGGCGCGCAGCCAGCGCACGCACTGCTTGATGATGTGGTTGGACTGGCGCATTTCCTCGACGCGCACGAGGTAGCGGTCGTAACAGTCGCCACGGCTGCCGACCGGGATGTCGAAATCGACCTCGCCGTAACAGGCGTAAGGCTGCTTCTTGCGCAGGTCCCATTCGATGCCCGAGGCACGCAGCATCGGTCCCGACATACCCCATTCGAGCGCCTGCTCGGGTGAAACGATGCCGATGTCGACCGTGCGCTGCTTCCAGATGCGGTTGTCGGTGAGCAGCGTCTCGTACTCGTCGATGCGGCGCGGGAAGTCGTCGGCGAAGGCGTCGAGGAAGTCGAGCATCGAACCGTTGCGCCATTCGTTGAGGCGCTCGAGGTCCTTGCCCCGGTGCCACTTCGACTCGGCGTAGCGCGGCATCACGTCGGGCAGGTCGCGGTAGACGCCACCCGGACGGTAATAGGTCGCATGCATGCGCGCGCCCGACACCGCTTCGTAGCAGTCCATCAGCTCTTCGCGGTCGCGGAATGCGTACAGGAACACCGCCATCGCGCCCAGATCCAGACCGTTGGAGCCGAGCCACATGAGATGGTTGAGGATGCGCGTAATCTCGTCGAACAGCGTGCGGATCCACTGCGCGCGCGCAGGCACCTCGACACCGAGCAGGTTCTCGATCGCGCGCACGTAGGCATGCTCGTTGCACATCATCGACACGTAGTCGAGCCGGTCCATGTAGCCGATGGAGTGGTTGAACGGCTTGGATTCGGCCAGCTTCTCGGTCGCGCGGTGCAGCAGGCCGATGTGCGGATCCACCCGCATCACGGTCTCGCCGTCCAGCTCGAGCACCAGGCGCAACACGCCGTGCGCGGCCGGATGCTGCGGGCCGAAGTTCATCGTGTAGTTCTTGATTTCCTGCATGGCTTACTTTGCGCCTCGCGCCTTGGCTTCGGCCTGCGCCTGCTCGTAGCGCGAATCGTCGCGCAGCGTGCGCGGAACCGTCACGCGCGGCTCGACCGAACGCACCGGCTCATACACCACGCGCTTCTTGTCGGCGTCGTAGCGCACCTCGACGTTGCCGATCAGCGGGAAGTCCTTGCGGAACGGATGCCCGACGAAACCGTAGTCGGTAAGGATGCGGCGCAGATCGGGATGGCCCTCGAACACGATGCCGAACAGGTCGAACGCCTCGCGCTCGAACCAGTTGACGCCGGGCCACACGGCCACCAGCGAAGCCACACTCGGCAGCTCGTCGTCGGCGCAGTACGCGCGCACGCGAACACGCTGGTTGTGGCTGATCGACAGCAGGTGCGCCACCACGCCGAAGCGACGCGGAACATGTTGCGGGTGCGGCCGAGTCGACCAACCGAAACGACCGGGACCAGCGCCTTCCACGCCGCGGGAAAAACCCTGCCAACTGGCCGCGTCACCTTCCCATTCGCCCTCGCCCCACGACAGGTAATCGATTCCGCACAGGTCGACGAGCTGTTCGAAGCGCAGTTGCGGATCATCGCGCAGCGTCAGCGCCACGTTGAGCCAGTTCTCGGGCAACACCTCGAGTGTGGTCTGGCCATGCGACTCGGCGATGCGCGCGCAGCGCGCACCCAAGCGCGCTTCGAGCAGTTGCGCGAGGGCGGAAGGTTGCGCGGGATTGCTGGCAGTCATCGGCGGCTCCATCAACGCGCAATGGTGTTGGTGCGGCGAATCTTGCGCTGCAACTGCAAGATGCCGTGGATGAGCGCCTCCGCCGTGGGCGGGCAGCCGGGCACGTACACGTCGACCGGCACGATGCGATCACAACCGCGCACGACCGCATAGGAATAGTGGTAATAGCCACCACCGTTGGCGCACGAGCCCATCGAGATCACCCACTTGGGGTCGGGCATCTGGTCGTAGACCTTGCGCAGCGCCGGCGCCATCTTGTTGACCAGCGTGCCAGCCACGATCATCACGTCGGACTGGCGCGGGCTGGGGCGGAAGATCACGCCATAGCGATCCAGGTCCAGGCGCGCGGCGCCGGCATGCATCATCTCGACCGCGCAGCAGGCCAGGCCGAACGTGACGGGCCACATCGAGCCGGTGCGCGCCCAGTTGATGAGCGAGTCGAGCGTCGCGGTGGCGAAGCCGCGCTGGATCAGCGGATTGTCGGCGTCCTGACGCAGGATGTCGTCGACGACATCGAGCGGCGCCGGGTTGTGCATCGACGCGCTGACACGGGACACGATGCTCATGCGATAACCCTGCCTGGATGACCAAGCGCGATCGGCAACCGATCACGCAGGCGCGCGGACAACGCCAGCGGCACGCCGGCGCAACGGATCACTCCCATTCCAGAGCCCCTTTCTTCCACACGTAGATGTAGCCGAGGACGAGCAGGCCGAGGAACATGCCCATCTCGACGAAGCCGACCAGGCCCAGACTGCTGAACACGGTCGCCCACGGAAACACGAAGGCGATTTCCAGGTCGAAGATGATGAACAGGATCGCGATGAGGTAGTAGCGCACGTCGAAACGCATGCGCGCGTCCTCGAAGGCCTCGAAGCCGCACTCGTAGGTCGAGGTCTTCTCGCGGTCGGGGCGTCGCGGGCCGAGCACGTTGCCGATGACGATGAGCGCGATGCCGATGATCGCCGCCACCACGAGGAACAACAGCACCGGGAAATACTCGGCCAACACAGACACCTCCGCGCCGCAGGCGCATCAGCGGTCGCGCCGGCGCAGCCGGCACGACGACGGTGAGAAACGATCCGGAACGACGGTCGCGGATAGCCGCGACCGTCGTCCGCATCAAAGTGGTGCCCAAGAGAGGACTCGAACCTCCACGGGTCTCCCCGCTACCACCTCAAGGTAGTGCGTCTACCAATTCCGCCACCTGGGCACTGCCAACTCGTTCCGTCCTTCCTACTTGCCTGGCGCTGGTGCCGGCGGTTGCGCCGCCGGCTTGTCGCCCTGCACCGCCGGCGTCGCCGTGGCGGCCGGCACATCCGTTGCGGGCGCCGCGTTTGCCGCGGGCACGTCGCTCGTTGCCGCCGGCGCGGGGGCTTCCGGCTTGGCTGGCGTGGTCGCCCCGGCCATCACACCCAGATCGGTGCTGGTCGGTCGATCGCCTGCCGTGCGGCTCACGTACATGCCCATGCCGAGGCTGAGCAGGAAGAACAAACCGGCGAGGACCGCCGTGCTGCGCGACAGGAAGTTGGCCGAGCCGCGCGCACCGAAAACGGTCGCCGACGCGCCGCCGCCGAAGCCCGATCCCGCGTTGGCGCCAGCGCCACGCTGCAGGAGGATCAGGACAGTCATGGCGACCGCCGTCAGCACATAGAGAACATTGGCAACGATAAGAAGCATCTTGCACTCTTCACGAAACAGCGGCTGCGGCGCAGATGGCGCGGAAATCCGCTGCCGACAACGACGCCCCACCGATCAATCCACCGTCCACGTCACGCTGGCCGAACAGCTCGGCCGCGTTGGCGGGTTTGACGCTGCCGCCATACAGGAGCCGCAGCGAGTCGGCGATTGTAGCATCGTGCCGCGCGAATGTGTCACGCATGAAGGCGTGTACCTCCTGCGCCTGTGCCGGCGAGGCGGTGCGTCCGGTACCGATCGCCCACACCGGCTCGTAGGCCACCACCGCCCGCGCGAACGCGGCGATGCCGGCTGCGCCGACCACGGCCTCGAGCTGGCGCGCGATCACGGTGCGGGTGATGTCGGCTTCGCGTTCCGCGAGCGTCTCGCCCACGCACAGGATCGGCACCAAACCGGCCTGCTCCGCAGCAATGAACTTGGCCGCGACCAAGGCATCGTTCTCGCCATGGTATTGGCGCCGCTCGGAATGACCGACCAGGACATGGCTGCAACCGATGTCCTTGAGCATCGCGGCCGCGACCTCGCCGGTGTAGGCGCCCGTCGCATGGGCCGACACGTCCTGTGCGCCGAAGGCGAGTCCGCTGCCGGCGTGGCGGGCGACGAGCGCCTCGATGTACGGAAACGGCGGCAGGATCGCGATCTCGACCGGGCCACCGGCATCGGCGACCAGCGCGCCAACGAGCTCGGCGGCCATCGCCCGCGAACCGTGCATCTTCCAGTTTCCGGCAACCAGTGGTCGGCGCATGGATGTCGGCCCGCGATTGAAAGGGCGGCAAGGATAGCCGCGCACGCCGCGCGCACTCAAGCCGGCGGCAGCGGCAATCGGCCGCAGCGCGACCCGCGCGATGAAACCGGAGGGAATGGTGGGCGGTGCAGGGTTCGAACCTGCGACCCTTGCCGTGTGAAGGCAATGCTCTACCGCTGAGCTAACCGCCCGAAACCTTGTTGTGCGCCCGTCGGCGCCGCAGCGCGTACACCGCGCCAAACGCCGCGGCGGCAACACGTTTGCGTTGCCGCCGCGGTGAACCTGGTGCCGGAGAAGGGAATCGAACCCCCGACCCACGCATTACGAATGCGTTGCTCTACCAGCTGAGCTACTCCGGCGAGGGTCGCGGAGTATAGACACTCGCCCGGCAGGCGACAACCGGGCGGGAGGCCCGCGGCCAGCACAGGCCGCTGGCGCTCACCAACACTTACCGTTGTTTTCGTTACCGGACTTGTCCTTGAAGCCGGTGTTGGTCAGCGTGAGGTTGGCGCACTGGTCGGGCGCCTGCGGTCCCTGCGGCGAGGCAGTCAGCGTGTAGGTCTGGTCGTCGTTGGCGAGGGCGACCGACACCGTGTAATAGCCGCTCTCCGACGTGGTGCCCAGCCCCAGCGTCGCCATCGACGCGTAGCGGTTCAGATTGGTGAAGTAGCGTTCCTGCGCCGCCGCCACGCGCATGAGGAATTCCTTGCCATCGGCACGACGCGAGCGCATCACGTAGTTGGAATAGCTCGGGTAGGCGATGGCGGCAAGGATGGCCACGATCGCCACCACGATCAACAGCTCGATCAGCGTGAAAGCCCGGATTTGTTTCATTGTCGATCTCCAGTCGGGCGTGCCATCGCGATCGCCGCGAGTGCACGCCCGCAAACACCATCGCTCAGTTGAGCAGTTCGCGCCAGCCGCTGCGGTGCCACACCGGGATCGCCGCCGCCAGGATCGCGTCCAGGGCGTCCTTGACCGCGATCGGCACGCCGGCCGGCAAGCCCACCACCACGCCGCCACCGCCGCCGCGCTTGATCACCGGATCGCTCGGGGGCGTCGGCGCCGTCACGACCGCACCGATCAGGCCGCGACCGGAGCCGATGCCGCCCGCCGTGTTGATCGCGGCGCCCGTGGCTGCATCGAGCGCCATGATCGAGTAACGCGCGCCCGGATCGCAAGGGTCATCGCTCTTCGGAATGAGCCCGTACAGCATCGCCACGTTGGCCGTAACGATCGGGATCGCGCGGCGCTGCGCACGCTCGCCCTTCTCGGTGGCGATATTGAGCGGCATGCGCCAGCCGTGGGCCTTGACCGACACGATGACCGCCGTGCTGCCCGACATCGAGCCCAGCCGCATCTCAGGGGTGGAGGTCGGCACCGATCCGGTCGGGTTGGTGAAACCGGTCACGCTGCGCACGTCGTTGGCGGCCTGGGCCAGGTTCTGCGTGACGAGCTGGTTCACCTTGATCGGATAGTTGGTCGAAGCCGTGCCGTAATCGCGGATGCCGTAGAAGGCCTGCTGCGGAATCAGGCTCGTGCGGTCGTCCTCGCCGAGGTACTTGCCGGTACCGATCACGAGGATCGGTCTGCGCGTCACCGGATCACCGAGCGCGGTCGGGTTGAACACGATCGGCTGATCACCTGCCGTGGCCGCGCCACCGTTACCGTAACTGGTGAACATGAGGTCGACCTTCCAGTTGTTCGGGTTGCTGTCGGAGAGATCGAAACGCCACAGATTGCCGGCCAGATCGCCCGCATAGGCGAGATCGTCGACTTCGTCGCTCCCCAAGTCGTAGACCATCGGCGTCGACAGGCCAAAGGTCTTGAACCCGGTCGGCATCGTCTGCGGAGCAAGACTCGTACGCAGTTCCCTGATGAGCTGACCCGTCTCCAAGTCGATGACCAGCAGCGAGGTGCGGCTCGCCGCCGCCTCGAAGCGATCGCCCGATCGCGCGGCGGCATCGACATTGGACGGAAAATAGCCACTCGAGACGAGCGCAACCCACTTGTCGTTGGACTTGAGGCGCGCGATGTTGGCCGAATCGTAGGTGTAGCCGAGTGAGGCGCAGGTGCGCGAACCCGCAGCGCAGGGCGGATCGCCGGCCGTGCTGGCGACATCGCCGCTGCTGAACTCCCACATGACCACGCCGTTCGAGCCGCTGGCCGCCGTCTCATCGGCCTGCGCCGGGTTGGTCACATCGAGCGCATAGACGCCGCGGCCACCCAGGCGCGTGGACCCGACCAGGATCGTGCGCCAGGCGCCATTGAGAAACACGTCACGCTCACGCGGCTTGGCATCCACGCCGGGGACGAGATCGGCGTCGCGTTTGGTCGACGCCGCCGCGCGCCCGTTGCGAATGACCGTATCGGGAACGAACGCCCACTTCTCGTCGCCACTGGTCGCATCGAACGCGTGCAGCATGCCGTCATTGGCGCCGACGTAGATCATCGGGGTCCGCGCACGCTGCTGGTTCTGGTAGTAGGCATAGGTCTTGGTGCTGTCGGTGGCCGCGGCTGAGGCCTCGGGCGAACCGGGCGGGAACATGTCGTGATAGCCGCTGCGTGGCGAAGACACATAGGCCGGCTCGCCGTTGATGACGGCACCGAGCACCGATTGGCGCACGCGCAGCAGCGGTGTTGCCGGTGCCGTCTCGTTGTCGCGCTTGCCGCGCAGATAGTCGACGCGGTCCGCTCCGTAGCCATCGCAGTTGGGCCCCGAGCCCGCACAAGGTGCAGCGCCTGGCGTCTGGTTGAGCGCGTTCTGCTGCGCCGTGGTCAGGCTGCCCCAGCGGAACGGCAGGCCGCTCGCGGCGCCGTTCGAGGTCACGATGATGCGGCTGTTGGGATCGCGCACGGGATTGGTGCCGGCCGGGTCGGCGCAACTGCCTCCCGTGAGGCGGCAGCCCGCATCCCACAGCACGCTGGCGGGCTGACCCGACGCATCCAAGGTCCAGCGTCGCACGTTGCCGGGCCAGCCGCTGGTGTCGTAGCCGCCTTGATAGGCGCTGTTGCCACCGGTCAGGATCGGCAGCGACACCGCCGCCGGCGTCGAGGAACTGCTCTGTGCCACCACGCTGGCGATGATCCGGCGCAGCGCGTCGATCAGCTCGTCGGGATTGGAGGCGGCGAAGAAGTCGCCACGGCTGTTGATCGCCGCATGCCACATGTCGTCGATCTTCTCCGATGTATCCGAATACGGTGCACTGCCTCCCTGCAGCACCGGCCAGGCCAGCGTGCCGAGGCGCAGCTTGAGGTAGTTGGTGTCGGTCTTGGGGATCGTGCCGTCGACGCCCAGGCCGATCATGAACTGCACCAGATGCGGCCAGGTCGCCGGATCATTGGCGGGGTTCCAGTAGAGCTCCCGGTTATCGAGCCAGTTGTTGCCGGGCAGCAGCGGCGTGCTGCCAGTCACCCCGGTCGTGCGATCCACCAGATAGGGGCGCACCTTGAGTTTGGTCTGCGGGTTGCTCTGGAAGTCGGGACGCAGGTCGGTCGCCCAATAGTTGAAGGCGATGTCGGCCATCGTGTTCTGCGCGCTGCTGCCCTCGTTCCAGAAGATCTTGGACTGCAGTTCACTGACCGAGTAGCTGCGGCCGTCGGGCAAGGTCGCGATGGCGTTGGTGTCGCGCCGCGCCGGCGTGACCACCGAGTTGTTCCACAGGCCGTCGGTCATCTGGATGTGGAAGTTCTTGCGACAACTGAGCTCGCGTCCCGTCGCGCGCTCCCAGTACGGATTGGTGTCGGCCGCGCCGGTGTTGCGCTGGAAGAGCTTGCCGACGCGATCGGCCGCGGCCTGGTTCGGGGTGTTGCCACCGACCGGAGTCGAGAACAGCCAGTTGTAGAAGTCGGTTCGCGTCGTGGTCGAGCCGGTATCCTCGAACGGAAAGATCTTGGTCGCATTGGTGATCTGGCGGGTGTTGATGTTCTGCCAGGCCACGCGGATACCATTGTCGAAGGTCGCATACGCGCGCGATACCGAGGTGACCGCCGCGGTGTAGCGTGTGTGGTAGTACGAATACCAGTTGGCGAAGTTCTGCTGCTCGGTCGCAGTCGCACCGGTCAGATCCACCCATTCCCAGTTGCTCGCGGTATAGAGCACGCCGGTATTGCTGATGCGGCCGTTGGCGTCGAGTGTCAATGCCGGCGCGGTGGATTTGTAGCGGTAATAGCCGGCAGCACGGTTACAGAATCGAGTGTCGGTGCCCAGATTGCGTGTCGACGAACTGGTCGGTGACTGGGGGCGATTCTGCAGGATGCCGTTGTCCCAGGCGGCGGTGAAGCGCGCATTCGGGAACGCGGTCACGCCATCGGCCATGAGCGGCGGCTGGTAGTTCGAGTTGGGATTGTAGTAGACGCCATTCATCGCCCACGAACGCGGGTCGGCCGGATCGGTGATGCGCGGATCGATGACGCCTGCACACAGATAGGGACCACCACCGCTCGGCCACGTCGCGCTGCCCGTGGTGTTCTGCTGGTCGGTCCCACCCCAGCCGGCGCCCGTGTACGGGCGCTGGTCGCCCATGTAGTTGCGACCCATCGAACCCGAATCGTCGAAGGTCAGCACCACGTTGGGAGCGACCTTCGAGGTCAGCTCGGGCGGAGTGGTCAACAGGTTCACCGTGCCGGCCGCCGGTGATTGCGCCAGCGCCTGCTGTGGTGCACCCGCACCCGCCAGCGCGCACACGGCCGCTACCGCGATGGACAAGGTCGTTGAAGACGTTAGGCGAGTCATGGGATCGCTCCTGAATGGGTCTGCACGATCACGGCGTGCTGGTGCCGAATCCGGCATCGGTCATGTTCGACGCCGAGTACACACTCTCGACCACGCGCTGGACGGCCGCACTGCCGCCCTGGCTGCGCGCGGTGATGCGGTAGAAGTGGTAGGCGTTCAGCGTCTCGGGATCAATGGCCCCGGACTGCTGGCCGGCACTCGGCGGCACGTTCGGCCCGATGTCCTCGAGCAGGACGTTCGGCTGCCTGGCCAGCGACGCGGTTTCGTCATCACCGCTGAGCCCGGTCAACGCGTGCGCGTAACCCGGCATGCCGGGCAGTGCGGCCACCCAGCCGAACGAACTGCGGAACGCCTGCACGCCGCTTTGCAAGGTGCCGTTGATGTCTGGTCGATACACGCAGCTCGAACCGCTCCCCTGACAGGGCGGCAGCGGATTGCCCGTGGAATCGTTGAAGCGCACGTGCCACAGCCATGCCTCGGTGCCGCGCACGGCGCTCTCGGCCCCCATCATCGCGAGTTGCTGGTTGCGCATGCCGCCGGTCATCTTCTCCTGCAGGATCGACGTGCCCATCGCGGTCAGCGTGAGCAGCGTGATCAGCAACAGGAAGATCAGGGCCACGAACAGCACGGCGCCGCGCTGGCGGCCTGGTGATCGCTGAAACTCGATATTCATGGGTCGGGCCTAGAGATGACGGTCACGGACGGAGACATAAGCGATGAACTCACGGCGCAACTGGCTGCCGGCCCTGATGCCGGACGGCAAGGAGGCCGTGTCGGCCAGCGTGTAACTGCTGCCGGCAAAGCGGAACGTGCGGCTCGCGTTGTCGAGACCGAAGACCTCATCGACCGTGTTAAGCAGCAGGTGCGGTTCCACGGTCTTCACCGAGCGCCACATGCAACCCGGCTCCAACGGCATGCCGGGCGGCGGTGCCGTGCAGCTCCCCGCCGTTTGCACCTGCGCCGCCGTCATGAACTGCAGGTTGCCGCCGGCATCCTGGACGCCGTAGCGGAACGCGAGCTGGTCGACGCCACGCACGAGTTCCTGCTCCACGCCGTTCTCGCGCCGCACGAGCACCGGCACGAGGCGCCGCGCCGCGCCACTGTTGGGCCGCGCGTCGGGATTGTCGTCATCGCGGAACACGAGGTAGTAGCTGACCGTGACGAAGTCGTCGCTGAAGTTGAACAGACGCACGTCGCGCGTGCGGTTGCCCATGCACAGTGCGCCCTGCGCGCCCGGCAAGATGCCGCCGCTGGTCGACGGCGCGGTGCCGATCGTGAGCATATTGCCGGCCACGCCACCGATCGGGATCACCGCGGGATTGACGCAGTCGGAAATGAGCGCCAAACCGGGCTGCATGTTGCCGATCGGGTCATCACCCACCTGCGGACTGACCGTGATCGTGGTGCCATTGACCAGCGGATCGCCGGCCGCCACTGCGCAGGCATTCATGGCTACCGGCCAGCCACTGCCACGCTGGTAGCGGATCGTGAGCACGTCGGAGGCGGGCACGCGTCGCCCGGCGGCCAGGCCCATCGTCGGAATCTGGCCGGCGCCGCTCGGCAAGGCCGGCGTGCAGCTGCTGGCCGTGCAGGAATAGCCCTGCACGAACCAGCGCGGGCTCAAGGCATAGGGCGACGCGGCCGGTGCAGCACTCGGATTGCCGGCGGAATCGATGCTGTTGATCGTGCTGTCGGGCAGCCGGAGGTCGGGTGCGTAGACCATCGGCGCTCGTGCCGGTACCACCGGCGCCACCGTGCCGGGCGGGCTGCCGCCTGCCGTGTTGCTGCAGTACTGCGCGCTCAGCATGCGCAGGTCGCGGTCGATCTGGGTGACGGCAAAGCGGCCGTTTTCCTGCAGGCGCGCCAGCGCATCCTGCAGCTTGTTGGTGCGGCTGGTATTGCTGAACAGGCTCATGATGCCGACGCTGAGCAACAGACCCAGCGTCAAGGCGATCATGATCTCGATCAGCGAGAAGCCCCGCGGGCTGCGACTGGCGCGTGACATGTCGTGGCGATTCCCGGTCATGGCTGGAACACCCAGGCGAAGGTCTGCGTGGCGGGTGGCGCGGCCGTGGCCGTGCGCTGCAGGTCGGCTTCGGTCCACTGGATCACCATCGAGCAAATGCCATCGAAAGGCTCCGTTCCTGAACCGCGTGGCAGCGCCCCCTCGCCATAGGTACCGTTGCAGGTGATCGTGGCCGTGCCGCCCGGCAACTGGTCGACGAGCTGCTGGCTCCACAGCTGCGTGTCGCGCGTGACGAGCGCGGCAGGCGTGCATACGCCGCCACTGCAGGTGCCGGCACCTGTCGTACTCGAGTCGTAGGTGCCGTTGTAATCATTGGCCCAGCCCACGTTGCTGCGCATGCGGTCGGCCATCGACTGCGCGAGGAACGATGCCTGCGTGCGCAGGTAGGCACTGTGGTTGGTGCGCACCGACAGCACCATGAGCCCGGCCACGCCGAGCAGACCAAGCGTGAAGATCAGTACCGCGATAAGCACTTCGAGCAACGTGAACCCGCGTGCTGGCATGAGTCTGCGCATCGTGTGGATCCTCAACTGCAATTTCCGGCCGGCGAGCTGGTGGTGTCACGGCGGCTCTCGACCGTGCCACCCGGACCGACATGCACCCACCGCGACTGCGTCGGGTTGGCGTTGTTGCTGGGGCGGCACACGCTGAAATCGAAATCACCGCCGCCCTGCACGCTGCCCATCGCCGTGAATACGACTTCCGTGCCACTGCCGAGCACGCGGTAACCATCGCGCATGGCGTCCTGGTGACGCACGCACAATGGCACGGTGTTGCTTGGCGTAACCGCATTGTCGAGGTAGGCAGCGCACGCCGCGGCGGTCGTGCCGGGCGAGGTCGGTGTGTATTCGATCCCGGTGGCCGTTTCCTTCGCCACCACCACCTGCCAGCCATTGTTCCAGTCGCCACCGTTGGCGATCACCGCCGCCGGACGCCCCCGCTTGACCGCCTCGGCGCGCGCCGAGTTGATCGCGCCGATGAGGCTGTTGGTGTTGTCGGTCACGGCCATGCGGGCGGAAAACTCGCGGAAGCTCGGGAACGCCATCGCCGCGAGGATCGCGATGAGCGCCAGCGTGATGAGGAGCTCGACGAGCGTGAAGCCACGCCCCGTTTGCCACGGCGGGCGTCGCTTCAACGCGCTGGATGAGTGGTATTGCATCAGAACCTCCGCCGAATTTCCCCACCGCCCGGATCGTCGCATGCCGATGGCACCATGCGATAGCTGCATCCTAGCCACAACCTGCGGCCGCGGCGGCCCAGGCCCGATCGTCGGCGACAGTCCGCCGACGAACGGCCCGATCGCCCCGCCGCGGGGCCCCGGGGACCCGGGCCAGGCGCGCCGCGAGCTCACCGCGCGGTGCGCAACCGCAACTCCTTCGGCAGCGCGAACACCATGTCCTCGGGCTTGCCGCCGAGCTCGCGGACCTGGCTGGCGCCGGCCGCGCGCAGGCTCTCGACGACCTCGCGCACGAGCTTCTCGGGCGCCGAGGCGCCGGCCGTGACGCCGATGCGCTGGCGGCCGATGAGCCACTCGGGCGCGATGTCGGCGGCACCGTCGATGAGGAAGGCCGGCACGCCTTGCTTCTCGGCCAGCTCGCGCAGGCGGTTCGAGTTGGAACTGTTGGGCGAGCCGACCACGAGCACGAGGTCGCACTGCTGGCCGAGCCGGCGCACCGCGTCCTGGCGGTTCTGCGTGGCGTAGCAGATGTCGTCGTGACGCGGCCCCTGGATCGCCGGGAAGCGTTCGCGCAGCGCCCGGATGATCGCGATCGTGTCGTCGACCGACAGCGTGGTCTGGGTGACGTAGGCCAGTTGGCCGGCGTCGCGCGGCGTCATGCACGCCACGCCCTCGAGGTTCTCGACCAGGTGGATCAGGCCCGGATAGGCGCCGTTCCATTGCCCCATCGTGCCCTGCACTTCGGGATGGCCGGCGTGGCCGATCAGCACCACGTCGCGCCCGGCCTTGCCATGGCGACCGACCTCCAGGTGCACCTTGGTGACCAGCGGGCAGGTCGCGTCGAACACGCGCAGGTTGCGCAGCGCGGCCTCGTCACGCACCGCGCGCGACACGCCGTGGGCGCTGAAGATCACGGTGGCGCCGTTGGGCACCTCGTGCAGGTCCTCGACGAAGATCGCACCCTTGCTGCGCAGGTTGTCGACCACGTAACGGTTGTGCACGACCTCGTGCCGCACGTAGATCGGCGCGCCAAAGGCTTCCAGGGCACGCTCGACGATCTCGATGGCGCGGTCGACGCCCGCGCAGAAGCCGCGCGGGTTGGCAAGGATGACTTCCATGGGGTGATTATCCGTGCTTGCCGCGCCGCTGCCCACTGCCGAGGCCAAATGCGATCAGCATGACCGCGCCGACGCTGATTGCCGAGTCGGCGATGTTGAAGGCAGGCCAGTGCGCGCTGCCCAGGTGCACGTCGATGAAGTCGACCACATGGCCCAGCCGCAGGCGATCCACGAGATTGCCGAGCGCGCCGCCGATGATGAGCGCGAGCGGCGCCGCGTTGCGCCAGTCGCCGCGCGCCAGCCGCGCCAGCCACACCGCCAGCACCGTGCTCACGCCGATCGCCAGCGCCGCGAACAGCCAGCGCTGCCAGCCATCGCCGCCGGCGAGGAAACTGAAGGCGGCGCCACTGTTGAACGCCAGCGTCCAGTCGAGCAGGCCGGCGATGACCACGTGCGGCTCGAACGGTTGCAGGTTCGCCAGCGCGAGATGCTTGGTCCATTGATCGAGCGCGATCACGACCGCCGACAGCAGCAGCCACGGCAAGGCATTGCCGTTGCGGTTCATCGTCGTCTCGCGTCCGTCCATCCCGCGCGTGCTCAAAACCACCGCCGCGTCTCGCCGCCGCCATCGACATTGTCGACGCAGCGCCCACACAGTTCGGGGTGTTCGGCGTGGGTGCCGACGTCGTCGCGGTAATGCCAGCAACGGATGCACTTGGCCGCCTCGCTGGCGCGCGCCGTCACGGTGACGCTGCCACCATCGAGCCTGACCAGCTCGCCGCCGGCCGGCGCCGCCGCATCGGCCCAGTCGAGGCGCGAGGTGATGAAGAAGAAGCGCAACTCGTCGGCGACCTCGGCATAGCGCGCGCGGACCGCCGCGTCGGCATGCAGGCTCAATTCGGCCTGCAGCGAGGCGCCGAGCGTGCCGCTGGTGCGCATGCCCTCGAGCAGGCGCGCGGCGGCGCTGCGGATGGCCAGCAGGTCGGCCCACCATTGGCGCCGCTCGGGCGTGCCCTGGGTGGCGGCAAGGCCGTCGTACCACTGCTCGAACAGCACCGATTCGCCGCGTTCGCCCGGGATCAGCGGCCAGATCTCCTCGGCCGTGAACGACAACACCGGCGCAATCCAGCGCACGAGCGCCTCGACGATGCGATACATCGCGCTCTGCGCGCTGCGCCGGCCATGGCTGTCGGTGGGCATCGTGTAGAGCCGGTCCTTGGTCATGTCCAGGTACAGTGCGCCCATCTCGTTGGTGCAGAAGTTCTGCACGCGCGCCACCACCTCGGGGAAGTCGTGTTGCGCATAGGCGGCCACCACCGCGGCCTGCACGTCATGGGCCTGCTGCACGGCCCACTGGTCCAGCAGCAGGCAGTCGGCGACCGGCAGCAGGTGCCGCGCCGGATCGAAGCCATCGAGATTGCCGAGCAGGAAGCGCGCCGTGTTGCGGATGCGGCGATAGGAATCCGACACCCGACGCAGGATTTCGTCCGACACCGCGATCTCGTTGCGATAGTCGGTCGAGGCCACCCACAGGCGCAGCACGTCGGCACCGAGCGTGTCGACGACCTTCTGTGGTGCGATCACGTTGCCGAGCGACTTGGACATCTTGCGGCCCTGCGCGTCGACCGTGAAGCCGTGGGTCAGCACCACGTCGTACGGTGCGCGGCCATGCAGGGCGGCACCGGTCAGCAGCGAGGATTGGAACCAGCCGCGATGCTGGTCGGAACCTTCCAGGTACATGACCCTGTCGCCGGCCCGGCGCGCCAGTTCGGGGCGCTGGTCGAGCACGCAGTGGTGGGTGACGCCCGAGTCGAACCACACGTCAAGGATGTCGGTGACCTTTTCATAGCGTTCGGCCTCGGCACCGAGCAGTTCGGCCGGATCGAGCGCGTACCAGGCATCGACGCCGGCCTGCTCGACGCGCGCGGCCACCTCGCGCATCAGCTCGGCGCTGCGCGGATGCGGCTGCTGACTCACCTTGTCGACGAACAGCGCGATCGGCACGCCCCAGGTGCGCTGGCGCGAGATGCACCAGTCGGGGCGCCCGGCGACCATGCCGGCGATGCGCTCCTCGCCCCAGGCCGGGTACCAGTCGACATCGTCGCGGATCGTCGCGAGCGCCGCCGCGCGCAGGCCGGCGGCCTGCATGCCGATGAACCACTGCGGCGTGGTGCGGAACGCTACCGGCGTCTTGTGGCGCCAGCAATGCGGATAGCTGTGGTTGAGCCTGGCCTGGGCAAGCAGCACGCCGCGCTGCGCAAGCAGTTCGACGATCGCATCGTTGGCCTTCCAGATGAACTGGCCCTCGAACAGCGGCGTGCCTGGCAGGTACACGCCATTGCCACCCACCGGATTGAGCTCGTTGGCCGCTGTCGCCGCCACGATGCCGTACTGCTGGCCGACCGCGAAGTCCTCGGCGCCATGGCCCGGCGCGGTATGCACGGCGCCGGTGCCGTCCTCGGCCGACACGTGGTCACCGAGGATGAGCGGCACGCTGCGCGCGTAGAACGGATGGCGCAGCAGGCTGTGGTCGCGTTCACCGGCAGCCCTGGCCGGCGCGGCGAGGGCAAGCTGCGCGCCCTTCGCGTGCCCGAGCACGTGCAGCTCGGTCACGCCGTAGCGCGCCAGCGCCGCCTGCGCCAGCGACTGCGCCAGCACGAGCAGCACGCGCCTGCCGCCGCGCGCGGGGCCTTCGGCCAGCACATAGTCGAGCTCGGGACCAAGCGTGACCGCGAAGCTCGCCGGCAGCGTCCAAGGCGTCGTGGTCCAGATCGGCACTGCAACGATGTCGTCGGCGCCGATGCTCGCGCCGAAGCACGCCGCGAGCGCTTGCGCATCGACCGCATCGTAGGCCACGTCGACCGCCAGCGACTGCTTGTCCTGGTATTCGATCTCGGCCTCGGCCAGCGCCGAGCCGCAATCGAAGCACCAGTGCACGGGCTTGAAGCCGCGCAGCACGTGGCCGTTGGCATGGATCTGCGCCAGCGCACGCAGCATGTCGGCCTCGTAGCGGAAATCGAGCGTGCGGTAGGGATGCTCCCAGTCGGCGAGCACGCCCAGGCGCTTGAAATCCTGCCGCTGCAGGTCGATCTGTTCGCTTGCGTAGGCGCGGCACAGGCGGCGGAACTCGGCCGCATCGACCTTCTGCCCGACCTTGCCGACCTTCTTCTCGATCGCGATCTCGATCGGCAGGCCGTGGCAGTCCCAGCCCGGCACGTAGGGCGAGCGGTATCCGGCCAGCAACGCCGACTTGACCACCACGTCCTTGAGCACCTTGTTGACGGCGTGGCCGATGTGGATCGCGCCGTTGGCGTAGGGCGGACCGTCATGCAGGATGAAGGCGTGGGCGCGCCCGGCGCTGCGCTGCTGGATCTGCGCATAGCGCTGCGCCTTGTCCCAGGCCTCGAGCATGGCCGGTTCGCGCTTGGCCAGATCGGCCTTCATCGCGAACGGCGTGTTGGGCAGGTTGATCGTGTTCTTGTAGTCCTTGGACATGGCGGCGCCAGGGTTCGGGATGCGGGAAATGGGTGAGAGTATGCGGTTGCGACTCAGCCGCAGAGTGGGTGTGCCGGCGCGGCGCCGGCCGCAGCCTGCCCTTGCGGCGGGTTGTGGGCGAGCAGTGCGCGCGCCTGCGCCGCGTCGAGGTCGATCTGCCGCACCATCGCCGGCAGGTCGGCGAATTTGCGCTCGTCGCGGAGCTTGGCCACGAACTCGACCTCGATGCGGCGCCCGTACAGGTCGCCATCGAAGTCGAACAGGTGCGCCTCGAGCAGCGGTTCGGTGCCATCGATGGTCGGCCGCACGCCGAGGCTCGCCACCGCCGGCATCCCATGCGCGGCCACCCCATGCACGCGCACGGCGAAGATGCCGCTGACCGGCGCGGTGCGCCGTCCGAGCCGCACATTGGCCGTCGGGTAGCCGAGCCTGCGGCCGAGCTGCTGACCACGCACGACATGGCCGCCGATCGAAAAACGCCGCCCGAGGCCGCACGCTGCCGCATCGAACTGACCGGCCGCGAGCTGCTCGCGCAACGCGCTGCTGCTCACGCGCACGCCGCCGGCCTGCACGTCGGCCAGCACGCGCAGCGCAAAGCCGAGCTGCGGCGCCAGCCGCTCGAGCAGGGCCACATTGCCGCGGCGCGCATGGCCAAAGTGGAAATCGGCGCCGACCCACAGCTCGCGCAGGCCCGCGCGCCCGAGCAACAGCTCGCTGACGAAGGCTTCCGCGCTCATCGCGGTCAGGCGCGCGTCGAAACGCAGCGACAGCAGCTTCGACACGCCGCTGGCCAACAGCAACGCCAGCTTCTCGCGCGCCCCGGTCAGGCGCGGCACGGCCTGGCCATGCGCAAAGTACTCGCGCGGCACCGGCTCGAACGTGATCGCGATCGACTGCAGGCCCAGCTCGCGCGCGCGCGCGCAGGTGCGCGCGAGCAGCGCGCGATGGCCCAGATGCACGCCATCGAACGCACCCACGCACACGACGCTGCCGCCCGGCGCCAGACAGGGCCCGGCGGCGTCACGAAAAAGCCGGTTCATCGCGCGAGTATAGCCGCTGCGCCGCAGCATACGCGGCGCTCGGCACGCCGCCGGCGGCGCACCGCGCGTTCAGCTCGCCCGCAGATCGCGCAGGCGGAAGCCCGCCGCCAGCAGCACGAGCACGAAGCTGCCGGCGCCGGCGGCGATCACCACGGCCAGCCGCCAGATGCGTGTCGCCACGCTCCAGTCACCCCAGGCAGGCCACTGCGCCAGCAGCAGCAACAGCACGCCGACCATCGCCGCGCAGGCCAGCGCCAGGCGCGTCAGGTGCCGCGTCCAGCCCGGTTGGCGTTGGTAGCTGCCGTCGCGCCGCAACGCACGCCACAGCAGCGCGAGGTTGAGGTAGCTCGCCAGCGCGCTTGCCAGCGCCAGCCCCATGTGCAGGCCCGGCACGCGGGCAATGCCGGCGAGCCAGCCGTCGGCGAGGTCGGCCGGCTCGTGCCAGAGCCAGAACAACGTGCCGACGAACACGATGTTGAGCGCCATGTTGGCCAGCATCGCCGCCACCCCCGCGCGCACCGGCGTGGTGGTGTCCTGCCGCGCATAGAACGCCGGCGCCAGCACCTTGACGAGCACGAAGGCCGGCAGACCCAGCGCGAGCGCCGCCAGCGACAGCGCCGCCATGTCGACGTCATGCGCGGTGAAGCGGCCATGCTGCAGCAGCGTCGCCAGCACCGGCTTGGCCAGCAGCATGAGCGCGAGCATGGCCGGCACCGCGATCAGCAGCGCCGTGCGCAGGCCCCAGTCGAGCGCGCGCGCGAACGCCGCGCGATCGGTGGTGACGTGGTGGCGCGACAGCGAGGGCAGGATCACGGTGCCGAGCGCCACCCCGAACACGCCCAACGGGAACTCGAGCAGGCGGTCGGTCTGCGCCAGCCAGGTCTGCGAACCGGTGATGAGGAACGAGGCGATCAGCGTGTCGAGCAGCAGGTTGACCTGTGCCACCGAGGAGCCGAACAGCGTCGGCAGCATGAGCCTGAGCACGCGCCGCACGCCGGCGTGGTGCCAGCCCCAGCGCGGCCAGGCCAGCAGCCCGAGGCGCGCCAGCGCGGGCAACTGCACCAGCAGTTGCAGCACGCCGGCGGCGAAGATCGCCCAGCCCAGCGCCATGATCGGCACGTCGAAATACTGCCGCCACCACAGCGCGGCCGCGATCATGCACAGGTTGAGGATCACCGGCGTCAGCGCCGGCAGCATGAACTGGTGGAAGCTGTTGAGCACGCCACCGGCCAGCGCGGTCAGCGACACGAACAGCAGGAACGGAAAGGTGACCCGCAGCAGGTCGGTGGTGAGGCCGAACTTGGCCGGGTCGTCGAGCGAACCCGGGGCGAAACCGGCGGCCAGCCACGACGCGCCGAGCACGCCCAGCGCGGTCACCACGAGCAGGATGCCGCCGAGGGTGCCGCTGACATTGGCAACCAGGTCCCGGAGCTCGGCATGCGACCGCGTCTCGCGCGTCTGCGTCAGCACCGGCACGAAGGCGACCGAGAACGAGCCTTCGGCGAACAGGCGGCGCAGGAAATTGGGGATGCGGAACGCGACCCAGAACGCATCGGTCATCGCGTTGGCGCCGAACGCCCAGGCGATCGCCTGCTCGCGCACGAGGCCGAGGATGCGCGACACGAAGGTGCCGCCACTGAAACTCAGCATCGATCGCAGGAGACTCGGGCGGGACATGGGCAGCTGCAGGTTGGGGTCGAGGGCGCCACGGGCGCCCCGGGGGCGACACCACGCCGCCCGGATGATGCCCGAAGCGGCGCCGGCGTGTGGCGACCGCCACGCACGGCGCCACCAGGCGCGGCGCCGCCGTGGCGGGGCGTGGGTCGCAGCCTGGCCGGTGGTACAGGCGCAGACTTGACGCCAAGCGGCGCAACCCGGACAATTCGCGGTCTTTTTTCCAGCAACCCCAGTCTCCGGAGTCATCCCTTGGCCAACATCAAATCCGCGAAGAAGCGTGCGCGCCAGTCCGAGCAGAACCGTCAGCGCAACGCCAGCGCGCGTTCGATGGTTCGCACCACGATCAAGAACGTCGTCAAGGCGATCGATGCGAAGGACAAGGCGCGCGCCGAAGCCGCCTTCAAGATCGCCGAACCGGTGATGGATCGCTACGCCGCGCGTGGCCTCATCCACAAGAACAAGGTGGCGCGCCACAAGAGCCGCCTGACCGCGCACATCGCCGCGCTGGCCTGAACGCCGCGCGACGATCACGAAAAAGCCGGCGCAAGCCGGCTTTTTTGTTGCGCGCGCCGGTGCCGGCGCTCAGGCCAGCACGTCGTCGAGCCAGTCCATCGACACGGCTGCCGAATGGGCGAGGTTGCCGGCCTGGCAGTGCCCGTCCGCACCCTCGTCGGTGCCGAACAGGTGGCCACTCGCGCCGGGCACGCTGGCAACGAAGCGTTCGTACTGTGCCAGCGGCTCGCGGCCCTCGCCGCTGCCGACCAGCGCCAGCGCCGCGCAGCGCAGGGTCGCCAGCTGCGCCGCTTCGACGCGGAACGCGCGCAGCCGCCGATAGGTGTCCTTGAAGCTCGTGCCGCCGATGCGCAGGATCAGGTTGCGCGACATCTCGCGCGCCTGCGGCGGCATCACGTGGTCCGGGATATGGTCGAGATCGGCGGCGCGGAAATCGTCCGCATCGGGCATCTGCGCCGGATCGAAGCCGACGAACGAGGCCATGTAGGCATGCAGGTCCACGATCGGCGAGTTGGGGATCAGTGCGCGGATGCGCGGCTCGTGCACGGCGATGCGGGTGGCGAAGTAACCGCCGAAGCTGATGCCCATGAGCGCGATCCGCGCCGGGTCGGTCTGGGCCCGCGTGAGCAGGTGTTCCACGGCCGGCGTGCCGATGCGCTCGAACTCAGGGATGAAGCACAGTCCGTCGTGGAAACGCAGCGTGTCCATCTGCCCCGGCCCGGTGAACAGCAGCAGGCGGTAGCCGCGCTCAAGCGCGGCGCGACCGTAGCCGAGATAGGTCTCCTCCAGCGTGCCGTCGTAACCGCTGACGATCATCAGCGTCCGCCCCGGCGCGTCGGCGCCGGCCGCGCACAGGTAGTACGCCGGCAGGGCCCGGCCGTCGCAGTCCAGGCTCACTTCCTCGCATCGCCACGGACCGTGCTTCATCGCGGCGAGGAAGCAGGCGCGGCTGGCCAGACCGTACTGGCGATGGCGTGGATCACTGATCGCGCTGTAGTACTCGGCCGCGCGCCAACTGTTGCTGGCAACGAGCCAGGCATCATGGGCGCTGACGGCGTGGCCGCCTGCGGCGCGCCGTTCGGCGTCGGCCTGCTGCCGCGCCGCCGCCGCCGCGAACGCGTCGACCCAGCTGGCCGGTACCCCGCTTTCGATGCGTTGCGCGAGCATGAGGCATTCGCCGATCGCCGCGCCGCCATAACGCGCGGCGCCGAGCTGACGAATGAGCTGGTATTCCATTTCGGCGTCGGCGAAGCCGGCGACGCGCATGCGGCCGCGCTCAAGCGTCTCGCTCATGCATCCTCCACGGTGACAGACGCGCGCAGACTGCGGTAGCAGCGGCGCCGGTACCGGGATGCTGCCGGTCGCGCCACGGCGCTGCGTTGATCCAGATCAACCGCGCCGCGCCAGTGATGCGCGCCGGCGCAACCGGCCGCGCTGCGCGCAAGCAGGCCACGGGCGAGGAACAGTTCGACACGCTCGAACGCGATGCGGTCGCCGGCATCGCGCCCGTACCAGGTTTCGGCAATGCGATGGCGATTCCTCTGGCCGCTCGATCAGCGCGTCGCATCGCACAGCCCGCTTGCGCGCGCCCGCGCGAGCACGCCGGCGACGATGCGGTCGCAGCGCACACCGTCGAACGCGAACGCGTCGGCCGTGGCGAGGTCGATCTGGCTGGCGAGGCCTTCGCGGATGAGGCTGCGCGCACGGAACAGTCGCGTGCGCACGGTCGCCGCCGGGATCCCGAGCGCCTGCGCGACTTCCTCGACGCTCAGCTCCTCGACCGCGCGCAGCATGAACACGGTGCGGAACGATGCGGGCAACTCGTCGATGCGCGCCTCGATCAGGCGGCGCAACTGCGCGCGCAGCGCCTTCTGCTCTGGCGCAGCCGCGGGATCGTCCGCGAACGCATCGTCACGATCGGCATCGGGGAGGTTCATGGCGGGTTCCAGTGCAATGATCTGCGCCGACTTGCGGCGCTGGCGCCCGAGCGCCTCGTTGATCGCGATGCGCACGAGCCAGGTCGACAGCCGCGCATCGGCGCGGAACGTGCCGAGCGCGCGCCAGGCCTGCAGCCAGGCCTCCTGCAGCGCGTCCTCGGCATCGGCGTCGGACTTGAGGATGCTGCGCACGCTGCGGAACAGCAGTTGGTTGTGGCGGCGCATGATCGCGGTGAAGGCCGCTTCCTCGCCGCGCGCGGCGCGCTGTACGAGCGCTGCTTCGTCGTCATCGTGGCTGATCGCGGCGTTACCGGCTTGCGTGTTGGGGTCCATCGTGGTCGATCCCGTCATGGATGGGCGCGCCGAACATGCCATGCCCGGTCGCGGCAGTGGCGCATCATGGTCCGTCGCCACCGTGGTCATGCCGCGTCGCACGCGACGAAGCCGAGGAATTCGCTGCGCAGACCGGCGTCGTGCGCGAACGCACCGCGCATCACGGTGTTGCGCATGAGCGCGTGCGCATCCTTGACGCCGCGCCAGTGCATGCAGAAGTGGTCGGCCTCGATGACGATGGCCAGGCCGTCGGGCTTGACGCGCTGCTCGAGCGCATCGGCCAGCATCGTCACCGCTTCTTCCTGGATCTGCGGCCGGCTCATCACCCAGTCGCAGATGCGCGCGTACTTGGACAGGCCGATCAGCTCCGAGTCGGCATTGGGCAAGACGCCGATCCACACCCGGCCCATGATCGGGCACAGGTGGTGCGAGCAGGCGCTGCGCACCGTGAGCGGGCCGATCGTCATCAGCTGGTCGAGCCGCGACACGTTCGGGAACGTGGCGACCTCGGGTGCCGCGCGGTAGCGGCCAGCGAACACCTCGTCGATGAACATGCGCGCCACGCGCTGCGCCGTGCCGGCGCTGTTGTGGTCGTGGCGGGTGTCGATCACGAGTGCCTGCAGCACGTCCTCGAGTCGGCCGGCAACCTCGGCGCGCAGCTCATCAAGCTCGCCCTCGGCGATGAAGTCGGCGATGTTGTCGTTGGCGTGATGTCGCTGGCACGCCTGCAACAGGCGCTGGCGGATGCGTTCGGAGGCCGGGCGCTGCGTGGCGGCCGGCTCGGACCTGAGGGCGACGACGGGAGTATGGACGGGCATCGGCAGATTCCATGGGTCGGTGGGCGCTCCAGCGGCATGGCGGCAAGCGGTCGCTGCGCATCCGCCCCTGCCCTGCCGCTTCGTTCGAGCCGTTGGATGCAGCCGCAGCCGTTTGCGTTCCCGCGCGCTGCGGCGGAGTCCCGCAGGAGCGCGCCGGTGCCCTGCGCCACGGCGAACGGCTGCGCACGCCGGCAAGCCGGTCGGCGCGGTCCACCGTGCGTCACGCCGCGCCGGGCGCCGCGATCAACGCCGGTAATGATGGTGCGCGAGCGGCACCTGCAGCGGCCCGGCACTGTCGAGTCCGCCACTGCCGAGCCATTCGTAGGTCTGCTTGGCGGCGCGGTAGATCAGCGCGGCAGTCTGCGAGAAGTCGAACACCGACGCGCTCAGCGGGCACAGCGGCGGCACCACGGTGATGCGGGCATGTTCGCGGTATTGCGCCACGTCGCGATCGAGCTGGCGCATGCTCTGCAGACCCATCACATGCAGCGCGAGCGCCGCCATGTTGCGCGGCGGTTCGAGCATCGCGCAGCTCATGCCGGTCGGCAGCACGATGATGCGCTGCGCGCCCAGTTCGACCGCGCTCGCGATCGGCGTGTTGGTGGAGACGCCACCGTCGACGAGATGGCGGCCATCGATCTCCACCGACGGAAACACCACCGGGATGGCAGTGCTGGCCAACAGCGCGGTTTCGACCTCGCCCGTCGACAGCAACACCGACTGCCCGCTGAGCACGTTGGTGGCGACCACATGCAGTGGCAGCGGCAGGTCCTCGAAGCGCGCGTTGTGCAGGGTGCGCTCGATGATGCGGCGCAGCCGCGTCGGCTCGATCAGGTGATCGCTGCCGAGCAACAGGGCCTTGATGCCGCTCCACAGCGTGAGCGGGAACACGTCCTTGCGACGCAGGCCACGCCACAGGTTGGCGAGGCGGTCGGCGCCCTCGGGCGTGGGATCGTCGGCATAGAACGCGCCATTGAGCGCGCCGACCGAGGCGCCGACGATGAGATCAACCTCCAGATTGGCACGGCTGAGCGCCTGCAGCATGCCGACCTGGACCGCTCCCAGGCTGCCACCACCGCTCAGCACCAATGCCGTTTGGGTTCGACTCATTGCAGGGACCGCCAGCTGGGGCGCCGCGACACGGCGGCATCGACACCGATCGGATGCAATTTATACGCCAAAGCAGCGCCATCCCGATACCCGAGTCACGCCGACCGGAAGTGCGCGAATGTCGCGGTGGGCGTCAACTCGGGCGCACGCACCTGGCCTGCAACCCCGGGTGCGCTGCGATGGTCGCGGTCGTGCGCACGTCGCTGCCGGCACCGGCAGCGCCGCGCCGGTGCGCGTGACCCGTTACACCGCCGCGAACACGAGACTGGCGTTGGTGCCGCCGAAGCCGAAGCTGTTGGACATGACCGTGCGCAATGTGGCCGCGCGGCTACTGCGCACGATCGGGAAGCCTTCCGCGCGCGGGTCGAGCTCGGCGATGTTGGCCGAACCAGCCAGGAAACCGTCACGCAGCATCAGCAGGCTGTAGATCGCTTCGTGCACACTGGCGGCCCCGAGCGAGTGGCCGGTCAGCGCCTTGGTCGAGGACAGCGGCGGAACGTCGGCGCCGAACACCTCGCGCACGGCGTTGAGCTCGGTGATGTCGCCCACCGGCGTGGCCGTGCCATGCGTGTTGAGGTAGTCGATCGCACCATCCACGCCGGCCAGCGCCATGCGCATGCAGCGCACCGCACCCTCGCCCGATGGCGCCACCATGTCGGCGCCGTCGGAAGTCACGCCGTAGCCGACCAGCTCGGCATGGATGCGTGCGCCACGCGCCTTGGCGTGCTCGTATTCCTCGAGCACGAGGATGCCGCCGCCACCGCCGATGACGAATCCGTCGCGGCCGGTGTCGTAGGGTCGCGAGGCGGCCTCGGGCGTGGCGTTCCATGCGGTCGACAGCGCACCCATCGCGTCGAATTGCGCGGTCATGCCCCAATGCAATTCCTCGCCACCACCGGCGAACACGATGTCCTGCGCGCCATGGCGGATCAGGTCGGCAGCGGCACCGATGCAATGCGCCGAAGTGGCGCAGGCGGCGGCGATCGAATAGCTGAGGCCAAGGATGCCGAACGCGGTCGCCAGCGTCGCCGACACGGTCGAGCACATCGTGCGCGGCACCATGTAGGGACCGACCTTGCGGATGCCCTTCTCGCGCAACAGGTCACCGGTCTCGATCTGCCACTGCGCCGAACCGCCACCGGAGCCGGCGATCACGCCGATGCGCGGATGACGGATGCGATCGAGCGCGAGCCCGGCATCGGCAACCGCATCACGCATCGCCACATAGGCATAGGCGGCCGCGTCACCCATGAACCGCTTGAGCTTGCGATCGATCGCGGCGACGAGGTCGATCTGCGGCGCGCCGGCGACATGGCTGCGCAGTCCATGCTCGGCGAACTCGGGCATCGAGCGCAGACCGCTGATGCCATCGCGCAGCGCACGTGACACATTGTCGGCCGCATTGCCCAGGCAGGACACGATGCCCATGCCGGTCACCACCACGCGCCGCATCAGAAGCTCTCCGTCGACTGGAACAGGCCCACCCGCAGGCCGCTGGCAGTGTAGATCAGGCGATCGTCGACAAAGGTGCTGCCATCGGCGACGACCATCTTGAGACGACCGCGGATCACGCGCGCGACGTCGATCTGGTAGCGCACCTGGCGCGCGCCCGGCAGTACCTGGCCGGTGAACTTGACCTCGCCCACGCCCAGCGCACGGCCCAGGCCGGGCTCACCGAGCCACGGCAGGTAGAAGCCGGCCAGCTGCCACATCGCATCCAGGCCGAGGCAGCCCGGCATGACCGGGTCGCCCTCGAAGTGACAGCCGAAGAACCACAGGTCCGGCCGGATGTCGAGCTCGGCAACGAGGATGCCCTTGCCATGGCTGCCGCCGTGCTCGTCGATCCGCGTGATGCGATCGAACATCAACATCGGCGGTGCCGGCAGCCGCGCATTGCCGGGGCCGAACATCTCGCCGCGCGCGCAGGACAGAAGCTGCTCGTAATCGAGCGATGAAGGTCGGGACATGGAATCCATCGGCAGTTGGGCGACAGGACCGCGGCGACGCGCCGCGGGAAGCGGAACAGCAGGCTTGCGCTGGCTCAGCAGGCCACCGCGAGCGGCGCTGGCGACGTCGCCAGTACGGTATCGGGTACGCACCCGTGCGCACCCAGACTGTCTGGCCGACGCAAGGCCGCCGCAAGCATAGCGAGCGCCAGCCGCGCCTGCCAGCCCTCGCCGCTCCAGTCGATACAGCCGTCCAAACCGCGGCGCAGCCCGCTCCGCGAGCGCAATGGCCCGGCCACCTGCCACAACAGCTCGCGCAACTGCGCCAGCCGCGGCGGCGGCAGGCCCGCGCCCAGTCCACGCCACTCGGGCGCGCCGGTCGCCGGCGGCGCAGCGGCCGCCGCCAGCCAGCCGCCGAGGCGGCGCCCGAACGCGATGCCTTCGAGCAGCGAATTGCTGGCCAGCCGGTTGGCGCCATGCACGCCCGTGCCGGCCACCTCGCCGACCGCGTACAGGCCCGGCAACGAGCTGCGTCCATCGGCGTCGACCGCGATGCCGCCCATCTGGTAATGCGCCGCGGGAGTGACCGGGATCGGCGTGGTGCGTGGGTCGATGCCGTGGGCAAGGCAGGCGGCGAGCACGTTGGGAAACGCGTGCGGCCAATCGACGTCGACCGCGGTCGCGTCGAGCAGCACGCGCGCGCCGGCCTGACGCTCCAGCCAGACCTGGCGCGCCACCACGTCGCGCGGGGCGAGATCGCGCAGTGGATGCACGCCATCGAGCAGGCGGCGGCCCTGCGCATCGACCAGACGAGCGCCGGCGCCGCGCAGCGCCTCGGTCACGAGCGGCAGGCTCTGCTGACCGGGCACGTCGAGCGCGGTCGGATGGAACTGCACGAACTCCAGGTCACGCACGCGCGCGCCGGCCGCGAGCGCCAACGCAAGGCCCGCGCCATCGGCACCGGGCGGATTGCTGGTGCGCGCGAACAGCGCACCGCTGCCACCGGTGGCCAGCACGACGGCACTGGCGGCAAGCTCCTCCAGCGAGCCGTCGGCACGGCGCAGGCGCAGGCCGCAGACGCGGTTGTCGCGCAGGCACAGCGCGTCGACCTCGACGCCGCTGTGCCAGTGGATGTGGTGCGCCGCGCCCACGCGCGCGGCGAGCGCACGCGTGATGACCGCGCCGGTGGCATCGCCGCCGGCATGCACGATGCGCGCGACGCCGTGGCCGCCCTCGCGGCCCAGCAGCAGTTGGCCATCGCCGGCGCGGTCGAAGGCCACGCCCTGCGCAAGCAGCCACTCGACCACGCCCGGTGCCTGCGCGCACAGCCACTGCACGCACGCCACGTCGTTGTGGTGGGCACCGGCCACCATCGTGTCGTGCGCATGGGCGGCAGCACTGTCACCAGTGGCGAGCGCGGCCGCCAGGCCGCCCTGCGCGAGCAGGCTCGCGCTGCCGGCGCCCGCCTCGCCGCGACTGAGCAGCAGCACGCGCGCCGGCGCCGCGGCGAGCGCGGTGGCGAGGCCGGCCACGCCGGCCCCGACCACGACGATCGGTGCGTTCATACGCGTTCTTGCCGCCCGACCGCCAGCATGCGCGTGAGCGAGCCGCGCGCGCGCTCGATGATGTCGGCGGGAATGTGGATCTCGTGCCGGAGGTCACGCAACGCGGCGTAGATGTTGGGCAGCGTGATGCGCTGCATGTGCGGGCACAGGTTGCAGGGCTTGATGAACTCGGTGCGCGGGAACTGCGCCCGCAGGTTGTCGGCCATCGAGCACTCGGTGATGAGCGCGACGCGCTTGGGTTGTTCCTTGGCCAGCCAGCGGCCCATCGCGCTGGTCGAGCCGACGAAGTCGGCCTCGGCCAGCACCTCGGGCGGACATTCGGGGTGAGCGACGAGCTTGGCGTCGAAGCGCTCGCGCGCATGGCGCGCCTCGCCGGCGGTGAACTTCTCGTGCACCTCGCAGCGTCCATGCCAGAGCACGAGCTCGACGCCGGTCTGGCTGGCGACGTGTTTGCCGAGGAACTGGTCGGGCAGGAAGATCACCTTGTCCACGCCGAGCGACTCGACCACCTGCACCGCGTTGGCCGAGGTGCAGCACACGTCGGTCTCGGCCTTGACCGCCGCCGAGGTGTTCACGTAGCTCACCACCGGCACGCCCGGATGCTGGCGGCGCAGCTCGCGCACATCCTCGGCCGTGATCGACGCGGCCAGCGAGCAGCCGGCTTCGAGGTCGGGGATCAGCACGGTCTTGTCGGGCGCGAGGATCTTGGCGCTCTCGGCCATGAAGTGCACGCCACAGAGCACGATGAGGTCGCTGTCGCAATCGGCGGCGGCCTGCGCCAGCGCCAGCGAGTCGCCGGTCACGTCGGCCACGCCATGGAAGATCTCGGGCGACTGGTAGCTGTGCGCCATGATCACCGCACCGCGCTGCTGCTTGAGGCGATTGATCGCCTCGATCCACGGCAGGTGCAGCGACCACTCCATGCACGGCACGAGGTGCTCGATGCGCGCGCGCAGGGCGGCGTACTCGTGTTCGAGTTCCTCGCGCCAGGTCGGCACGGGCAGCGGGCTGATTGCATTCACCAGGCAATCCTCGTCAGGGCGGAGAAGCGGGAAGCGGGGCGCGTATGGTGGGGGCTGGCGCCGCGGAGTCAACCCGTGCCGAACGTGTGCGCCGGCCGTTCGATGCAGATGCGCGCGCTGCCGTCGGCCAGCAGCTGGCCACGGTGGTGCAGACCGAGCTCGGTCAGCGCCGCCAGCAAAGGATGCGGCCAGCGCGGCGTGAGCACGGTGAGGCTCGCCCCGGCCTGGAGTTGCCTGGCCATGCCGAGCGTGCGCAGCAGCGGCTCGGGCGCAAGCAGGTTGCGCAGGTCGATCTCGACGGCGTCGCGCGGCGGGTTCACACTGGCGGTTGTCGTATCCATTGCAGTCGACATCATCGCGACGGTGGCGGGTGCGGTGCGATGATGCAGGTCAAGGCATGAACCGCACTGCGCTGGTGGCGGTGTTGCACACCACGCGCGTGCTGCGCCGCGCCGCACCGCGATGCTGCCGCTGCGGGGCCGGCAAGCATCGGACACGGCGAGCTGACCCGGATCAAGATCACGCCAACGCGAAGCATTCACAATCACGAGATGAATACCGATCATCAGGGTGGCCACGGGCCGCGCGGCATTCCGTTGCGGGTGGAAATGGGCGGCATGACGGCGCCGGACGACCACGCACTGCGCGCGTCGCTGGCGCAACTGCCCGCGCTGCTGGCCAGCGCGCCGCACCGCATGATGTTCTTCGCCGGCGCCAGCGCGATCATCGTGTCGATGCTGTGGTGGGCCTGCTTCCTCGGCGCGAGCTGGGCCGGCCATGCCTTCCCCACCGCGCCAGTGCCGGCCGGTTGGGCACACGCGGTATTCACCCAGTACGGCATGCTGCCGCCCTTCATCTTCGGCTTCCTGCTCACGGTGTTCCCGCGCTGGATGGGCCAGCCCGCGCTGCAGCGTCGCCACTACGTGCCAGTGTTCATCGGCATCTTCGGCGGCTACCTGCTGGCCCAGATCGGCCTGCTCGATCTGCGTCCGCTGCTGCTGGCCGGCATCGCGCTGATGCTGGCCGGCTGGATCAGCGCCCTGGTCGTGCTCGGCGGCGTGCTGTGGCGCAATGGCGGCAAGGATCGCCATGCGTTGTCATGCTACGTCGCGCTGCTGCTGGGCGGCTTCGGGCTGGCGGCATTCGCTGCCTTCGCGCTCGGCGCGCCGTGGCAGTTCGCGTTCGTGTCGATCCGCTTCGGCACCTTTTTCCTGCTGCTGCCGATCTTCTTCACGGTCTGTCATCGCATGATCCCGTTCTTCAGCAGCAACGTGGTCGGCGCCGGCTACCGCATGTTCCGCCCGGGCTGGAGCCTGCCGCTGCTGTGGCTGCTGCTGCTCGTGCACGTGGCGCTCGACCTGCGCCATCAGCAAGACTGGCTGTGGCTCAGCGACCTGCCGCTGGCCGCGCTGTTCCTCGTGCACTGGCTGGGCTGGCAGCCCTGGAAGTGCATGCGGCCGGGCCTGCTGGCCGCGCTGTACCTGGCCTTCCTGTGGCTGCCGGTGGCGTTCCTGCTCTACGCCGCGCAGAGCCTGCTGGCGTATTTCGACTACGGCTTCCTGTTCGCACGCGCACCTGCGCACGCGCTGACGATCGGCTTCTTCGGTTCGATGCTGGTGGCGATGGTCACGCGCGTCACGCAGGGCCACTCGGGCCGGCCGCTGCAGATGGGCCGCATCCCGTGGCTGACCTTCGTGCTGCTGCAGTGGGTGGCCGTGATCCGCATAGGCGCCGAGCTGGCCAGCAACGGGCCGCTGTGGCTGGCGGTCGCCGCCTTCGGCTGGCTCATCGCGTTCGCGCCCTGGGTCGGCCGCTCGCTGTGGATCTACCTGACGCCGCGACTGGACGGCAAACCCGGCTGATGGCTGCCTACTTCCTGCAGATCAAGTGGGTCCACATCTGGGCGGTGATCCTGTCCGGCAGTCTGTTCACGGCACGCGGCCTCATGATGCTGCTGCGTTCGCAGTGGACCAACCACGTTTCGCTGCGCCTCCTCTCGATCGCGATCGACACCACGCTGCTGGCCGCGGCGATCACGCTGACGCTGATCGTGCACCAGTACCCGTTCGTGCAGGCCTGGCTCACGGTCAAGGTGGTGCTGCTCATCGTCTACATCGTGCTCGGCACGTTCGCGCTCAAACGCGGGCGCACGCGCGCCGTGCGCGCGCTGACCTACCTCGCCGCGCTGGCGGTGTATCTGTTCATCATCAGCGTGGCGCGCTCGCACGATCCGTGGGGCGCGCTCGCGCCCTACGTGTCCTGAGCAGCGCCGCCGCTGCGGCGATCATGCCCGACACCGGCGGCGGCGCTGCGCGCACCGGCACCACGCGCTTTGCCCATGCCCTGCTATGGATCGGCACACTCGCGCCGATTGCGCAACTGTGGCGACATGCCACAGCGACGCGATGTCGCATTCGACCATCCGGATGATCTGCGTCAATCGCGGCGCGTCACGCCTGCCGCAAGCTCCGCGCCCTCGAATCCCGATGATGACGATGGAGCTTCTCCGATGAGACATGTGTTGCTTGCCGCCGCCTTGCTGGCGGCCGCCGGACTGGTGGGTTGCAGCTCGGGCACACCGGGCGTGGGCGGTGCCAATGCCGCCATGGCCACCACCGGCGGCTCGGCCAAGGGCGACTTCGGTCCGCCGCAGGGCGAGCCGATCCACGCCGTGCTGACGAGCCCGCCACAGGTGCCGCCACCGACCAACCGCAACCATCCGGCCAAGGTCATCGTCGAGCTCGAGGTGATCGAGAAGGAAATGCCGATCTCCGAAGGCGTGAGCTACACGTTCTGGACCTTCGGCGGCACCGTGCCGGGCAGCTTCATCCGCGTGCGTCAGGGCGACACCGTCGAGTTCCATCTCAAGAATGCGCCCGACAGCAAGATGCCGCACAACATCGACCTGCACGGCGTGACCGGGCCCGGCGGCGGGGCTGCATCGAGCTTCACCGCGCCGGGTCATGAATCGCAGTTCACGTTCAAGGCGCTCAACCAGGGCGTCTACGTCTACCACTGCGCGACTGCACCGGTCGGCATGCACATCGCCAATGGCATGTACGGTCTCATCCTCGTCGAGCCACCGGAAGGCCTCGCCCCGGTCGATCACGAGTACTACGTGATGCAGGGCGATTTCTACACCACCGGCAAGTACCGCGAGAAAGGCCACCAGCCGTTCGACATGGAGAAGGCCATCGACGAGCGGCCGACCTACGTGCTGTTCAACGGCCACGAAGGCGCGCTCACCGGCGACAAGGCCCTGCTCGCCGGCACCAACCAGACCGTGCGCCTGTTCATCGGCAACGGCGGTCCCAACCTCGTGTCGAGCTTCCACGTCATCGGCGAGATCTTCGACAAGGTGCAGCCCGAAGGCGGTACCCATCCGCAGGAAAACGTGCAGACCACGCTGATCCCGGCCGGTGGCGCCGCCATCGTCGAGTTCCACACCGAGGTGCCGGGCAGCTACGTGCTGGTCGACCACTCGATCTTCCGCGCCTTCAACAAGGGTGCGCTGGCCATTCTCAAGGTCGACGGCGCCGAGGACAAGGCGATCTATTCGGGCAAGGAAGTCGACTCGGTGTACCTCGGTGACCGCTCCGAGCCCAACCTCAAGGCTGTCAGCACGGCGGCCTCGGCGCACGCCGCCGGCAAGCTGACCAAGGCCGAGCAGATCGCGGCCGGCAAGCAGCTCTTCACCGGCACCTGCTCGGTCTGCCACCAGGACAGTGGCGAAGGCATCAAGGGCGTGTTCCCGCCGCTGGCCAAGTCCGACTATCTGGCCGCCGACCCCAAGCGCATCGTCCAGGTCATGCTGCACGGCCTCAGTGGCAAGGTCACCGTCAACGGCACCGACTACAACTCGGTGATGCCGCCGATGACCCAGCTCACCGACGACGAGGTGGCCAACATCGGCACCTACGTGCTCAACAGCTGGGGCAATCCGGGCGGGCAGATCAGCACCGACGACGCCGCGGCGGTGCGCGCGCAGAACCCCAACGCGACCCAGGCCGAGCACTGAGTCGTGCGCGCCGTGCCACATGCGCCAGCCGTTTCCCCGCGCAGGCCGCATTGCGGCTTGCGCGTACTGGCGGCGGCGCTCGCGCTGGCCGCAACGGGCGCGATGCCCGTTGCGGCCGCCGCGTTGTATCGCGAGGTTCCAGCCACTGCCTTCGTCAGCATCATCGACGACGCTGGCGGCAGCGCGCCGCGCCCCCTGGCCGCCTACTCGATGCGCAGCGAACCGGTCACCAATGCCGAGTTCCTCGTCTTCGTCGCTGCCAACCCGCAGTGGCAGCGTGGCCAGGCTCCCAGTGTTTTCGTCGACCAGGGCTACCTCGCGCACTGGCAGGGCGCGACGGCGCTCGGTGCCAGCGCGCTGCCCAGGCAACCGGTCACGCGCGTGAGCTGGTTTGCCGCCGAGGCCTATTGCGAGAGCGAGCAGGCGCGGCTGCCGAGCTGGCTCGAATGGGAACGCGCCGCCGCCGCCAGTGCCAGCGTGGCCGATGCGCGCAACGACCCGGCCTGGCGCCAGCAACTGCTCGACTGGTACGCACGGCCAGCCCGCGGCACGCTGGCCGAGATCGGCGGTGACGCCAACCTCTACGGCGTGCGCGACCTGCACGGTCTGGTGTGGGAATGGGTCGACGACTACGCCGCCCTCATGGTCGCAGCCGACAGCCGCGACCAGAACGATCCCGACCGCCTCAAGTTCTGCGGCTCGGCCGCACTGAGCCTGCGCGACCGCGACAACTACGCGCTGCTCATGCGCGTGGCGATGCTGTCCTCGCTCAAGGCCGCCGACACCACCACCAGCCTCGGCTTCCGCTGCGTGCGCGACGCCACCACCGCCACCGCCACCACGACCACGCCATGACCGCAACCGCGATCGCCACCGCTGCCCGTGCGCTGCGCCACGCCAATGACCACTGGCGGCGCGTCCTGCCATTGCTTGTCGCGCTGTGCCTGTGGCCGCTGTTCGCCGCGCCGCGCGCGCAGGCCGCGCCGCTGCCGGGTGACTCGGTCTACCAGTTGCAGGCGCCGCTCGTCGACCAGGCCGGCAAGGCCTCAACGCTTGCCGACGGCCGCGGCCAGGTGCGCGTGGTCAGCATGTTCTACACCTCGTGCAAGTTCGTCTGCCCGCTCATCATCGACACGCTGCGCAAGACCGAGCGCGAGCTCGATCCGGCATCGCGCGACCGACTGCGCGTGCTGCTGGTCAGCCTCGACCCCGCGCGCGACACCCCGCAGGCGTTGGCGCAGCTCGCCAGCCAGCGCAAGGTCGACACCACGCGCTGGACGCTCGCGCGTACCGACGCCAGCCACGTGCGGCGGCTGGCGGCCGTGCTCGGCATCCAGTACAAGCAGCTCGCCGACGGCGAGTTCAGCCATTCCACCTCGCTGGTCCTGCTCGACGGTGAAGGCCGCATCCTCGCCCGCACCGACCGGCTCGGCGAGGCCGACGAGACCTTCGTGGCTGCGCTCCGGGAGGCACTGACCGGCCCCTGATCCACGCGCAATCGGACCAAGGTCGCTGCGGCACTTTGCCGCAGGGCATTTGTGGCACTGCGTCATTTCCCGGACAATGCGGCGTTTTCCGGGGGTGCGAGATGCCCAAAACTGAAGTCTACAACGATCAGGTCGTGCGCCTGTTCCTGCTCGCGGCGGCCGTGTGGGGAATCGTCGGCATGTCGGTGGGCGTGTGGATCGCCGCCGAACTGGCATGGCCATTCTGGAACTTCGACGTTCCATTCCTGACCTTCAGCCGGCTGCGCCCGGATCACACCTTCGGCGTGATCTTCGCGTTCGGCGGCTCGGCATTGATGGGCACCTGCTATTACGTGGTGCAGCGTACCGGCCATACGCGCCTGGCCTGGCCGAAGGTGGCCAATTTCACGTTCTGGGGCTGGCAGCTCATCTGCGTGCTGGCGATGGTGACGATGCCGCTGGGCATCACCCAGAGCAAGGAATACGCCGAACCCGAATGGTTCATCGACATCCTCATCGCGATCGTGTGGGTCGCCTTCGGCGCGGTGTTCTTTGCCACGCTCGCGCGCCGGCGCATCCGCCACATCTACGTCGCCAACTGGTACTACGGCGCGTTCATCATCGCCGTCGGTCTGCTCCACATCGTCAACAACATCGCGGTGCCGGTGTCGCTGTGGAAGTCCTATCCCGTGTACTCGGGCGTGGTCGACGCGATGGTGCAGTGGTGGTACGGCCACAACGCGGTGGCGTTTTTCCTCACCGCGGGCTTCCTCGGCATGATGTACTACTTCGTGCCGCGCCAGGCCCAGCAGCCGTTGTGGAGCTACCGCTTCTCGATCGTCAACTTCTGGGCGCTCATCTCGATCTACATGTGGGCCGGTTCGCACCACCTGATCTACACCGCGCTGCCCGACTGGGTGCAGTCGGTCGGCATGGCGTTCTCGCTCGTGCTGCTGATGCCGAGCTGGGGTTCGGCCGCCAACGGCCTGCTCACGTTCAACGGCTCCTGGCACCGACTCAAGAGCGACCCGGCGGCCAAGTTCATGGTGATCGCGCTCGTGTTCTACGCCGCATCGACCTTCGAAGGCTCGATGATGGCCATCAAGACCGTCAACGCGCTGTCCCACTACACCGACTGGACCGTCGCCCATGTGCACTCGGGCTCGATCGGCTGGGTCGCGATGATCACGATCGGCTCGCTGTACGCGATGGCGCCGCGCGCGCTCGGCCGCCCGGCCATGCACTCCACGCCGGCGATGGAACTGCACTTCTGGCTGCACACGATCGGCGTGCTGCTGTACGTGCTGGCGATGTGGACGGCCGGCGTCACCGAGGGCCTCATGTGGCGCGCGACCAACCCCGACGGTTCGCTCACCCATGCCTTCATCGACAGCCTCATCAAGATCAAGCCGATGTACACGGTGCGCTGGCTCGGCGGCATGTTCGTGCTGGCCGGCATGGTGGTGATGGCCTGGAACCTGTGGCACACCGCCGCCCAGGCGCGCGCCAAGCTGATCACGCCGATTCCGGTGCCGATCCCCGAGCCCGAAGCGGCACAGACCCCGGCCCCGCTGCCGGCCATGGGTTGAGGAGACGAACATGGCTGGTGGATACAAGTATTTCGAAGCAATCGAGAAGCGCGCGCTGCTGCTGGGCGTGTTCACCGCGATCATGGTGTCGCTGGGCGGCCTGGCCGAGATCACGCCGATCTTCATGGCCGCACATGCAGTCAAGCCGACGCTGGGCTTGAAGCCCTACGACCCGCTGCGGCTGGCGGGCAAGGACATCTACGTGCGTGAAGGCTGTTATCTGTGCCACACGCAGATGATCCGCGCGCTGCGCGCCGAGACCCAGCGCTACGGCGCGTTCTCCACCGCCGAGGAGTCGGTCTTCGACCGCCCGCACCAGTGGGGTTCCAAGCGCACCGGCCCCGACCTGGCGCGTGTGGGTGGCAAGTACAGCGACGACTGGCAGCGCAAGCACCTGCTCGATCCGCGCAGCGTGGTGCCGGAGTCGAACATGCCGGCCTACCCTTGGCTCAGCCAGGCGCTGGTCGACGGCCCCGACATCCAGGCGCGCATGCGCACCTTGCGCCTGCTCGGCGACCCGTACAGTGATGCCGACATCGAAGGCGCCGCGGCCGCCGTCAGCGGTCACACCGAGATGGAAGCCCTGGTCGCCTACCTGCAGGGTCTGGGTATCGCCAACGAGGCCGGTGGCGTCTCCGCCAACAGGCAGGAGGGCACGCCATGAGCATCCATCCATTGTGGGGACAGCTGATCGGCGTGCTGACGCTGGCCTCGATGCTCGCCTTCATCGGCATCTGGGTGTGGGTGTGGAACCGCCGCCACCATGACAAGTACGCAGCGCTGGCGCGCCTGCCGATGGAAGATGAGGAGAACCAGCCATGACGCCCTTCTGGTCCGCCTGGATCATGTTCCTCATCGTGCTCAACCTCGGCATCACGCTGTTCCTGTTCCTGTGGGGGCCGCGCGTGAAGATCCCGGTGCTGCCCGACGGCACCACCGGTCACGTGTGGGCGCACGGCGTGCTGCGCGAGGGCATGCACAAGCTGCCGCTGTGGTGGTTGCTGTTCTCGGGCGCGATGTTCGCGGTCGGCTTCGTGTACCTGTACCTGTATCCGGGCTTTGGCGCCTCCAAGGGCGTGCTGGGCTGGACTTCGCACCAGCAGCTTGCCGACGACACCGCCGCCAACGCGGCCAAGCTCGATTCCCTGCTCGCAAGCCTCGCCGGTGCGCCGGTGGAGTCGATCGCGCGCAACGCCGAGGCCACCCGCATCGGCCAGCGCCTGTTCATCGACAACTGCGCCGCGTGCCATGGTCGTGAGGGCCACGGCAACGCGTTGCTCGGTGCGCCCAACCTCGTCGATGGCGACTGGCTCTATGGCGGCGACGGCGCGACGATTCTCGCGAGCATCGAGGACGGCCGCGGCGGCACGATGCCGCCGTTCGGTGGCAGCCTCGACAAGGCCGCGATCGAGAACGTCGCCAACTACGTGCTGAGCCTGTCGGGCGCCGACCACTCGCCGGCCAAGGCCAAGCTCGGCGCGCCGCAATTCGCGGTGTGCGCGGCCTGCCATGGTCCGACCGGCAGCGGCAACCCGGCGCTCGGCGCGCCCAACCTGACCGACACGATCTGGCTCTACGGCGGCGATCTGGCCACGATCGAGCAGACGATCCGTGACGGCCGCCATGGCGTCATGCCGGCCTGGCGCTCGCGCCTGTCCGACACCGACGTTCGCCTCGTCGCGGCGTGGGTCTATGCGCAGTCGCACGCCGACGCCACACACTGAGCCGCAACGCGTGGCGTGGTACCGCCAGCCGGTGGCATGGCTCGGCGTTGCAGTGTTGGCCGCGTCGCTGGCCGGGTGCGTGTGGCTCATCGTGCTCGGCCTGCGCCATGCCGATGAACCGGTCGCCACCGATGGCGTGATCTTCAAGGTGCCGGTCACGCGGTCGGCACCGCCGCGGCCATGACTGCGCCCTGCTGGCATTGCGGCGAGCCGCTGCCCGAGGGCGCGGTGCTGCACGCCAGCGTCGCCGGCCAGCCGCGCCCGGTCTGCTGCGCGGGTTGCCGCGCCGCGGCCGAATGGATCGAGCAGCTCGGTCTGGCCGACTACTACCGCCTGCGCAGCGTGCCGGCCGATCGTCCCGCGCCGACGCCGCCCGACACCCACAGCTGGAGCCGGCCGCAGCTCGCGCGCCACGTCGTGCGCGAACTCGACGCCCACCACTGCGAGGCGATCTTCCTCGTCGATGGCATGCGCTGCAGCGCCTGCGTCTGGCTCATCGAGCGCGCCGTGGGCGCCCTGCCCGGGGTGGTTTCGGTGCAGGTCAACGCGGTCGCCCGGCGCGCCCGCCTGGTGTGGGATCCGACGCGCTGCGACCTCGCCGCCCTGGTGACCGCGTTCGCCCGCGCCGGCTACCGCGCGCTGCCGCTGGATGCCGCCGCGCTCGAGGACGCGCGCAAGCGCGAGTCACGCGCCGCGCTCAAGCGCGTCGTGGTGGCCGGCTTTGGCGCCATGCAGGCGATGATGTACGCCAGCGCGCTGTACTTCGGCGCATTCGCGGCGATGGACACCTCCACGCGCGATCTGTTTCGCTGGTTCGGCCTGCTGGTCGCCACGCCCGTGGTGTTCTACGCGGCGCAGCCGTTCTTCGCCGGTGCCCTGCGCAGCCTGCGTGCGCGCCGCCTCGGCATGGACGTGCCAGTGGCGCTCGCGATCGCACTCATCTATGGCGCGAGCGTGATCGAGGCGTTGCGCGGCGGCAGCGAGGTCTACTTCGACTCGGTCAGCATGTTCGTGTTCTTCCTGTTGCTGGGCCGCCAGCTCGAACTCAAGGCGCGCCATCGCGCCGGCGACCTCACCGATGCGCTGGCGCGACTCACGCCCGCCTTCGCCGAGCGCATCCGCGCCGACGGCAGCCGCGAGCGCGTCGGCGCCATCGAACTGCAGCCCGGCGATCGCGTGGCGGTGGCCCAGGGCGCCGCCGTACCGGCCGATGGCGTGCTGCTGAGCGAGCAGTGCCGCGTCGACGAGGCCTTGCTGTCGGGCGAATCGCTGCCGCAACTGCGCCGCCGCGGTGACGCACTGGTGGCCGGCAGCGTGGTGGCCGAAGGCCCGCTCGAACTGCGCGTCGAGCATGTCGGCGCCGACACCGCGCTCGCCGCGATCGTCGCCCTCGTCACGCGCGCGCAGGCCGAACGCCCACGCCTGGCGCGGGCCGGCGAGACCGCCGCTGCACGCTTCGTGGCGCGCGTACTGGTGCTGGCGACGGCCACCGCGATCGGCTGGAGCGTGTTCGATCCCTCGCGCGCCTTCGCGGCCACCTTGGCCGTGCTCGTGGTGTCGTGTCCATGTGCGTTCGCGCTGGCGGTACCCGCCGCGCTCACTCGCGCGCTGGCGCTGCTGGCGCAGCGCGGCGTGCTCGTCGTACATGCCGACGCGGTGGAAACACTCGCTGGCGCCAGCCACGTCGTGTTCGACAAGACCGGCACGCTGAGCGAGCCGCGCAGCGGAATCGAGCGCATCGATTGCGCCCGCGGCGTGACGCGCGAAGAGGCGCTGGCCTTGGCCGGCGCACTCGCGCAGCGCAGCCGCCATCCGCTGGCCACAACGCTCGCCACCGCCGCCGCCGCGCTACCCGCGCGCACGGCGAGCGCAATCGACGAAGTCACCGGCCAGGGCCTGCGCGGCGTGGTCGACGGCCGCGAGCTGCGGCTCGGGCAGCCCAGCTTCGCGCTCGGCGCCGCTACCGATGACGCCGCGCCCGCGGCCACGCTCGATGATGCGGTCGTGCTTGCCGACGCAGGCGGCCTCATCGCCGCCTTCCACATCGGCGAGCGCCTGCGCGCGGGTGCCCGCGAGACGATTGCCGCCCTCGACGCCGCCGGCGTCCACAGCGAAATCGTCAGCGGCGATGCGCCGGCGCGCGTGGCTGCGCTGGCACAGCGCGCGGGCGTCGCGCAGTGGCGCGCGCGGCAGACACCGGCCGACAAGCTCGCCCGCCTGCACGAGCTGCGCGCAGGCGGCGCGCGCGTGATCGCGGTCGGCGACGGCATCAACGATGCACCGATCCTCGCCGGCGCCGATGTCGCCGTCGCACTCGGCAGCGGCAGCGATCTCGCCCAGGCCAGCAGCGATGTCATCCTGTCGCGCGCACGCCTGCCGGCGCTGGCCGAGGCCGTGGCGATCAGCCGCGACACCATGCGCGTGCTGCGCCAGAACCAGCGCTGGGCACTGGTCTACAATCTGTTGGCGATTCCATTCGGCGCGCTCGGCCATGTGCCACCATGGCTCGCCGCCGTGGGCATGTCGGTGAGCTCGCTCGTGGTGGTGCTCAATGCCACCCGCATCGGCCGCCGCCAACCGATCCTGGCCGAAGCGGCGCCGCGCGAGGCATTGGCATGAACATACTGCTGGTGATGATTCCGCTGTCGATCCTGTTCGCGCTCGGCGCCGGCGTCGCCTTTTTCTGGGCGGTCGACCACGACCAGTTCGACGATCTCGACACGCCCAAGCTGCTGCCACTGCTCGACGATCCGGCGCCGCCACTCGCCGCCGCGGACGCGGCGCCGGCGCTCGACGCCGCGCCCGATACCGCGCCGGACGCGCCAGCGCCGCGCGCATGAGCCAAGCGCCAACCCTGCTCGCCGCGCTACTGCTGGGGCTGGCGGCCAGCGGACATTGCCTGGTCATGTGCGGCGGCATCTCGGCGGCGCTCGGCATCGCCACCGCCAAGGGCCCCGATGGGCGCCCGCGCCGCGGCCTGCTCGTGTTCTACCAGCTCGGCCGCATCAGCTCGTACACGCTCGCCGGCATGCTGCTCGGTGGCGTGCTCGGCGGCGCGATCGCACTGCTCGACATCGAGGCCGTGCGCCGCACCCTGCGCGTGGTCTCGGCACTGGCACTGCTGCTGGGCGCGCTGGTGGCCAGCGGCCGCCTGCGCGATCCCGGCTACGGCATCGGCCCGCGCATCTGGCCCCATCTGGCGCCGCTCGGTCGCCGGCTGTTGCCGGTGGCGAGCATCCCGCGCGCGTTCGCGTTCGGCATGGTCTGGGGCTGGATGCCGTGCGGCTTCGTCTACACCGTGCTGCTGATCGCGACGCTGCAGCTCGATGCGCTGCGCAGCGGCGCGACGATGGCGATGTTCGGGCTCGGTACCGCGCCGGCAATGCTCGCCGCCGCATTCGGCGCGCAGCGCATCGCACGCCTGGGCGCGCGCCCCGGCAACCGCCGCATCGCCGCCGGTGCGCTCGTGCTGAGCGCCCTGCTCACGCTGGCCGGACCGTGGCTGGTGGGCAGCGCGCCATGGCTGCACCACCTGTTGCCGTTCGATTGCACCTTGCCGCCCTGACGCGGGTGGTCGCCCCGCCGGCATGGCCACGCCAACCGTGCCCGCCACCGGTGCGGCGGCGGCGTAAAGGCGTGCAAACCCGCGGCGGCGCCAAGCTGCAGCGGCGCCCCGCCCGCTATCCTTGGCGCATGGTCAGCCAGCGCATCCTGCTCGTCGACGATGACGTGGAACTCGCCCAGCTGCTGCGTGACTTTCTCACCCGCGACGGCTTCGAGGTCGCGCTCGCCCACAACGCCGACGACGCCCTCGCCGCCGTGCGCAACGGCGCCTTCGACGCGCTCGTGCTCGATGTGATGATGCCGGGCCGCTCGGGTCTCGATGCGCTGCGCGAGCTGCGCCGCGAATCGCCGCTGCCGGTCCTGATGCTGACCGCGCTCGGCGAGGACATCGATCGCATCCTCGGCCTCGAGCTCGGTGCCGACGACTACATTCCAAAACCGTGCAATCCGCGCGAACTGGCGGCGCGCCTGCGCGCGGTGCTGCGCCGCGCGCATGGCGACGGCGGCGAAACACTGACCGATCTGCACAACGGTCCGATCGTGCTGCGCGCGGCCTCGCGCAGCGTCAGCGTCAACGGCGAACCGGTCACGCTGACCGCCACCGAGTTCGACCTGCTCGCACTGCTGCTGCGCGAAACCGGCCGCGTGGTGAGCAAGGAGCGCATCTCGCAGAGCGTGCTGGGCCGGCCGCTCGGCCCGTTCGACCGCTCGATCGACGTGCACATCTCCAACCTGCGCCGCAAGCTCGGTGACGCGGCCGACGGCGATTCGCCGATCACCACGATCCATCGCAGCGGCTATCTGCTGCGCCAGCTCGGGGCGCCGGCATGAGCGCCGCGCGCCGGCCCGTCGCACCGCGCGCCGCGTCATGATGCAGCGGCTGTTCTGGCGCATCTTCGCCGCAATCTGGTTCGCCACCGTCATGCTGATGGTCGCCTTCGCGTGGCTGGCCACCAGCAAGTTCGAGCGTGAGAAGATCCCCGGTCTCGACATCACGCGCCTGCAGGCGTCGATGGACGACCTGCTCACGCGCACCACGCACGAGCTGCGCCGCGAAGGCGTCGAGCCGACCCGCCGCTGGCTGCAGGCGGCCACCGGCTTCGGCCCGGCCCGGGTCTACGTGTTCGACCCGGCTGGCAACGAACTGCTCGGCCGCAGCGTGTCGCCGGTCGTGCGCGAGGCAGCCAACGCCGTGCTGGCGCAGCTTGGTGACGGCGCGCGCGCCGACAACGTCGTCGTCGGCTCCGAGCGGCTGCGCGCGCGCCTGCTGCGCACGCGCGAGGCCGGCACCTTCGCCGCCGTTGCCGCCCTGGAAGGCAGTTTCCTCACCCGCCTGATCTCGCGCCGGCCCGACTGGTTCTGGCAGAACATGCTCATCGCCATGGCGATCAGTGCCGCGATCAGCCTGCTGATCGCCTGGTATGTCGCCGCACCGCTGCAGCGCGTGCGCACCAGCACGCGCCGCTTCGCCCAGGGCGATCTCGATGCGCGCGTGGGCCGTATCCGCTTTGGCCGCAGCGCCGAAGTGGTGGCGGTCGCGGCCGAGTTCGACGCGATGGCCGACCGCATCGAGACCTTGGTCGAGAGCCAACGCCGGCTCGTGCGCGACGTGTCGCACGAACTGCGTTCGCCGCTGGCGCGCCAGCGCGTCGCGCTCGAACTGGCGCGCGACGGTGATCCCGCGCATGTCTCGGCTGCCCTCGACCGCATCGAATGCGAATCGGCCCGCCTCGAATCGATGTTGGCACAGGCGCTGGAGCTGTCGCGGCTGGAAACCGCCGATTTCCCGATGGACGACCGCGTCGAACTCGATGCCCTGCTCGACGATGTCATCACCAACGCCGACTACGAAGGCGCGCCACGCGGCCGCAAGGTCGCGTTGAGCGAACGCACCCACCTGCAACTGAGCGGCTCGCACCGCGCGCTGTATTCGGCGCTCGAGAACGTCATCCGCAACGCGCTGGCCTACACGCGCGACGGCAGCACGGTGGCGGTGCGCCTTCTGCAGGCCGGCGGCAATGCCCGCGTCATCGTGCGCGACCACGGCCCCGGCGTCGCCGAGGGCGAACTGGGGCGCATCTTCGAGCCGTTCTACCGCACCGACAGCGCACGCACGCGCAGCAGCGGCGGCACCGGTCTGGGCCTGGCCATCGCCTACCGCGCCATCATGCGCCACGGCGGCCACATCAGCGCCCGCAACGCCGACGGCGGCGGCCTCGAGGTCACGATCGATCTGCCGCTGGCGCCGCGCACAGCCGGTCGCCGCGAGCCGGCACGCAGCTGAGCCGCGCCACGCCCGGCGTCGACCGACAGCCCCGGCCACGCGGCCAGAGCGTCGCCGCACGCAACACGATCGGTGCCGCGCAACGGCGCGCCAACGCACGCCGCGGGCCGGCGCGGCAACCGGCAACGCCCGGTCGCAGAACCAGCCGCGCCCCCGCGCTGCGGCGTGCCGCCAACGCCGCACCGCCGGCAGCCTACAATGCACAGATGCCTGCCACCCACGCCACCCAGATCGCCTTCTTCCAACGCGCCCGCGGCCTCGTCGAAACGCTGGCCTGGCTGCGCCTGTGCGCGATCGCCGGGCAGACCGCGACGATCGTGGTGGTGACGCGCCTGTTGCGGTTGCCGGTGCCGGTGGTGCCACTCATGCTCGGCGTCGGCGCTCTGGTCACGTTCGCGGTGTTCGCGTTCTGGCGGCTCACGCTGCCGCGCCCGGTGAGCCTGGCCGAGGGTTTTGCCCACGTCAGCGTCGACATCCTCGTGCTGACCTATCTGCTGTACTGGACCGGCGGCGTCGAAAACCCGTTCGTGACCCTGCTCGTGATCCCGATGGCGCTGGCGGCAGCGGCGCTGTCGATGCGCTACGTGGCGGCCGTGGCCGTGCTCGCGTCGATCTGCTTCGCCCTGCTCGTGCCTTGGCACCAACCGCTGCCGCCGCTGCACGTGGCGCGCATCGCCGAGGCCGACCTGCGCGAGATCGCGATCGCGGTCAACTTCGTCGTCATTGCCGGCGTGCTGGCCTTCTTCAGCGCGCGCCTGGCCAACGCGCTGCGCGCGCGCGAGGCCGAGGTGCGCCGCCAGCGCGAAAGCACGCTGCGCAACGAGGGCATCCTCGCCATCGCGACCCAGGCGGCCGGCACCGCGCACGAGCTCAACACGCCGCTGTCGACGATCCGCACGCTGCTCGGCGAGCTGCAACGCGAACGCGGCAACGACACCGCGCTGGCCGGCGACCTCGCCTTGCTCGTGGGTCAGGCCGAACGCTGCCGCGACATCCTGCGCAAGCTCGTCGCGGTCGGCAATCGTGGCCTGAACGACCTGCCCGAACAGCTCACGCTCGCCGCCTTCGTCGAGGCATGCGGCGATCAGATCCGGCTGCTGCGCCCCGAGATCGCGCTGCGCATCGCCTTCACCGGCAACGCCGGCGAACAGGTCATCGCGGCCGCGCCCGATCTCGGCCACGCGCTGGTCAACCTGCTCAGCAACGCGGGTGACGCCTCGCAGGCAGCCGGTTCGGCGGCGGTGGAACTGCGCATCAGCGTGGATGGCGGCGACGCGGTGTTTGCGGTGCGCGACCACGGCAGCGGCGTGGTCCCGCGTCTGGGCGCGGGTTTCCGCACCGGCAAGCAACACGGCCTGGGGCTGGGCCTGGCGCTGGCACACTCCACCGCCGAGCGCCTCGGCGGCGGCCTGGCGGCGCACACCGCCGAGGATGGCGGCCTCGTGCAACGATTGCGCGTGCCGCTGCTGGGCAACGACAATAGCGCGCCATGAACACACCCGGTTCCCTGCTGCTCATCGACGACGACGCGGTGTTTGCCACCGTGCTGGCGCGCGCACTCAGCGCGCGCGGGTTTGCGGTCGCGATCGCCCACGACAGTGCCAGCGCCCTCGCGCATGCGCGCGAACGTGCACCCGCCTATGCCGTGCTCGACCTCAAGCTCGGCGCCGAGAACGGCCTGACCCTGATCCCCGATCTGCTGGCGCTGCAGCCGAACCTGCGCATCCTGCTGCTGACCGGCTATGCCTCGATTGCCACCGCGGTGGAGGCGATCAAGCGCGGCGCGCACGACTACCTCGCCAAGCCGGTCGACGCCGACCAGGTGATGCAGGCGCTGCTCGGCGAGGGCAGCGACGATGCCGATGACCTGCCGTTGCCCGAGCACGCGCCACCCCTGCGCCGGCTGGAATGGGAACACATCCAGCGCGTGCTGGCCGAATGCGACAACAACATTTCGGAAGCGGCGCGGCGGCTCGGGCTGCACCGCCGCACGCTGCAGCGCAAGCTGGCCAAGCGGCCGGTACGCGAAAACAACGCCTGAGCGCAGGCGCCATGCAGGCGTCAGGCCCGATGCGCGACGCGCGATGCGGTCGTCACCACCGCGCCGGCCTCGCGCGCAGCCACACTTGCGGCGGGCGCGCTCGACGCGGATCGACCGGCACGCACAATCGTTTCGCCCAACGCCGCGCCGCGGCCCGGTGGCCATGTGCACCGGTGGTGCAGCGCGACGCACGTGGCCGCTGCAATGGCAGCGGCGCAGCCTCAGCGGGCGCCTCGCCAACCGGCACTGCGCCAGCGCGCAGTGCGGGACTGCCCGCGACCGTGCGCGCCGAGCGTGGCGCGCGCCGGTTCCGCTGCGGACGCCCTCACGGGCGCCGCGCGAGCTCGGGATTTTCCTTGGTGACCGGCATCAGGTCGGTCTTGGAGACCTTGAGCCAGAGCAGGATCGGGTTGGCGAAGAAGATCGACGACAGCGTACCGATCACGATACCGACCAGCATCGTCAGCGCAAAGCCATGCACCGACGGGCCGCCGAAGAAGAACAGCGCGAACATCGCCAGCGCCGTGGTCAACGAGGTCATGATCGTGCGCGACAAGGTCTGGTTGATCGACTTGTTGAGGATGTCGTAGGTCTCGGCCTTGCGGGTCAGGCGGAACAGCTCGCGCACGCGGTCGAACACCACCACCTTGTCGTTGATCGAGTAGCCGATGACGGCCAGCAGCGAGGCGAGCACGGTCAGGTCGAACTCGAGCTGGGTCGCGGCGAAGAAGCCCACGGTCAGGATCGCGTCGTGGAATTCGCTGGCGATGGCGGCGATGGCGAAGCGCTTCTCGAAGCGGATGCCGATGTAGATCATGATGCCGAGCATCACGAACACGGCCGCCACGATGCCGTCGGACTTGAGCTCGTCGCCGACCGAGGAACCGACGAAGTCGGGATGGCGCTTGAGCGAGGCGTCGGCACGCGACTTCTGCAGCGCGGCCATCACCGTCTTGCCGACCGCGTCAACGTCCTTCTGGTCGGCCTGCGGTTGCAGGCGGATCGACACGTCGCGCGTGCCGCCCAGGCTCTGCACCTGCGCGTTCTCGATGCCGGCGGCCGTCAGTGCCGCACGCACCTGGTCGACCGCCACCGGCTGCTCGTACTGGGCCTCGATGAGCACGCCACCGGTGAAGTCGAGCGCGTAGTTGAGTCCGCGCGTCGCGACCAGCGCGAGCGAGGCCAGGACCAGCACGAGCGAGATCACCAGGCTGACCTTGCGCATGCCCAGGAAGTCGATGTTGCTGTTGGGATTGAACATTTCCATGGCGTGCGTCCTCAGGCCGTCGCAGTGCGGTCGGTGTAACCGCTGCCGATCGACAAGCCCTTGAGCTTGCGCCGGCGACTGTGAATGAAGTGCGTGAACGCGTGGGTCACCGTGACCGAGGTGAACATCGAGGTCAGGATGCCGATGAACAGCGTCACGCCGAAGCCGCGGATCGCACCCGAGCCGAGCGTCATCAGTGCGAGCGCAGCCAGCAGGTGGGTCACGTTGGCGTCGAGAATCGTGGCCCAGGCCTTGTCATAGCCGGCACGGATCGCCGCCAATGGCGTGGAGCCGTGGCGCAATTCCTCGCGCACACGCTCGCAGATCAGCACGTTGGCGTCGATCGCCATGCCCAGCGTCAACACGATACCGGCGATGCCGGGCATGGTCAGCGTGACGCCGATCGCGCTCATGATCGCCAGCAGCAGCACGAGGTTGAAGAACAGCGCGATGTCGGCGATGAGACCGAACAGCCAGTAGTAGAACGCCATGAACACGAGCACGGCCGCCAGGCCGAGCGCAACGGCGTAGACGCCCTTCTTGATGTTGTCGGCACCCAGGCTCGGGCCGATCACGCGCTCCTCGACGATGTCGATCGGCGCCGCCAACGAACCCGAACGCAGCAGCAGGGCCAGGTCGGAGGCTTCCTTCATGCTCTCCAGCCCCGTGGTCTGGAACCGGGTGGAGAACACGCCGCGGATCGTCGCCACGCTGATCACCTCCTCGGTGATCTTGGTACTGCGCACTTCCTTGCCGTCGACGACCTTCACCTCGGGCGTGCGCTCGACGTAGAGCACGGCCATTGGCTTGCCCACGCTCTGGGTGGTGAAGTCGAGCATCTTGCGGCCGCCGCTGGCATTGAGCTGCACCGACACCGCCGGCGTGCCCGACTGCTGGTCGAGCTCGCTGCTGGCGTTGACCATCTCGTCACCGCTCACGATGATCTTCTTCTTGAGCAGCACCGGCACCTTGCGGCCATCGGCGCCGACGTTGCGCATGTAGTAGAGCTTGTCGTCGGGCGGCACGTTGCCGCTGCGCATGGCGTCGAACGCGTTGGCATCCTGATCGACCGCGTGATACTCGAGGGTGGCCTGCGCGCCGAGCACGCGCTTGGCGGCGGCCGTGTCCTGCACGCCGGGCAGCTCGACCACGATGCGCGATTCGCCCTGCTGCTGGATCAGCGGCTCGGCCACGCCGAGCGCGTTGATGCGGTTGGACAGCGTGGCCTGGTTCTGCCGGATCGTGTTGAGCGCCGCCTCGCGCACCTTGTCCGGCTTGACGCTGGCGTTGAGCACGAACGCATCGCCGCTGCCAGGGCCATCGCTGACGACGACATCGGGCACCTTGGACTGGATCGCCGTGCGCGCGGCGTCGCGATCCTCGGCCGAGCGCAGTTGCACCACCACGCCCTTGGCGCCGCGGTTGACCGACTGGTAGCGGATGTTCTTCTCGCGCAGCACGCCGCGGATGTCGTCGGTGTAACGCTGCACCTGCTTGTCGAGCACGTCCTTGTCGTCCACTTCCATGAGGAAGTGCACGCCACCCTGCAGGTCGAGGCCCTTGGGCATCTCGCGCGCGCCGATCGCGAGCATCCACGCCGGCACCGTCGAGGCCAGATTGGGCGCCACCACGTACTGGTCGGCCAGCTCGGTCTTCATCGCCTCGACGGCCTTGGCCTGGTCGTCGCTGGCGCCGAGCGGCAGCCGCACGAGCATGTGGTCCTTGTTGAACTCGATGCTCTGGAAGGTGATCTTGTCCTTCTCCAGCACGCCCTGCACGCGCTCCTTGAGCGCCTCGTCGATGGTCGCGCCGCGATTGGCGGTGACTTGCACGGCCGGCTGCTGCACGTACAGGTTGGGCACGCCGTAGAGAATGCCGAGCAACAGCACGACTACGACGAGCACGGACTTCCAGCGTGGAAAATCGTTCATGGTGGGATCCGTTGCGCTGCCGCGGCCAGCTCCGGCCGCGACGGATGGTTGTCAGGTCGGCCGGCTCAGGCCGACTTCAGGGTGCCCTTGGGCAGCACGGCGGAAATGGCCTGCTTCTGCATCTTCACCGACACCCCGTTGGCGACTTCGAGCACCACGAACTGCTCGTTGATCTCCTCGACGCGGCCGAGCAGACCGCCGTTGGTCAGCACCTCGTCGCCCTTGGCCAGCGCCGCGATCATGGCGCGCTGCTCCTTGGCGCGCTTCATCTGCGGCCGGATCAACATGAAGTAGAAGATGCCGAACAGGATGATGAGCGGCAGGAACGACACCAGCGGATTGGGTGCCGCGGCGGCGTCGCCAGCGGCCTGCGCATGGGCGGTGTTGATGAAGAAATCCATGGATGCTCCGGTTGTGCGCCGAGGGTCAGGCCCCGGCGGGGACCAAAAAGATCGCGAATTATGCCATACCGGGGAGCGGCGACGCGGTCGCCAGCGCCACCACGTCCAGGGACGCCTCACGGCCGCCACCGCCACCGCCACCGCCACCGCCGCCGACCCGCTGCCACGCGGCCGCGCCGGCAGGCGCCCGCCGGCGGACCCTAGGCCGGCCCTGCGCGCAGCCGCCAGAACCCATCCACGAACTGCGCCAGGCGCCGCTCGTCGATCGCGGCGCGCAGGCCGGCCATGAGTTCCTGGTAGTAGTGCAGGTTGTGGATCGTCGCCAGCATCGGCCCCAGCATTTCGCCGCATCGGTCCAGGTGGCGCAGGTAGGCACGGCTGAAGCCGTTGCGGCAGGTGTAGCAGGCGCAGGTCTCGTCGAGCGGGCGCGTGTCGTGCTCGTAACATGCGTTGCGGATGCGCAAGGTGCCGTGGCGCGTGAACAGGTGCGCATTGCGCGCATTGCGCGTCGGCATCACGCAATCGAACATGTCCACGCCGCGGCAGACCGCGGCCACGATGTCCTCGGGACGGCCCACACCCATCAGATAGCGCGGCCGCTCGCGTGGCAGCAGTGGTTCGATGGCCTCGAGCGTGGCGTTGCGCTCGGCCTCGGGCTCGCCCACGGCCAGTCCGCCGATCGCATAGCCGTCGAAGCCGATGTCGATGAGTGCCTGCGCGCAGCGGCGGCGCAGCTCCGCGTGCACGCCGCCCTGCACGATGCCGAACAGCGCATTGGGATTGCCCAGCGCATCGAACGCCAGCCGCGAGCGCTCGGCCCAGCGCAGCGACAGCTCCATCGAGGCGCGCGCGGTACGCTCGTCGGCCGGGTACGGCGTGCACTCGTCGAAGATCATGACGATGTCGGAATCGAGCGTGCGCTGGATCTGCATCGACACTTCGGGCGAGAGGAACACCTTCGAGCCATCGACCGGCGAGGCGAAGGTCACGCCCTCCTCGGTGATCTTGCGCTTGTGCGCAAGCGAGAACACCTGGAAACCACCCGAATCGGTGAGGATCGGCCGGTCCCAGCCGATGAAGCGATGCAGGCCGCCGAAGCGTTCGATGACCTCGAGCCCCGGGCGCAGATACAAGTGGAAGGTGTTGCCGAGAATGATCTGCGCGCCGATCTCGCGCAGCGACTGCGGCGTCATCGCCTTGACCGAACCATAGGTGCCGACCGGCATGAACGCCGGCGTCTCGATCGTGCCGCGCGGAAACGCCAGCCGGCCGCGGCGTGCGGCGCCGTCGGTTGTCAGAAGCTCGAACTGCATGAAACGGGCCGCCGCGGAAACAGGCCGCGCATGATACGCGCTGCGGCGATCGATGCGCGACAAGCGGCCAAGCCGCGCCAAATCGACACGCGCCCATCGCATCCAAGGTTCGACGCCGCAGCCTGCGCCGCGCTCGGCACCGAGCTGCTACACCGCCGCCGCGGTGCCGGGCGGCAGGATCAGCATCGCATCGCCATACGAGAAGAACCTGTAGCGCGCGTCGACCGCGTGCCGGTATGCCGCCAGCATGAACTCGCGCCCGGCGAAGGCGGACACGAGCATGAGCAGGGTCGATTCGGGCAGGTGGAAGTTCGTCACCAGCGCATCGACGCTGGTGATGCGATAGCCGGGGAAGATGAAGATCTGCGTCTCGCCCGCGAACGGTGCGACTTCGCCGCCTTGCAACGATGACTCCAGCGCGCGCACGACCGTCGTGCCGACCGCGATGACGCGCCCGCCACGCGCGCGCGTGTGGCGGATCTTCTCGACGAGTTCGGCGCCGACGTTGAGCCATTCGCGGTGCATCGTGTGGTCTTCGAGGCGTTCTGCGCGCATCGGCTGGAACGTGCCGGCGCCGACGTGCAGCGTGACGTAGCCGAAATCGACGCCGCGCGCCCGCAACGCGGCGAGCAGCGCGGCGTCGAAATGCAGGCCCGCCGTCGGCGCGGCGACCGCGCCCGCTTGGCGCGCGAACACGGTCTGGTAGCGCTCGTCGTCGGCGCGATCCGCGTCGCGTTCGATGTATGGCGGCAGCGGCATGCGGCCCAGGCGCAATAGCGTTTTTTCCAGCGGCTCGCGTTCGTCGAAACGCAGCAGGAAGAACTCGCCGTCGCGACCAAGAACGGTGACGAGGCTGCCGTCGGCGAGCACGATGCGGCCGCCGGACTTCGGCTTTTTGCTCACGCCCAGCTGCGCGCGCGCCTCATGCGTGCCGGTCACACGCTCGATGAGGATCTCGACCGCGCCGCCCGATTCCTTGCGCCCGAACAGGCGCGCCGGCAGCACGCGGGTGTCGTTGAAGATCAGCAGGTCACCCGGCTGCAGCAGCGCCGGCAGATCGGTGATGCCGCGATCGGCGAGCGTGCCGCTGCGCGCATCGGCGAGCAGCAGGCGGCTCGCCGAGCGCTGCGCGAGCGGCACCTGGGCGATGAGCTCGGGCGGCAGGTCGTAATGGAAATCGGTCTTGCGCAACGGGGTGGCCAATGGGGTGAAAACGTGGATGGTAGGCAGCCGGTCGCGCGTGCGCCAAGTACCGCGCGCGGCCGCGGTGCGCGACGGCGCTCAACCCGCGACCACGTGACCCTGCGCTGCGCTGCCGCGGCGACGGCGCTGCCACCACCACGCGCCAGCACCGAGCGCGAGCAACAGCGCGCCCGCCGCCCATGGCAACGCGCGCCTGGCGAGGCGCTTGGCGGCGCGCACGCGTTCGAAGTGCAGGCGCTTGGCCGCGCCGGGGAAATCCGGGGCGAGGCATTGATTGCCGAAATCGTCGGCCCAGGGCACGTACGGCCCGTGCTTGACGTAGCGCCGCCAGTAGTCGCGGGCGAGCTCGGGCGCATCATTGAGCACGTAGCCGGTCGCGCTGCACAGCAGTGCCGCGTAGGCTTGCGAACGCTGCGGCACGAGGTCGGCGGCACGGGCGGCGAACTCGGCGGCGACGTAGCGGTAGTGGAAGCGACGGTCGGGTTGCGCGGCGCTCGCGGTCACGCGCACGCGCTCCGCGTCGGTCGGCCCCGCGGCGAACGGCAACTTGAACGCGGGCGCGTCGCCGACAGTGCTCGCAGACTCGCCGGCACGCGGATAGCCGAAATCGTAGACGGTGGGGAAACTGCCGCCCCACGTCACCATGTCGGGCGTCACCTCGTAGCCGAGCAGTTCCATGCCGTCGTTGCGCGCGAGCTCGGCCGCGCGATACCACGCCTCGGCGCGCTCGATGCGCCCGCCCTGCTCGGCGGCACGGCGCGCGGCGACGTATTCCTGCGCCTTGGCCCGCAACTGCGGATCATCGAAATGCGCGAGCGCGGCGTCCCACTGCCCGGCCCGCAGCAGGCGCCGCGCGAGCAGGGTGCGCAACTGGTGCACCGGATCGGCACCGCTTTCAAAACCACCGATGCTGCCGGGCGCAGCCGCATTGTGCGCCACGAAATCCTCGAGCTCCTCGACCGTGAGCACGCGCTCGGCGACGAAGGCCGCGTCCTCCCACGCGTTGGCGTGGAACAGGTGGTCCATCGCCGCGAGGTACTCGCCGCGCGCCAGCGCGAGCGTGCCCTGCTCGCCGCGCACGCGGCAGTAGTCCACCGCCGGCGCCACACCGGCGTCGCCCTCCCCGTCACCATCGGGCTCGGTCGGCGGAAACGCCTTGGCCGCAACGGCATAGGCCTGCGTCGCCGCCGCGATGTCGCCCGCGCGCAGCGCGAGCTTGGCGCGCACCCACGCCGACAATCCGTCGTCGCCCTTCGCCGCCAGGCGCGCCGCGACGTCGTAACGGCCACTGCGATAGGCGAGCGCCGCGAGCCGTGAGGCGTCGTCGAAACCGGCCGCGTCCTCATGCCTGAGCGCGGCGAGAAAACGTTGTGTGACGCGCTCCAGCGTCGCTGCATCCTCATCGTCGAAGTCGCCCACGTCGCCGCGCGTGATCAGGTATGCCGCGACCAGCTTGCGCGACCGCGCATCATGCGCTGCGGCATCGAGTTCGGTGTCGCTGGCGACGATGCGCCGCGCGACCACCAGCAGCGAGGTCCAACCGAGCTCCGAGCCGCGCGCGGCCTGCTCGGCGTACAGGCGCACCGCGCCCGCAGTGTCACCCGTGGCGAGCAACTGACGCGCCTGCTCGCCCTGGCTGTCGAGGGCGAGGCCGAGCGGATCGTCCGCGCCCGCGGCGACCAGCTCGCGCACCTGCGCGAACGCGGCCGCTGCTTCCGCCGGCGCGGTGTCGGCGAGCAGGCGACCGAGCATGTACTGCGCCCACGGCCCGTAGTGGCGCCGCTCGGCGGCGGGCAGTTCGAGCACACTTGCGAAGCGCTGCCGCGCCTCGTCATGCGCCCCCTGCGCGAACGCGGCGGCTCCCGCGAGATAGCGCCGCGCCTCGACGGGCAGCCCAGCACCAAGATTCCAGGCGGCCGCTCCGCTGTCGGCCTCGCGCACGCGCTGGGCGAGTTCGGCCTGGTCACCCAACCAGTCGCGCTCGACGCCCGCCCGCACCTCGACATCGCCATGACTGCCGATGCCGACCGAACCCGCGGTGGCCGCGCCCGGCGGTGCCGGCACGAGCCGTGCGGCCTCGGCGGCGAAACCGCGCGCCGGCAGGTGGGTCAGCGTGGCGCCACGGTGGTCGAGGAGGTTCTCGGGGAAATCGGGGCCGCAGGCCCAGGCCTGCAGCGTGATGCCCAGCGCGAGCGCGGCGAGCAGCGTCTTCTTCATTGCACATCCTTTGCTTGCGAGTCCTCGATTGTAACGACCGGCGCCTGCGCGCAGCGCAGCCAGCCGACCGGGCTCGTGCGACCCGGCGGCAGGCGGAAGCCCGGCTTGGGCAGGAAGCGCAGGCGCGTGGCATCGCCCGCCGCGATCCAGTCGCCCACCGCATCGTGCGCGTTGCAGGCGGTGGCGACGCGCAGCGCGGGCGCCGGTGCCGCAACCGTGCCGCCATTGGCGAGCGCGAGATCGTGCGCGCCGTTGGCCTGTGGCGTCAGGCGTACCTCGAAGCGTGCGCGCGGCAGCGTGCCGGCGATGACCTCGCGCAATGCCGCGAGCGTCCACGCCCGCCGATCGCCGGGCAACGGCAGGCGGAACCAGGCCACGCCCTGCCAGTGCGCGGGCGGATCGGCGCGCAGGCGTGCGAGCAGGGAGAGCACCTCGCGTGGCTCGGCCGCGAGTTCCTCGCCCGGCAGCGCCGGCCGGTCCTCGAGTCGCGCTTCGCTTTCGACGGCGCGCGGCTGCCCCGCGTCATCGAAGTACACGCGCGTGCCATAGGCGGGCAACGCGAGGCGGAACGGCCGCGTCGTGCGCCGGGCGAACGCACGCGCCCAGCGCTCGGCGCTCGCCGCGTCGAACAGGCCCGCCGCTGGGCGCTGCACCGCATGCACCTGCAGCACGCTCTCGTCGACGGCGTCGAGCACGCCATCGAGTTCACCCGCATCGAGCCACGCCGGCAACGCGGTGACCGACAGCGCCAGTCCCGCCGGCAAGCCGCCACGCAGCGTGCGCAGGCGCTCCGCGTAGTCGGCCAGCCGCGCGGTGCCGCAGTCGTAGTCGATCTCCACCGCAGCGAACGGCGCAGCGCCAGACTGCCAGCGCGCGAGCAGCGGTCGCAGTTCGGCAAGCAGCGACTCGGCCACGGGCGCCTGACCGGCGCCATCGAAGCGCACCACCGCCACGCGGCGCCGCGCATCGCCGGTGAGCGCCGCCGGATCGGCTTGGGTCGCCTGCCAGCGGCCATCACCAGACACCTGCGCCACGAGCACGCGCACGCCGCTGAAGAGATCGCGGCTGTCGCCGAGCGCGCCGCGCAGCGGCTCGTTCCACACCCGTTGCCACACGTAGACCTCGTGCGTCGGCGCGGCAACGGGCGGTGCCGCAACACCCAGACTCGCGGCCACCACGCCGGCCATCGCCGCCAGCCGGCGCCAACAGCGCGCGCCTGTGCCGCGCCGCGCCCCAGCCCTGCCTTGGATCTGCCACCCTTGCATGGACCGAACTCCGTGTACTGCACCGCACCGATCGTCTCACGGCCGATGCTTGGCTGTGGTTTCTGCTCCTTGTTGAGCATCGGTCAGCGCCGCCAGGGATGACGCCAATGAGCGGCGGCGAGCTGCCGAAAGCCACCGGGTGGGCGTCCGGCTTCGGTGCCATAACCGGTGCTGCACGACCACCGCCTACCCACCAGACTGCCCGAAAAGGCCATCTGAAATTCCTATGCCTCAAGGCTCCATCGTCCGCAGCCTGGCTCCGTCCCGGCTCGAGCGCTCGCAGCGCGTGGCCGGGGACGCTGCCCAGCAGCACCTGGCCGAGCGGCGCCTGCCCGAGCAGGAGCGCGAGGGCGACACCCTACCGCTGGCCATGCGCAGTTGGGAGTTTGCGGCATTTGCGCAGATGCGCCGCAACAGCTGATCACCCCAGCCCCCGCGATGGATCGCCTGCCTCCCAGCAGGGAGCGAGCACTTCTGCAAGCCACTGGCTGAAAACCTGCAGCCGCCGCGACAGGTGGCGCCGGTGCGGGTACAGCAGCTGCATGGGCATGGCGGGCGCGGGCCAGTCTGGCAGCACCTCGACGAGTTCTGCGCTCTGCAGGTGCTCACGCACGTCGAAGGCCGGTACCTGGATCAGTCCGAGGCCCGCGAGGCAGCAGGCGATATAGGTTTCCGCGTTGTTCACCGCCACGCTGCCGGGCAAGACCAGGGTGTGTACCTGCCCGGCCTGCTGCCATTCCCAGGGCTCGACCCGCCCACTGGTGGGCGAGGCGTAGTTGACGGCCTGGTGCCGTGCCAGATCCTGCGGCGACCGCGGCGTGCCGCAGCGCGCCAGATAGTCCGGACTGGCGCAGTTGACCATGCGCAGCTGTCCCAGGGGCCGCGCCACCAGGCTGCTGGCGGGTGGCGTGCCCACGCGCAGCGCCAGGTCAACGCCCTCCTGCACCAGATCAACCGCCCGGTCACTGCTGCCCAGCTCCACCTCCACGCCGGGATGCAGCGCAAAGAAGCCAGGCAGCGCCGGCGCCACCAGGCGCCGCGCGATGCGGCTGGGCATGTCCACACGCAGGCGCCCGCTGAGCGCGCCGCCCTGGGGACGGAACTGTTGCTCCAGTTCCTGCATGTCGGCCACGAGCGCCTGGGCACGTTCGAGCAGGGCCTGGCCGTCCTGGGTGAGCGCCACGCGGCGCGTGGTGCGCGCCAGCAGCCGCGTGCCGAGGCGCGATTCGAGCTGCTGCACGGCCAGCGACACCGTGGCCCGCGGCAGGCCCAGCTGGTCGGCCGCCTGGGTAAAGCTGCCGCTGTGCGCCACGCGGGCAAAGATGTGAAGTTGCTCGATGCGGTCCATGGGCGTTCTTTGTTTGTAATTCTTGGATAGTAAAGCCGTTGATTCGATATTTATTTGCGCTTTGTTGGCAAATAGAGTGATTGACTGTCGTTCATCTGCATGAAGGAGTCCCCCATGTCCCAGCACAGCATTCAAGGCAAGGTCGTGTTGATCGCCGGCGGCGCCAAGAACCTCGGCGGCCTGCTGGCGCGCGACCTGGCGCAGCATGGCGCCAAGGCCGTCGCCATCCACTACAACAGCGCAGCATCCAAGGCCGATGCCGATGCCACCGTGGCGGCCGTGCAAAAGCTTGGCGCCAAGGCCGTGGCGCTGCAGGGCAACCTGACCACGGCCGCAGCGATGGAAAGGCTGTTCGCCGATTGCGTGACCGCCGTGGGCCGACCGGACATCGCCATCAACACCGTGGGCAAGGTGCTCAAGAAGCCCATGGCCGACATCAGCGAGACCGAGTTCGACGAGATGGACGCGGTCAACAACAAGAGCGCCTTCTTCTTTCTGAAGGAGGCCGGTAAACACGTGAATGACAACGGCAAGATCTGCACCCTGGTCACGTCCTTGCTGGGGGCGTTCACGCCGTTCTATGCCTCGTATGCGGGCACCAAGGCGCCGGTGGAGCATTACACGCGCGCAGCCGCCAAGGAGCTGGGTGCGCGCGGTATCTCGGTCACGGCCGTGGGCCCGGGACCCATGGACACGCCGTTCTTCTATGGCCAGGAAAGCGCCGACGCCCAGGCCTACCACAAGAGCGCCGCCGCGCTCTCGCCCTTCAGCAAGACGGGGTTGACCGATATCGAGGACGTGGTGCCCTTCATCCGCCACCTGGTCAGCGATGGCTGGTGGGTCACGGGCCAGACCATTCTGATCAACGGCGGTTACACCACCAAGTAGGCGCCGCAAGGCGCTTGCCGGCAGATCGGGCGCGAACTGCACCAGGGTCACATCACCGCCGAGGGAGCCTGCGTAGATGCCGTTGAAGTGCTTGACGCGCTGGCGGTACCGGTCGCCGCGCATGATGGTTTCGCCCTTCCATGCAGGCTTGCCATGAAAGTCGAAGGGCTTGGCGGGCTGGTCGCCGGCCTGCGCGTTGACGACGTGCCACAGGTCATCGTCGCCGCGCACGAAGGCATCCAGCAAGGGCCTGCCGCCCGGTGGCGCGCGCACCACCCGCACGCTCGGCGTGGCGGGGCCGGCGTCGATCATCCAGTCGCACACGTTGTAGGGCGGCTGGCCGCCGTCTTCGTTGTCCTTGCATTCGCCGCGCAGGGGCGCCGCGGACCGGGCCTGGACGATGTCGAAGGCGCAGGAGGCGCCGTCCTTGGGGCTGCCGTCACGCTTGCGGCGGGTGATCTTGTAGCCCGCGGGAAGATCTAATTCCAGGCCGCAGGCGGCCACGTGCGCGGGCGGTACGGCGTCGGCCCCGGGCGCCGCCGGACACGAGGCCGGCGGCCAGCACGAGGGCGGCGGTTGGGATTGGCTTCATCGTTGAATCACCCAGAAAACAGTCTTCGGAAAATCTGCGGCAAGCGCAGTCAACGGCGGCGACAACGCGGCGATGGCACGCTGCAACCACAGCCTCAAGGTCGAGGCGATCCACGGCGCGCGGTTTGCGACCACTTCACCCATCGCATTGACCTCTCCGCGAGCGACGTCGCCCACCGCGTGGGCCTCCGGCTTCGGTGCCAGAACCGGTGCTGCACGACGGCAGCCTGGCCGCCAGACTGTCCGAAAAGGCCGTTTGAAATTCCCATACCTCGAGCGGCGTGTACCTGTACGTGACGCCCGACTGGCCGCGCTGGATGTTCATCGTGGCGATCCGCACGCACATCTACGCGGCGTGGGCGCTCATCGTCGCGCTCGCGATCCACGTCGCGGCGCGGCTGGGCCTGCTGCCGACCCACCGCGGAATCCTGCGCGGCATGTTCGGTGATGGCACCCTGCCGCTCGCGACCGCGCGGCGACTGTGGCCGGAATGGACGCGGCGCACGCTGGCGCGGGCAGCGCGCGAAGCGCCGCCGCCCGACTGACGCGGCGGCGCTACAGCCAGCCCTTCTGCCGCGCGAGGCGCCAGGCCTCGATGCGGTTGCTCACGCCGAGCTTGCTGATCGCCTCGGACAGGTAGTTGCGCACGGTGCCGTGCGACAGGTTGAGCCGCTGCGCGATGTCACCGGCGCTCATGCCCTCGCCGGCCAGGCGCAGCACCTGACGCTCGCGCTCGCTGAGCGGATCGGCTTCCGACCAGGCTTCGATCGCCAGTTGCGGATCGATCGCGCGGCCACCGCGATGCACGCTGCGCAGCGCCTCGGCGAGCTGGCTGGCCGGTGCGTCCTTGAGCAAGTAACCGGCCACGCCGGCCTCGAGCGCGCGGCGCAGGAAGCCACCGCGCGCAAACGTGGTCACGATCACCACCTTGCAGGGCAATTCGTGGCGCTGTACGCGCTGCGCCAGTTCGAGCCCCGACAGGCCCGGCATCTCGATGTCGGTGACGAGCAGGTCGGGTTTGAGCGCCTGCAGCAGACGCCAGGCTTCCTCGCCATCGGCGGCACTGCCGATGACTTCGATGTCACTCTCCAGGCCCAGCAGCGCCGACAGCGCCCCGCGCACCATCGCCTGGTCCTCGGCCAACAAGACCCGCATCGCCACCTGGATTGCCCTCGTTCCGATCCGTCGATTGCCCGCGAAACGTCAGTGTAGCGGCGCGACGTGTGCCACGGCCTGCCCTGCGCTGCCGTGGCTGGCCTGCGGTGGCAGCGGCACGCGCGCCACGAGGACACTGCCACCGCCGCGCGGCGATTCGATCACCAGGGTGCCACCGAGCGTCTGCAGGCGCTCCTGCATGCCGGCCAAGCCGTTCCCTGCGGCGCCGATGCCGCCCCGCCCGTCGTCGGCAATGCGCAGTTCCACGGCGCGGTCGAGGACCGCCAGCGTGACCCGCGCCCGACTCGCATGGGCGTGGCGCTGGATGTTGGTGACGGCCTCGCGCACGACGAGCGCGAGCGCGGTCTCGATCGCCGGCGGCATGGCGACTTCGTCCAGGTGATAGTCGAGCGCCACGTCGCCGGTTTCGAGCAGCAGCCGCGCCGCGGCCAGTTCGGCGGCGATGCCGGCGGCGCGGATGCCGCTGACGGCGCGCCGTACCTGGGCCAGCGCATCACGTGCCACGCGCTCGACCTCGACCATTTCGTGCCGAGCGGCCTGCGGATCGCGCTCGAGCAGGCGGTTGGCGAGCTCGGACTTGAGCGTGATCAGCGACAACGTATGGCCAAGCAGGTCGTGAAGGTCGCGCCCGATGCGCTCGCGCTCGGCCAGCGCGGCGAGTCGGCGCACTTCATCGTGGCTGAGCTTGAGTTCGGCCTGGCGCAGCGCCTTCTCGTGCGCGAAATGGTTGGCGAGGTAGACCGCGCAGGCGATGATCGCCGAGATCGCGGTGACGAGGACCGCGTAGCGCGTGGGCCAGCCCAACCACACCGCCTCGACACCGAGCAGCGCGATGGCGCCGCCGATCGCGAGCAGCGACCAGCGCGGCCGCATGCCGCCAAGCGGCAGCAGCGCGGCCGCGTAGATGAGGTAGGTGTTGGCCGAGACGTTGAACGGCAGCAGTACATAGGTCAGCAGCGCGAACAGCGCGGCCGCGGGCAGTGCGCCCCGACCGCGCGCCCGTCGCACCACGTGAACGTAGACCGGCACGAACACGGCGAGCGTGAGCAGCGTCGGCGGCAGCCACCGCACGAGCGGCGCGACCTCCCAATTGACGAACAGGAAGCCCGCATAGAGCAGGCTCCACAACGCGATGCGATCGTGTTCGGCGGCGGCGGGCGCTGCGGACGATGGTGCGGGGGAGTGGTTCATGACGGCCTGCTCCGAGGATCGTGCCCATGCCTGTTCATCGCGCTACCGCCGGCACGCCGGCCGCCGGGGCGCGCGCGATCGCGCAACCATTCTTCCACACCTCGCGGGTCGCGCGTGGCGGTGGTGTCGCACGTGGGATCGCTGTCGGCGCGCACGAAGGCGGCACGCCTGCCCAGCGCGATGCGAGCGCGGTCGGCGCGACCCAAGCGCCGCGCCGGGCCGCGGCGAGCATGTGCCAGTCGGTGAACATGTCCGGTTCGGCATGCACAGGGCCACGTGCGGCGTGGTTCGGGAAGGCGGCTGGCGCGCGCCCGGATCGGCGGTCGCACCGCGGCCGCGTGCGGTGTCCCGATCATGCTGCGGCCGGGCGACAGAGGTGAATGCCGGAGCGCCGGCGTCCGGCATGGCACCGACCGTCACCAGTGCGCGCGACAGGAAAGACTGCATCGCGGGGTTCTTCGGGTAGATGACGATGACGGTAGTTCAGGCGCGCGCCAGGCGCCGCCAGGCCAGCAGCAGGAACAGCGCCGTCATGCCGGCGAGCACGGCGACATGGCCGAGCAGCGAACCCGCATGCGGCTGTGCCGTGGCGGCATAGGCCAGTTGCGCGAGGTGGTAGGACGGCCACACCGGCGCAGCCTCGCGCAGCAATGCCGGCAGCAGCATGAGCGGCAACCACAGGCCCGACAGGAAGGCCATCGGCAGATAGATGAGGTTGACGATGGCCGGGGCCGCCTGGGCCCGGCAGAGACTGCCAACGAACAGGCCGATCGCGCAGAACGGCACCACGCCCAGGCTCGCCACCAGCGCCAGCGCGCCCCAGGCCGACCATGCCATGCGTACGCCACCGACGATGACCGCGGCCGCTGCCATCGTCGCGTACACGAGCGCGGCGAACAGCATGGCCATGACGAGCTTGGCCGCCAGATACGCCGCCGGCGGCATGGGAGACGCGCGTCGCCACCGCAGCCAGCCGCTGTCGCGATCAGTCGCCACCGCCACGCCAAAGCCGAACATGCCCGGCGCCATCACGCCAAACACGGTGTAGCCGGCCAGCATGTATACGGCCGGGTTGATCGGGCCGCTGGCCGAACCGTTGGTGAGCGAGGCAAACAGCACGTAGAACATGGCCGGAAACAGCAAGGTGGGCAACGCGAACATCGGGGTGCGCAGCAGGCGCAGGAATTCGTGCCGCGCCTCCAGCGCATAGCAGCGCAGCAGGCGCGGCACTGGCGTGGACGAGGCGAGGGCCGGTACGGCGATGGCGGTGGACATGGACTGTGCTCCCAGTGCTCGTGTTCAGGCGGCGGCGCGCGTGATCTCGACGAATGCTTCGGCAAGCCCGGCGCGATGCACTTCCAGTTCGGCGACGGTGGCGTCGAGCGCGAGCAGTTCGCGCACGACCGGTTCGGCGGCGGCGGTGACGATCTCGATGTAGTGGCCGGCACGGCTCGCGCTGGCGACCTGCGGCCAGGCCGCGATCGTCTCGGCTGCGAGCACACTCGTGCAGCGGATGCGCTTCTGGCTGACGCGGGCACGGATCTGCGCCACGCTGCCGCAGGCAACGAGGCGGCCCTGCACGAGCACGCCGACGCGATCGGCCAGCGCCTCGGCTTCCTCAAGGTAGTGGGTGGTGAGGATGATCGAGCAACCAGCGGCGCGCAGCGTGCGTATGGCCTGCCACAGCAGCCCGCGTGCCTCGACGTCGAGTCCAACGGTCGGCTCATCGAGGAACAGCAGGTTCGGCCTGCCGCAGATCGCGAGCGCGAACTGCACGCGCCGCTGCTCGCCACCCGACAGGCGGCCGTAGCGGCGCGACAGCAGCGATTCGATGCCGGCCGTGCGCGCGCACTCGTCGACCGCGAGCGGCTGCGTGTAGGCGGCACGCGTCTGCGCCAGCAACTCGCTGACCTTGAGCGTATCGGGCAGTCCGGCGTCCTGCAGCATGATGCCGACCTGGCGGCGCGCCGCGAGCGCATGCGGCGACTGGCCGAACAGCTGAACGCTGCCTGCATCGGGATCGGCCAGCCCGAGTCCGAGCGCGAGCGCGGTGGTCTTGCCGGCGCCATTGGGGCCGAGCAGCGCAAACAGTTCGGCCGGACGCAGGGCCAGATCGAACTGATCGAGCGCGGTGGCGGCGCCGTACCGCTTCGAGGCCGCGTGGTAGGCGAGCACCGGGGCGATGGGAACAGGCATGCGCATGGACCGTGCAGTGGATGACGGCGCCACTGTGCAGGCGATGGCGCCGCGCCGGCAGGCACGCGCGTCAGCGATCGCGGGTGACGCCTGTCATCCGCGACGGGGTACCGGCTGGCCGGCGCGCGTGCTACAATTCGACTCGCGTATTCACTTGCAAATCAATACCTAAGACGCCGTGCTCGCTTCCCGAACGGGGCGGGCACGACGTGTTTTTGAGGAGACCTACCGATGAACGCAATGCTGGCCAAATTGATCGAGATGAGGACCTTCGATGAAGGCGAGGTGCGCACGGTCGGCCTGCCCGACGCGGTCATCGAGCACTTCCTCGCCACCGATGCCGCGCTCGGCGAGGCGATCGATGAGGCCTATGCCGCCCACCTCGCGCTGCGCTCGTGCATGTCCGACTTCCTGCATCTGGATGAGGCGAGCCAGATCGCGCAGGTGCAGCAGGATTTCGTCAATTTCTATCCGACCGACGGCGTCAATCCCTACGTCGCACTGGCGGCGCACGGCCCGTGGCTGGTCACGGTCAAGGGCGCCGTGGTCTATGACGCGGGCGGTTACGGCATGCTCGGGCTCGGCCACGCGCCCAAGGAAATCCTCAAGGTGCTGTCGCGCCCGCAGGTGATGGCCAACGTGATGACGCCGAACCTGTCGCAGCTGCGCTTCGGCGCCGCGATGAAGAAGGAAATCGGCCACAGCCGCGGCGGCTGCCCCTACACGCAGTTCATGTGCCTCAACTCGGGTTCCGAATCGGTCACGCTGGCTGCGCGCATCGTCGACGTCAACGCCAAGCTGATGACCGATCCGGGCGCGCGCCACGCCGGCCGCACGATCAAGCGCCTGGCCATCAAGGGCGCGTTCCATGGCCGCACCGAACGGCCGGCGCTGTATTCGGACTCCTCGCGCAAGGCCTACCAGAAGGAACTGGCCAGCTATCGCGATGAGCACAGCGTCATCACGGTCGAGCCCTACAACGTCGCCCAGTTGCGGCAAGCCTTTGCCGATGCCGACAGGAACGGCTGGTTCATCGAGGCGATGTTCATCGAGCCGGTCATGGGCGAAGGCGATCCCGGCCGCGGCGTGACGCCCGAGTTCTATGCCGCCGCGCGCGAGCTCACGCGCGCGCACGGCAGCCTGCTGCTGATCGACTCGATCCAGGCCGGTCTGCGTGCCCATGGCGTGTTGTCGATCGTCGATTACCCCGGTTTCGAGAAACTCGACGCGCCGGACATGGAAACCTATTCCAAGGCGCTCAACGCGGGGCAGTATCCGCTGTCGGTGCTGGCCGTGAGCGAGCATGCCGCCGCGCTCTACCACCGCGGCATCTACGGCAACACGATGACCACCAACCCGCGCGCGCTCGACGTCGCGCTCAGCGTGCTCAAGGCACTCACGCCCGAACTGCGCGACAACATTCGTGCGCGCGGCGCCGAGTTCGTCGCCAAGCTCGATGCGCTGCGGGCGGAGCTGCCCAGCTACATCACCAAGGTGCAGGGCACCGGTCTGCTGTTCTCGTGCGAGCTCGCGCCGCAGTTCAAGTGCTTCGGTGCCGGCAGCACCGAGGAATGGCTGCGCGAGCACGGTTATGGCGTGATCCACGGCGGCGCCAATTCGCTGCGCTTCACCCCGCATTTCGCGGTCAGCTCGGCCGAAGTCGACCTGCTCGTCGAGGGTGTGCGCCGCGCCCTGCTCGAAGGCCCGCGCAAGCAGCAGGCCGAGGCGGCCTGATCGGGCATGGGTCGGCGACTGCCTGAATCGGTCGCAACGAGCCGCGTGAACATCGGTTTCCGGTCGCCGCTGCCCGCTTGGCAGCGGCGTAGACTGCGCGCGTCGTTGCCAGCCGGCAACGGCTGACCCCACCGGAGGGACGTTCCCCATGCTTCTCAAGACATCGATGTTCGCGCTGGTGCTGGCGCTGTCGGTTGGTTCGTTGACGGCGGTCGCCAAGGACGCCGGCAAGACGCTCACCCCGCAACAGCAGCGCATGACGACCTGCAACAAGGAAGCGGCCGGCAAGACCGGCGCCGAGCGCAAGGCCTTCATGAGCTCCTGCCTCAAGGGCGAGACGGCGGCGGCACCGGCCAAGGAAACCCAGCAGGAGAAGATGACCACCTGCAACGCCGAAGCCAGCAGCAAGCACCTCAAGGGTGCCGACCGCAAGACCTTCATGAGCACCTGCCTGCGCGGCGATCACGCCGCCGCGGCGCCCGCGCACTGAAAGCAGACACGGCGCACAGCCGGTCCGCCATGCGCAGCCTCGACGGCTGCGCATGCGCGTCGCGTCTCAGCGGAAGCGGTCGGTGGCCGCGATGAGCTCGTGCGTGATGCCGGGTTCGAAGGCCGAGTGGCCGGCGTCGGCCACGATGCGCAGATCCGCCTCGGGCCAGGCGCGGTGCAGGTCCCAGGCACTGCGCAGCGGGCACACCACGTCGTAGCGGCCCTGCACGATCACGGCGGGGATGCGGCGAATGCGCGCCACGTCGCGCAGCAGCTGCCCGTCCACTTCGAAGAAGCCGCCGTTGACGAAGAAGTGGTTTTCGATGCGCGCGAACGCAAGCGCGAAGTCATCCTCGCCACTCGATGCGATGTGGGCCTCGTCCTGCAGCAGGAAGCTCGTCGCACCTTCCCAGACTGCCCAGGCACGCGCAGCCGCCAGACGCACCTGCGGGTCGGCGCTGGTCAGCCGCCGGTGGTAGGCGCTCATGAGATCGCCGTGTTCGGCGGCCGGAATGGCGGCCAGATACTGCTCCCACACGTCGGGAAACAGTGCGTCGCAACCGCGCTGGTAGAACCATTCCAGCTCCCAGCGCCGCAGCATGAAGATGCCGCGCAGCACGAGTTCGGTGACGCGCTCGGGATGGCTCTGCGCGTAGGCGAGCGCCAGTGTCGAGCCCCACGACCCGCCGAATACCTGCCAGCGCTCGATGCCGAGGTGGCTGCGCAGCAGCTCGATGTCCTGCACGAGGTGCCAAGTCGTGTTGTCGGTCAGCTCGGCGTGTGGGGTGGAGCGCCCGCAACCGCGCTGGTCGAACAGCACGATGCGGTAGTGGGCCGGATCGAAGAAGCGCCGCGACTTCGCGTTGCAGCCTGCGCCGGGCCCGCCATGCAGGAACACAACCGGCTTGCCATCGGGCTTGCCGCACCGCTCGTAGTACACGCGATGCAGCGGCGAGACGGACAGGAATCCGCTGTCGAACGGTTCGATCTCGGGATACAGCGTGCGGCGGTCGGTCATGTGATGGCTCCGATACGGGCGACATTCCAAGGGTACCGAACGAAGGAATACCCTTGGCCGGAAGTTGGTGCGGGGACGTGTACAGGTGATGTTGCCGTTGGTCTCCTTGCCTTGCTAGCCCCAGGCCTCCTGACCTACCGGCAGTTCAGCTCGGCGCGCATCTTGTTGCGCTCGTAGGCCGAATCACTGTTGCGACCCTTCTCGCCGGTACGCACGTTCGACGCCAAGGCCGCGCATGCTTCGTCCGTGGACAGTGCGTGCGACTGCACGGGGACAGCGGGCAAGCAGCAACAAAAACCCCGCATTTCGCGGGGTTCATTGGACCACGTTGGACGATGGTGGGCGATGAGTTGGTCGGGGTAGCCGGATTTGAACCGACGACCACTTGTCCCCCAGACAAGTGCGCTACCAGGCTGCGCTATACCCCGACATGGGTACCGTGAGGCGGATTGTATCAGGTTGGCAGGCGATACCGGCCACGTGGTGGCCGCCGTGGCGGGTTCAGCGCCGCAGGAGCTGCAGCACTTCTTCCAACTCCAGCCGCACCTGGCGCACGATCTGCGCCGACATGGACGACTCCACGCGCGCCTGCGCACCTTCCAGGCGCTGGCGCGCGCCGGTGATCGTGAAACCCTGCTCGTACAGCAACGAGCGGATCTGCCGGATCATCAGCACGTCGTGGCGCTGGTAATAGCGCCGATTGCCACGCCGCTTCACCGGCTTGAGGTTGGGAAACTCCTGTTCCCAGTAGCGCAGCACGTGCGGTTTGACCGCGCACAGCTCGCTGACCTCACCAATGGTGAAATAGCGTTTGGCCGGGATGACCGGCAGTTCGCTATTGCTGCCCTGATCCAGCATATGCCTCGACCCGGACCTTCAGTTTCTGCCCCGGACGGAACGTTACGACCCGTCGCGCCGAGATCGGGATCTCGACACCGGTCTTTGGGTTGCGTCCCGGACGCTGATTCTTCTGACGCAGGTCGAAGTTGCCGAAACCGGACAGCTTCACCTGCTCCCCTTGCTCGAGCGCATCACGCAACACGTCGAAGAAAGCGTCGACGAACTCCTTGGCTTCGCGCTTGTTCAAGCCCACGTCGGTGAACAAGCGTTCGGCCATTTCAGCCTTCGTAAGCGCCATCACTACCCTCGCAACTTTGCCCGGCACGCCGACTCGAGTGCGGCAACCGCGAGGCCCGTGCAGCGGTCTGCGTCCTCATCGGTAAGCGTGCGGGAACGGTCCTGCAAAATCAAGCCGATGGCGAGGCTCTTGAGCCCACTGCCGAGCTTGTCCCCCATGTAGCGATCGAACAGTACGACATCGGCGAGCGTTTCGCCAACTGCGTCACGGATTGCACGCGCCACGGCCGCAAACGGCACCTCGACCGGCAGTTCGAGCGACAGGTCGCGGCGCACCGACGGAAAGCGCGACAGACCCTGCGCGCGTGGCACCGCACGGCGGCTGAGCGGCTCGACGTCGAGTTCGAACGCGAACACCGGTTCCGCCAGATCGAGCGCCGCGCCGAGATCTGGGTGCAGTGCAGCAAGATGACCCACGACCTGCCCCGCGCGCTCGATGGCCGCGCATTGGCCCGGATGCGCCCACGGCGCCGCAGCTGGCACCCAAGCGAACTCGGCGCCGGCGTTGGTGAGCGCCAGCAAGGCCTCGACATCGCCCTTGAGGTCGAAGAAATCGACCGCGCGCGGCGCATCGCCCCACTGCTCGGGCGCCGCCGTGCCGCAGACGATGCCGGCGATGCGCAGCGTTTCGCTGCCGTCGGCGGCGAACACGTTGCCGGTTTCGAACAGCCGCACGCGCTGCTGCTGGCGGCGCCGGTTGCCGGCCAGCGCCGCCGCCAGCCCCGGCAGCAGGCTCGGTCGCATCACGGCCAGGTCGGCCGACAGCGGATTCGTCAGCGCCAGCGCGCCGCTGTCGAGCTGCCAGTGCGCCAGTTGCCCGGAAGCGAGAAAGGCGTAGGTGATCGCCTCGAAATAGTCGCGCCCGACGAGCTGGTCGCGCAGCGCAGCCAGCGCGACGCGATCCTCGCGCAGCGCCGGCGTCGCCAGCGCGCCACCCGGCGCGCGATCGGGGATGTGCTCGTAGCCGTGGATGCGCGCGACTTCCTCGACCAGGTCCTCCTCGATCACGATGTCGAAGCGCCGGCTCGGCGGCGTGACGTGCCAGCCGTCGCCGCTGCGCTCGCAGCGCATGTCGAGGGCGGCAAAGATGCGCTCGACCTCGGCGTCGGCGACCGTGATGCCGAGCAGACGCTCGATGCGGGCACGGCGCAGCGACACCGCGCCACGTTGCGGCAGGTGCGCGGTGCTGACCGCCTCGACGATCGGCCCGGCGTTGCCGCCGGCGCAGGCGATGATGAGGGCGCTCGCGCGTTCGAGCGCGCGGCGTGGCAACTCGGGATCGACACCACGCTCGAAGCGGTGCGCCGCGTCGGTGTGCATGCCCAGGCTGCGTGCGCGCCCGGCGAGCGCGGCCGGCGCGAAGTGTGCGGCTTCGAGGAACACGCTGCGCGTACCGGCAGTGACCCGCGTATCGAATCCACCCATGAGACCGGCCAGTGCCACCGCCCGGTCGGCATCGGTGATGAGCAGGAAGCTGCCATCCAGGCGCAGTTCACGCTCGTCGAGCAGCTTGAGCGTCTCGCCCTCGCGCGCGCGACGCACCCCGATCGGGCCATGCAGCGTGTCGGCATCGAAGGCGTGCAGCGGCTGGCCCAGTTCGAGCATCACATAGTTGGTCACGTCGACCAGCAGGCTGATCGGCCGCAGGCCGGCACGGCGCAGGCGCGCGACGAGCCACGCCGGCGATTGCGCCGCCAGATCGATGCCGTCGATGTGACGTCCGCAGTAGCGCGGGCAGTCGGCCGGCGCCTGCAGCTCGACCTCGATCGTGCGCGAGCCCTGCACCGGCACGGCGTCGATGGCGAGTGGCGCACAGGGCAGGTTGAACGCCGCCGCCACGTCGATGGCAAGGCCCTCCAGCGACAGGCAGTCGGCGCGGTTCGGGGTGAGGCCGAGGTCGATGCTGGCGTCGGGCAGGCCCAGGTACTGTGCGAGTTCCATGCCGACTGGCGCATCGTCGGCCAGTTCGAGCAGCCCCGCAGCGTCGGCATCGAGACCCAACTCGCTCGCCGAACACAACATGCCGGCCGATTCCACGCCACGCAGCTTGGCCGCCTTGATCGTCAGCGTGCCAAGTCGCGCGCCGACCATTGCCAGCGGCGCCTTGAGCCCCGCGCGCGCATTGGGAGCGCCGCACACGATCTGCAGGCGCGCCCCACCGGCGTCGACATCGCACACCTGCAGGCGATCGGCCTGCGGGTGCCGGGCGCAGGCGACGATCTGCGCAACGACCACGCCGGCAAGGCCATCGCCGATCCGTTCGACGCTCTCCACTTCGTGGCCGATCATGTCCAGCCGCTCGCAGAGAGTGGCCGAATCGACCGTGAGCGGCACCCGGGAACGCAGCCAGTTTTCCGAGATCTTCATTGGTTGCTCACTTCGTTCGTGTCAGGGCCGTGGTCCGGGAGCGCGAATCCGTCGCCCCCGCTCCGTCGCGGCCTCAGGCAAACTGCCGCAGGAACCGCACGTCGTTCTCGAAGAACGCGCGCAGGTCGGCCACGCCATAGCGCAGCATGGCCAGCCGTTCCACGCCCATGCCGAAAGCGAAACCGCTGTAGCGCTGCGGATCGATGCCGCAATTGCGCAGCACCGCCGGGTGCACCATGCCGCAGCCGAGCACCTCGAGCCAGCGCGAACCACCGTCGGGCAGGTCCCAGCGGATGATCACGTCGGCGCCGGGCTCGACGAACGGAAAGAACGTCGGCTTGAAACGCATGTGGAAATCGCGATCGAAGAACGCGCGCAGGAACTCGCGCAGCGTGCCCTTGAGATCGGCCATGGTCGAAGTTTCGTCGATCAGCAGCCCCTCGACCTGGTGGAACATCGGCGAGTGGGTCTGGTCCGAATCGCTGCGGTAGACCTTGCCCGGCGCGATGATGCGGATCGGCGGCGTGCGTCCCTTGGCGGCACGGATCTGCACCGGCGAGGTGTGCGTGCGCAACAGCCGCCCGTCGCCGAACCAAAACGTGTCGTGCATCGTGCGCGCCGGATGGTCGGGTGGAAAGTTGAGCGCCTCGAAGTTGTGCCAGTCGTCCTCGATCTCGGGACCATCGGCCACGTCATAGCCCAATCGCGCGAAGATGCCGCAGATGCGCTCGAGCGTGCGCGTGAGCGGGTGCAGGCCACCGCGCGTGCCGTCGCGCCCCGGCAGCGTCACGTCGATGCGCTCGGCGACGAGTCGCGCAGCCGTTTCGGCCCGCTCCAGTTCGAGCTTGCGCGCAGCCAGCGCCGCGCCGATGTGCTCCTTGGCTGCGTTGACCTGCGCACCGCGCTCCTTGCGCTGCTGCGGATCGAGTGCGCCGAGCTGCTTGAGCTGCGCGGTGAGCGTGCCCGACTTGCCAAGCACGGCCACGCGCAGTTGTTCCAGCACGCCGCTGCTGCCGGCGGCGGCAATATCGGCCAACGCGGTGGCAGTGAGTTGTTCGATGTCGCTCATGTCCAGTTCCCGTTGCGCCCGCCGAGGCGACGGCCGCGCCGCACCAATAAAAAAGGGAAGGACGCGCGCCCTTCCCTTCTTCCGCCCAGCGCAACGCCGCAATGCGGCGTTGCGCGCGCGTGATCGCTCAGGAAGCCGCCTTGCCGCCGAGAGCTGCCTTGGCCTTGTCGGCCAGCGCACCGAACGCAGCGATGTCGTGGACTGCGATGTCCGCGAGCACCTTGCGGTCGAGCGTGATGCCGGCCTTGAGCAGGCCGTTGATGAAGCGGCTGTAGGACAGGCCGAACTGGCGCGCCCCGGCGTTGATGCGCACGATCCACAGGCTGCGGAAGTTGCGCTTCTTCTGCTTGCGGCCGATGTAGGCGTACTGGTGCGCCTTGGTAACCGCCTGCTTGGCGACGCGGAATACCTTGCGCCGCGCGTTGTAGTAACCCTTGGCCTTGCCGAGGATCTTCTTGTGTCGACGGTGGGCGATGACGCCACGCTTGACTCGTGCCATGTCTGGTTCTCCTTACGCGTAGGGCATCATGCGGGCGACGCGACCGGCGTCTTCCTTGCGCACGTGGTTGGTGGCGCGCAAACCGCGTTTGCGCTTGGTCGCCTTCTTGGTAAGGATGTGGCTCTTGAACGCGTGACCGCACTTGAACTTGCCGGAGGCGGTCTTGCGGAACCGCTTGGCGGCGGCCCGGTTGGTCTTCATCTTTGGCATGACATTTCCCTTCAGTGGTTTTCGTGACTGGCGCGAGCGGTGGCCGGGGCCACGCTTTCCATCCTGCTCGAACCGGCTTGTGTGATCCGCCAACGCGGATCGGCTCCTGATTACTGCTTCTTCTTCGGCGCGATCATCATCACCATGAGGCGCCCTTCCATGCGTGGAAACTGCTCGATCACCGCTTCCTCGGCAATCTCGGCGGTGATCTTGTCGACCATCGCCCGTCCCAGTTCCTGGTGCGACATCTCGCGGCCGCGGAACCGGATCGTGATCTTGACCTTGTCGCCCTCTTCCAGGAAGCGGCGCAGGTTGCGCATCTTGATCTGGTAGTCGCCGACGTCGGTCACCGGACGGAACTTGAGTTCCTTGATCTCGACCTGCTTCTGCTTCTTCTTGGCCGCGTGCGCCTTCTTCTGCGCCTCGAACTTGAACTTGCCGAAATCCATGATGCGGCACACCGGCGGATCGCCGTTGGGCTGGATTTCGACGAGATCGAGCCCCGCGTCCTGCGCCATCGACAATGCCTCGTCGCGGCTCAGGATGCCGACCTGCTCACCTTCCGGACCGATGACGCGAACACGCGGGACACGGATCTCGTGGTTCCGGCGGTTCGGCTTGCTTTCGATGGCGATATGTCGACCCTCCAAAAAGAATACGCACCCGGACGTGCCGGCCTCAGGCCAGGCGCGTTTCGGACTTCAGACGCTGCGCGAAGTCGGCGATCGGCATCGACCCGAGATCTTCGCCCGCGCGCGTACGCACGGCGACGGCGCCCGCATCCCGCTCGCGGTCGCCCACGACCAGCAGATACGGCACCTTGGCCAGCGTGTGTTCGCGGATTTTATAGCCGATCTTCTCGTTGCGCAAATCGGCCTCGACGCGGAATCCTTGCGCGACAAGGGCTTGCGTCGCCTCGCGGGCAAAGCCGGCCTGCGCATCGGTGATGTTCATGACCACGGCCTGCACCGGCGCCAGCCAGGGCGGAAATGCACCAGAATGGTGCTCGATGAGGATGCCAAGGAAGCGCTCCATCGAACCGACGATCGCGCGGTGCAGCATGACCGGCGTGTGGCGCGCCGAATCCTCGCCCACGTACTCGGCGCCGAGCCGGCCCGGCATCGAGAAATCGACCTGCATCGTGCCCAGCTGCCAGTCGCGGCCGATCGCATCGCGCAGGTGGTATTCGATCTTGGGCCCGTAGAACGCGCCCTCGCCGGGCAGCTCGGTCCACTGCGCACCGGCCTTGCGCAACGCGGCACGCAGCGCATCCTCGGCCTTGTCCCAGATCGCATCGTCGCCCAGCCGCGGCGTCGGGCGCAGCGCGAGCATGAGCTCGACGTCCTCGAAACCGAAATCGGCATACACCTTGAGCGCCTGCTCGTGGAACGCCACGACCTCGGCTTCGATCTGGTCCTCGGTGCAGAACACGTGGCCATCGTCCTGGGTGAAGCTGCGCACGCGCAGCAGGCCGTGCAGCGCCCCCGAAGGCTCGTTGCGCGTGCAACCGCCGAACTCGCCGATGCGGATCGGCAGGTCACGGTAGCTGCGCAGGTCCGACTTGAAGATCTGGATATGACCGGGGCAGTTCATCGGCTTCACCGCGTAGGTCCGCTTCTCGGACTCGGTGAAGAACATGTTGTCCTTGTAGTTGTCCCAGTGGCCCGACTTCTTCCACAACGACACGTCGAGAATGGCCGGGCAGCGGACCTCGGCATAGCCCGAAGCGACGTACACGCGCCGCATGTACTGCTCCACCTGCTGCCACAGCGCCCACCCCTTCGGGTGCCAGAACGCCATGCCCGGCGCTTCCTCCTGCATGTGGAACAGGTCGAGCTGCTTGCCGAGCTTGCGGTGGTCGCGCTTTTCGGCTTCCTCGATGCGCGTGAGGTAGGCCTTGAGATCCTTGTCGTTGAGCCAGGCCGTGCCGTAGATGCGGCTCAGCATCGCGTTGTTGGAATCGCCGCGCCAATAGGCACCGGCCGTCTTCATGAGCTTGAATGCCTTGAGCCGCCCCGTGTCGGGCACGTGCGGACCGCGGCACAGGTCGGTGAATTCGCCCTGCGTGTACAGCGACAGGTCCTCGTTGGCCGGGATCGACTCGATGATCTCGGCCTTGTAGTCCTCGCCAATGCCACGGAAAAACGCCACGGCCTCGTCACGCGACTTGAGCTGGCGTGACAGCGGCAATGCTTCCTGCGCGATCTTGCGCATCTCCGCCTCGATGGCCGGCAGATCCTCGGGCTTGAACGGCTCGCCCTTGGGCGCGAAGTCGTAGAAGAAGCCATCCTCGATCACCGGTCCGATCGTGACCTGGGTGCCCGGATGCAACCGCTGCACGGCCTGCGCGAGCAGGTGCGCGGTCGAGTGGCGGATGACCTCGAGTGCCTCGGCCGACTTCTCGGTGACGATCTCGACGGCGGCGTCATGCTCGACCACGCGGCTGGTGTCGACCAGTCGGCCGTCGATCTTGCCGGCCAGCGCGGCCTTGGCCAGGCCGGCGCCGATCGAGGCAGCAATGGCGGCGATCGTGGGTGGCTGCTCGAACTGTCGCTGGCTGCCGTCGGGAAGGGTGATCGTGATCATGGGGAGCGTTCCAACAATCGATCGCATTGCCTGGCACGGGTGTGGCCCAGGCCTGGATCAGGGCAACAAAAAAGGCGCCAAGGCGCCTGGGTTCCACCAAGTGCCGTCGCGCGGGTTCAATCGTGGGCAGTTCGCGTATCCATGTCGCACACTCGACCGGCGGTTACCCGCGGGCCACCTCACAGCGATCAACGAATGGTCACGCACGCTAGAGCAGACTGCCGTCACTGTCAACGCCGTTGCACCCGCGCGCTGCCAGCGTCCGCCACCGTATTCCTCGGCACGTCATCGCCAGGCCCGGGGGTGCAGTCGGGCTCGGGGCGAGCCGCGACATCAGCTCAGGCACAGCGGCCCGCCGGCTGGACCGTCCCGGTTCGCGGCCACGCGATCCTGTGGCGCAGGTGCGGGCGCGCCCCAGTCGAGCGCGCGGCTGCCACACAGCTCCACCACGCCCGCCGCCGCCGCGGCGCGCGGATCGGCCTTGATGCTGCGCAATGGCCAGTCCGAGCGCTCGACGCTGATTTCGGCCACTTCCTGCGCCAGCACCGGGCGCAGTCCGCACGCCGCGATACCAGCCGTGACGACGACCATCAACCAACCTTGCGTCCGCCTTGGCATCACCATCCTCACTCGCAACGCGATCGCGCGGGACCATTGCGCATCGCCGCGAGCATCACCGATCTGGCGTGGTCGCGGCACGTGCCGATTGCAAACTTTGGTGCGTATCGGCCCATGCCGCGCTTGGCGCGGTGCATGCCACGGCGGCGCGCCGCTTGCCGCCGTGCTGCGACGACGCATGGCGCGGGCGCGGCTGCCGGCGAAGCAGTCCGCGCCAGCCATGCCGCGCAGATACACGAACGCCACCGTCGAGGTGGCGCGTGGGACGGCTTGGATTGGTGGGCGCGACAGGGATCGAACCTGTGACCCCTACCATGTCAAGGTAGTGCTCTACCGCTGAGCTACGCGCCCGCAACGCCGAGGGATGCCCGGCGAGGGTCGCGCAAGGTAGCACAGCCCCAGCGCAGCGACAACCGCCGGCAACATCGGCCGATATCAAGCCGAACCAATCAGTCCCTGCTCGCGGATCGCGTGGATCTCGTCGCGCAGCCGCGCGGCGTCCTCGAACTCGAGGTCGCGTGCGTGACGGTACATCCGCGCTTCGAGCTCGCGCAGCTTCGCTGCGACCTGCTCGGGCGTGAGCAACGCATAGTCGGCGGCCGGCTCGGCCACCTTGCGCGCCGCGCCGCGGCCCACGCGCCGCGACTGCACGCCGTCGGCGCGCGCGCCCTCCATGATGTCGGTGATGCGGCGCTCGACCGATCGCGGCGTGATGCCATGCGCCGCGTTGTATTGCAGCTGCCTGCCGCGGCGGCGCTCGGTCTCGTCGATCGCCGCCTGCATCGAGCGCGTCACGCTGTCGCCATACAGGATCGCGGTGCCGCGCAGGTTGCGCGCGGCGCGACCGATGGTCTGGATCAGCGAGCCGGTCGAGCGCAGGAAGCCTTCCTTGTCGGCATCGAGCACCGCCACCAGCGACACCTCGGGCATGTCGAGGCCCTCGCGCAGCAGGTTGATGCCGACCAGGACGTCGAACTTGCCGAGCCGCAGGTCGCGGATGATCTCGACGCGCTCGACCGTGTCGATGTCCGAATGCAGATAACGCACGCGCACGCCGTGTTCGTCGAGGTACTCGGTGAGGTTCTCGGCCATGCGCTTGGTCAGCGTGGTGACGAGCACGCGATCCCCCTGCGCGATGCGCGCATTGGCCTCGCCGAGCAGGTCGTCGACCTGGGTGCGGGCCGGCCGCACCTCGACCCGTGGATCGACCAAACCAGTCGGCCGCACGACGAGCTCGACGATGCTGCCTTGCGACTTGTCCAGCTCATAGGGGCCGGGCGTGGCCGACACGTAGATCGCGCGCGGCGTGCGCTCCTCCCACTCGGGAAACTTGAGCGGCCGGTTGTCGAGTGCCGAGGGCAGTCGAAAGCCGAATTCGACCAGCGTCTCCTTGCGCGAGCGATCGCCCTTGTACATCGCACCGATCTGCGGAATCGTCACGTGCGATTCGTCGACCACCAGCAGCGCATCGGGCGGCAGGTAGTCGAACAGGGTCGGCGGCGGCTCGCCCGGCTGGCGGCGCGTGAGGTGGCGCGAGTAGTTCTCGATGCCGCTGCAATAACCGACCTCGGCCATCATCTCCAGATCGAAGCGCGTGCGCTGCTCGAGCCGTTGCGCCTCGACGAGCTTGTTGGCCCTGTACAACTGGTCGAGCCGGTCCTTGAGCTCCAGCTTGATCGTCTCGATCGCGTTGAGCGTGGCCTGGCGCGTGGTCGCGTAGTGGGTCTTGGGATAGACCACATGGCGCGGAACCTTGCGCAGCAGCGCGCCGGTCAGCGGATCGAACAGCGACAGGTTCTCGATCTCGCCGTCGAACAGCTCGATGCGCAGCGCCTCGGTTTCCGATTCGGCCGGGAACACGTCGATGACCTCGCCGCGCACGCGATAGCTGCCGCGGCGCAACTCGACGTCGTTGCGCACATATTGCAGCTCGGTCAGGTGGCGCAACAGCGCGCGCTGATCGGTGTGCTCGCCGCGGGCGAGGATGAGCCGCATCTGCAGGTAGTCCTCGGGATCGCCCAGGCCGTAGATCGCCGACACCGAAGCGACGATCAGTGCATCGCGGCGCGACAGCAGCGCCTTGGTCGCCGCCAGTCGCATCTGCTCGATGTGGTCGTTGATCGAGGAGTCCTTCTCGATATAGGTGTCGCTCGATGGCACGTAGGCCTCGGGCTGGTAGTAGTCGTAGTAGCTGACGAAGTACTCGACGGCGTTGTGCGGGAAGAAGGCCTTGAACTCGCCGTAGAGCTGGGCGGCCAGCGTCTTGTTCGGCGCCATCACGATGGTCGGCTTCTGCACGCGCTCGATCACGTTGGCGATCGTGTAGGTCTTGCCCGACCCGGTCACGCCGAGCAGCGTCTGCTGGGCCAGGCCAGCCTCGAAGCCACCTACCAAGGCCTCGATCGCGGCCGGTTGGTCGCCGGCCGGGCGATACGGCGCGACGAGCTGGAAGCGCTCGCGGGAGTCATCGTTGTGCATGCTGGCCAAGTATGGACCACCGGCGCCCATGCAAGCAGCCACTTCGCGCACGGTCGCGGGCCGATTTCCTACAGCAGGCCGCGGCAGGCGGCCATCGCCGCGCGACCGACGCGGGCCGAGCATGTGCCGACCCCCTCGCAGCCGGAGTCTGCCATGCCAGCGCCCACTCGCCCCCGTCGCGGCTTCACGCTCGTGGAACTGCTCAGCGTGCTCGCCATCCTCGCCATCCTCGCCGGCGTCGCCCTACCCTCGTTCAGCGACCTGACCGGCGCCACGCGCACCCGCACCACACGCAGCGAACTGGCCACTGCGCTCAACAGCGCGCGCCTTGCCGCGGTGTCGCGTGGCGTCCATGTGGTGGTCTGCCCGAGCGCCGATGGCGTCCTCTGCAGCGACGATGCGCAGTGGCAGCGCGGCTGGCTGGTCTTCGTCGATGCCGACCACGACCGCGAGGCCGGCGCCGACGAACAGCGTCTGACGATCGGCCAGCAGCTTGCGGCCGGGGTCGCCGTGGTCGGCAGCAGCGCTCGACTGCGCATCGACTACCGACCCGACGGCAGCGCACACGGCAGCAACGTGACCCTCACGATCTGCGACCGCAGCAGCGGCGCGCGAGGTGCGCGCACGCTCGTGCTCGCAGCCAGCGGCCGCCTGCGCGACGGCACGCCGAGCGCGGGCAGCCTTGCGCAGTGCCTCGCCGCCGCCGGCTGACGCGGCCACCGCCACGACCGCGGCCGGCCGGGCCTGCTGCACCGCAACGCTTGACGCCACCGGATGCGGCAAAGACAATACGCGGCCCGCCCGAATAGCTCAGCCGGTTAGAGCACTTGACTGTTAATCAGGGGGTCGTTGGTTCGAGTCCAACTTCGGGCGCCAGATACGCAAAGGCCTGCAGCGATGCAGGCCTTTTTCGTTGCCGCCGGCGCCTCAACCGGCCTCGACGCGGTAACAGGGCACGTAGCGTGTGCCGCCCGGCAGTTTCATGCGGTCCTGCTCGACGAAACTCGCGAGCATCGCATCGAGCGCGCGCATGATGTCGCCGTCGCCATGGATGACGAATGAGCCGCGCTGCTCGATCGCACGGATGCCCTCCTCCTTGACGTTGCCGGCCACGATGCCCGAGAACGCGCGCCGCAGGTCGGCGGCAAGCCGGTGCGGTTCCTGCGCGCGATGCAGGTTGAGTGCCGCCATCGCCTCGTGGGTGGGCCGGAACGGAGTCTGGAACGCGCCATCGATGTGCAGCGCCCAATTGAAGAAGAACGCGTCCTGGTTGTCGAGCCGGAACGTGCGTACACGATCGACGCCCTTGCGCGCGATATGTGCCACTTCACGCGGGTCGTCGACCACGATCGAGTAGTGCCGCGCGGCCGCGTCGCCGAGCGCCAGACGCAGGAAGCGGTCGATCTGCTCGAAATACGCGGCTGATTCGCGTGGCCCGGTGAAAATGAGCGGAAACGGCAGCTCGGCGTTGGCCGGATGCATGAGGATGCCGAGCAGGTAGAGGATCTCCTCGGCCGTGCCGACGCCGCCCGGGAACACGATGATGGCGTGCCCGAGCCGCACGAACGCCTCGAGCCGTTTCTCGATGTCGGGCATGATGATGAGGTTGTTGACGATCGGATTGGGCGACTCGGCGGCGATGATGCCGGGCTCGGTGATGCCGATGTAGCGGTTTTGGCGACGCCGCTGCTTGGCATGGGCGATCGTCGCCCCCTTCATCGGCCCCTTCATCGCGCCCGGGCCGCAGCCGGTGCAGATGTCGAATGCACGCAGGCCCAGCTCATAGCCGACCTTCTTGGTGTATTCGTATTCGTCGCGGCTGATCGAATGGCCGCCCCAGCACACCACGAGGTTGGGATCGACATTGGCGCGCAGCACGCGCGCGTTGCGCAGGATCTCGAATACCGCGTGGGTGATGCCGTGCGGATCGTCCAGATCGAAGGTGCCGGCGTCGATCTGGGTGGCGACGTAGAGGATGTCGCGCACCACTGCAAACAGCAGCTCGTTGACGCCGGTGATGATGCGGCCGTCGACGAAGGCCTCGGCCGGCGCGTTGGTGAGCTCCAGCTTGACGCCGCGGTCGCGCTGCAGGATCTGGATGTCGAAGTCCGGGAACCGCTCGAGCATCGCGCGCGCGTCGTCGCTGGCCGAACCCTGGGTCAATACCGCCAGCGCGCAGCGGCGCAGCAGCGAATGCAGGCCGCCGGCGCCGGCGTCGCGCAGGCGCGCCACTTCCTGGCGCGAGAGGATGTCGAGCCCGACGGCGGGGGTGATGCGCGCACTGACGGTGGCGGCGCGGGTGGAATCTTGCATGGATACTCCTGGGCAAAGCCTTGTCGGTCGCCGCTCGCGGCGCGCCACCAGGCGGTGCCGTTCGCACGGCGAGCCCGTCATTGTGGCGGAAAAGCAAACGGCCGGCACAGGGCCGGCCGTTTGCAGTCCACTCGCGACCCGATCAGAACGTGTAACGCAGGGTCACCAATACCGACCAGCGCTGCGACGGATTGAACGACTCGTTGACCGGTAGCGCCGACGGCGAGTAGTTGCCGCCACTGATCTGCTGGTCGATGTTGTAGATGTAGCGACCGGTGGCCGGATCGACACCCGCAAAGTTGGCGAGGTTGCGCGTGAGCGGGAAGCTCGCCCGGCGTTCCACGCCCCACTTGTCGTTGATGAGGTTGCCGAGGTTGAAGATGTCGAAGCGCAACTCACCCTTGGCGCCACTGGGGAAGATGCCCGGGATCTCCTGCCGGAAGGTCAGGTCGATCTGGTTGATCCACGGCGCGCGCGCACCGTTGCGCTTGAACACGCGGCCCTTGTACTGGCTCAGGTAGTTGTCGTTGTTGATGTAGTCCATGAACTGCTGACGCTGTTCCGCCGTCGAGTTGCCCGTGAACATGACGTCGTCGAGGCCACGCGGAATGTACGCCAGATCACGTCCGCCCAGCGAGTCGCCGTTCATGTCATTGCCGAACACCCAGCTGTAGGGCGTGCCCGAGTGACCGTCGAAGAACGTGCTGATCTGGGTGCTGTAGTCACCGAAGAACTTGTGCTGCCAGCTCAGCGAGGCAATCACGCGACGCGGCACCGAGTAGTTGGAGGTCGACACTTCCGCGTCATTGGGGTTGAACATCGCACGATTCTGGTAGCTCGAGAACGCGACGCTCGAGGTACCCGGATTGACCTCGGTGGCGCGGCTCGCGGTGAAGCCCAGCATGCCGAACCAGTTGTCGGCGAACGGCTTCTTGACCGACAGCGTCAGCGCTTCGGAACTGCCCTTGTCGGTATTGGTCAGGTAGATCACGCTGCCAAACGACGGATTGGCGTTCCAGCGCGCGGTGTTGCTGCTGCCTGGCGCCGCGTAGGGATCCTTGGCGTAGCTGAAACGACCATCGGGAAGGGTACCGGTCGGCGCACCAAGATTGAGGTTCTGGTACTGCACGGCCTTGTTGACGTTGAGGCGCTGATACTCGGCGGTACCGATCAGGCCCCACCACGGCAGTTCGCGATCGAAGCCGAGCGTGATCTTGGTGACGGTCGGCAACTGGAAATGCTTGTCGACGAGGTCGACGCCCATCTGCGAACGACCCAAGCCCGGCGTGGTGAGCGTGCCACCCGGAATGTTCTGGTGGTTGGGATCGGGGCTGAACTCAGGATCGGTCGGCGTGCGCAGGCGATTGACGTCATACTGAGCCACCGCCACGCCATTGTTGGAGTACGGGTTGGCCATCCACACGCCCGGCGTGTTGGAGATGAACACGCCAATGCCGCCGCGCAGCTGGGTCAGCCGCTCGGTGTCGAATGCGTAGTTGAACGAGACGCGCGGCTGCAGCACGCCACCGGTGATGCGGTCGGTGTTCTTGATGCCGTAACCGCCCGACGCCGCGTTCGGATTGCTGGTCGAGGCCTGCAGGCCGCACACGCCGAAGTTGCCGGTCGTCCCCGACGCCTGCGCGACGCAGGGATTGAAGGTCGGTGCCGGCGTCATGTGCGGCATGTCATAGCGCAGGCCGAACATCAGCGACAGGCGGTCGGTGGCCTGCCAGGTGTCCTGCAGGAACAGGCCGTACTGCTTGAGGTCGTAGACCGCGGCGACGTTGCCGAGCGAGTAGCCCGGCGCCGGGTCGGCCAGGCGATAGCGACGGTAGGTGCCACTGGCGAAATCGTCGATCGAGTTGAACTCGTACTGGCCGTAATAGCGCTGCAGGAACAGGTTGTAGTAGCTGTCCTTCTGGTAGTCGAGGCCGGCCTTGACCGTGTGGTCGCCAAGGAACCAGTTGCCGGCGAAGTAGGCGTTCCAGGTCTTCACGCCGAGCACGTTGGCCTGGCTCGAATACTCGCTGCCGAGCACGACGCTGGTACCCGAATCGGTACCGGTCGTGCGCACGATGATTTCAGGGGCAGCCTGGCCATTGAGCGGCCCGCGCACCTGGTCGAACTTGTTGTAACCGATCGACGCCTCGGTCGAGAACGTGCTCGACCAATCGTCGAACAGCGTCAACGCCGCCGAATCATTGGTCTTGTGGAACAGGTACCAGTTGCTCGACAGGTTCAGACGCGTGGACGAACCCGCCACGATGATTGGCTCGTCTTCCTTGGTGCGGCTGGCACGGAAGCTCAGGCGATGCGACTCGTTGATGTTCCAGTCGATCTTGCCGAGCAGGCGCTTGCTGACCAGATCGACGTTCGAGGCCTGGATGCCGCCGGCATTGATGCCATAACCTGCCGCGATGCTCGTGATCTGGTCGACCTGCTGCTGGGTCAGGCCGCGCACGGTATTGGTCGCGCCCGAACCTTCCGGCCCCCACACCGAACCCGGCGCCTTGTTCTTGCTCTCCTCGTACGACAGGAAGAAGAACAGCGTGTCCTTGATGATCGGGCCACCGAGGGTGGCACCGGCCGTGTACTTGCTGGTCCAGCCGGTCCAGTCATTGCCCGCCGCATTCTCGCCGGTCAGGTCCTTGGCATTGGTGTATGAGTAGTAAGCCGAACCGTGGAATTCGTTGGTGCCGCTCTTGGTGACCGCGTTGACGACGGCGCCGGCGCCGCGACGCGTGCTCACGTCGTAGTTGGCGGTCGAGATGTTGTATTCCTCGATCGCATCAGGCGAGATCGGCGAACCCTTGGTCGGCAGGCCGTTGTCGTTGAGGCCGAAGGGGTCGCCCGCGTTGATGGTGTCGACCGTGATCGAGTTGTAGCGGAAGTTCTGGCCCATCGCCGAGAACGCGCCGCGATCGCGGTCGGTGACGACGATGCGCGGATCGGCGCGCACGATGTTCTGGATCGAGCGGTCCGGCTGCGGCAGAGCCTGCAGCGCGCGCTGCGACAGGTTGGTGCTGACGCCCTTGTTGTCGGCCTGGAAGGTCGAGCCCGGGGCGACGCCCGTCACCACGATGCTCTCGAGTTGCTGGGTACCACCCGCGCCGACCACGAGGTTGAGCGTGGATTCTTCGGCCAGCTTGAGGTACACGTCGCCCTGGTCGGCGGCCTCGCCATGATCACCCGACGCCTTGACCTCGAACGGACCGCCCACGCGCAGACCCTGCGCGGCATAGCGACCATCGGCATCGGTGACGACCGTGCGCGACGTACCCGTCGGCACATGGATGATCTCGACGGTGGCGCCTGCAACAGGCTTGCCAGCCGCATCGACGACGCGACCACTCAGGGCCGACGAAGTCTGTTGCGCATAGGCGGTGGAGACGGCCAGCAGCGAACCGATCACCAGCGGCAGCAGTCGCAGGCGGAATTGCGATTTCATGGTGTTACCCCCAAAAATGCCAGACGAAAAAAGCAGCACCGCGGCTGCGCCATCGTGAGGCGCCGCCATGCATGGAATACGTCGTTGATCCGCGCGGCCCCAGCAACCCCTCCGGGCATGCGCAGGGCTACGCTAACGGCAGTTTAACAGGGTTCCATTACGGATTTGTAACACCGCGCGTCGGCGACCGGGCGGCGCGCCGCGCAAGCGCCATGACCCGACCGGAACGGCAACCAAAAAAGGTTCCTTTGTGCCATGGAAACAATCACTTGCGATGATTGTCGCCGCCCACGGCCCCGCGCCCGGCGCCGCAGCCACGGGACGGCATCGGAGACGCAGGCCCTCAGCTGGCGACGGCGATGCGCACGTAGGACACCACCCCGTCGAGGAACATCTGCACCGACAGCGCGACCAGCAGCATGCCCATGAGTCGTTCCAGCGCGGTCAGCACGCTGTGGCCGAGCCAGCGGAACAGGTAGGTCGCCGACAACAGGATGATCGCCGTGGCCAGCCAGGCCAGGAACAGCGCCACGCTCCAGGCGGCCGTGCGACCGGGATGACTGTTGGCCAGCAGCATGACGGCGGCCATTGCCGACGGCCCGGCAACACCGGGAATCGCCATCGGCACGATGAACGGCTCGCCCTGCACGTCACCGAAGATGCCGCCGCTCTTGGGCGGAAAGATCATGCGCACGCCGATCAGGAACAGCACGATGCCGCCGGCGATGCCGACCGACTCCTGCTTGAGCTGCAGCAGGTGCAGCAGGTATTGCCCGCCGAACAGGAACGCGAACAGCACGACCAGCGCGATCAGCAGCTCGCGCGCGAGCACGAACCGGCGCCGCTCGGGTGCGACGTTGCGCAGCAGCGACAGGAACAACGGGATGTTGCCGAGCGGATCCATGATGAGGAACAGCAGGATCCCCGCCGACACGGTGCTCATCGAGCTTTCCATGGATCAGGCCCCTCCAGGCCGTTGGCTGCTTCCGCTGGCGACGCCCGCACCCGCATGGCCGTTGCCGCCGCCCGCGGCCGCGGCCCATTTCACGCCTGCGGGCGCAGATCCAGCAAGCGCCCGCGCGCGGCGATGCCGGCCGCGCCGAGCAGCCACGCCAGCGCCGCACCGGCCTCGTCGGGCTCGGGCAGCATGGCCGTGTCCTCACCGTAGTAGGCGGCGCGGCGCAACGCCGTGCGCATCGGCATCGGCAGCAGCAGATGGCTGCGCAGGCGCGAGCTCTCGGTTTCCTCGTGGATGATCGACGCCAGACCCAGCAGCGCATGCTTGGCCACCCCGTAGGCGCCCCAGTAAGCGCGACCCATGCGTCGCAGATCATCGACCACGAACACGACGGCCGCGTCGGCGGCGCGCTCCAGCAACGGCTGGCAGGCCTGGGTGAGCCACAATGGCGCGGTCACGTTGACATGCTGCGCGCGCGCCCACTCCAGCGGCTCGATCTGGCCGAACGGCTGCAGCGTGTTGAAATGCGCGGCGCAATGGGCGATGCCATCGAGGCGACCGAACTCGCGCTCGACCGTGGCGGCCAGGTCCTCGTAGTCGCGCGGCGTGGCGCCTTCCAGATCGAGTGGATACAGCGCCGGGGCGGGCCACCCTTGCGCTTCGATCTCGTCGTACACGCGCTCCAGCGCGCGCGGCTTGCGGCCGAGCAGGATCACGCTCGCACCCGCCTGCGCCGCAGCCAACGCCGTGGCCCGGCCAAGGCCGCCGCTGGCGCCGGTGACGAGCACCACGCGCTCGTGCAAGGACGCCGCGGCCGGCGTGCGCGCGGCCCGCTCGAGTCGGATCGACGCCAGCATGTCAGTCCTTGCGCGTGTCCTGCACGAGACGGGCCAGTTCGCCCGACTGATACAGGTCGAGCGTGATGTCACAGCCACCGATCAGTTCGCCGTTGACGAACAGTTGCGGAAAGGTCGGCCAGTTGGAATGGCGCGGCAGCGTGGCACGGATCTCCGGGTCTTCGAGCACGTTGACCGCATGGTAGTGCGCGCCCACGGCATCGAGCGCCTGCACCGTGCGGCTGGAAAACCCGCACATCGGGAACTCGGGCGTTCCCTTCATGAACAGCACGATCGGATGCGCGGCGAGGGTGTCGGTGATGCGTTGGATGACGTCCATGGGTAGCCTGTGATTGCATGCACGCACAAAGCCGCAAGTGTAGCACTGCGCTCCTTGCTTGATCCGGCGCGCCGCGACTGCCTAGACTGCAAGATCCCATCACCGGCAAGGAGTCCCTCATGGCCATCGAACTGCCCGCGCTGCCATGGGCGCGCGACGCACTCGCTCCGCACATCTCGGCGGAGACGATCGACTACCACTACGGCAAGCACCACCAGGCCTACGTCACCAACCTCAACAACCAGATCAAGGGCACCGAGTTCGAGAACCTCGCGCTCGAGGACATCATCCGCAAGGCCACCGGCGGCATGTTCAACAATGCGGCCCAAGTGTGGAACCACAGCTTCTACTGGAACTGCCTCAAGCCCAATGGTGGCGGCGAACCCGGCGGGGCGCTGGCCGAGGCGATCAACAAGGCCTTCGGCAGCTTCGCCCAGTTCAAGGAAGAATTCACCAAGACCTGCGTGGGGACGTTCGGCTCGGGCTGGGGCTGGCTCGTGCAGCGCGCCGATGGCGGCCTGGCGCTGGTCAGCACTTCCAATGCGGGCACCCCGATCACTGGCAGCGACCGCCCACTGCTGACCTGCGATGTGTGGGAGCACGCCTACTACATCGACTATCGCAACGCGCGCCCCAAGTACCTCGAGGCGTTCTGGCAACTCGTGAACTGGGAGTTCGCAGCAAGCCAGATGGCGTGAACCCGCGCCTGGCCGCCGCCAAGGCTGGCGGCCGGGTTCTGGTCAGGCGCTGGCGTCGGCCTGCAACGCCTCGATCACGGGCGCGACCTGGGCCTCGCGGCCAAGCGCGCGGCCCACGCGCGTGAGCCGCTCGATCATCTCGGGCGCACTGTCGGCGCGCAACGTGGCGTGGCCGACCTTGCGTCCCGCACGCGGACTCTTGCCGTAGTCGTGCCAATGCGCACGCGGTTCGGCCAGCACGGCCTGCGCCGGCGGCAATTCGCCAATCCAGTTGAGCATCACCGACAGCCCGAGCGCAGCGGTGTCGCCAAGCGGCAGGCCGCAGACCGCGCGCACGTGGTTCTCGAATTGGCTGGCAGCGGCCCCTTCGATCGTCCAGTGCCCCGAGTTGTGCACGCGCGGCGCCATTTCGTTGCCGAGCAACTGGCCGTCACGCACGAACAGTTCGAGCGCGAAGGTGCCGACGTAGTCGAGTTCCTCGGCCAGCCGCCGCGCGTGGGCGAGCGCGACGGGCAGCAGCGCCTGGCTGCCTGGCGCCGGCGCAAGGCTCGCCGACAGGATCCCGTCGGTGTGCCAGTTGCGGGTCAGCGGATAGGCCCGCAGCTCGCCGTCGCGGCCACGCACGGCGACCACCGACAACTCGCGCTCGAACGGCACGAAGGCTTCGAGGATCGCCGGTGCGCCGCCGAGCGCCTGCCACGCCGCATCGACGTCGCCGGGCAGGCGCAGCCGGTACTGGCCCTTGCCGTCGTAGCCGAGCCGTCGCGTCTTGAGGATGGCCGGCAGACCCACCTGCGCGACTGCCCGCTGCAGATCGTCGCGGCTGTCGACCACCGCAAACGGCGGCGTTGCCAGCCCGATGCGCTGGAACAGCGTCTTTTCGGCGAGGCGGTCCTGCGAGGTGGCCAGTGCGCGCGGGTTCGGAAACACGCGCGTGCGCTCGCTCAACCAGCGCGCGGTATCGGCTGGCACGTTCTCGAAGTCGAAAGTGGCCACGTCGATGCGCTGCGCGAATCCGGCCAGCGCATCGAAATCGCACCAGTCGGCCTGCACCAGCGGCGCGACCTGACCGGCGCAGGCGTCGGCCGCGCTGTCGACGACGAGGAACCGCAGGCCCAGCGGCGCACCCGCCAGCGCCAGCATGCGTGCGAGTTGGCCACCACCGAGGATCCCGATCGTCGGCACGTCAGTTCGCCTCGCACCGCGCGGCGCCGGTAGCGGCCGTCCGCATCCTGCCCGGCGCGCGCGGCCGCCGACGGCAAGCATTCATCACGCAGGTGTCCATCACCGGCATCAGGCTTGCTCGCGCGGATCGGCGCCAGCCAGCACCGCAGCGGTCTGGTCGCGCCGGAACGCATCCAGTCGCTCGCCCAACGCGGCATCGGTCAGTGCCAGCAATGCGCTCGCATGGAGGGCGGCATTGACCGCGCCGGCGCGCCCGATCGCGAAGGTTGCCACCGGAATGCCAGCCGGCATCTGCACGATCGACAGCAGCGAGTCCATGCCATTGAGCGCCTGTGACTGGACCGGCACGCCGAGCACGGGCACGCGCGTCTTGGCCGCCAGCATGCCCGGCAGGTGGGCCGCGCCGCCGGCGCCGGCGATGATCGCGGCCAGACCGCGGGCGAGTGCGCCCGCGGCGTAGTCGAACAGCAGATCGGGCGTGCGATGCGCCGACACCACGCGCACCTCGTGCGGCACAGCGAGCCGCTCGAGCATGTCCACCGCATGCCGCATCGTGTCCCAGTCCGAGCGCGAGCCCATGACGACGCCGATTCGTCGCGCCGCCACCATGCTTTCCGTCATAGCCGCCACGTCCGCAAAACGCTATTGTACGTGCATTGCCCTGCGACGCGATCGACGTGGCCATCAACCCCCAGTTGCTCGACATCCTGTGCTGCCCGAGCACCAAGGTGCCGCTGCGCCTGCTGCGCGCCGACGAGCTCGAGGCCGTCAACCGCGCGCTGGCTTCGGCAGGTGACCATGGCGCGGCCCCATCCGGTGCGTGGACGGCCGGCCTCATCACGCGCGACCGACGCACGCTGTATCGCATCGACGACGATATCCCGGTGCTGCTCGCCGACGCCGCGCTCGCGGTCGCCGACATCGCGCAGTTCCCCGCTGCCTGAGCCCGCGACGCATGCACTACTGTGAACGGGTAGACAGTTTCGGCATGCCGGCGCCTGGCGGCGCAGTGGCATAATCGGCCCACGTGGCACCCTCAGCCGGCTTCGCACCATGACCGCTGCCAACGACAACCCCAACGTCGTCGTCCTGTCGCCACGCCAGGCGCCGGTGGATCGCCTCGGTGATCTGCTCAAGCTCGTGCGCGGCGTCTCGCTCAAACGCATCAACGCGCTCGTCGGCACCTTGTTCGAAAACGTCGACGATGCGCTGTTCGACCTGGCCGAACGCGCCGGCAGCAACGCGGTGCAGACCGAATACTTCGATGGCATGCGCGAGATCCGGCGCAAGCGCCATCTCGTCGAACGCCTGTTCCACGAGCAGGCCAGCCGCGCCTTCAACGACTTTGCCGAAGGCAAGGCCCACACGGTAGCCGGCGAAGGACCCCAGCCGTCGGCGCCGGCAGGCGGCCTCAGCCTGGTCGATGACGTCGAACTGGAAGAGTCCCTTGCCGTCAGCAGCATGATCGCCAAGGCCGAGAACCGCCTGCAGCGCACGCTCTACCAGGTCAACCAGCGCCTGTCGGTGATCGTCGGCGGCGGCAAGGTCGACGATGCCAACAATCCGATCGGCCCCGCCGCACTGGCCAACGCCTTCCGCGTCGCGGTGCGCGAATTCGAAGTCAACGTCCAGGTCAAGCTGATCGTATTCAAGCTGTTCGAGCGCTACGTCATCGCCGGGCTCGAAGCGGTCTACGACGAGGTCAACATCGAGCTGATCCGCGCCGGAGTGCTGCCGCAGGTGCGCCATACGGTGGCCCGCAATGCACAATCCGGCGCCGGCGCGTCGCCGGCGGCAGGTCTGCTCGGCCATGACGACGCCGGCGAGATCAATCCGACGACAACGGCCCACGATGCACAGACCGTGTACGACCCGGTGCAGGCCGAGGTCTACCACACCCTGCGCGCGCTGCTCGCCAGCCGGCGCGGGCCGATGCACTACGGCGGCGAACCGGCAGCGGGCGGCTTCTCGGCCACCGACCTGCTCAGTGCCCTGACGCTGCTGCAGGCCAGTCCCACCCCACCGGCGCGCGTCGAGGCCGAACCGCTCGACGCGGCGCAGATCGTGCAGCAGATCAAGCAGGAATTGCTGGCGCAAGTCGGCCGCCTGACCGCCGACGCCAAGGACAAGCGCGTGACCTCGGCCGACGAGGACACGATCGACCTGGTCGGCATGCTGTTCGAATACATCCTGCGCGACCGCAACCTGCCGGCGCAGATGCAGGCCTTGCTTGGCCGCCTGCAGATCCCCTACCTCAAGGTCGGCATCCTCGATCGGCACCTGTTCGCGCAGAAGACACACCCGGCGCGACGTCTGCTCGACCTGCTCGCCGACGCCGGCAAGAGCTGGAGCGAGGAATCCGACCGCGATCACCGCCTGTTCGACCGCGTCAAGGCGACGGTGGAAACCGTGCTGCGCGACTTCGACGACGACGTGGGCGTGTTCGACCGCGAAGTCGCCTCGTTCAGTGACTTCATCGGCCAGAACCGCAAGCGCGCCGATCTGGCCGAGCAGCGCGCGGCCGATGCCGCACGCGGTCGCGAGAAGCTGCAGGCGGCGCGCCAACGCGCCGCGCGCGAGATCCTGTCGCGCATCAGCGACCGCAACCTGCCGCCGATCGTGCATGGCGTGCTGTCGCGCCCGTGGGCCAACTATCTCGTGCTGACGCTGCTGCGCCAAGGCGAGGAGTCCGATGAATGGCGCAATGCACTGCGCTTCACCGACGAATTCATCTGGAGCGCGCAGCCCAAGACCACCGACAACGAGCTGGCCCGCCTGCGCGCCCTGTTGCCGCCCCTGCAGAAGGCGCTGCGCCACGGCCTGACCACGGTCGCGTACCACGAAGCCGACATGCAGCGCCTGCTCGCCGACCTGGCGCTGTTCTACGACCGCGTGCTGGCGGGGCAGAAGCTGGAAACCAAGAAGGTCGACGAGGTGATCCGCGAGTCGGTGGCGGCAGCCATTCCGACCGACGCGGCAGCAGGTGCCACCGCCGATGCCGTGGCGCCGGCAGCTCCTGCATCGCACAGCCCGGTCGAGGAGGCCGTGCTCGACGGTACCCTGCTCGCAGCCGACGAAGTGAGCGCCGAACCGGACGCCGACGACGAGTACTTGCGCGCGGTCAAGGCAATCAAGCCCGGCAGCTGGATCGAGTTCGTCGACGAGAGTGGCCAGCGCGAACGCGCCAAACTGTCGTGGATCAGCCCGATCAGCGCCAAGTACCTGTTCGTGAACCGGCGCGGCCTCAAGGTCTGCGACAAGACCGCCACCTCGCTCGCCGAGGAACTGCGCAGCGGCAGCACGACGATCCTCGAGGAAGTGCCACTGTTCGATCGCGCGCTCGACGCCATCGTCGCCAAGCTGCGCGACGCGGGCGGCAGTGAGGCGTCCGCGTCGGCACACACGGCGACGGCAACCGCCGCTGCGCCCGTGCCGCCCGCCGACGGGACACACTGAAGCAAGCCGCTCGCGCCGCGGCTTGCTATCCTGCGCCCCCTCCTGCCCCTGCGGCTTGACCATGCCTGTATTGCCGCCACCGTGCCGTGACGACGTGCTGCGCGATGTGCAGCGCGCGCTCGCCGAGGACATCGGCAGCGGCGACGTCACCGCCGACCTGTTGCCACTGTCGGCGCAGGCGCAGGCGCGCATCGTGACGCGGCAAGCCATGGTGCTGTGCGGGCGCGACTGGGTCGATGCCTGCTTCCACGCCCTCGATCCGCAGACCCGGCTCGATTGGCAGGCCGCCGATGGCGATACGCTCGCCGCCGGCGCCCTGCTGTGCCGCATCGAGGGCGCGGCGCGCGCGCTGGTCAGCGCCGAGCGCACGGCCCTCAATTTCCTGCAGACGCTGTCGGCCACGGCGACCGCGACCGCGGCCCATGTCGACGCCGTGCGCGGCACGCGCGCGCGGATCCTCGACACGCGCAAGACGCTGCCGGGGCTGCGCTTGGCGCAGAAGTATGCGGTGCGCACCGGTGGCGGCCACAACCACCGCATCGGCCTGTTCGATGCGGTGCTGCTCAAGGAAAACCACATCGCCACTGCCGGCTCGATCAGCGCGGCCGTCAGCCGCGCACGCGCGCTGCATCCGGAGCTGTTGCTGGAAACCGAGGTCGAGAACTTCCAGGAACTGCGCGAGGCCATCGCGGCTGGCGTCGACCGCATCATGCTCGACGAGTTCGAGTTGCACGAACTGGCCCAGGCGGTGGCCGAGACGGCGGGCCGCGTGCCGCTCGAGGTATCGGGTTCGGTCACGCTCGAGCGCGTGCGGGCGATCGCCGAAACCGGCATCGATTACATCTCGATCGGCGCGCTGACCAAGCACATCCGTGCCATCGACCTGTCGATGCGCATCGACAGCATCATTCCAGAAGCCGCCGGTGGTCACGCCGAGACCGGTCACTGAGGCGGACGTCGCGCCGCGCCGGTCGATTCCGGAGCGGCGACGCGGGTGCGGCACTGGCCGCGCCCGACCGGCAGGCAACCCGTCACCGCCGCGCGAACGCGCTCGCGACGGTGCCTCGGCGGCCTCTCAGAACACGCCCTGCTGATGCAGTACGGCGGCGGCGATCGCCGCGACCACGATCACGGCCACCACGATCCACAGCGTGCCGTTGCCGCCCTTGGCCGCCGACGCGGGCGGCGCAACCGCTTCCGGACGCACCGCCGCCGCCTGCTGGCGCGCATCCATGCCGGGTGCGATCAACTGGAAGCGGATCGTGTCCAGGCGCAATTCCTCGCCCGGCCTCAACAACGTCGCCTCGCTGATGCGCTGGTTGCCGACATAGGTGCCATTGGCCGAACCCATGTCCTCGACCATCACGCCGTCGGCAGTCACCTTGAGGCGAACGTGGTGGCGCGAGACCTCGTCGGCCGCGATCGGGATGTCGCAATCGGCCTGGCGCCCGATGACGGCGCCGTTGCTGACCGCGAAGGTCTTGCCCAGCGTGGGCCCGGACACGCCGCGCAGCACGAATTTGGGCAGCGCCGCGCGCACGCGCGTGGCCTCGTCGCGCACCGGTGCGGCGGCCTGCTGCGGTGCCGCCTTGCGCTCGTTGACCACCGAACAGCCGATGCGGCCGATGACGATGAGGTCGCCATCCTTGAGCGGCGTCGGCGCCGTGACCTGGCGACCGTTGAGCACGGTGGCCAGCGCGCTGTCGAGCGCGCGCAGGCTTGCGCCATCGTCGGTGCCGACGATCTCGCAATGCCGCGGCGCGACGCCATCCTTGTCGAGCACGATCGTGCAGCCGGCATCACGTCCGATCGTCACGGTACCGCCGCCTACCTCCAGCGGCGCGTGATCCCCACCCGGAAAGACCAGTTTCATTTCTCCCCTCCAGTGTCCGGTCGCAGCGTGCGACCATCAAAACGGGCGCGGCGGTGGCCGCGTACTTGCGGTCGATTGTACCGAGCCGGGCGCCGCGCGCACGCCGCAACGCGGTTGCGGCCCGGGCCGGGCTTGGCCACACTGCCGCGCATGACCGGAACCCTGCTCGCCCTGCTCCTGATCGCGGCCGCCATATGGGCCTGGATGGACGTGCTGCGCTCGCGCGAATACGCGATCGCGCATGGCCATCGGCTGTGTGCCGATGCAGGGCTGCAGCTGCTCGACCAGAGTGTCGCGGTCAGCCGCGTCCGTCTGGTCTGGCGCGACGGCCTGCCCTCAGTACTGCGCCGCTACGTGTTCGATGTCAGCACCGACGGCAGTGACCGCCGGCCGGGACACCTCGACCTGGAAGGCCATCGCCTGGCCGCCTGGAGCTTGCCCGACACCACCACGCCCGACCCCGCACCGCCGCGCCTGCGCATCGTGCAGTAGGGCGCGGCGTACCGTCACTTGACGATGCGCAGGTGTGAGCGTCGTGGCGGCGCCTCGGGCGCGGGCGCGTCGGGTGGCGTTGCCGGCGGCGCGTTCTCGGGCGGGAACATCATGCCCTGGTTGTTCTCGCGCGCGTAGATCGCGAGCACGGCCGGCATCGGCACCTGCACCGACTGGCTGACGCCGCCAAAGCGGGCCAGGAAGCGGACGGCGTCGTCGGCCACGTCGAACTGGCTGACCGCCCGCGCGGCGACGTTGAGCACGACGCGACCGTCCTGTACTGCGCTGGCCGGCACCTGCACGCCAGCGACGCTGGCATCCACCAGCAGGTGCGGAGTAAGGCCGTTGTCGCTGATCCACTGGTACAGCGCGCGAACCAGATACGGCCGGTTCGAGCTCATCGCTGGCGCATCGGCGCTCATGCTGCGCGCCGGTCGGCAGGTGAATGGGTCGTCACGGGCGCATCGTCCGTTCGAACGGTGTCACGCTGCGCGCAAAACCCTGGCTGTGGAAGATGCGCTCGCCGTAGTCGATGATCGACTGGGCTTCCTTGGGCAACTGCACGCCCAGATGACTGAGGCGCCACACCAGCGGCGCCAACGCGCAGTCGGCAAGGCTGATTTCGGGACTGAGAAAAAACCGCGACGCCTTGAACGCCGAGGCATTGCGCAGCAGTTCCTCGCGCAGGGCCTTGCGTGCCGCATCGGCACCCTTGCCGCCGGCCTCGATCTGCTCGACCAGGGCCACCCAGTCGTTCTCGATGCGCGCAATGGCCAGGCGCAACCGCGCGCGCGACAGCGGATCGACCGGCATCAGTGGCGGGTGCGGATAGCGTTCGTCGAGGTATTCGCAGATCACCCCGGTGTCGTACAGCACGAGGTCACGATCGACCAGGGTCGGCACCGAATGATAGGGATTGAGTTCAAGCAGTTCGTGGGGCGCATTGTTGAGGTCGACCAGCACATGATCATAGGTCACGCCCTTGGCGGCCAGGGTCATGCGGACGCGATGTCCATGAATGCAGTCCTGCGCCGAGTACAGCGTCAGAACCGTCCGCGAGCGTTGGTTCAAGGCCATGCCGTCGTCCCCTCTCCCGTCGATGCGCCCGGAATGTACTACGCGGTGGGCGCGCTCGCCTAGGCGCACCGGCCCACGGGCAGCGGCCTGCCGGTCTCGGGTCGCCGGGTCGGCCGGCCGGGGTGCCGTCCGTGCCCGGTCGCCGCGCGACGGCGGCGGCATGGCAACCACGAAAAAGGGCGGCCAATGGCCGCCCTTCAGGAGCTACCCGGTCGCCGCGGCAGCGCTCAGTGCACGTCCTTCCAGAACTCGCGCTTGAGCAGGTAGGCCAGCAGCGTGAACACGGCCAGGTACAGCAGCACCCACACGCCCATCGACTCGCGCTTGAGCGCGGCCGGTTCGCCCACGTACTGCAGGAAGGCCGTGATGTCGCGCACGCTGCGGTCGAATTCCGCGGCGCTCTGGCGGCCAGGCGTGGTGAGGTCGAGGTGCTCGATCGGGCCGTCGGCCTTGCCGCCCTTGCGCACCGGGCTCTGCAGGCCCTGCAGTTCCCACAGCACGTTGGGCATCGAGGCGTTCTCGAACACCGTGTTGTTCCAGCCCAGCGGGCGGGTCGGGTCGAGGTAGAACGACTTGAGGTAGCTGTAGATCCAGTCCGCGCCCTTGGAGCGACCCTCGAGCGACAGGTCGGGCGGCGCCTTGCCGAACCACTTGGTGCCGTCCTCGGCCGACATGCTGCTCAGCGCCAGGTCGCCGATCTTGGCGCCGGTGAAGATCAGGTTGGCTTCGACGTCCTTGGGATCGATCTGCAGGTCCTCGGCGATGCGCGAGTAGCGCACGTAGCGCAGCGAATGGCAACCCGAGCAGTAGTTGAAGTAGAGCTTTGCGCCGCGCTGCAGCGCCGCAGTGTCGTTGAGCGACACGTTGGCGGCTTGCAGCGAGCCGCCCTCGGAGGCGTGCAACGGCGCCAGCAGGGCCAGCCCGAGCGTGAGTGCGGCGGCGAACTTGATCAACATCGCTTTGCCCATGGTCAGTGTCGTCGGCTTAGTCATGCGTGGTCACCCGCTCCGGTACCGGCTTGGTGCGCTCCATGCCGCGACTGTAGAACCACAGGAACACGAAGAAGCCGAAGTAGACCGCAGTCCAGAAGCGACCGAACAGGTTCTCGACGAAGGTCGCGTCGACATGGGCGCCGAACCACTGCGGAATGACCTCGGCGGTGACGCCGGCGCCGACTGCACCGAGCATGACGAACGACACCGCGAACAGCGCCAGTGCCACCTTGTAGCCGACCCCGCGATAGCGGATCGACTTGACCGGACCGGCATCGATCCACGGCATCACGAACAGCACCGCGATCGAAGCGAACATCGCGATCACGCCCCAGATCGCACTGCCCAGGAACGACGGGATCATGCGCAGGATGGCGTAGAACGGCGTGAAGTACCAAACCGGCTTGATGTGGGTGGGCGTGGCCAGGTTGTTGGCCGGGATGAAATTGTCGTGTTCGAGGAACCAGCCGCCGAAGGTCGGCGCATAGAAGATGATGAAGGCGGCGATGAACAGGAACACGCCGGTGCCGAAGATGTCCTTGACCGTGTAGTACGGGTGGAAGGCGATGCCATCCAGCGGCGTGCCGTCTTCCTTCTTCTTCTGCTTGATCTCGACGCCGTCGGGGTTGTTGGAGCCAACCTCGTGCAGCGCGCCCAGGTGCAGCACGACCAGCAGCAGCAGCACCAGCGGCAGCGCGATCACGTGCAGCGCGAAGAAGCGGTTGAGCGTGGCGTCGGCCGGCAGGTAGTCGCCCATGATCCACTCGACCAGCGACTCGCCGATCCACGGCACGGTGCCGAACAGCGAGATGATCACCTTGGCGCCCCAGAACGACATGTTGCCCCACGGCAGCACGTAGCCCATGAAGGCCTCGGCCATCAGCGCGAGGAAGATCAACATGCCGAGGATCCACACCAGCTCGCGCGGCTTCTTGAACGAGCCGTACATGAGGCCGCGGAACATGTGCAGGTAGACGACCACGAAGAACAGCGAGGCGCCGGTCGAATGCATGTAGCGGATCAGCCAGCCCCACTCGACGTCGCGCATGATGTACTCGACCGAAGCGAACGCGGCCGAGATGCCCGGCGCGACTTCGAGCGCGCTCGGCTTGTAGAACATCGTGAGGAAGATGCCGGTGAGAATCTGGTTGACCAGCACCAGCAGCGCCAGCGAACCGAAGTAGTACCAGAGGTTGAAGTTCTTGGGCGCGTAGTAGCCGCTCGTGTGCGAGGACATGAACGACAGGATCGGCAGGCGGTCCTCGACCCAGGCCAACACGCGATTCTTGGGATGCAGGCGAACCATCGTGGTACCCATTACGCTGCCCCCTTGCCCGGGTCGACGCCGATCAGGATGTGGCTTTCGTCGACGAAGTGGTACTTGGGCACGGCCAGGTTGGCCGGCGCCGGCACGCCGTCGAACACGCGCCCGGACATGTCGAAACGCGACTTGTGGCAGGGGCAGTAGAAGCCGCCCTGCCAGTTCGGGTCGAACGGCTCGGGCTTGAGCTCGGGGAAAAAGTCAGGCACGCAGCCCAGGTGGGTGCAGATGCCGATCAGCACCAGCCACTCGGGTTTGATCGAGCGGAACTCGTTCTTGGCGTACTCGGGCTGCTGCGCCGTGTTGTCGGACTTGGGATCGCGCAGACGCGAGTCCACCCCCGGCAGCGCATCGAGCTGGGCCTTGGTGCGGTTGACCACGAACACCGGCAGACCGCGCCAGGCGAAGGTGACCTTCTGCCCGGCCTCGATCTTGCTGATGTCGGCCAGCACCGGCGCACCGGCCGACTTGGCCCGCGCACTGGGTTCCCAGGATTTGATGAACGGGATCGCGGCCACTGCGGCCCCCGCTCCACCGACGACCGCAGTCGTCGCGGTCAAGAACCGGCGCCGGCCCTTGTCCACCACAGCATCGTTTGCCATCAGCACTCCGCTGCAACTCTCAAGATTCAGAACGCCCGACCGCAGGGCCGAGCCCGCACGCCAACCCCAACATCCCGCCCTGCAACGGCCGTCGCGCGTGGCGCCAGGCCACCGCGCCATCGCCGCCGGCGCGCCCGCAACGGCGCGGGTGGGCCGCAAAATCGTGTTAGTTTAACCAAGGCATCCAACCCGCACAATCGAATGCGGCAATACGCGCCAGCCTTGTCCCGATGTTTCACCGCCGGGAACGACGCCATGTCCGCTCAGGCGGCAAGCCCGATCCCGACCGGCCGGTCGGTCCGCTCGCTGGCTGCCCGCGCCGACATGGCGAGCGACCGACTGGCTTGACCCCCACGCCGCCGCACACACCGCCATGTCGCCATCCCCCACCTACAGACTCTTCGCTTTCATCGCGCGCAGCGTGGTGCTCGGCCTTGCGGCGGCGTTCGTCCTCAGCGTGCTCGCGCCGCGCCTGGTCGATCGCCTGCGCGGCGGCACCGGCGCCGTGCGTTCCGACGTCGTGGCCACGCGTGCCGCGCAGTCGTACGCGCCCGCAGTCGCGCGCGCCTCGCCCGCGGTCGTCAACATCTATGCCAACCGCATCACCGCGGCGCGCTCGGCCTACCGCGTGTTCGACCCGCTCAGCCAACGCCTGCTTGGCTACGTCGCCGGGCCGGTGATCCCGCGCCGCGATCAGAGCCTGGGCTCGGGCGTGATCTTCGGCGCCGACGGCTACGTGCTGACCAACAACCACGTCATCAGCGGCGCCGACGACATCCAGGTCATGCTCGACGACGGTCGCGTGCGACGCGCACAGGTGGTCGGTACCGACGTCGAGACCGATCTCGCCGTGCTGCATATCGACGCGCGCAACCTGCCGACCATCGCAGTGCGCGAGGATGCCGCCGAAGTCGGCGATGTGGTGCTCGCGATCGGCAATCCGGCCGGCGTCGGCAAGACCGTCACCATGGGCATCGTCAGCGCCACCGGGCGGCAGTTGCGGATGTCGGCCTTCGAGGACTTCATCCAGACCGATGCGGCGATCAATGCCGGCAACTCGGGCGGCGCGCTGGTCGATGCCAGCGGCGAACTGGTCGGCATCAACACCGCGGTGTATGCGCGACCGATCAGTGCCGAATCCAACCGCGCGCCGCAGATGCCCGAGGGCATCGGCTTTGCGATCCCGGTGGCCACCGCCAAGACCGTGCTCGACCAGATCATCGAGCACGGGCACGTGATCCGCGGCTGGATCGGTGCCGACTACACCGATGTGCCGCCAGGCAATGGCGATGCGCACGCGAAGGGTGTCCTGCTGGTGCGCATCGTGCCCGACAGCCCCGCCGCGCAGGCCGGACTGCAGGCCGGCGACGTGCTGCTCAAGCTCAACGGCGTCGACATCGTCGACCAGATGGACCTGCTCAACCGCGAATCGGCGCTCGCGCCGGGCAGCACCGCCCGCCTCGCCGGCCTGCGTGGCAACCAGCCCATCGACGTCAACCTCGTGATGGCGCAGCGCCCGGCCCCGAGCACCGGCACCTGATGTCATCGCCGCCCGCGCGGCGGCCAGCGATGATGTCGCGCAAGCCGCGTGGTGTGAGCAACGGAGCACGCAACCCAATGCGCCGCAGCCGCCAACGGCGGCCTTGTGTTACGAGCGTGGCGCGACAGCGGCCGTGGTCGGCGCCGCGGCCGCGGCCCGGTAGCGCTCGCGCAGCGTTGCCACGCGCTGCACGTAGATGCGCGTCTCGTCGTAGGGCGGCACCCCGCCGTATTTCTGCACGGCGCCGGGGCCGGCGTTGTAGGCGGCGGTGGCCAGCGTCGTGTCGCCATGGAATGCCTGCAGCAGCATGGCCAGGTAGCGCGTGCCGCCACGGATGTTCTGGCCGGCATCGAAGGCATCGGCGACGCCCATGTCGCTCGCGGTGCCGGGCATGAGCTGCATGAGCCCTTGCGCACCCTTGTCCGACAGCGCCATCGGATTGAAGGCCGACTCGGCGTGGATCACGGCATGCAGCAGGGCGCCGTCGACGCCGAATTCGGCCGCTGCCGCGGCGATCTCGTCGCGGTAGGAATCCAGCTTCAACGCGGTGCGTGCAAAATCGATCGTCGAGTGCACATCGCAGGCGACACAGGTGGCGATGTAGGTGAACAGCACCGCAAACCCGCCCTCGCGCGGCTTGACGTTGGTGTACTCGATACTGCCGTCGGCGCGCGCCCGCTTGTACACGGCCCCGCGCAGCACGCGCGGCAGCGGCGTGCTCTGGGCGGCCGGCAAGGCCAGGTTCGCGACGGCCTGCGGCTGCCGCCACGGTACGCGCATGCGATAGCGCGCGGCGATGAACAATGGGTTGCCGATCGTGCGTGCCGTGCTGGCGACATCGGCCTGCACGGTCGAGAAGTCCTCCGCCACGACGATGCGCGCGGTCGATGCGGAGTTGCCGTAGACGGCGCGGAAGTCGGCGCGCGCGATCGCCGGCGGCATGACCGCCACCGCGCCGCGCACACTCGAAAAATCGGCGCGGTTCTCCTCGTAACGCCAGCCACGGTCCGCGCCTGCGGCTTTCGCCGCCGGCGTGGCGGCCACCGGTCTGGCCTTGGGCGGATCGGGAAAGACGTCGACGAGCTTGCAGTTGGAGTAACCCTTGGTCGTGCTCGTGTAGGCGATCGAGCCGTCGTCGGCGTTGCAACGATAGAGCGCGCCCGCGTGCACGACCGCCGCGCCGGCAAGAAGCGGCAGCGCCAGCAACGACAGGGGTAAGCGCAGGAAGGGCAAGGACATATCCAATCTGAACCGGACCAACAGTTTCCGCTGCATTGTTCAACTTTCCAAGCAGGCGTAATGCGGCATTGCAACATGCCACGCCGGGCTGGCGACAGGCGCCACCCCGGCAGCGCGGGCGACCGGCGCCGCCCGGCTGCCGCTGCGGCGAGGTTGCGACCCGCGGCGGCGCCGGCAGTTCCATGCCGTACGCATGGCTACCGGCCGCACGATGCTAGACTCGTCGACCCGTTTCGCGCCCACCCGCCCATGACCGGCAAGCTTTACATCAAGACCTACGGTTGCCAGATGAACGAGTACGACTCGGCCCGCATGGCCGACGTGCTGCGGCAATCGCACGGACTGGAGCTTACCCAGGATGAGGCCGAGGCCGATGTGATCCTCGTCAATACCTGCTCGATCCGCGAGAAGGCACAGGAAAAGGTGTTCAGCCAGCTTGGCCGCTGGAAGGACTACAAGCGCGGCGACAGGCCGGTGCTGATCGGCGTCGGTGGCTGCGTGGCCTCGCAGGAGGGCGCCGCCATCGTCAAGCGTGCGCCGCACGTCGACCTCGTGTTCGGGCCGCAGACGCTGCACCGCCTGCCCGAGCTGATCCAGGCGCGCCGCGACAGCGGCAAGCCGCAGGTCGACATCTCATTCCCCGAGATCGAGAAGTTCGACCGCCTGCCCGAGCCGCGCGCCGACGGACCGACCGCATTCGTGTCGATCATGGAAGGCTGCTCCAAGTACTGCTCGTACTGCGTGGTGCCCTACACGCGCGGCGAGGAAATCAGCCGTCCGTTCGACGATGTGCTGGCCGAAGTGGCCACGCTTGCCGAACAGGGCGTGCGCGAGGTCAATCTGCTTGGCCAGAACGTCAATGCCTATCGCGGGCCGATGCACGATGGCGCAATCGCCGATCTGGGCCTGCTCATCCACGCCATCGCCGAGATCGACGGCATCGGCCGCATCCGCTTCACCACCTCGCATCCGCTGGAATTCTCCGACTCGCTGATCGAGGCCTATGCGAGCGTGCCCAAGCTCGCCAACTTCCTGCACCTGCCCGTGCAGTCGGGTTCGGATCGCATCCTCGCGGCGATGAAGCGCGGCTACACCGCGCTCGAATACAAGCAGAAGATCCGCAAGCTGCGCGCGATGCGCCCCGACATCACGCTGTCGTCCGACTTCATCGTCGGGTTCCCCGGCGAAACCGACGCCGACTTCGACAAGACGATGAAGCTGATCGAGGATGTCGGCTTCGACCAGAGCTTCAGCTTCATCTTCTCGCCGCGACCGGGCACGCCGGCCGCGAACCTGCCCGACGACACCCCCGCCGAGGTCAAGCACGCACGGCTGGAACGCCTGCAGGCCGCGCTCAATGCCAACGCCGCACGCTACTCGGCAGCGATGGTCGGCACCACCCAGCGCATCCTCGTCGAAGGCCCGAGCCGCAAGAACCCGCGCGAGCTCACTGGCAAGACCGAGAACATGCGCTCGGTCAACTTCGCGGCGCCGACGCGGCTCATCGGCCGCTTCGTCGATGTCGTCATCACCGAGGCGCTGACCAACTCGTTGCGTGGCCGCGTCAGCATCGCCGACGACGCGCGCCTGTCCGACGCTTAGGCAGCGCGCGGCAGGCCCGCAGCGCCCCCGTGCGCAAGCACGCAGGGCAACCCGTTCGCCGACCATCGACCGATCGCGTCACGCACTGCGTTCCGCTCGCCGGCGCGGCGCTCAATCGAGCCGCTTGTGGAAGCGCACGATCGCCGCCGCCATCAGCACGATCGTGAACGCCACCAGCACGAGCGCGTCGATCCACAGCTCGGCCAGCGACGCTCCGCGCAGCATGATGCCGCGCACGAGGCGCAGGAAGTGCGTCAGCGGCAACAGTTCGGCGATCCACTGCGCCAAGCGCGGCATGCCGGCATACGGGAACATGAAGCCCGACAGCAGGATCGACGGCAGGAACAGGAAAAATGTCATCTGCATCGCCTGGAACTGCGACCGCGCACGCGTGGATATCAGCAAGCCGAGCGTGAGGTTGGCGAGGATCAGCAGGCCCGCGGCAATGTAGACGTCGAGCAGGCTGCCCCGAATCGGCACCGCGAACAGCCACACCCCCAGCAGCAGGATCACGCTCGTCTGCACGAAACCGATCGCGACATAAGGCAGTACCTTGCCGACCATCAGCTCGCTGCGCGACAGCGGCGTCGCGATGAGCAGCTCCATGTTGCCGCGCTCGCGCTCGCGCACGATCGCAACCGCCGTGAACAGCACGAGGGTCATCGTCAGGATCACGCCGATCAGGCCAGGCACGATGTTGACCGCCGAACGCCGCTCGGGGTTGTACAGCGCCAGCACCGAGATCGGGCGCGCCGCCGGCGTGCTTGCCAGCGGCGCCTCGCCGACGCCGACCACGCGCGTCAGCGGCATCTGCGCAAGCTGGGCCGCAGCCGCCTGCACCGAGGTGTCGCTGCCGTCGACAAGGACCTGCACCGCTTCGCCGCCGGCCGCCTTGCGCCGCTCGAAATCGGCGGGGATCGCGATGCCGACATTGATGCGGCCGCGCCGCAGCAGGTCGACGAGCTCCTGTGGCGATCGCGCCGCCACCGTGGGAGCGACGACGCCGGTCGCGAGCATGTCCATGACCAGCGCGCGCGAACCGGCGGTGTTGGCCTCATCGGCGATGCCGGCGTCGAGGCCGCGCAGATTGAGGTTGATGGCGTAACCGAACAGCACGAGCTGCACGACCGGCACCGCAACGATCATCGCCAGCGTGATGCGGTCGCGGCGCAGCTGGCGCAGCTCCTTGAGCACCACGGCCCACATCCGGCGCAGGTTCATGAGGCCCGCCGCGCGGGTTCGGCGCCGCGCTGCGTGGTCGCGACGAACACGTCCTCGAGACTGGCCGGCACGGCTTCGACGCGGGCCTGCTGCCCACGGCGTTCCAGGGCGGCGCGCACGCACTGCAACGCCTCATCGCCCGCAGCCGCAGTCAGCACGCGCAGGCTGTTGCCGATCTGCGCCACGCTGACCACACCGTCCTCGCCGAGGATCGCCTGCTGCGCGCGGCGTGGATCGCTGCTGACGACGAGCAGGGTCCGACCGGCCAGCCGCGCCGTCAGTTCGGCCGGCGTACCATCGGCCACCAACGCCCCGCGGTCGAGGATCGCGATGCGGTGGCAGCGTTCGGCTTCGTCCATGTAGTGCGTCGAGACGAGCAGGGTGGTGCCGCGATCGGCCAGCTCGAACAGTTTGTCCCAGAAGTCGCGGCGCGACTGCGGATCGACCGCACTGGTCGGCTCGTCGAGGAACAGCAGTTCGGGCTCGTGGAGGACGGCGCAGGCAAGTGCCAGGCGCTGCTTCTGACCACCGCTGAGCGTCCCGGCGAACTGGCGCTGGCGGTCGGCGAAGGCGTATTCCTCGACGAGCGTGTCGATGCGGCGCCGTGCGGCCAGCCGCGGCAGCGCCTGCACCGCGGCCATGAACTCGAGGTTCTCACGCACGGTCAGGTCGTCGAACAGCGAAAACTTCTGCGTCATGTAGCCTATTCGCCGGCGCAGCGCCTCGGCTTGCGCGGGGATTGCCAGGCCCAGCACCTCGATGCTGCCTTCGCTCGGCGTCAGCAGGCCGCACAGCATGCGGATCGTGGTCGATTTGCCCGAGCCGTTGGGCCCGAGGAAGCCATAGACGTGGCGCCGCGGCACGGCCAGATCGATGCGATCGACGGCGACGAGGGCGCCGAAGCGCCGGCTCAGCCCGCGGGCGCTGATCGCGATCGGCGCTTCATTCATCGCACACCATCCGCGAGCTCGACGCGCACCGGCAGACCAGCCGGCAGCGTGGCCGCATCGGCGTCGAGCGCCACCTCGGCGAGGAAGCTCAGCCGCGTGACGTCATCGCCGATCAGGGCGTAGTACGGCGTGAACACCGGCTCGCTGCGGATCATGCGCACCTTGCCGACCAGCGGCTTGCGGCGCCCTTCGACCGTCACCTGCACGGCATCACCCACGTGCAGGTTGGCGCGCAGCGCCGCCGGCACGTAGATGCGCGCGTAGGGCGCCTCGCCCGCCAGCAGCAGCGCCAGCGGCGCCGCGACCGGCGCCTGGTCGCCGAGCCGGTAAGGCAAGCTGTCGACGCGCGCGGCGCGTGGCGCGACGACATCGAGTTTGTCGAGCAGGACCTGCTGGGCGGCGACCTCGGCCTCGGCGGCGGCGAGCGCCGCCCTGCCCTGCGCGACCTGTTCGCTGCGCGTGCCTGCGAGCAGTTCGTCGAGCGCGGCCTGCGCCGCGCGCGCCTTGCCGGCCGCATTGTCGGCAGCTGCACGGGCGCGATCGAGGTCGGCGGCGGCGACGTAGTTGCGACCCTGCAGCGGCAGCAGACGATCGAGATAGGCGCGTGCGGCACGCGCTTCGGCCAGCGCGGCGGCCAGGCTGGCGCGCGCCTGCGCGATGTCCTGCGCACGCGGGCCGGCCTCGAGTTCGGCCAGTGCGGCACGGGCGCGCTGGGCCTGCGCCTGCGCGGCTGCGAGTTGCGCCTGCGTGCGCGTCGGGTCGAGCTTGAGCAACAACTGACCGGCGGCCACCCGCTCGCCCTCGTGTACGGCGACCGCGACGATGCGCTCGGCCGCCGGCGACGGCAGGCCGATGCGATCGAACTCGAGCGTACCGAGCGCCTGCGGCACGGGCCTGCTGCAGGCCGCGACGGCGAGCACGCCGAGCAGGGCCGCGTCGCGCATGCGAATGAGGGTCGGCTGCTTCATTTCAGGTTCCTCCGAGGCCGCCGCCGAGCAAGGCCAGCGTATGTGCGCGCAGCGCCGCGGCATCGACGTCGCCGGCACGGAACGTCTCGCGCCACAGCGGCGCTCCGGCGGCCGGAAACAGCGTCAGCCCGATCAGCGAAACGACGAGCAAACGCGGGTCGAGAGCGGCATTGAGCGCACCTTGGCGCTGCGCCTGCGCGAAGCGCGCGGCCAATGCCTGCGGCAATGGCGACACGAACTGTCGCAGCAGATCACGCAAGCCACCGCCTTCGCACAGGATCTCGCGCACCCACAGCGCCGGCAGCCACGGGTGGCTCGCAACGAGTTCGGCGACGGCGTCGACGAAGCCGGTGGCGATCTCGGCCGGCGCGCCATCGAAGACGAGGCGCGCGCGCAAGGTCGCGATCGCCGGCAGCACGCGCTCGTCGACCACGGCCTGGCGCAACTGCGATGCATCGCCGAAGTAGTAGTGCAGCAGTGCCGGAGTGACACCGGCCTCGCGCGCGATCGCGCGCAGCGAGGTTGCGGCGATGCCGACGCGCACATAGCAGGCAAGCGCCGCATCGAGCAGGCGCGGCCGCAATTCGGGCCCGTTCGCTGGCGGTCGACCCGGGGCACGGCGCTTGCGCGCCGCCGAAGCGGGGCGGGAATTGCTGCGGATGGTCGCCATCGGCATAAATTAATTGCTCGCTTAAATATATGCAAGTACAGGCCGCTCCGCTGGCACCGGCGAGCCGTGCGCGCTAGGCTCGCCGCCCCATGACCGCACCGACCTGCCGCGATTTCGCCCTCGAACCGGCCGACAGCGAACGGCTGGCCAATCTCGGTGGCCCGCTCGACGAACACCTGCGCCAGCTCGAACTGCGGCTGGGCGTGACGATCGCCCAGCGCGGCAACCTGTTCCGCGTCGAGGGCGCCGCCGACGCCGTGAAGCGCACCGAACGCCTGCTGCACGAGCTCTATGCGCAGACTGCGCAGGGCACGCTCGGCACGCTGCAGGTGAACCTCGCGCTGGCCGAAGCCGGCGCCGATGCCGTGGCGGAATCCGGCCACGACGTCGGCGACATCGCGATCCGCACCAAACGCGGGATCGTGCGTGGCCGTGGCGCCAACCAGCAGCGCTACCTGCAGTCGATCGCACGCCACGACATCAATTTCGGCGTCGGTCCCGCCGGCACCGGCAAGACGTGGCTGGCGGTGGCGATGGCCATCGACGCGCTCAACGACAGCCGCGTGCAGCGCCTCATCCTCGTGCGGCCGGCAGTCGAGGCCGGCGAGAAGCTCGGTTTCCTGCCCGGCGACCTCACCCAGAAGGTCGACCCCTACCTGCGACCGCTGTACGACGCGCTGTACGAGATGCTCGGCATCGACAAGGTCGGCAAGCTCATCGAGCGCAACGTGATCGAGATCGCGCCACTGGCCTACATGCGCGGCCGCACGCTCAATGATGCCTTCGTCATCCTCGACGAGGCGCAGAACACGACGATCGAACAGATGAAGATGTTCCTCACCCGCATCGGCTTCGGCTCGGTCGCGGTCGTCACCGGCGACCTGACCCAGACCGACCTGCCGCGCCAGATCCGTTCGGGCCTGCGCGATGCGATCGAGGTGCTGCGCGGCGTCGAGGGCGTGGGTTTCACCTTCTTCGAGGCCAAGGACGTGGTGCGCCATCCGCTCGTGCAGCGCATCGTGCGCGCCTACGAGAGCCGCGCCGCGCAGGACGGCAGCGACGCACCGGCCGCGGGTTCCGGACGATGACGGTATCGGTGTTCGTCGAGAACCGCACCGGTCGCCGCGGCGTGCCGCTGCGACGCTCGTTCCAGCGCTGGCTCGACGCGATTCCGCAACTGCGCCGGCGCCGATCGGCCGAGCTCGCCATCGTCATCGTCGGCGCCGCCGACGGTCGCGACTTCAACCGGCGCTATCGCGGTCGCGACTACGCCACCAATGTGCTGAGCTTTCCCTACCAGCGCCTGCCGGGCGATCGCTGCGGCCTGCTCGGTGATCTCGTGCTGTGCGCCCCCGTGATCGCGCGCGAGGCCCGCGCGCAGGGCAAGCGCGCCCGCGACCACTATGCGCACCTGACGATCCACGGCGTGCTGCACCTGCTCGGCCACGACCACGAGGACGATGCCCAGGCGCAGCGCATGGAGGCACTCGAGCGCCGGATCCTGGCCTCGCTCGACATCGCCGACCCGTATCGGGAACAGTGATTGGGGTCGGGGCGCAGTCGTGGCGAGCGGCGGCGTCTGCTGCCGCGTGCGTCATCGCAAGCAACCCTCGGTGGCGCGTCATCGACTCCGGCCCTGCTCGGGGCCGCCGCCCTGGTGCGCTCTCCAGTCGCTTTGCAGGCTTCCCCCTCGGCCGCGCGTGGCGCCCTCGACCCCGGCCGCTCGTAGCGGCTCCGACCATCTTTGCTACACTGCCCTGCCGCCCCGATGGGCATGTACAAACGGCAGATGAGCGAGGATCCTCCCAGTAGACCCGCACCACGATCGTGGTTCGAACGCATTACCCAGGCACTGTCGGGCGAACCCCAAAGCCGCGAGGAACTCATCGAGGAGCTGCGCCACGCGCAGGCCAATGGCCTGCTGACCAACGACACGCTGTCGATGGTCGAAGGCGCCATCGAGGTCGTCGACCTCAGCGTGGCCGATGTCATGGTGCCGCGTGCACAGATGGTGTCGCTGCCGGTGGATGCCCCGCTGGCGCAGGTGCTCGCCAGCGTGATCGAGTCGGGCCACTCGCGCTTTCCCGTACATGGCGAGGACAAGGACGAGATCCTCGGCATCCTGCTCGCCAAGGACCTGCTGCGTTGCTTCGTCGCCGGCGCGCAGGCCGATCTGCGCAGCCTGCTGCGGCCGGTGACGATGATTCCCGAATCCAAGCGCCTCAACATCCTGCTCAAGGAGTTCCGCCTGTCGCGCAACCACATGGCGATCGTGGTCGACGAATACGGCGGCGTGGCGGGCCTCGTCACCATCGAGGACGTGCTCGAGCAAATCGTCGGCGACATCGGCGACGAGCACGACGATGACGACGACGAGGGCACGCTGATCCAGGTCGGCCCCAACGGCGACTTCCTCGTCAGCGCGCTGACCCCGATCGCCGAATTCAACGAGCGCTTCGACAGCGAGTTCAGCGACGAGGAGTTCGACACCGTCGGCGGCATGGTCACCGCGCAGTTCGGCCACCTGCCCGAAGTCGGCGAGGAAGTGGCGCTGGGCGGCTTCCTGTTCCATGTCGCCAAGGCCGACGCGCGCCGCGTGCAGCAGTTTGCGGTGCGCGTGCATGAGGCCTGAGCACAGGCAGGCGGCAACCGCCCAGCGACGCGCGAGCCGGTTCGGGCACGTGCTGCGGCGGCTCGCCCTGCTGGCCTGCGCGGGCGTGTCGGCGGCCGTCGGTCACGCCGCTGCCGAACCACCCGCTGCCGAACCACCCGCCGCCGGGCCTGCGCCGCTGCCTGCCGGCGAGGCGACTCCGGCCACCGCTGGGCATCCCGCGATCAGCCTGTTGACGGTGGGGCCCGGCGACATCTACTTCGAGCGCTTCGGTCACAACGCGATCGTGGTGCGCGATCCGGCCAGCGGCGAGGCGCTGGCCTACAACTACGGCATGTTCGACTTCAGCGAGGCCCACTTCCTCGCCAATTTCGTGCGCGGCCACATGACCTACCAGCTCGCCGCCAACGCTCTCGACGCCGACCTGGCGCAGTACCGCGCCGAAGGGCGCAGCGTCGAGGAGCAGGTGCTCGACCTCGCGCCCGCGCAGGCGCAGCGGCTTGTCGCGTTCCTCGAGTGGAACGCCCTGCCCGAGAACGCCCGCTACCGCTACGACTATTTCAGCGCCAACTGCTCCACGCGCGTGCGCGACGCGCTCGATCGCGCGCTGGGCGGCGCGCTGCTCGCGCAGAGCGAAGGCCGCTCGCGCGGCTATACCTACCGGCTCGACGCGCTGCGCCTGATGGCGCCCGAGCCTGCGCTCATGCTGCTGATCGACCTCGGCCTCGGGCCGTATGCCGATCGCCGCATCGACTTCTGGGACGAGAGCTTCGTGCCCGAAACACTCGCCGCCGTCGTCGCGCGTGCACGCATCGGTGCCGATGCGCAGCCGCTGGTCACCACGACGCGCGAGCTGGCCGCCAACCACGTCGCGGTGCCGCCCGCGCTGCCGCCCGACCTGCGCTGGCCGTTCCTCGGCCTTGGCATCGGCCTGGGCCTGGGCCTGCACTGGCTCGCGCGGCGGCAAGCCTGCGCGGCGCGCATCGGCCTGGCCACGTTCGCGGTCGTGTTCGAGTCGTTGTGCGGACTGGGCGGCATCGCCCTGCTCTACCTGTGGCTCGGCAGCGACCACGTTGCCGCCTGGCGCAACGAGAATCTGCTGCTGCTGAGTCCGTTGTGCCTGCTGCTGGTGCCGGGCTGGATCGGCCATGCGCGCGGCCGCCGCGCCAGGGGCGGCACGCGCACGCTGGCCTGGCTCGTCGTCGCCGGCGCGCTGTTCGCGCTCGCCTCGAAGATCCTGCCGTGGTTCCCCCAGGCCAACCTACACTGGATCGTGCTGCTGCTGCCGATCCATCTTGCCCTCGCGCTGGCGCTCGGCGGCGCTACCGGCCGCACGCCGCGTCAATAGCGACCGCGCGCAACCCGACGGCGCCGCCCGCTCATCGCGATGCCGGCAACCGATCGCCGGCGCGCCAGCCACCCGCAGCGAGTGCATCGAGCAACGCACCGACACGTGGCCGCGTGTCGGTGCCATGCACGGGCAGCACGACCACGTCGCCCGCGCGTGCCCACGCGAGGAGTTGCCGCACGCCGGCGTCCTCATCGACCGGCCCGCTCAGGTCCGGCTCGGCGACGCCATCCGCGAGCAGCGCCGCGCGCAGCAGCGCCGGGACTGCGCCGGGCTCACGGCCGCGCAGGTAGCTGGCGATTTCCTTGAGCACGATGCGCGCAGGGCGCGCCGCGGCAACCGTCGTGGCGAGCTCGCGGATCTCGGCGTCGCTGCGGTTGCCGACCTGGCCGAGCAGGATACCCAGCCGCGCCGGGCGCAGCCCTGCGGCGACTTCGAGCAGGCCGCGCATGCCATCGGGGTTGTGGGCGTAGTCGACGAGCACATGCACGCCGCCGAGCTCGACATGCTGCAGCCGACCGGGATTGTCGGCCGGCGTGGCGCCGAAACTTTGCGCAACGGCGGCGATGACGCCAGGCGCGATGCCGAGCGCCTGCGCAGCGAGTGCGGCCGCGGCGATATTGGCGAGGTTGTAGCGCGCGGTGCCACCGAAACCGAGCGGCATCGCCGCAGCTGCACCAAGGTCATGCTCGTGGCCGTCCGCGTGCAGCACGAGGCGACCCGCGCGCAAGCCGCAGGTGGCCTCGCCCCGCGCGCGCCCGGCGCGCAGCAGCGGCGCATCGGCGTCGAGCGCAAACCACGCGCGGCGCGCCGTGATCGCCTGCTGCCCGGCCTGCGCCACGAGCAGCGCGTCGTCGGCGTTGAGCACGAGCGTGGCCGCAGCGCCGAGCGCGCGCGCGATCGTCAGCTTGGCCTGCGCGAGTGCTTCCAGCGTATCGATGCCGTACTCGCCGAAATGGTCGTCACTGACGTTGGTGACGATGCCGACCTGCGCATGCTGCACGGCCAGGCCGCGCCGCAGCAGGCCGCCACGCGCGGTCTCGAGGATCGCCAGGTCGATGCCCGAGGCGAGCAGCGCGGTGCGCGCGCCGACCGGGCCCGAGTAGTCGCCGCTGGCGAGCGCAACACCATCGCGATAGACGCCGTCGGTGCAGGTGTGCGCGACGTGCAGGCCCTGCCCGCGCGCGATGGCCGCCAGCAGGCGCGTGGTCGTGGTCTTGCCATTGGAGCCGGTGACGAGCGCGATCGGCACCTCGCTGAGCGCGTCCCACTCGAGCGCCGCCGCTGCCGGCAGCGCCGCCAACGGCCAACTGCGCGCAGCGGCGCCGGACCCGAGCGTCAGCGTGGTGTCATCCTGCAGCACGTTGCGGCCGCGCGCCTGCGCCGCCGCGTGCAGCGCGAGCAGCGCCGGATTGCGTTCGCTGGCGGCATGGGCCTGCAGGGTGGCCAGTGCGCTGGCTTCGTCCCACGCGGCGGGGTGACCGGGCGCATGCAGGCGCGCCCACGGCCCGGCGCCGAGCGCGCTGGCGAGCGCCCACTCGTTGACTTCGGTGGCGGTCAGCAACTGGTCGACGGGCGCGGCAAAGGCGAGCACGAGGCCATTCGCGGCGCTGCGCACGCTGGTCGCGGCCGCAGGCCAGCCCAGCGCCTGCCGCGCACGCGCGAGCTGCGCGCGCCAGCGGTCGGGCAGATCGGTCGCGACCGCCACGCCGACCGTCTGCAGCACCGCGCCGGTCGCCGCGAAGTGCAGGTTCCAACCGGTCAGGCGCCGCGAATCCTCGAACGGCAGCGACGGCAGGCTCAATCTTCGCTCTCGCGGGCGAGAAACAGGCCGCGCGCATCGCGGCTGACCTCGCCCAGGTTCGCCAAGCTGGCTTCGTCGAAGCTGGCTTCCTCGACCACGGGCGGCGGTGCCGCGCGCACAGCGGCCGGCGCCGGCGCACCTTCGGGGCGGAACTTGATGATCTGCTTCCACGAGCGCACCAGCGCATCGGCAAATACGAGCAGCAGATCCCCCTGGCGCGCCATCTGCAGGGCGGCGTCGATCGCGGCCTGCTCGTCGGGAATGAGCGAGATCGCGTCCTTGGCCACGCCGGCCGCCTGCAGCGCGCGGGAGATGATGAGCGGCACCTCGTCACCATCGCGGCCACGCAGATTGTCGTCGCGCCGGCAGATGTAGTGGTCGAACTTGCCGGCCGTGGCCTGCGCGATCGCGGCGAGGTCCTCGTCGCGCCGGTCGCCGGGTCCGGCCAGCACGACGATGCGCCGCCCAGCCACGTCGAGGCGCTGCGCGAGGTCGGCCATCGCCGCCACCGCGGCTGCGTTGTGGCCATAGTCGAACAGCACCTTGAACGGGTGTTCGTCGAACACGTTCATGCGCCCCGGCACCTGGAAGAAGGTGGTGCCGAAGGTACGCAGGCCCTGACGGATCGCGTCGAGCTTGATGCCGAGCGCAAACGCCATCGCCGCCGCGAACATCGCGTTCTGCACGTTGTGCAGGGCGCGGCCTTCGAGCGTGGCCGGGATCAGGTGCGTCCACAGCAGCGGGATGTGGCCGCCCTTGTCGTACAGCGTGATCATCGTGCCGTTGACGCCGGCCTCGAGTGCGCAGGCGCGGCCACCCGCGCGCACGTGCTCGCGCACGAGCGCGTGCGAGGGGTTCATCGTCACGTAGCAGATCACCTTGGCGTCGGTGTAGCCCGACATGCGCAGCACATTGGGATCGTCGGCATTGAGCACGGCGCAATCGCGCGCCACCTCGACCACGATGCGCTTGACCTCGGCCAGTTGCTCGAGCGTGTCGATGCCCTTCATGCCGAGATGGTCGCTTTGCACGTTGAGCACCGCGCCGACGTTGACGTGGCGCATGCCCAGGCCCGCGCGCAGCAGGCCACCACGCGCGGTCTCGAGCACGGCGATGTCGATCGATGGATCGGACAGCACCATGCGCGCCGACACCGGCCCGGTCATGTCGCCCTCCACCGTGCGCTGGCCGTCGATGTAGACGCCGTCGGTGGTGGTCAGTCCCGGCGTGTAACCGGCCATCTTGGTGATGTGGGCGAGCATGCGCGCGGTGGTGGTCTTGCCATTGGTGCCGGTCACGGCCGCGATCGGCACGCGCGCGGGCGTGCCGGGCGGGAACAGCATGTCGATGACGGGACCGGCGGCATCGCGCGGCGTGCCCTCGCTGGGCGAGACGTGCATGCGGAAGCCCGGCGCGGCGTTGACCTCGCAGATGCCGCCGCCGACCGTGCGGTAGCTTTCGGCGATGTTGGGCGAGAGGAAATCGACGCCGCCGACGTCGAGGCCGATGGCGCGGATCGCGCGCACCGCCATGTCGCGGTTGTCGGGGTGGATGATGTCGGTGACGTCGGTGGCGGTGCCGCCGGTGGACAGGTTGGCGGTCGAGCGCAGGTACACGGTCTCGCCATCCGCGGGCACCGAGGCGGCGCTGTAGCCCACGCGCTGCATCATCTGCTCGGCCTCGCGGTCGAGCTGGATCCGCGTGAGCACCTTCTCGTGGCCGATGCCGCGCCGCGGATCGGCGTTGACGCCGTCGACCAGCGCCGCGATCGTCGACGTGCCATCGCCCACCACGTGGCCCGGCGTGCGCCGGGTGGCGGCAACGAGTTCTCCGTTGACGACGAGCAGGCGATGGTCGGCGCCGTCGAGGAAGTTCTCGACGATGACCGAGCGCGAGTGTTCGCGCGCGGCATGGAAACCGGCCCGCACCTCGTCGTCGTTCATCAGCCGGATCGAGATGCCGCGGCCGTGGTTGCCGTTGTAGGGCTTGGTCACGACCGGATGGCCGAGCCGGCGCGCCGCGCGCACCGCAAGGTCCTCGCTCTGCACGAGTTCCTGGCGCGGCACCGGCAGGCCGAGCGAGGCGAGGATCTTGTTGGTCTCCTCCTTGTCGCTGGCCAACTCCACCGCGATGTGTGAGGTCCGGCCCGTCACCGTGGCCTGGATGCGCTGCTGGTACTTGCCGTGGCCCAGCTGCACGAGTGACTGTTCGTTGAGGCGCAGCCACGGAATGCCGCGTTCCTCGGCCGCACGCACCAGTGCCGCGGTCGAGGGGCCGAGCGCGCGGTGCTGCGCATAGCGGATGAACTCGTCGCGTGCGGTCGGCCAGTCCCAGTCGTCGGGCAATGCCCCGCGCGTGCGCAACTGCACCGGCAGCAGCGATTCGAGCAGCCTGAGCGCGAGCTCGCCCGCGGCGATGCCTTCCTCGCGCTGCGCGTATTCGTACACCACCGTGTACACGCCCGGGCGACCCTCGGCGGTGCTGCGCGTCTTGCCGAAGGTGACGGCCTCGCCCGCGATGTTCTGCACCTCGATCGCGACATGCTCGAGCACGTGGCCGAGCCAGGTGCCCTCGTCCTCGCGCATGCGGCGGATGAAGCCGCCCGGCTCACGGTACGAACAGCCATGCTCGGCCAGGCCCGGCAGCGCCGCGACGAGGCCGTCGATGAAGGACGCGCCGAGACGCGCCGTCGGCCAGTGCTCGAGCTCGCCCAGGTCCAACTCCAGCCGGATGACCGGAAAATGGGCGTAGAGCGACGGCCCCACGTACACCGAACGATCCAGGATGCGCATGCCGTCCTCCCCCTGCGAGCGAAGTCCGATCCTAGCGCGTCCACGCGGCTCGTGGGCAGGCCCGCGCCCGCGAGCGGCGACGCCGCCAGCGGCGTCCGCCGGCGCACGCCACCAGCACCGGCCTCAGTTCAGGGCACGGTCGCCGAAGTCGTCAGCAAAGATCAGGTCGGCGTCGCCGTCCGACCCGACGCGCGTGAGCACCGCATCGTTGTTCCACATGCCCACGGCAACCGGATCGCTCGATGCCGTACCTGCCAGCACCGCCTGGTGGCCGACGAAGCGCAGCTTGTCCCAGGCGGTGAAATCCGCCAGCTGGGTGCTCTGGTAGGCGGGGGGCGTCGACGAACACGGCACCGCCGACACCGAAACCCGCATCGGGTGCTCCATTGGCGTTCAACTGGATCACGAAACCATGCCCCTGCGGGTGGACCTGTCCCGACCCGGACACCTCTCCGACGAGCCAGATCCTGCCATCGATGCGCACGTCGACACCGCTCGACCAGTACTCCAACGCACCGACATAACAGTACGCGCACGAGGCGACACCGCTGCCCATGTTGCCGACGAAAGCTGTGGTCGCCGTCGGGCGTGGCGCCGATCACCACGATGCGGCCCTGCGAGCCGATGGCGACCCCGGCGACCGTGGTCAGCTATGCGTCCTTGAGGACCATGCCGTTCACACCGAAGCCGGTCACGCGCTGACCGTTGCGGTCGAGCCGCACGAGACCGATGCGCGAGCCCAAACCGCCCGGCGCCGCGCCGCCGGGCAAGTCGATCGCCACCACATAACCGCCGCCCATGGTGCGGGCGAGCCCCGCGAGTGCGTCGTATTGGTCGTCGCCGCCGGGCTCGAACAGCCGCTGCCAGCCGGCGCTGCCAAAGCTCGTGTCGACCACGGGAGCTTCGGCGCGGGCGCCCGCGGCGAGCACGAACAACACGATGCACAGCAGGCAACGGACCGTCATGGCGGAGCTCGCCCAACAAGATGTCGACAGGCGTGACAATACGCAGGCCGGCAACCACTCGGGACAGGCTCGGCGCCGATCCGCGCGCGTCGGTGCGATCAGGCGGGCGGCACCCGGACCTTGCACGTCTTGCGCGCGGTCGGGCGCGGCCAGCCAGCAAGGCCGCGCATTGGGCAGCGACGCCGGCGCTGGCGGCGGCGCCGCCTCAGTGGTGCTTGGAGCCCGCGAGCCGACCCGCCGAGGCGCGCCGCGTATGCAGGTTGAAAGTCGCGCCGGCAACGAGGATGTGGATCTTGAGGCCGAGCAGACACACCGGCTCGTCGGCGTCGGCCTGGTCCATCGACGAAAACTGCAATTCGCTGGCATCGACCACGGTGACGCCGCCCGAGCCTTCCACCTCGAGCGTGTTGTCGGGGCGGATGAAGGCGGCGGTGTCTTCGTCCAGGCCGATGCCGACCGCGAACGGGTTGTAGGCCAGCGCCGCGAGCAGGCGGCCGAGACGGTCGCGCTGGCGGAAATGCTGGTCGATCACGAAGCGGTTGGTCAGGCCCAGTCCCGGCGCCAGATGCACGCTCGATGCGGTCGGCGAGCCGCCCTCCTTGCCGAAGGCGATCATGTGCTCGGACAGGATCGAGGCGCCGGCACTGGTGCCGCCCACGTGCATGCCCTGCGCATTGCGCAGCCGGATCAGCTTGGCGATCGGCGTGCCGCCAAGGAGCGTCGACAGCCGCAACTGGTTGCCGCCGGTGAAGAACACGCCGCTGGCACGCTCGATGTGCTGCCAGCGGTTGGCCTCGCCGGCGTCGCGGCGCGTGTCGAAGTCGAGCGCGGTGACCTGGCCGGCGCCGAGCTCCGCGAACAGGCGCTCGTAGCGCTCGCCCGTGGTGGCGAGCTGGCTCGCGGTCGGAATGACCACGATGTCGGCGGCATTGCCGCCGCACAGCTCCACGAAGCGGCGCAGGATGCGCGGATCGTGGTCCTTTTCCTCGGCGCCGCCGATCGGCACGATCCAGCCGCGTTCATTGCCTTCACTGACCTTGCTTGGACACATCGCGCCCGCTTCCCCCCGAATTCATCGCACAAGTCTATCGCCACCGGCAGCGGCGTGGCGCCGACGGTACTGCCTCAGCGGGCTTCGAACCAACCGTGCCGGCAGACACGGCCGTCCTGCAGGTGGATCGCGCCACGCGCGATCACGAGCTGCGCGTTGCCGGCCGCATCGAGCGCCACGAGGTCGGCATCGGCGCCGACCGCGATATGGCCCTTGCCGGCCAGCCGCAGCAGCCGCGCCGGGTTGCTCGTGAACGGCGGCAGCGCCTGCTCCAGCGGCACGCCCTGCGCCAGCAGCCCGCGCAGCGTCGCCAGCAGCGCGCCCGACTCACCCACCTCCATGCTCACGACGCAGCCGTCGCCATCGAAACAGGGCAACGAGCCGCCGGCATCGGAACTGATGCTCAACCGTTCGGCCGGCGCGCCGCTGGCCTGATAGCGCAGGAAGGCCGCGACCGCGTCCCAGGCGTCCTCGCCCTCGTCGACCGGAAACGCGGTGACGTCGATGTGGACACCCTGCCGTGCCAGTTCCAGCGCCTCATCGAACAATGCCTTGCGGCGGTTGACGTGGGTTGGCTGGAACGTGCGCGCCGGCAGCTCGGTTTCGGCCAGCGCGCGGCGCACGAAATCGAGTCCGCGCGCACCATCGCCCAGATGCAGGTGGAGGATGCCGGCCTTGCCGGTCATGAGGCCGGCCACGTGCGCATCGGCGGCGACGCGCATGAGTTCGTCGAAACCGGGCTGGCTCGAACGATGGTCGCTGATCGCCACCTCGCCCACGCCGATCAGCGGCTCGATCAGCACGAGGTCGCCGCGCACGCTGCCGGTGAGCGTCGCCGGCGGCAAGTGGTAGCCGCCCACGTAGGCATAGGCGCTGAGCCCTTCCTCGCGCAGCGCATGGACCTGGGCAAGCAATTCGCGCGGCGTGCGGACCACGTCGTCGGTACCGAGCAGGCCGACCACGGTGGTGACGCCCGCGCGCGTGAAGCGCGACAGCGCCTGCGGCGGCACGCGCGAGCGGAAGCCGGCCTCGCCGCCACCGCCGGTGACATGCACATGGCCATCGACCAGCCCGGGGATGAGCCGTTGCCCCTGCAGGTCGAGCGTGCGCACAGCCAGTGCGCCGGGCAGCTCGAGCGCGTCGCGGCCGAGCCACAGGATGCGCCCGCCACCGAGCAGAACCTCGCACGTCCCCAGCGGCGCCGGCGCGTACACCTGTGCGTTGCGCAGCAGAATGAGGTCGGTGGCGGTCATCGGCGATCCTCGCGGCGCACGGCGGCATGGCGCGCCAGTCTAGCAAGCACGCCGCCGGCCACCACGCGCGCGGTGACATCAACTCGCGATGAACCTGCACGGGCGCAGCCTGCTCCGCTGCCTCGCCGCACGGCCCATGCGCCGGGCAAGCTCGGCTCATGGGCCGCTTGGCACCTTGCCGACGCAATGGCGCCGGCTCGCACACGCGTCGCCGCACCACCCGGCCGCGCACGGCCATGTCCGGTTTGGTCGCGACTTGACGCCACTTCCCCCCGACCCGCGGCGGAACCGTGCCGCAAGCCTTGTTGCAGAGGACCCTCATGTTGGAGTCCCTGATGTTTGCCACCCTCGCGAGCTTCGCGCTGGGCGCCGCCCACACGGCCACGCCCGACGCCTTCGCCAACGACTCGATCTTCGCCGACACCTTCGGCGGCGGCAACGCCGACTGAGGGACCGCTGCCGATTCGAGGGCCAGGGACGGCCACCCCGACGCGGTGCATGCGCCGGCCGGTGATTGCCGCGCGGGCGCCGCGCGCGGCATCATCACGCGATGGACACCGCCCCCACCAGCCTGCCCAGCGAGCGCGCCGACGGCGACCCGATGCTCGTCAACTGCGTGGCCTACGCGGCCGACGGCCAGCGCCTGCACGACCTGACGATCGACGAGATCAGTGATGTGCTGGCCACGCCCGATCAATGGGTGTGGGTCGGCCTGCACGAGCCCAGCGAGGACATGCTGGAGAAGCTGCAGGACGAGTTCGGCCTGCACGAGCTCGCGATCGAGGACGCCCACAACGCGCACCAGCGCGCCAAGATCGAGGTCTACGGCGACTCGCTGTTCATTGTCGTGCACACGGCGCAGACGGTCGGCGGCCGGATCGCGTTCGGCGAAACCCACGTGTTCCTCGGCAAACGCTACATCGTGACCGTGCGCCACGGCGCCTCGCTGTCGTATTCGACCGTGCGCCGCGGCTGCGAGCAGGAGCCCGAGCAGCTCGCGCTGGGTCCGAGCTACTCACTGCATGGCGTGCTCGATTTCATCGTCGACAACTTCTTCCCGCTGGTACGCGAGTTCCGCGAGGAACTGCAAGAGCTCGAGGAAGACGTGTTCGAGGGCACCTTCAAGCGCGAGACGATCCGCCGCCTGTACGACCTCAAGAAGGAACTGGTCACGCTGCGCCTGGCGATCGCGCCGATCCAGGACATCCTCAACCAGCTCGTACGCCAGTATCCGAGCCTGATCCGCGACGAGGTGCGACCGTACTTCCGCGACGTGCAGGACCACGCGGCGCGCATCAGCCAGTCGACCGATACGATGAGCGAGATGCTGTCGTCGGCGATCAGCGTCAACCTGGCGCTCGTCGGCGTCGCCCAGAATGAGGTGGTCAAGCGCCTCGCCGGCTGGGCCGCGCTGCTGGCCGCGCCGACGCTGATCGCAAGCTGGTACGGCATGAACTTCCGCGACATGCCCGAACTCGACCGCACCGGTGCCTATCCGACCCTCATCGGCGTCACGCTGTGCATCTGCGGCGTGCTTTACCTCGTGCTCAAGCGCGCGAAGTGGCTGTAGCGCGCGACCGCGGCCGGGTTGCGCGGGTGCGCCCAAGCCTCTAGGCTAAACGCTCCAACGCGAGCGAGAGCAATGCCACCAGGGGCATGAATTGCCGAGCGTGGCCAGCCTGTGATGTTGTCTCCGGCGCAAGACACCGCAGCGCTGCTCCAGCGCTGCTCCAATGGTGACGATGATGCCTATGGCGAGCTGTTCGAGCTGGTGTACACCGACCTGCATCGCCGTGCCCGGCGCTGGGGTGGCGGTCCCGGCGCAACGTTGTCGACCACCGCGCTCGTCCACGAAACTTTCCTGAGCCTTGCGGGCAGCCGCATTGCGCCGAACGACCGCGCGCATTTCTTCCGCATCGCCGCGCGGGCGATGCGTCGCGTACTCATCGACGCCAGCCGGCGCCGCAACGCGCGCAAACGCGGCGATGGCCGCGAGGCGCTCACGCTCGACACCGGCCTCGTCGCTCCCGATCGCGAGCTCGACCTCGTCGCGCTCGATCAGGCGCTCGAGCAGCTCGCCACCAGCGAGCCGCGGCTCGCGCAGGTGGTGGAGCTGCACTTCTACGGCGGGCTCGAGTTCACCGAGATCGCGCGACTCATGGAGGTGTCCGAGCGCACGGTCGCGCGCGACTGGCGCGCCGCGCGCGCGCTGTTGCACCTCGCGCTGAGCGAGCAGGCCACGTCGACCGATGGCAACGCCTGACCCACGCCAGGCGCGCATCCTGCGTGCCGCACTGGATCTGTCCCCCGAGGCACGCGATGCCTATGTGGTTGGCGAGTGCGGCGACGCGCCGGCGCTGCTGGCGCGGCTGCGGCAACTGCTGGCGCTCGATGCCGTCACCGCCTTGCCGCTGGACCAGCCCGCCGAAGCATTCGCGGCGGAACTGCTGGCTGCCGACGGCGATATCGATCCGCGCCTGCGCGCCGGCGCGCGCGTCGGCCCGTACCGACTGGTGCGCGAGCTCGGCCACGGCGGCATGGGTTCGGTGTGGCTGGCGGCGCGCGATGATGGCCAATTCAGCCAGCAGGTCGCGCTCAAGCTGATCCGGCTCGGCATGGCCAGCGAACACGTCGAGCGCCAGTTCCGCCGCGAGCGTGCGCTGCTGGCGCGCCTGCAGCATCCCAATATCGCCCAGCTCATCGACGGTGGCATCGACCAGGGCGGCCAGCCCTGGTTTGCAATGGAATACGTCGCTGGCATCACGCTCGGCGCCTGGCTGGAGCAGGTCCGGCCCGGGCTGCGCGTACGCCTGCAGCTGTTCGTCAAGCTGTGCCGCGCCGTCGCGCACGCCCACCGCCAGCTCATCGTGCACCGTGATCTCAAGCCCTCCAACGTGCTGGTGCGCGACGGCGGCGAGCCCTGCCTGCTCGACTTCGGCATCGCCCGCCTGGTCGAGGACGAGGCGCCCGAGCACACGGCCACCGCGCAGCGCTTCCTCAGCCGCGACTACGCCGCGCCCGAGCAGTTGCGCGGCGAACCGGCCGGCACCTCGGCCGACGTCTACGCACTCGGGCTCATCCTGTTCGAGCTGCTGACCGGCCAGCGCTACCGCCGGATCCATGGCAGCAACGAGGTCACGCTGCGACCGAGCGCTGCGTTGGGCGCCACCGGCGCGACAGCGAGCACCGCCGACGTCAGTCGCACGCACCTGCGTGGCGACCTCGATGCGATCACGCTGCGCGCGCTGGCCGAGGAACCGGCGCGTCGCTACGCCGACGCGCAGCAACTGGCCGACGACGTGCAGCGCCATCTCGACGGCAAGCCGGTCGAGGCGCGCCCGGACAGCCTGGCCTACCGCAGCGCCAAGTTCGTGCGGCGCAATCGCGCCGCGGTCGCGGTGGGGCTGTTCGGCTTCGCGGCCTGGTTCGCGGCCAGCAGCGTTGCGCTGTGGCAGGCGGCGCAAAAGAGCGCCGAGGCGGAACGCGCACGCATCGCGCTGCGCCAGTCCGAGGCCGCGCGCAACTTCGCGCTGTCGATGTTCGCGGCGGCCGATCCGGGCAAGTCCAAGGGAATGGCCACGACCACTGGCGAGCTGCTGGCGGCGGCTCGCGAACGCGTCACGCATGAACTCGACGGCGAACCCGAGGTGGCGGCGGAGTTGCTCGACCAGATCGGCAACACCTATGTGTCGCTCGGCGAGCGCGACGCCGCCGGCGAGGTGCTGCGCGAGGCATTGGCCTACAACGAGCGCAGCCGCCGGCCTTCACTCGCAGTCACTGCTTCAGCCGGCGGACGGCTGGCCTACTACACGTTCGAGAATGGCGATGCGGCACGCGCGTTGGACGAGCTCGACTCGCTCGTCGCGCGCCTGCGGCGCAGCAACGACGCGGCACCGGCCGTCGCCGCGCAGCTGGCCAAGCTGCACGAGCTCAGGAGCAGCGTGCTGTACGCGACCGGCCGCAAGAAGGAATCGCGCGCGGCCGGACAGGCGGCGGTGGCGACCTGGGACCAGGTGGGCAGCCAGTATCCGGCCGAACGCCTGTGGGCCCGAATCAGCCTGGCCGATCTCGACGCTGGGCTGGGTCAAGGCGACAGCGCGCTGCAACTGGCCGATGAGGTGCTTGCCGCCCCCCTGTTGCAAGGCACCCAGGCGCCACCGGCGCTGCTGACCCAGGCGCGCGGCGTGCGCGTGCGCGCCCTGCAGGCGCAGGGACGCCATGCCGAAGCCGAACCGCTGCTGCGCGACACGGTCGCCGCGTTCACGGCGCAGTACGGCGCCGACGCCAGCATGACGCGCTACTGGCAGTTCCGCCACGCCGAGACCCTGCATGCGCTGAGTCGATTCGACGAAGCGCAGGCGGTCGCCGACGCCGTGCTGGCGCTGCCGCCCGATGGCACGGCCGCGTACCGGCGCATCCGCGTCGAGGTGCTGGCCGCAAGGATCGCGCGCGAACGGGGCGCAGCCGACGCCGGCATGCGCATCGCCGCCGCCATCGCGGCCGCCTGCGGCGAAGGCGGCAATGCCGAGCTGTGCGGCAGCGCCCGTGCGCTGGCCGCCGGCGGCTGAGCGCGCTGCCGGCTGCGTCCCGCGTCGCAGCCCCGCGGCCGACCCGCGGCGCGGGCGATGTCAGGTTTGCGCGCCGACCTGCGGTTTTTCCTCCCGACCCCGGACTTGTTGCCGTCCGTATCCATCGTGCGAGGAGATCACTGATGTTCAAACCACTGCTCATGGCCGCCTGCGCGGCCCTGTCCTGCGGCATCGCGCAAGCGGCCGCCCAGGACGATTTCGCCAAGGAGGCCAGCGACGCCACCACGCTGCAGCCTTGGGTCCAACCGGCCGGCAGCGTGCTGCCGAGCGACCTCACGCTCGATACCGGCTTCGGCGGCGTCGGCTACAAAGGGGTTCTGGGGCTCGGTCACCAGCCCCTGGTCGGCCACTGAAGACGGCCTGCGCGTGTTCCCGTGGGTCGAATCCGTGCTGATTCCGGGGCCGCCGCCGGTCATGATCCCGATGCACCGCGGCTACTACCTTCTCGGCAGGCAGAAGAGCAGCGACGGCAGCCAATGGCGCGCTGCGATCGCTCGCATCAAGATCGACGGCACCTACGACACGAGTTTCGGCAGTTCCGGCTGGATGTACGCCAACCCAGGCATCATGACCGGCATCGTCGATGCGCTGGTCGCCAACGGCAAGGCCTATTTCCTCGCCAACCTCACCGTCGTCCAGCCGGCGACTCGCGTCATCTGCGTCGACCTCGCCAGCGGCGACAACTGCTTCACGGGATTCAACGGCCTGGTGACCTGGGGTGCCACCGCAGCCGGCCCGCGGACCGCGGCCTATGGCCAGCGCCTGGCCTACGACAGCCGCTACGGCATCTACGTCGCCGCGCGCATCATGAACAACAACCGCGGCGAGGAAGTCGGCATCGCGCGCATCAGCGCCAGCGACGGCACGCTGACCACGAGCTTCGGCAACAATGGCTACAACATCGGCCTGCCGAACTGGGCCTCGCCCGGTGATGCGCAAGTGAGCGTCAACGACATGATCGTGACCCCCGCCGGCATCAGCGGCGGCACGCGCCTCTACATCGCTGGCGCGATCAAGCGCAGCGCGGGCGACAACGACGGCTTCATCCTCGGCCTGGGGCCCGACAGCGGCACCACCCAGACCGGCTGGAGCTGGAACGACCAGGCCTACTGCTACGAGAACGACAACACCGGCGACAAGAACGACGCGGTCACCGCGATCACGGTGCTGCGCAACGGCAAGATCGCCTACGCCGGCTGGTCACAGACCGACTCGGCCAACGTGCAACCGCTCATCATGGGTCGCCTCGCCGCCGACGGCAGCTATGACGACAGCTTCTGTGCCGGCAACCCCAACCGGGGTGCGCGCGCCTGCCTCGTCGATCCGCCCTCCGGGTTCGGCCCCTTCTACCACGCGCCCTACGCGCTGCCGGTCGCGATCGGCGAGCGCGTGGCCAACCGCGACCTCGTGGTGACGCAACGCTTCGTCGAGAACAGCAACGACCCCGTCAGCCAGCACGCGGTGCGAGTGCGCACGCAGCAGTTCAGCGCCAGCGGCAACACGCTGCATGCGTTCAGCGACGTGTCGATGCCGGGCATGGACACCGGCAACCCGGCCAGTTGGTGGACGCGTCCGTTCGGCATGTACCTGGGTCCGGCGGCGGTCACGCCCGAGGTGCTGGCCGTGGTCGGCACGCGGCAGTACGCCGGCGACGACTACGACACCATGCTGATCCACTACGTCGCCAACGACACGATCTTCGTCGACCAGTTCGGCAAGGGCAACAGCGACTGAGCAGGGATGCGCAGCCCGGCCACGGATGGCCGGACTGCGCCCGTTGCCCGTCCTGCGCGGTACCGCCCCGGCTCCCGCAGCCGCGCTGCCGCTGCCGGACCGCCCAACCCGGCCGCCGGCAGCTGCGCGGGCCGCCGGTGCCCCCGCTTCGACCGCCCATCGGCAGCGGCCGCCAGGGCTGCAACAATTCACATTTCCCAATCGGCGATCTCAAGCATAATCGAGCCCGACCCGCCGCCCCTGGGCGCGCCTTCGCCCGTTGCCGATGAAACCGACGAGACACCTGGTCGTCGCTGGCGCCCAACCGCAGGACAGCGCGGCACTGGCCAGCTTTCTGCGCGTATTGCATCTGCAACTCGATCACGAGTGGGCCCCTGCCGGCGACGGCGACGAAGTCGACCTCGTGATCGCCGACCTGGCGGATTTCGGCGGGCGCTGCGCGCGCATCCGCGCCCTCGACGAGGGCCGCCACCTCGTCGTCATCGCCGACCCGGGCGCCGATGTGCTCGATGCCGAGCTGATCCTGCAGCGCCCGCTCGAGGCCAAGGCATTGCTGGGACTGCTCAACCACGTCGGCGCCACCACGCCACCGCGCCCGCGTCGCCTCACCGACTTCAGCGTGCACGAGCGCGACATCGAACGTCGCGTGCAGGCCCGCGTCGAGACCAGCCGCGCCAACGACGGCGAAGACTCCCGCGCCAACTTCCTCGACATCCAATACGAGCGGCCCTGCACGCGGCTCGACGCCCTGCTCAAGCGCGGCGCGCTGCTGATCAGGCGCTCGGGCCTGCCACCGCTGCTGGTCGACCCGGTCACCGACCAGTTCCACAGCAGCGCCCGCATGTCAGAGCTGGAACCCTATTTCCTCGACCCATTGCAGGGCCACGAATACCAACGTGTGGGCGGTGCGCAACTGGCCGCGCTGCAGAAGGAGCATGACGGTCGCCCGCTGGCGCGGCTGCGCTGGCTCAACGCATTCCTGCGCTCCAATGGCTGGCTCGCGCGTCACCTCGATCCCGGTGCCTACTACCACCTGCGGCAGTGGCTGCCGCTCGACAATGACTATCGCAAGCAGCATCGTATCGCGCTCACGCTCATGCGCGAGGCACAGCTGCAGGTGATCGCCAAGCGGGCCAAGGCGCGGATGGCCGACGTGTTCGACGTCGTCAACGCCTACGACGCCATGGGCCTCATCGAAACCCACCGCCAGCCCGTCACCGGCGCCGCCCAAGTGTCGTCACGCGCACGCCGCAAGGCGTCGCAACTGCTGGCCGCGACACTGTTCACGCGCTGAGGCTCGACCGCCGCGGCGACCAACCGCGGCCGGCAAACCTGCTACCGTGCAGGCCTGCCCATCACGGAGCGCCCATGCATATCCATCTCGCGCTGCAACCGTTGCTGGCCCTGCTTGCCGGCATCCTCATCCTCGTGCGGCCGCGCCTGCTGGCCTGGATCGTGGCGATCTACCTCATCGTGGTCGGCGTGCTCGGCCTGTTCCCGGGCCTGCGCCTCTAGCCGCGCAAGTCGCGCTCGGCAGGCGCGAACGTCGGGCCTGGCCTTTGGCAGAATCCCCCTGCTGCCAAATCGGTCACGGATCCTGGCTGCGCCGCGCGCAGCGCCCTGCCTTCCACACCCCATGCCGCCACTGCCCACCACGCCACGCCCCGGCCCGCTCGCCGCCGTCTGCCTGTTGCTCGCCTGCATCGGCAGCGCCCACGCCGCGCGCATCGCCGTGCAGGTCACCGGCGTCGATGACGCACTCCAGGCGGCGGTGCTGGCGCAGGTCGAGGCCACGCAGTACGCCAATCGCGAAGTAACCGCGGCACAGGCGCGCCGTCTGTCGGCGCGCGCCGAGGCGCAGGCCACCGCCGCGCTGGAACCGTACGGCTACTTCTCGGCGCAGGCGCAGGGCAGCCTCGACGAGACGGCTGGCCGCTACACCCTGCGGCTGGCAGTGACGGCGGGCGAACCCACGCGCGTGACCGCGCTCGATATCCGCATCGACGCCGATGCCGACGGCCAGCGCGAGGTGCGCCAGGCGCGCGCCGCATTCAGCCCCGGCCCGGGCCAGGTGCTCGACCAGACCGCCTACGAAAAGAGCAAGGCCGCGCTGCAGGCCGCGCTGGTGGCCAGCGGCTATCTCGATGCCGAGCTCGTCACCCATCGCATCGAGGTGACGCGCAGCAGCCAGCGCGCCTCGATCGAACTCGCCTGGCAGGTCGGTCGGCGCTATCGCTTCGGTGCCACGAGTTTCACCGGCGCGCAGTTCGCCGACGCGCTGCTCGAGCGCTACATTCCGTGGCGCGAGGGCGATTTCTATACCCAGCAGCAACTGCTTGCATTCCAGCAGCGCCTGATCGATGCCGACTATTTCGCGCTGACCCAGGTCGAGCCCGATGCCGATCACGCCCACGACGGCGTGATCCCGATCAAGGTGCTGCTGGCGCCGGCCAAGCGCACGATCTATACCGGCGGCGTCTTCGTCGGCACCGACACCGGCCCCGGCCTGCGCGGCGGCATCGAGCGCCGCTGGCTCAACTCGCGCGGCCACAAGATGGGCATCGACGCGCTGGTGGCGCAGCGGCTCAAGACCGCGTCCACCCACTACACGATCCCGCTCGCCGGCCACGACAACCATACCTGGTCGTTCGGCGCCAACTTCCGCAACGAAGACACCGACACCGCCTACTCACGCACGTTTGCGCTCGCCGCCACCGACTCGCGGCTCTGGCACGGCTGGACGCGCGCACTCGGCCTCAAGTTCCTGACCGGCAACTTCAAGGTCGCCAACCTCTATGGCGACACCACGCTGCTGTACCCGGAAGCCTCGCTCGCGCGCAAGCAGGTCGACGATCCGCTGTTCGTGCGCGACGGCTGGGCGTTGACCGTGTCGGCGCGCGCCGGCGCCGAGGGCCTGCTGTCGCGCACGAGCTTCGTGCAGGCCGGCGCCGATGCGAAGTGGATCCACGCGCTCGGCGAACACTCGCGCTTCATCGCGCGCGGCGCGCTCGGCACCACCTGGACCAGCCAGTTCGACCGCCTGCCGCCACAGCTGCGCTTCTTTGCCGGTGGCGACCGCTCGATCCGCGGCTACGCCTACCAGACCATCGGCCCGCCGCTGCCGGCCGCGCTGCGGCCGATCGCGCAGGCCGAGTGCGACGCGCACCCGCGGCGCACCTGTCAGGATTTCGTGATCGGCGGCAAGAACCTGGCCGTGGCCAGTGCGGAATACGAGTACTACTTCAAGCCCAACTGGGGCATCGCCGGCTTCGTCGATACCGGCGACGCCTTCACCGACCTCGCCTCGTACCGGCAGAAGGTCGGCGTGGGCCTGGGACTGCGCTGGCGCTCGCCAGTCGGCATGGTGCGCGTGGACCTGGGCGTGCCCGTGCATGACCGCACGCACCACGGCGTGGAACTGCACCTGGTGATCGGGCCCGACCTGTGAGCACCGCGACACCCACCATCGCGCCCGCTCGCGGCAACCCGCTGCGCCGCCTGCTCAAATGGCTCGGCCTTGCGCTGCTGGCGCTGCTCGTGCTGCTCGCGCTCGGCCTGTGGTGGCTGCTCGGCAGCGCGGCGGGCGCGCGCTTCGCGCTCGCGCGCGCAAGCGCCGCCACCGACGGCAAGCTCACGCTCGCCGCCAGCCACGGCCGCCTCGCCGGTCCGCTCACGCTGGATGGCCTGCGCTGGCACGATGCGCAGGCCGGCATCGACGTGCGCGTGCGCGAACTGCACCTCGACCTCGCCCCGTGGGCACTGCTGGCGCGGCGCCTGCAGCTGCGCATGGTGGAGGCCACTGGCATCGACGTCGCGCTGCACAGCGTGCCGGCCGCGCCACCGGCGCCGCCACGCCCGCTCACGCTGGAGCCGCCGCTGGACATCGTGCTCGAGCGCCTGAGCCTGCGCGAGGCGCAGCTCAGCCAGGATGACGCCGCAGTGTTCGCGTTCGACCGTCTCGACGCCGCAGCCGGCTGGACGCGCGCTGGCGCCAGCTTGCGTTCGTTCGCGCTGCGCGCGCCTGCAGGGCAGGTCGACGCACACGGCCGCGTGGCCAACGCGCAAGGCTACCCTGGCGAAGGCACGCTCGATTTCCGCTGGCAACTGGGCACGCTCGACTACGCCGGCAAGCTCGAGCTCGCCGGCGACGGCAGGCGCGCCACGCTTGCACTCGCGCTCAGCGCGCCGTTGAGCGCGCGGCTCGATGCCACGCTGGTGCAGGATGCGCAACTGCCGTGGACGTTCAAGCTCGACCTGCCGCGCTTCGATCCGCGCCTGCTCGCGGCCGGCGCGCCGCTGCAGGCGGCCGCGCTCACGCTCGAAGGCAGCGGCAATGCCAGCGCCGGATCGATCGCCGGAACCGCCACCCTCAACGATCATGCGGTGCGCGTCGAGCCGCTGCGCTACACGCTCGCCGGCCACCGCCTGCAGTTGGCGCCGCTCACGCTGAAGGCAGCCGATGGCGCCGGCGCGTTCAACGCGCGCGGTCATGTCGATCTTGACGCACAGCCGCCCGCTGGCGAGCTCGCACTCGACTGGAACGGCGTTGACATTCCGGCCGATCTCGCCGGCCAGCGCCTGGCCAGCCACGGCCAGCTCGCGTTGCGCGGCAGCGCGCAGGCCTACCATGCCAGCGGTGCGTTCGCGCTTGGCCCGCCGGGCCAGCTCGCCGACATCGAGCTCGACCTCGACGGCACGCCGACGGCGATCACGCTCAAGCAGCTCGCGCTGCGCCAGGCGCGCGGCGGCCTCGATGCGCATGGCACGCTCACGCTCACACCGGCGCCCGGCTGGGATCTCAGCGCGCACGCACGCCAGCTCGACCCGGGCGCGTTCGTCGCCGGCTGGCCCGGCGCGATCGACCTTGCGCTCAGCAGCCAGGGCAGCGTGGGCGACCACGGCGCGGTCGCCAGCGTCAAGCTCGAACGCCTCGGCGGCACGCTGCGCGGCAAGCCACTGCGCGGCGCGGCCGACCTCAGGCTCGAGGCGCCGTGGCAACTGGCCGGACACCTCGACCTCGGCGCCGGCAGCAGCCACCTCGCGGCCGACGGCCGTGGCGGAATGCAGAACGATGCGCGGCTGCGCTTTGCAATCGGCGCGCTCGGCGACTGGCTGCCCGCGGCCAGCGGCGCGCTCGACGGCGACTTCCGCATCCGCGGGCAGTGGCCGCAGCTCGCGGTCGAGGGCCACGCGCGGGCCCGCGACATCGCCAGCGGCGACACCCGCCTGGGCAAGCTCGACCTCGATGCCAACGTGCGCCAGCTCGATCCGCCGCAGGGCGAGCTCACGCTCGCGGCGAGCGCACTCGCGAACAGCCACTTGCAGTTCGATTCGCTCACGCTGCGGGCCAGCGGCGAGCGTGGCCACCACGCGCTTGGCGTCGTCGCCGAGGGCCAGCCGCTGGGCCTGCGGCTCGATCTCGACGGCAGCGTCGACGCCGCCAATGCCTGGCACGCGACGCTGCACCGGCTCGACCTGACGCTGGCGCAACTGCCGCCGCTGGCGCTGCAGCGGCCGGCCACGCTCGAGGTCGGCAACGGCGCCGCGAAGTTGTCCGAACTGTGCCTGGCCAGCGACGACACCCACCTGTGCGCGGCCGGCAGTGGCGCCACCGATGGCCGCCTCGAGGCGCGCTGGAACATCGCCGCACTGCCGCTTGCACTGCTGGCGCGCCTGGGCGGCGACCTGCCGCTCGCGCTCGACGGCACGCTCGAAGGTCATGGCGAACTGCGCCGCAGCGCCGGCGCCGCCCTCGTCGGCACCGCGCAACTGGACTCGTCGCGCGGCAGCATCGCCGCCAGCGATCGGCCCGACACGGCGCTGTTGAGTTACACCGGCCTGGCCGTGGCGGCGACGCTCACGCCACAGGGCGCGCAGGCCAGCGTGCACGCCGGCTTCGATCATGATGGCCGGCTCGACGGGCAGGTCACGCTCGACGGCAGCTTCGGCGGCACGCAGGCGCTCGGCGGCGGCATCGACCTCACGCTCAACGACCTCGCCTTCGTCGAGGCTTTCACCGATCAGGTCGCGGCCACGCGCGGCCGCCTCGGCGCGCACTACACGCTGGCCGGCAACAGCAGCGCGCCCGAGCTGACCGGTGCGCTCACGCTGACCGACCTGGCCACCGAAGTACCGGCCGCCGGCCTCAAGCTCCACGATGGCCAGCTCAGCCTGCGCGCGAGCGACGCCGCGCACTTCGTGCTCGAAGGCAGCCTCCGCTCGGGCGATGGCACGCTCAGGCTCGCCGGCAGCGGCGGCACCGCCGCCGACGCGCCACTGAGCGCGACACTCAACGGCGAGCGATTCCTTGCCGCCGACATTCCGGCGGCCAGAGTCGTCATCGCGCCCGCGCTGACCATCGAGCGCAACCACGGCCAGTTGCGCATCGGCGGCAGCGTGACGATCCCGAGCGCGGCGCTCGACGTCGCGCAACTGCCGGGCGGCGCCGCAAGCCAGGCCTCGGCCGACGTGGTCGTGGTCGACGCACCGGCACCGCCAGCAGGCAAGCCATTGCCGGTGCTGGTCGATGTCGACGTCAAGCTCGGCGATGACGTCAAGCTCGCCGGCTTCGGCCTCGACGGTCGCGTCAGCGGCCAGCTCAACATCAACCAGCGCCCCGGTCGCGCGCCGGTCGGAACCGGCACCATCAACGCGCAAGGCACCTACAGGGCCTACGGCCAGAACCTCGTCATCGAAAGCGGTCGCGTGCTGTTCGCAGGCACCGCGCTCGACAATCCCGGGCTCGACATCCGCGCGGTGCGCCGGATAGCGGGCGCCGCGGGTTCGCTCGACGACGACCTCGTGGCCGGCCTGCAGGTGCGCGGCACGGCGCTCGCGCCGGTGCTGACCGTGTTCTCGCGGCCCGTGATGGAGCAATCCGAAGCATTGTCCTACCTGCTCACCGGCAAACCGCTGTCGAGCCTCAAGAGCGGCGAAGGCGACATGCTCGGCAGCGCGGCGCGCGCGCTCGGCAGCGCCACCGGCGACCTGCTCGCCAAGGGCATCGGTCGGCGCCTGGGCGTGGATGCCGGCGTGGCCGACAACGGTGCGCTCGGCGGTGCCGCCTTCACGGTCGGCAAATACCTCTCGCCCAAGCTGTACCTCAGCTACGGCGTGGGCCTGTTCTCGCCGGGCGAAGTGGTCAGCCTCAAGTACTCCTTCAGCAAGCGCTGGAACTTCGAGGCGCAGAACGCGACCACCGGCAGCCGCGCCGGCATCAACTACCGGCACGAGCGATGAGGCACGCGCCCACCCGTGCGCAGCTGGTCTCCCGCATGCGGCAACGCCTGCTGCGCGCAGGCCATCCGCGCCTGCGCATGCTGAGCCTGATCCTCGTGACGGGTCTGGTGGGACTCGTCGTCTCGACCATGCTGCTGCAGCTGGGCATGCGCGAGATGACGGCGCGCTACCTGCTCGCGCTGGCAGCCGCCTGGGCCGTGTTCCTGCTGCTCGTGCGCCGGTTCGCGCGCGAGGGCGACGTCGACGTTCCCGACCTGCCGGCGTCGGCCGCCGACACGCCACCGGCACCCAGCGGCACGGCCGGCGATGCGCTTGCGCCGGACCACGGCGGCGCGGGCGGGCTCGGCGATGTCGGCGGCATCGACGAGGGTGCGCTCGTGCTCATCGTGGTGCTCCTGCTCGCGCTCGTGGTCGCGGCTGCCGTGTGGGTGATCGCGGCTGCGCCGACGCTGTTCGCCGAGCTGGCGATCGACGGCGCGCTGTCGGCCGGCCTCTACCGCCGCCTGCGGCGCATGCAGGCCCAGCACTGGCTGTATACGGCCATGCGCCACACGGCGTGGCCATTCGCGGCCACCGCACTGGCCCTGCTGCTGCTGGCCAGTGCCGTGCAGTACTACCGGCCCGGCGCCCATTCGATCGGCGCGCTGTTCGCGCCGGCGCCGGCGACGACCGCCACGCCGTGACGCTGCGGCTGCCGGCGGCGGCGACGGCGCGATTACCATGGCGGTCACCGCTCGCCGAACCGACGCCACGCCGATGCCCCGCTTCCGCCTGACCGAACCCCTGGTGATGCTGGCCACGGTGCTGCAGTGGCTCGTGCTGGCGACGTTCACCGGCGCCCTGGTCGGCGTCGGCTGCAGCCTGTTCCTGCGCGTGCTGTTCGCCACCGAAGGGCATGCCTACGGCGCACCGTGGTGGCTGTTGCTGCTGATGCTGCCGGCGGCCGGCCTCGCCAATGGGCTGCTGCTGCACTACGGCTACCGGCTGCGCCGTTCGCGCTTCAGCGACAACCCGATCGTGGCCGTCAACGAGCAACAGGGCAAGCTGCCGTTCCGCACGATGTGGATCAAGCCGCTGGCCGCGCTCATCACGCTCGGCTGCGGCGGCTCGGCCGGCAAGGAAGGCCCGTGCTCGCACATCGGCGCAAGCCTGGCCGCGGCCGTCGGCCGCTCGCTGCGCCTCAACCGCGAGATGCGCAAGCGGCTGCTCGCCTGTGGCGTCAGCGCAGGTTTCGCGAGCGTGTTCGGCACGCCGATCGCGGGCGCGATCTACGGCGTGGAAATGCTCGCGATCGGCCGCATCCGCCACGACTTCCTGTTCCCCGGCATCGTCGCCGGCGTCACCGCGCTCGAAGTCTCGCGCGGGCTCGGTGTGCCCTACCCGACCTACGTCATCGACTTTTCCGCGCGCCTCACCGAGTGGCTGTTCCTCAAGACCGTGCTGATCGGCATCGCCTGCGGCGCAGTGGCCTGGATCTTCGTCGAGTTGTTGCGCCAGTGCGGCAAGCTGTTCGCGCGCGTGCGCGCGCAGCCCGGCTGCTGGCCGCCCCTCGTGCCGATGCTCGGTGGCCTCGTGCTGGCCCTGCTCGTGCTCGCCGTGCCGACGCAATACCTGGGCCTGAGCCTGCCCGTGATGGAGCGCGCGCTGCTCGGCGAGCCGATGCCGATGCTGGGCTTCGCGTGGAAGGCCCTGCTGGTCGCGATCACGCTCGGCTCGGGTTTCTACGGCGGCATCGTCACGCCGCAGTTCGTGCTCGGCGCGCTGGCCGGCGGCGCGTTCGCGCCGTGGCTCGGACTGCCGCCGGCGCTGGGCGCCGCGGTCGGCTTCGTGGCGGTGATGGCGGCGGCCTCGAACGCGCCGATGGCGGCGATCATCATGGGCGCGGAGCTGTTCGGCGCCGACGCGACGCTGCATGTCGCCGGCGCTTGCGTGGCCGCCTATCTCATCATCGGTCATCGCAGCGTCTATCCGGAACAGCAGATCGCATTCAGCAAATCGTCGTGGATCTTCGCCCACGCCGGTTTGCCGGTCGGGCAGGAGAAGGTGCGACTGTCCTACGGCCTCCGGCGCTGGCTGCGCATGCGACGCAAGCAGGCGCGTGGACCCAAGTGACCGCGTGGCGACGACCGGCAGCGCTTGCGCGCGCTGATACGCCGCGGCCGCGCCGGTGATGGGCGCTTGGGCTACACTGTCGCTCTTGCTGGCTTGTCTTCATCGCGGATCCACGGCCATGACCGACGCACGTTCCAACTCCCCGCTCCTGTCACGCGGCGCCCTGTTCGCGCTGCTCGCCCTCGTCATGATCGCCACGCGCTCGACGCTGCTGCGCGACCACCTGTTTCCGCTGCCCGACGCATCGTGGCCCGTGTTCTTCCTGGCCGGGTTCTATTTCTCGGGCGGTGGCCGCCTGTACGGTCTGGCATCGCGCGGCTTCGCGCGGGTCTCGCTGCTGGCCCTGCTCGTGCTGGCCGTGCTCATCGACTACTTCGTGATCTCGGCGCAGGGACTGGCGTTCTGGAGCCACTACTGCGTGTCGCCGGCCTACTGGTTCCTCGCGCCGGCCTACGCCACGCTGTGGCTCGGCGGCGCATGGCTGCGCCGCCACTACCGCGGCCTCGACGCGCGCACGCTCGGTCTGCTCGCGGTGAGCGCGTTCATCGCCAGCAGCCTGTGCTTCGCCATTTCCGACAGCAGCTACTACTGGCTCAGCGACAGCTGGCTCGCGGCGAGCGCCGCCACCCGCAGCGTGGGCGGCTGGCTCAGCAACTTCGGCGACTGGTACTGGACCTTCGTGCGCTCGACGCTGGCCTATCTGGCCGTGGCAGCGCTTGTGCATGCGCTGGCCACGCAGTGGCTCGGCGCGCTGCCGGCGGCCGACGCGACCCGGCGCGTGCAGCACTGAGTGGCGGCACGCTGAAGTCCTGCGTCCGTGGGCAACCGCCTGTCGAAGATCTACACGCGCACCGGTGACGACGGCACGACCGGCCTGGGCGACGGTTCGCGCGTGCGCAAGGATTCGCCGCGCGTGGTCGCCTACGGCACGGTCGACGAGCTCAACAGCGCGCTCGGCATCGTGCTGGCCTGCGAGCTCGACTCCCAGGTGCGCGAACTGCTCACGCAGATCCAGCACGACCTGTTCGATCTCGGTGGCGAGCTGTGCATACCGGGCATGGCCAGCGTGCATGATGCCGACGTCGAGCGGCTCGAACATGCGCTCGATGGTCTCAATGCCGACCTGCCGCCGCTCAAGGAATTCATCCTGCCCGGCGGCGGCATGGCGGCTGCGCACTGCCATCTGGCCCGCACGATCTGCCGCCGCGCCGAGCGCGAAGTGGTCACGCTGGCGCTGACCGAGAGCATCCGTCCGCAGCCGGCGCACTACCTCAACCGGCTGTCCGACCTGTTGTTCGTGGTCGCGCGCGTGCTGGCGCGCGCCAGCGGCCACGGCGAGGTGCTGTGGCACCACGAGCGGCGCAAGCGGCCCACATGACTGCCGCCGGCGGCATCGCGGCAGCGCCGCGCGCCACGGTCGCGCTGTACACCCATGTGGCCTGCCTCGACCACGATCCCGGCCCCGGCCATCCCGAACGCGTGGCGCGGCTCGAAGCCGTGCTCGGCGCGCTGTCGGCGGACGCCTTCCCGACCCTGCTGCGCCGCGAGGCGCCGCGCGCGAGCCGGGCGCAGCTCGCGCGCGTGCATGCGCGCCACCTCATCGACAGCATCATCGACCATGGTCCGCTGCACTATTGGCGCATGCTCGATGCCGACACGATGATGTCGCCCGGCTCGGCCGAGGCCGCCCAGCGCGCGGCCGGCGCGGTGTGCGCGGCAGTCGACGCGGTGCTCGGCGGCGATGTGCAACGCGCGTTCTGCGCGGTACGCCCGCCCGGCCATCACGCCACCACCGCCAATGCGATGGGCTTCTGCCTGTTCAACAACATCGCCGTCGGCGCCGCCCACGCCCTGGCCGCACATGGCCTCGAGCGCGTCGCCGTCGTCGATTTCGACGTGCACCACGGCAACGGCACCCAGGACATCTTCTGGAGCGAGGCTCGCGTGCTGTACGCATCCACCCACCAGTCACCGCTGTACCCAGGTACCGGTGCCAGCGATGAAACCGGCCTCGGCAACATCATCAATGCGCCACTGCCGCCCGACGCCGGATCGAGCCAGTTCCGCACCGCGTTCGACACCATCGTGTTGCCGGCGCTGGAAGCCTTCGCGCCACAACTCGTGCTCGTCTCGGCCGGCTTCGATGCGCACCGGCTCGATCCGCTCGCCAATCTGAACCTCGAGGCCGCCGATTACGCCTGGGTCACGCGACGTCTCGTCGCGCTGGCCATGCGGCACGCCGGCGGACGCCTGGTGTCGAGCCTGGAAGGCGGCTACGACCTCGACGCGCTGCGCGAATCGAGCGCCGCGCATGTCGCCGCGCTGCTGGACTGAGCACCGCGACAAGCGCGCTGGCCACCTCCCGACCGGCCATGGCGGCGCTTGTCGGCCGTTGTCAAGCCGCGGCCCGGTTTGCCGCCGGGCGGAGGTTTGGGCAAGCTAGCGACTTTCGCCGCGAGCGCTGGCCCACCGTGCTGTCCCTGCCCATTTTGTTCCCCGTGCAACGCCCGCTGGCGTTGGCGCTCGTGTTCGCCCTGCCACTCGCCGCACTGGCAGCGCCGCCGCGCGCGGCCAGCGACTGCCCCGCGGGGCAGCTCAAGTGCGCGAGGAAACCGCTCGACTGGGGCATGTGCGGCAAGCACGAGCTGCTCGACTTCTACGTCGCCGGCCTGCCGACCGCGGGCGACCGGCGCGCGGCGCCGCGATCGATCGAGGCGCTCAAGGTCGAGAGCAGCGACAAGGACCATTTCACGCTCGAGGGCAAGGCGCAGATCCGCCAGCTCGACCTGTTCGTGCACGCGCAGCGCATCCGCTACGACGCGCAAACGACCGATTTCGAGGCCAGCGGCCCGGTCACCTACCAGGATCGCAGCCTGCTGCTGTCGGCCACCGGCGCGCGCGGCAACACCGAACTGGAAACCTGCACGCTCGACGAAGTGCGCTACCAGCTCATCGAGGCGCGCGGCAACGGCATGGCGCAGGTCGCGATCATGGAGAACGCCGACCAGGCGCGGCTCAAGGGCGCGACCTACTCGACCTGCAACCCGAGCCGGCAGCAATGGGCGTTCGCCGCGCGCGAACTCGAACTGGACCGCGCCACCGGCATCGGGCGCGCGCGCGACGTGACGCTGCGCATCCGCAACGTGCCGGTGCTGTGGTTCCCGTACCTGCGCTTTCCGCTCGACGAGCGGCGTGAATCGGGCCTGCTCTACCCCCTGCTCGCCTACAGCAACCGGCGCGGCTTCGACTACGGCCAGCCGTGGTACTTCAACCTCGCGCCCAACTACGACGCCACGCTCACGCCGCGGCTGATGACCGAGCGCGGCCTCATGCTCGGCGGCGAGTTCCGCTACCTGACCGAACACAGCAAGGGCGAACTGCACGCGGAGCTGCTGGCCGATGATCGCGGCGCGGCCGAGGAGCGCCGCGAGTACGGCACCGCGGTGCCGTCGCGGCGCTGGTGGTACCAGTGGCAGGACTACACGCAGCTCGGCAGCAACTGGAGCGCGGTGGTCGACCTCAACCGGGTCTCGGACGCGCGCTACTTCGAGGATTTCGGGCGCGGCCTGTACAGCAGCGCGATCAGCCTGCTGCCGGCGAGTGCCTACCTGCGCGGCGAGGGCGGCTGGTGGCGGGCCACGTTCGGCGGCGACCAGTACCAGGTGACCGACCCGACGCTGGCCGACAACTACGAACCCTACCGGCGCCTGCCGCGCGCGACCCTGAATCTCGACCGCAACTTCGGCCCCATGCTCGAGGGCCTGCTCGATGCCGAGTTCGTCGCCTTCGACAAGGACCACGGCATCACCGGCCAGCGCCTGGACCTGTATCCGCATCTGGACCTGCCGCTCGAAGCGGCCGGTTATTTCATCCGCCCGTCGCTCGGCTATCGCTACACCAGCTACAGCCTCGACGACCTCGCCGCGAGCGGCAACGCACTCGTGACGCGGCGCCATCCGCGGCGCGGCGTGCCGATCCTCAGCGTCGACGCCGGCCTCGTGTTCGAGCGCCAGCTGCGGTTTGGCGCAGCCGCCTGGACGCAGACGCTGGAGCCACGGGCCTTCTATCTGCGCGTGCCCTACCGCAACCAGGACGAGCTGCCGATCTTCGACACCCAGGAAGTGCCCTTCACGTTCGGGCAGATGTTCCGCAGCAACCGCTACGTCGGCGCCGACCGCCAGATGGACGCCAACAACCTCACGCTGGCGCTGACCACGCGCGTGCTCGAGGACGCCAGCGGCGCCGAGCGCGTCGCCGCCAGCATCGGCCAGATCCGCTACTTCGACGCGCAGCGCGTCCAGATGCCGGGCGTGCCGGCCACCGATTTCGGCGGCTCGGCCTGGGCCGGCGAGATCGACCTGCACCTGTCCAAGCGCTGGCGGCTGGTGCTGGCGCAGCAGTGGAATCCCAACTCGCATCGCACCGACCTGTCCACGCTCGGCCTGCAGACGCGCTTCGGCGACGGCGGCGTGGCCAATTTCTCCTATCGCTTCCGCCGCGACTTCCTCGAACAGATCGACCTGTCGGCGGCGATCCCGCTGGCCGATGGCTGGCGCCTGATCGGACGCGAGAACTACGCGCTCAACAACCCGCTGGCCCAGCCGGGCGATCCACGCGGCCGCAAGGGCCGCACGCTCGAGAGTTTCCTCGGCGTCGAGCACGACACCTGTTGCGTGACCTGGCGCGTGCTGGCGCGGCATTGGGTGCGCAATGCGCAGGGCAAGGCCGACAACGCGCTCTATCTGGAGATTGAACTCAAGGGCCTGGGCTCGGTCGGACAGCAGACGGACTCGTTCCTGCGCCGTGCTATCCTAGGTTATCAATGACTTGCGTTTGCGGCGGCCTGCCCGACGGCAACCCTCCCCGCCGCGCGCCCACGCGCACCGACACTTGCGGAAGACCCTGATGAAGCAGTTTCTGTTGGCCACCCTTGCCGCCCTGGCCACGGCGATCCATGCACCGGCGGCGCTCGCGCAGTCACTCACCCAACCCGTCGACGGCATCGTCGCCGTGGTCAACGACGACGTGATCCTGCGCAGCGAACTCGACCGCCAGGTGGCCCAGGTCACCACCCAGTTCGCGAACAACCCCGCGCAGTTGCCGCCGCGTGACATCCTCGAAAGGCAGCTGCTCGACCGCCTGATCCTGCAGAAGCTGCAGATCGCGCGTGCCGTCGATTCGGGCATCAAGGTCAGCGATGCGCAGATCGACCAGACGCTGGTGCAGATCGCGCAGCAGAACCGTCTCGACGTGAGCCAGTTGCGCGGCGCGATCGAAAGCCAGGGCATGGACTACGGCCAGTTCCGCAACAACGTGCGCGACCAGTTGCTGGTGCAGCACCTGCGCCAGCAGGTCGGCCAGTCGCGGGCCCAGGTCAGCGATGCCGAGATCGACAGCCTGATCAAGAACGGCCACGTCCGCACCGAGCAGCTGCACGCGGCGCACATCGTCATCAACGTGCCCGAAGGCGCCACCCCGGGCCAGATCGACGAGGCGCACGCCAAGGCCGAGGACGTGGTGCGGCAGATCCGCGGCGGCATGGAGTTCGCGGCGGCGGCGCTGCGCTATTCCAATGCCGAGGATGCGCTGCAGGGCGGCGACCTGGGCTGGCGCAACGCCAACGAGCTGCCGCCCGCGCTCGTCGCCGCCGCCGACAAGCTGCAGGATGGCGAGATCACCGATCCGCTGCGCGGCCCCAACGGCTTCCACATCGTCAAGCTCATCGGCAAGCGCGACGCCGGCGCGCAGATGGTGACCGAGTACAAGCTGCAACACATCCTCGTCAAGACCAGCGAACTGGTGTCGAGCGCACAGGCCAAGCAACGCATCGAAGCGATCCGCAACCGGATCGTCGGCGGTGAGGATTTCGCCAAGGCCGCGATCGATTCGTCGGAGGAAACCGAAACCGCACGACTCGGTGGCGACATGGGCTGGGCGCCGGCCGGTGCGTTCGGTCCGGTCGTGCAGCAGATCGTCGACGGCCTCAAGAAGGGCGAGGTCTCGCAGCCGTTCGAAGCGCCGCCGGGCTGGCACCTGCTCAAGCTCGACGACACGCGCCAGGCCAACATGGCCGGCCAGATGCAGCGCAGCGAAGCCAAGAACATGATCTTCCAGCGCAAGGCCGAAGAGGAATACATGAGCTTCCTGCGCCAGCTGCGCAGCGAAGCCTATGTGGAAATCCGCCTGCCCGGCAGCGAGCCGCCCAAGGCCGGCAGCAACTCCTGAGCATCGCGCCGCGCGAGGCGGCGCGCACGGGGCATGACATGGGCGTACTGCCGACGCTGGCGCTGACCGCAGGTGAACCGGCCGGCGTCGGCGCCGAGCTGCTGGTGCGGCTCGCCGCCACCGACATCGCGGCCGATCTCGTCGCGCTGGGCGCGCCCGAGCTGCTCGAACGCGCCGCCCAGGCGCTGGCGCTGCCGCTCGTGGTCGAGCCCTACGACCCGCACCGCGCCATCACGACGCGCCCGGCGCATGGCCTGCGCGTGCTGCCGATCGCGCTGGCCGCCGCGGTGGTGCCGGGCCGGCTCGACGCGCGCAACGCGCCGCATGTGCTGGCCATGCTCGAACGCGCCGCGGCGGGCGCGGCCAGCGGCGAATTCGCCGCCATCGTCACCGCGCCCGTGCACAAGGGCATCATCAACGACGCCGGCGTGGCCTTCACCGGCCACACCGAATTCTTCGCCGAACGCGCGCGCTGCGAGGTGGTCATGCTGCTGGCGACCGAGCGCGCCGATGCGGGTGCGCTGCGCGTCGCGCTCGCCACCACCCACCTGCCGCTGGCGCAGGTGCCGCAGGCGCTCACGCGCCAATCCCTGCGGCGCACGCTGCAGATCCTCGACCACGACCTGCGCACGCGCTTCGCGCTGGCCACACCGCGCATCGGCGTGCTCGGCCTCAACCCACACGCGGGTGAAGGCGGGCATCTGGGGCGCGAGGAGATCGAGGTGATCGCGCCCGTGCTGCACGAGCTGCGCGCGCAGGGACTGGACCTGCACGGCCCACTGCCGGCCGACACCGCATTCGTGCCGCAACAGCTCGCGCAGCTGGACGCGGTGCTGGCGATGTACCACGACCAAGGCCTGCCCG
>NZ_JAHCAQ010000020.1 GCF_019634845.1 Dokdonella sp.
CCGCTGCGCTTGCTCTTGCTGCCGCGGCGCGGGGCGGGTGGCTCGCGTGGGTCCATGCCAAAAGTGTATCCCGGCGGCAGCCGCCCAAGCGGGCTATGCTCGTGGCATTGCCATCGCTTTCAGGGAGCTGTCGATGAACGGCCTGTCCTCGCGCCATCTCGTGTTCGTGATCTGCCTGGTGGCCTGCGCGTTGGCGCTGCTGGGTTGGCAGGAGGGCTGGCCGCTGCGCGTGCTGGCGCTGGTGAGCGGCGCCCTGGTGCTGGTTGGCGTGACCGACCTGCTGCAGCGGCGCTCGACCCTGCGGCGCAACTACCCGATCAGCGCCCACATCCGCTTCTTCTTCGAATACTTCCGCCCGATGCTGCGCCAGTACGTGGTCGAGTCCGATACGGAGGAGGTGCCGTTCTCGCACGTGCAGCGCGCGGTGGTGTACCAGCGCGCCAAGAACATCTCCGACGTGCGTGGTTTCGGCAGCGAGCTCGACATGTATGCCGAGCGCTACGAGTGGATCAATCACTCGATCAGGCCGAGCATCATCGACAACGCCGACTTTCGCATCGACGTCGGCGGCGCCCAGTGCACGCGACCATATTCGGCCAGCGTGTTCAACATCTCGGCGATGAGCTTCGGCGCGCTGTCGCCCAACGCGGTTCGCGCGCTCAACGAGGGCGCGCGGCGCGGCGGCTTCTACCACGACACCGGCGAAGGCTCGCTGTCGCCGTACCACTGCGAAAATGGCGGTGACATCGTGTGGGAACTGGGCTCGGGCTATTTCGGCGCCTGCGAGCGCGCCGGCGTGTTCAGTGAAGCCAAATTCGTCGACAAGGCCGCGCTCGACCAGGTCAAGATGATCGAGGTCAAGCTCTCGCAGGGCGCCAAACCCGGTCACGGCGGCGTGCTGCCGGCGGCCAAGGTCAGTGCCGAGATCGCGGCCACGCGCGGTGTGCCGATCGGCGAGGACTGCATCTCGCCGGCGCGCCACTCCACGTTCGATACACCCGAAGGCCTGTTGCGCTTCATCGCCCGCCTGCGCGAGCTGTCGGGCGGCAAGCCGGTCGGGTTCAAGCTCGCGATCGGTCACCCTTGGGAGTGGTTCGGCATCGCCAAGGCGATGGGCAGCACCGGCATCCGCCCCGACTTCATCGTGGTCGACGGCGGCGAGGGCGGCACCGGTGCCGCGCCGGTCGAGTTCTTCGACCATGTCGGCGTGCCACTGCGCGAGGGACTCATGCTGGTTCACAACACGCTGGTCGGGCTGGGCCTGCGCGAACAGATCCGCATCGGTGCCGCTGGCAAGATCATCACCGCGGTGGACCTGGCCCGCACGCTCGCGCTCGGTGCCGACTGGTGCAACGCCGCGCGCGGGTTCATGTTTGCGCTGGGCTGCATCCAGGCCCGGCTGTGCCACACCGATCGCTGCCCGACCGGCATCACGACGCAGGATGCGCGTCGCTGGCGCCAGCTCGACGTGCCCGACAAGGCCGAGCGCGTGGCCAATTTCCACCGCAACACCGTGCATGCCTTGCGCGACCTGCTGCAGGCCGCCGGGCTCGGGCATCCGAGCGAGCTCGGTCCCGAACACGTGATCCGCCGTGTCTCGGCCGAGCAGGTGAGGCCGCTGGCGAGCTTGTACCGCTACCTCGAACCGGGTGAGTTGCTCGGCGGGCATGTGCCCGAGCATGCGGTGTTCCAGCGCTTCTGGCATCAGGCCCGGCCCGACAGCTTCGGCGCGCCCGATGCACTGCTGGCGCGGCGCGCGAGCAAGCTGGTCTGACCCGCACCGTCGTTGGCGTGGCGACGGGCGCTGCCGTAGGCTGCACGATACCGTCGCCGCCGGAGCCTCGCCGATGATCGATCTCCACTACTGGCCCACGCCCAATGGCCACAAGATCACGCTGTTCCTCGAGGAAGCCGCGCTCGACTACACGTTGCGCCCGCTCGACATCGGCAAGGGTGAGCAGTTTGCGGCCGACTTCCTCGCGATCTCGCCCAACAACAAGATGCCGGCCATCGTCGACCACGCACCGGCCGACGGCGGCGAACCGATCAGCGTGTTCGAGTCGGGCGCGATCCTGCTGTACTTGGCCAACAAGACGCGCCAGTTCCTGCCCAGCGACGTGCGCACGCACACCGTGGTCAACGAATGGCTGTTCTGGCAGGTCGGCGGACTGGGTCCGATGACGGGCCAGTACGGGCACTTCAGCGTGTACGCACCCGAGCCGATCGCCTATGCGATCGAGCGCTACACGCGCGAGGCGCTGCGCCTGTGCGCGGTGCTCGACCGGCGCCTGGCCGGCCGCGAATTCATTGCCGGCGACGAGTACACGATCGCCGACATGGCCTGCCATCCGTGGATCGATCCCTACCGCAAGGCGCCGCTCGATCTGCGTCCGTTCGCCAATCTGCGGCGCTGGCACGACGCGATCGCGCAGCGCCCGGCCAGCGTGCGCGCCTATGCGCGCGGCGCCGAGTTCGCAGCGCAGGCCGGCGCGCCATTGAGCGCGGACGCTCGCCGCACGCTGTTCGGCCAGGGCCCGCGTTGAGCGGCCACCTCAGTCGCGCATCAGGGTGGACTTGCCGAACAGGCTTTCGACCAGATCCACCGCGAGCAGCGCGGTCTGGTTGCGCGTGTCGAGCGCGGGATTGAGTTCCATGATGTCGAGCGAACCCATGCGCCCGCTGTCGGCGATCATCTCCATGCACAACTGCGCTTCGCGATAGGTCGGGCCGCCGGCGACCGTGGTGCCGACCCCTGGCGCGATCGACGGGTCGAGGAAGTCGACGTCGAAGCTCACGTGCAGATGGTCATTGGCACCGAGGCCGGTCAGCGCCTCTTCCATCACGCGCCGCATGCCGACCTCGTCGATGTAGCGCATGTCGTAGATGTCGAGCCCGACATCGTGCACGAGGCGCTTTTCGGCCTGATCGACCGAGCGGATGCCGATCTGGCGCAACTGCCCAGGCGCGAGCTGCGGCGCACTGCCGCCCAATTCGGTCAGGCCGGCGGGGCCAAACCCGCACAGGCAGGCCACCGGCATGCCATGCACGTTGCCCGACGGCGTGATTCCGGCCGTGTTGAAGTCGGCGTGCGCATCGAGCCAGAGCACGGTCAGGCGCCTGCCGTTGGCGCGGCAATGGCGCGCGACCGCGGTGATCGAACCGATCGCCAGGCAATGGTCGCCGCCGAGCAGGATCGGCATGCGCTGCTGGTCGAGCTCCTGCGCGACCGCCGCCATCACGGCGCGGTTCCAGGTCACCACCTCGGCCAGGTGACGATAGCCCTCATGCGGCGGCAGCCACGGATTGACCGGTCCCTGCAGGTTGCCGCGATCGATCACGTCCAGGCCACGTGCCGCCAGCGCGGTGCCGAGGCCGGCGACACGCAGCGCCTCCGGACCCATCGCCGCGCCACGCGCGCCGGCGCCGATGTCGGTGGGTGCGCCGATCAGGGAAATTGCCTTTTGCACAGCCATCCGCAGCCTCCGCATGATGCGCGTGGGGCGCATCGCAAACGGCATATTCTCGGGCAATCGGGCGGGTGCGTCACGCCCATGACGCTCACGCGCTGCGGGCACCCTCGTCGATCGCGCTGTCGATCGCGTTCAGCAGCAAGGACATGGCGCGGTCGAGCCCGGGCAGGTCGACGCCGGCGGCACCGGCCAGTGCGCCGCTGGCCAGCGCGTCGAGCTCGCCGGCGCGCGCACCGACCGTGGCATAGCCGTAGCAGCCGGCCGAACCGGCCAGGCGGTGGGCCTGCACCGCCAGTTCGTGCAGAGGCGCATCGTCGCACTGCGCCACACGCCAGGCGCGCCAATGCGCCAGCAGCGCACTGCGCTTGTCGGCGAGGGCGGCGGCGTAGCGCTGCCGCAGGGCCTGCATGGCGGGGTCGTCGGCGATCACGATGCGGATCGATGGCGGCGGGAAGGTCACTATAGGCCCGAGGCTGCCCGCGAGTGTGTACAAATGCAACGAGTCACGAAGATTCACCGCAGCGCCGCTATGCTGCCGCACCGACGCGCGCCGCGCGCCGCTTGCACCTTTGCGCGGAGATTCCAGCGATGAGCGACTTCACCAGCGAGATCCTCGGCCAGCTCGATGCGAACCGCATCCAGGCCATTGCCAGCCAGCTCGGCCTCGACCCGGCCCAGGCACAGGCGGCCATCACGCAGGCCGTGCCGGTGGTGGTCGGTGGCCTGGCCCGCAACGCCTCGACCGAGTCCGGCGCCAGTGCGCTGCGCAGCGCGCTCGACGCCCATGGCGGTGCCGACTTCGGCACGATCCTCGGCAGCGTGCTCGGTGGCGGTGGCCAGGGTGGCGCCATTCTCGGCCACATCTTCGGCAACCGGCAGGACCAGGCCGCGCAGCAGATCGGCCGCAGCAGCGGCATCGGCACTGCCAACGCGGGCGCACTGCTGGCGATGCTCGCTCCGCTCGTCATGGGCATGCTCGGCAACCGCGCGCAGGGCCAGGGCATTGATGCCGGCGGTCTCGGCAGCATGCTGGGCCGCGAGTTGCAGGGACTGGGCCGCGGTGCCCAAGGTGGCCTGATGGGCGCAGTGTTCGATCAGGACGGCGACGGCCAGTTCGGCCTGTCCGACGTGCTCAAGCTCGGTTCGCAGTTCTTCGGTCGCCGCTAGGCGTCCCCGGGGCCCGCCGCAGCGCCAAACTCGCGATAGGCGGCCACGGTCGCCTCGACGCAGCGCGACCAGGTGAAGCGCCCGGCCTGCGCGATCCCGCGCGTGCGCGCCTGGGCGCGCCAGGCGTCGTCGGCGAGCAGACGCCGCAGGCCATCGCCAATGGCGGCCTCGTCGAGCGGATCGATGCCGAGCGCGATCGCGCCGTCGGCGTCGCGTGCCACTTCGTCGAGCGATGAACCGCGCGAGGTGAGCACGGGAATCCCGCTGGCCATGGCCTCGAGCACCGGCAGGCCGAAACCCTCGTACAGTGATGGAAACGCGAACGCATGGGCGCCCGCATACAGCAGCGGCAGCTCGGCTTCGTCGACATAGCCGAGCCGGCGCGCCTCGTCGCGCGCCTCGAGCGGTGCGATCGCCTGTTCGAGCTCGCGGTTGAGCCAGCCGCGGCCGCCGGCGATGACGAGTCGATGCTGCGCGCGCAGCGCCGCCGGCAAGCCCGCGTAGGCCCGCACGAGACGGGCAAGGTTCTTGCGCGGTTCCTGCGTCGCCACCACGAGCAGGTAGCGCTGCTGGGCGAGGCGATGACGCTGCAGTACCGCAGCCAATTCCCCGGTGGTCCGTGGCCGGTAACTCGCATTGACGCCGAGCGGCACCACGCGCAACCGCGCCGGCGACACCCCGAGCCGGGCCTCGATCTCGCTGGCGATGAACTGCGAATCGGTCAGTACGCAGGCGGCCTGTTCGAGTGAACGCGGCAGATGGCGCTCGAGGAAGCGCACGCGCTCGCGCGGATGCGCCTGCGGATAGCTCAGCCACGACAGGTCGTGCACGGTGGTGAAGGCCGGTCCGTCGAACGGCAGCAGCACGTAGTTGGGCGTATGCAACACCCAGCCGCGCAGCTGGCGCGCGTGCAGCCGGAACAGGCCCGCGCGCAGCTGCGCATACAGCTCCAGCGCCGCGCTCTTGAACGGCACGCGGCGCCGCACGGCCGCGATCGTGCGATTGGCGCGCAGCGCATGGGCGGGATCATCGACCCAGTGGTAGGCCGAATACAGGCGCAGCGCCTCGACCTGGCGATGCACGGCCAGGCCGCGAGCCAGTTCGAGCGCATAGCGGCCGATGCCGGTCAGCGGCGCGCTGATCGCATCGACGTTGAAGATCACGCGCATGGGGCGCGATCCGGCGCCAGCCGCGCGAGGTCGGCCTCGACCATCGTGCGGGCGAGCCCCGCCAGGTCGCGGCTCGACACGAAGCCGAGCTCGCGTCGTGCCTTGGCCGCATTGCCGACCAGCAGCGGCGCATCGAACGGCCGCAACAGGTCGGCATCGACGCGCACGCGCACGGCGCCGCTGGCGCGATCGATACCGACCTCGTCGGCACCGGCACCGTGCCACTGCAGCGCAACGCCGATGGCGGCAAAGGCCGCGTCGGCAAACTCGCGGATGCTGGCGGCGTGGCCGGTGGCCAGCACGTAGTCATCACCCTGCGCGCGCTCGACCATTGCAGCCATCGCGGCCACGCAGTCGGGCGCATGGCCGAAATCGCGGCGCGCATCGAGATTGCCGAGCACGACCTCGTGCGCGCTGCCACGCGCGATGGCGGCCACCGCCAGCGAGATCTTGCGCGTGACGAAGGCGGGATCGCGCAGCGCGGATTCGTGGTTGAACAGGATCGCACTGGAGGCGTGCAGGCCGTAGCTGGCGCGCCAGGCACCGACCGCGCTGTGCGCCAGCAGCTTGGACACGCCATAGGGCGAGCGCGCCGCGAGCGGGGTGGATTCGTCCTGCGGTGCCTGTGCCGGTGCGCCGAAAATTTCGGCGCTCGAGGCGAGCACGAAGCGGCAGCGTGGCGCATGCCGACGCAGCGCCTCGAGCAGGTTGAGCGTGCTGCCGCCATTGGCCGCGATGCTGGCCTGCGGCTCGCGGAACGATTCGGCCACGCGCGATTGCCCGGCCAGGTGGAACAGCGCGTCGGGTTGCAGGTCGCGCACGATGGCCGCGCAGGCGTCGGCAGCGGTCGGATCGAGCGCGACGCTGCGCAGGTGCCGGTGGCGAGCGATGCCGAGCTCGCGCAGGCGCCAATCGTCGAGCGCCCGACCCGGCCGGTGGGTGCCGCTGACGGCGATGCCGCGCGCCAGCAACTGCGCCGCCAGCAGGGCGCCATCCTGACCGCTCAGACCGGTGATGAGCGCGTGGCGCAACTGCCAGCTCATGGCAACTCCCCGAAGCAACGCAAATCGCGATCGGTGCCGGCCAACGCAGCGGCGGCGGTCGACGCAAACGGCTGCGCCACGGTGACGATCGGCAGGTCGAGCAGGCGGCACAGGATCTCGACCGCGCTGTCGCCCTCGCGCGCCACCAGCAGGCGCTCGATCGCGAACACCTGCAGCCAATCCCACAGCGCCCGGTACGAAGGCTCGGGATCGTGCGCCTGCCAGGTGCAGGCGGCGACCACCTCGCCGGCGCGCAACAGCTCGTTCTCGCTGCCGTTGGCGACGAGATTCCAGACCTCGGCGTCGGGCCAGTCGGGCGCACCGGCGCCGACCCACAGCAGGCGCGGCCGCGGCGCGGACACCTGCGCGAAGGCGCGTCGCACGCGCCAGTCGAGCACGCGCCGCGCGAAGGAATGCAACTGGCGGCCGACATCGCGTTCGTAGTCGGGCCAGCGCTGGCGCAGCACCGCCATGCCGGCGCGACCGAGCGCAGCGCGCCGCTCGCTGCCGAAGCTCGCGCTGCGCTCATGGCGCACATAGACGTTGCCGGCGATCAGGTGGCGCAGGCCGTGTCGTGCGGCGCGCTGGCAGAAATCGTTCTCCTCGCCGTAGCCCTGCGGGAACGCCGCCGCATCGAGCGCGCCGATCGCGGCGATCACGCTGCGCCGGATGTACATGCAGAAGCCGTTGCCGGTCGGCAGCTGCGGGTAGGCCAGGCCGGCCTCCTGCCACAGTGCACGCGCGGCATCGATGAAACGCCAGGCCTGGGGCCAGCCATTGGCCTGCTCGAGCTCGGGTACCGAGAACGCGCCGGCGTTGTCGGACACCGCGGTCACGGTGGCAACGAGTGGATCGCTGCAGGCCGCGCGGCGCAGGCCCTGCAGCCAGTTCGGACCGACCTCGGTATCGGCATTGAGCAACACGACATCGGCATCGCCGGCGGCCTCGATGCCGCGATTGGCGCTGCTCGTGAAGCCGCAATTGTGCTCGTTGCGCAGCACCTGCACGCCAGGCAGGCGCGCCACGCGTGCGAGCAACGGGGCGATGGCGGGATCGTCGCTCGCGTCGTCGATCACGATGAGGCGCGCCTTGCCGGTGGTGTGGGCAAGGATGCTGACCAGGCAGCGCTCGACGAGGGCCGCGGCGTTGTACACCGGCACCACGATCGTCACTGCGGGCGCCGCCGCGTCGGTGCCGAACGGCATCGGCTGGGCGCCGCCGACGCTGCGCCGTGGCGCCGCGCTGGGCGCCGCCGCGGCGCGATGACCGGCGTGGCCCGGCATTAGCTGCAGGGCTGCGCTGCTGAGCAGCGCGCCGGCGCGTCCCAGACGCGGTTGCGCGGCGATGCCGAGGCGACCGTTGGGTGCGAACTCGAAGTCGAACCCGGCACGCCCCTCGGCATCACAATCGGCGGTCGCGAACCAGGCGCCGTCGAGGTCGAGTGCGAGCGACTGCGTGCCGGGTTGCGCGCGCAGCAGCAGTCGGCGGCCGTCCCAGTCGGCTGCGAGCAGCGGCGGTTGCAGGCTCACCCGCGACCGGCGGCGCAGCCAGCCCAACATCATGGCGCCCCCGCGGTTGCGGCGAGGATGCTGCGGTCGGCGATCGCGGCCTGCAGTGCGCGCTGCGCGGGTGTCGCCGCGCCCACGGCCTGCGGCCGATGCGTCGGTGCCTCGATCCAGCTCCGCACCACCTCGTCGCCGGGCCAGCGGAGCCCGCCGACGCCGCACGCGGCCAGCTCGTCGAGCAGCCCGCGCGCCACCACCAGCGGCTGCGCGCACAGCGCATCGTAGTCGACGAGCAGGCGCGGCCAGCCCAGGCTCGCCGCGAACGCGGCGCGCGTGTACTGCTCCCACAGCGCCCAGGCCTGTGCGGGCGGCATCGCATCGCGCCGCACCAGCGAGGCGACGACGGCGTCCGGCTCGCGCACCACGTGCACGAACAGCGGGCGCGTCAGCAGCGGCAACAGTTCGCGCGCAACGAGGCACAGCCGTGGTTCCTTGATGAGCCATGGTCGCTGCGCATCGAACTCGGCGATGAGGGCGCCCACGCTGCGCCGAAACGCATCGACGGCGGCCGCGGGAGCCTGTGCGGGCGGTGTGCGCCAGTCGCCACCGGCCTGCGCCAGCCGCGTCAGGCAGGCGCCATGCAGACGGCCCGATTCGTAGTGACCCTTGGGGTTGTCGGGGCCGACAAGGAGGTCCTCGGTCGGACCGACGTGGACGCCGAGGCGGGCCAGCAAGCCGGCCACGCTCGACGTGCCCGAGCGATGCATGCCGAGCACGACGAGCTGGCCGCTCGCCGGGCGGGCGAGCTGCAGCGGTCGGTGCGGCGCCGGCGGTGGCGGCGGTGGCGGCAACGGCGCGAGCGCGGTCAGGCGCGCGGCCAGCGCATCGGCGCTGACTTCGATGTCGTGTTCGTGTGCGAACGCCGCACCGGCCTCGGCGCGCTCGCCGGGGTTGCGACACTGCAGCCGCGCCGCGCGCAAGGCGGCGACCAGCGCGTCGCGCTCGGGCTCGGCCCAGCCCAGGCCGTGGCGCGGATCGATGGCGCGGCGCGCCGCCACGGCGATGCCGTGCGCACGCGCGAGCACTCCGTTGCTGCCGTAGGCGGTGGCGACGAGGGTCAGGCCGCAGGCCAGTGCCTCGGCCACCATCGGATCGTGGCCGGCGCCGCGTCGCGCGGCGACGTAGACATCGCCACTGCACAGGAACTGCGCGCGCTGGTGCCAGGGCCACTGCCAATCACGCAACACGCGGATGCGCGCGTCCTCGCCAACCTGCTGCGCCAGCAGCGCGGCCAGCGTGGCCTGCGCCGGACCACGCACATGCAGCAGCAGGACGACCTCGGCCGCGGCGTCGAACGCGGCGCGGAACGATTCGATCAGCAGCTCCGGTGCGTCGCGCAGCGCATCCTCGACCACGGCGAGGAACACGCAGCGGCCACGCGGATCGCGCAGGCCCGGCACCTGCGGATGGCAATAGTCGGCGTCCACGCCCAGCGGCAGCAGCTCGATCGGCGTGCGCACGCCGGCAGCCACGAAGGCCTCGCGCTGGAACGCATCGGGCACCAGCAGCAGATCGAGCGCGCGGCTGCCGTCGCACCATGCCGATGGCACGCGGTCCCACTCGCCGCAGGCCAGCGCCACGCGCCGGCGTCCGGCCGCACGAGCGAAATGGTCGCCGCCGGCGCAGACCAGCGCGATGTCGGCCGGTGGCTGCCAGCGCAGGCCGGCGGCGAGCTCAAGCCGGAAATCCTGAGCATCGAGGATCTCGTCGGCGACGCCGGCGTAACTCGCGCGCAGGCCACGCGCATCGAGCCGGCGCAGCAGCAGGCGGGTCCACTGCGCGTACGCCGCATCGCCGCGCGTGACGCCCTGCCACAGCACGTTGCCGCGGTAGTGCGCGTACAGGCGACCGAGCCAGCGCGCGGCGAAGGTGGCGCGGCTCGCGGTCCACAGCCGCTGGCGGAAACCGCCATCGTCGCGCGTGGAGGCGTGTTGGTCGTGACGCAACGTCACCGTGCCGGCATTGAGCGTGGCGATGCCGAGCTCGGCCGCCCGCAGGCAATAGTCGGTGTCCTCGAAATAACTGTGGAAGGCCTCGTCGAGACCGCCGATGCGGTCGAGGCAATCGCGGCGGATGTAGGCCAGTGCGAACGCGACCTGCTGCACGCGCCGCACGCGCCGGTACTGGCCGACCTCGCGCTCGACCCGACCGGCCTCGGTCTGCTGGCCCCACAGTCCGTCGGCCTCGATGAATCCACCCGCGTGGTACAGGCGCCCTTCCGCCTCGGGTCCAAGCAGGCGACAGCCGACGATGCCGACATCGGGCGCGACGTAGGCCGCATCGCGCAGGCGTCCGAGCCAGTCGGCCTGCGTGAACACGAGATCGTTGTTGAGCAGCACCACGTCGGCATCGGGCCCCGCCGCGGCAATGCCGGCGTTCATGCCGCGCACGAAGCCCCGGTTCTCGCCGAGGCTGACGACCTGCACGCGCCCGGCATAGGCCTGCAGCGCGGTCGCAGTCTCGTCGCTGCTGCCGTTGTCGACGACGATGACACGTGCCGCGAACAGGTCGCTGGCCAGCAACGAGTCGAGGCAGGCCCGCGTCGTCGGCCACTGGTTCCAGGCCAGCACGATGAGCGCGGCGTCGCGCATGCTCAGCCCCGCGCCGCCGCTTCGGCCGACCAGGTCAAGGTGAGCAGGCGATCGAGTTCGTCGAGTGCGTAGGTCGTGGGTTCCAGACGCAGCAGGGCCGCGCCGCGCGCGGTCGCCGCCGCTGCGCCGCGCACGCGCGCAAGCTCGCCGGCCAGGCGCGCACCGTCGAGCCGCGCGTCTGGTGCCTGCGCCAGACGCGCGAGCAGCACGACGAGCTCGGCCGGCGACAGTCGCAGGCGCCGCGCCAACGCCAGCAGTCGCGGCCCGCCGAAGGTGGCTTGCGCGTCGGCGTTCATGCCGCCGCCGGCGCGGGCTGCGCGGCCTGCCGATAGGCGGCCAGCACGGCGTCGCGCTCGCCCTCGAGCACGCTGCGACCATGTTCGATCCACAGCACGCGATCGCAACGCTGCGCGATCTGGTCCTCGCTGTGGCTCACCAGCACGACCGTCTGGCCCTCGCCCATGCGCGCCCGCAGCGCAGCGCCCGACTTGCGCTGGAATTCGGCATCACCCACCGCGAGCACCTCGTCGATGAGCAACACGTCGGGCTCGGCCTGCATTGCCACCGAGAACGCCAGGCGCATGTTCATGCCGGCCGAGTAGGTTGAAATCGGCTGCTCGAAGAAATCGCCGAGTTCGGAGAACTCGCGGATCGCGGGCAGGCGCGCGGTGATCTCACGCCGACGCAAACCGAGCAGCAGTCCCGACAGGATCGCGTTGTCGCGCCCCGACAGATACGGCACGAAGCCGAGCGACAGCGACATCAGCTGGCACGACACGTTGCGCCGCCGCACCTGGCCGCGATCGGGCACGAGGATGCCGGCCAGGACGCGCAGCAGCGTGCTCTTGCCGGCTCCGTTGCGACCGACCACGCCCAGGCGTTCGCCGCGCCGCAGCTGCAGGCTGACATCCTCCAGCGCCCAGAACCGGCCGCCGCCCATGCTGCGTTGCGCATGGAACGCGATGCCGACGTGTTCGAGCTCGACGATGATGTCGCTCATGTCAGTTGGCCAGCTTGGGGAAACGCGGCGCCATCCAGCGCACGAACAGCACGCCGGCCGCGCACAGCACGATCGAGATCGCGTAGATCTTGGCCAGGCCGACCCAGTTGGGCAACTGGTTGTGCATGAGGATCGCGCGCGCATCGTCCATGACCACGGCCACCGGATTGATCGCCATGAGCCACTTGAGACTGTCGGGCACCTGGCTGAGCGGGAACACCACGCCCGACAGGAACATCACCACGGTCAGCACCTGTTCGATCACGAAGCGCAGGTCGGGCACCAGCGGCACCACTGCCGACACCACGAAGCCGACTCCGGCGCCGGCGAGGAACACCGCGAGGAACAGGATCGGCAACGCCCAGTACTTGTCGTTGGGTGGATAGCCCAGTGCCCACAGAATCGCGACCAGCAGCACGAAGATGAAGCAGAACTTGACCGTGTCCGACAGCATCGCCACCAACGGAAACACCAGCGGCGGCAGCGGCACCTGGCGCACCATCGGCAGGTTCGACCAGATCGCGTAACCGCCATGCGTGATGCACGACTTCATCCACTGCCACAGTGTGATGCCAACGAGCAGGAACGGGATGTAGTCGGGTCCGCCGGTCTTGAGGATCACGTCGAACACGAGCCAGAACGCAGCCATCATCATGGCCGGATCGAGGATCCACCACAGCAGGCCGAGATAGCTGCGCGCGGTTTCGGCGCGCAGCTCGGCATAGGTACTGAACAGGACGAGTTCAACGAGGTGGCGGCGCATCGGCAGGACATGGCGAAAACGTCGCCCAGAATAACCGATTCCGCGCGCCGCCCGCCTGGATCACGGTGTGCACGGATGGTCGAGCGCGACCGGTGCGAAGGCAAGGAACAGCAACGCGGCGGCCAGTGCCGTAGCTGTGAGCAGGCGCGGCGCGGTAGGCGCGAACGCAGCCACGGCGCGGCGCGGCGCCACGCCACGCGCGAGCGCATCGCCGGCCAGGCCGCACAGGAAAGGCAGCATCGGCAGCAGGAAGCGCGCCTTGACATGGATGAACGCAAACAGCGCCAACTGGCAGGCGATCAGCAGCGCGACCACCCGCTCGAGCATGCCGATGCGGCGCCGCCAGCAGGCCAGGCCGAACGCCGCCGCGCCGAGGATCAGCGCATGGCTGGCCTCGCTCAGCCAGGTCAGGCTGCGCGTGAGCCAGGCTGGACTGTGGTAGACCGACAGCTGGCCGGCGCAGGCCGGCCCCGGCAACTGCGACACCAGCAGCGTCTTGGCGTTGAACAGGCGGAAATACTGCCGGCCAAGCTGCGCCGTCAACACCGTGCCGAGGCCGTGCGCTTCGACATAGCCGCGCACCTTGTCGCGATACACGGCATTGCGCTGCTGCGGCGTGGCGCCACTGGCGAGGAAGGCCGGCAGCTCGACCCCGCCCATGTCCTGCACGTAGTCGCTGCGCCAGCGATCGGTGAGGCCGACCCACAGGTTGTAGACCGAGCTGTCGGCGATCATCGGCGTGCCGTACTGGCGCCAGCCGTGCACGAGCGCCGGGGCGGTGACGAGGCCGATGCCGCAGACGAAGGCCGCGCCGGCCCGCCAGCCGGCGCTGGGCCGCGCGCGCTGCACGAACATGAGCAGGAACAACGGCCAGAACACGCTGAGCAGGCTCTTGGCCAGCAGCGCCAGGCCCACGCCGAGGCCGGCCAGCAGGGCGGTGACGCTGGCGCGCGCCGATGCGTCAGCGGCCTGCAACTGCCCGCGCGCGCGCGCCAGCAGGCGCAACGCGGCCAGCAGCAACAGCAGGTGCGGGATCTCGGGCCACAGCCAGTGGGCGTAGGCGGCGATCTGCGGACTGAGCAGGAACAGCGCGGCGGCCCAGTTGGCGGCCGCCACGCTGCCGCCCAGATCCCGCCACAGGCCGCGCAGCAGCCAGCCGCAGCCGACCAGCAGCAGTGTCTGCGCGATCTGCACCACCAAGAGCTGCGGCCCGAACACGGCATACAGCGCCGCCAGCAGCAACGGCTGCAGCGGCGGCCAGATCGAGCTCGGCATCCACGCCCCACCGGCCAGGATCGCCAGCGCCGTGTTCTGGTAACCCTGCTCGTCGCCGACCAGGGCCTTGGCGCCGTGGCCGTAATAGGCGTACCACAGCAGCGCCTGGCTCAGCGCGAACAGCGCGACGAAAGCCAGCGCCGCGCCGCGATGGCGCACGCGCAGCCTCACGCCACCACCATCGCGCGGACGGCGCCGTGCGCCGCAACGATCAACGCTGCGCGTCTACGGCTGGCGGAGTCGGTGCCGCCGGCCCGGCCGGTGCGGCTGCAGCAGGCGCTGCGCCACGCGGGCGCACCTTGGCCGGGGCATGGAATACCGGCGAGAAGCGCTCGTGCGCGCCGCTGGTGGAAATGCCCTCGATGTAGTACCAGTAGTCCTTGCACGGATCGATGCTGTCGTCGCGGTATTCGTACTTGTGGGTTTCGTCCGAGGTGCCGGCGCCGAGGATCGATTCGGCCGTGAGCTTGGTGAACGGACCCGCTTCGGCATCGCCGCGGAACACATCGAAACCGAAGTTGTTCTGCTCGCTGGCGGTGGTCCAGCGTGCGGTGTTGGCGACGCGCTGCTCGGCGGGCAGCTTCGACTGGTCGCCGCAATCGCCTTCGGGGACTTCCTTGGCTGGCGCGGCGGGGGCGGCGGTCGCAGCGGGCTTGGCCGGTGCGGGCGCAGCGGCCGGCGGCGCGCTCGCTTCGGGAGCGGAGGGAGCGCACGCAGCGAGCGTGCAGGCGATCAGGGCCGCAAGAACTTGGCTGCGCATGGCGAAATTCCCCTGCAGGGTGGACTGGACATCGGTCGTGGCCGGCAACGATAGTGCGCCGATGCTTCCTCGCGCAACCGCCCTAGCCGGGCGCCGCCACCGCCTGATCCTGAGCCTGCTGCTGGCCCTGCTGGCGGCGCCGCTGGCGCAGGCCCTGGAATGGCAGGTCGAGGTCACGCCGGTCGGCGAGCTGTATCCGGCCCTGCACTGGTCGGCACGGGCGGGCGGCGGCGACGGTCTCGTCGCAGTGGTCGTCAACGGCGCAAGGGCCGGGACCGAGCTGCGTGCGCGGCTCACGACGCCGGGCCTGCGCGCGCCCGCCGTGGCCGTCGCCACGGCGACCGGCGGCGAGGTCATCCTGCGACCACGCCTGGTGTGGGATGCGAGCGCCCTGCGCGAGGTCGACACGGTGCGACGGCAGCGCCTGCAGGTCACGCTCGACGCTGGCGATCAGGTGCTGCAGCGCCAACTCGAGGTACGCCTGCACCCACTCGACGAAGCGGCCTACTACATCCGTGACGGCGCCGTGCGGGTCGACCTGTCGTGGGCGTTCGCGGCCTACGTCGATCCACTCGATCCGGCAATCGACCTGCTGCTGGCCGACGCCGACCGGCTCGCGGCGGGCCGCGCTGGCGACAGCGATGGCGCGCCGCCGGCGCAGCGCCGTTTACGTGGCGCCTGGGCCGCGCTGGCCGCGCGCGGCGTGCGCTACGACGCCACCGATCCGGCACTGGCGCGCGGCCCAGCGGTGTGGAGCCAGCGCGTGCGCTCGGCCAGCCAGGTGTTGCGCGAGCGGCGCGCCAACTGCATCGACGGCAGCGTGCTGGTCGCATCGCTGCTCGAGCGCATGGGCTTGCGCGCACAGATCGTGCTGGTGCCGGGCCATGCCTTCGTCGGCTATCAGGTGCCAGGCGGCACGACGATGGTCCATCTCGAAACGACCCTGCTCGGCGCGGTCGATTTCGATGCCGCCCTGCGCGCGGGCCGGCAGCGCTGGCGCCGGGCCGCGCCCCGCCTCGATGGTCACCACGCGCCGGACTATGCGTTGATCGATGTCGGCACTGCGCGCAGCTATGGCATCATCCCGCTCGGCGCGGCGCTGCGCGATGCCGAAGCAGACGCGGTGCCGGGCACGGGAGGGGCGGATGTCGCGTCATGCGCGACGGGATCGCCCGCCGCTCAAGGAAGCCAACGTTGTGAAACCCGATCCAGCCACTCCCGACCTTGAGTCGATCAAGGCCGAAATCCGTAGCGCTGCGGCCGCGGCGCGCGCGCGTGCGCCGTTGCCGCGCGTGGATCCAGCGCCGCGCGCACAGGCGGCGGCGAGCGACGGCATCGAGCGCGAACGTCTCGATTACGACGTATCCGAGCTCACGGGGCTCGATCATGGCGCCTTCGTCGACAACGCGTACCGCGCCTTGCTCAAGCGCAACCCTGACGAAGGCGGCGCGGGCCTTCAACTGCATCTGCTCATGACCGGCGCCGACAAGACCGAGATACTCGGCAACCTGCGCTGGTCGGCCGAGGGTCGCCACATTGGCGCGCGCGTGCGTCGCCTCCGGCTGCGTTATGTGTTGGCCAAACTGTCCCGCCTGCCCCTCGTGGGCTATCCGGTGGGCTGGCTGCTGGCGCTGCTCAAGCTGCCAGCGATGCTGCGTGACCAGCGCTTGCTGCAGGCTGCGCTCTGCGAACGCGCATCGCTCCTGGCCATGGCCCAGGCGACGCTGCAGCGCCAACTCGAGCAGCTCGAGGTGGCACAGCGTGGCTTGGTGGCGCAGGCACCGCATCGCGACGAGCAGGCGCGACAGCTTGCGGCACGCGTCGATGCCGTGGAACGTGCAGGCGCCGAGCTGCGCACGGACCTGCAGGCGGCGGCGCGCGAACGGGCCGACGTGAGCGCCGCAATCGAACCGTTGCGCCACTACGTGCACACCACCCACCACTGGCTGACCAGCCTGCGCGAGGGCATGGTCGAGCTCGAGGCCGCGGCAACGCGCGAACAGCGGCGCGCCGATGAACTGGTGGCGGCGCTGGTCGCACACGAAGCCGCGCAGGAATCGCCGGCCCAGGCGCATCGCGACTGGGCCGCGACACTGGCGCAGCACTTGCCGGCTGGCGCGCTGGTCATGGACCTGGGCAGTGGCGATGGTGCCTGGCCGGCGGCACTGATCGGACAGGGCCTGGCGGTGGCGGCGGTGGATGCCAATGCCGTCCTTGTCGCCCGCGCCCAGGCGCGCGGCATCCACGTCGCGCTGGGCGACCCGGCGGCCGTGCTGGCGCGCTGCGCCGACGCCAGCGTCATTGCGTTGAGCCTGTCGGCCACGTTGCTGGGCGATGCCGTGACCGCAGCGCGCCTGTTCGACGAGGCACGTCGCGCGATGGCCGACGGTGCGCCGCTGCTGCTGCGCGTCGAGACCGGCGCGGCGCCCGCCGCGCTGGTGAACGATGCGCGAACGGCAGCAGCCTGGCTGCAGGCGGCCGGCTTCGGCGAGCCGCGCACGCTCGCCGCGCAGGCGCGTGTGGCCGTCCTCGTGCACAAGCGCTGAGGCCAGCCATGCGCTTTGCGATGCTCGCGCCGGGCCTGGCACCCCATGATGCGGTCAGCAACGATGCGCTGGGCATGTGCGCGGCGCTGCGCGCGGCCGGTCACGAGGTGAGCCTGTTCGCGCCGCATGCGCGCGGCATCGCCGAGCCCGTGCTGGACCCGCATCGCATCGAAGGCTGGCTGCGCAGCGCCGACGACTGCGTCATCTACCACTACTGCGTCGGTTGGGATTTCGCGCTGGCGCTGCTGCGCCGGCTGCGTGCGCGCCGCATCGTGCGTTACCACAACATCACGCCGCCGGATTTTTTCGCCGATTGGTCGCCTGGCTACGTCGCGGCCTGCCAAGAGGGACGCGCCCAGCTCGATGCATTCGCCGCGCTCGGCTGCGATCTGTACCTGGGTGACTCGCCGTACAACCTCGAGGACTTCACCACCCGTGGCGTGCCGGCGCAGCGTTGCGCGGTGCTGGCGCCGTTCCACGAGGTCGAGCAACTGGCGGGGCTGGCCCCCGACGTGCGTCGCATCCCCGACGGCGCGCCGCTGCTGCTGATGGTCGGCCGCATCGCGCCGAACAAGAATTACCTGGAGCTCATCGACGCGCTGGCGGCGAGCGTGGCGATGGACTTGCCCAACGCCCATCTGCTGCTGATCGGCAAGCTCGATCCCAATCTCGCCCGTTATGGCGAGGCGCTGCAGGAACGCATCGCCATGCGCGGCATGCAGGCCCATGTGAGCTGGCTGCAGGATGCCAACGGCACCGAACTGCGCGCCGCGTTCGAGCGCTCGCGCATGCTCGTGATGCTGAGCCGGCACGAAGGATTCTGCGTGCCACTGGTCGAAGCAATGGCGCTGGGCACGCCCGTGGTGGCACTGGCCACCGCGGCGATGCCCTCGACGCTTGGCGATGCCGGCCTGCTGTGGCCCGAAGATGCCGATGCCTGGCTGATCGGCGCGAGCATTGCACGCCTGCACGCCGACGATGCCCTGCACGCACAGCTGCGCGCCCGTGGCCAGGCCCGTTACGCGGCCCAATACGCGCCGGCATCACTCGCGCGGCGGCTGCAGCAGATTCTGGCGGAGCACGCATTCACATGAAGGCGGCGATCCTGCTTCCGGTGCTGGCCGGCAAGGACGCGGTCGGCAACGATGCGCTGATGATGGCGCGCCTGCTGCGCGAACGCGGCATCGACACCCGCGTTTTCTGCGGCACCGCCGTCGGCGTCGACGAGCCCCACTACCCGATCGCGGGCCTGGCGGCATTCGCGGGCGGCCCCGACGACCTCGTGATCTATCATTTTTCGGTGGGCTGGCAGCCGGCGCTCGACCTGCTGCGGCGCGTGCGCGGCTATCGTGTGGTGCGTTACCACAACATCACGCCGGCGCGGTTCTTTGCGCCCTATTCACCCGAACACGAGGCCGCCTGCGCGGCCGGTCGCGCGCAGATCGCCGCCGTCGCGCAGTGTGGCGCCGAGCTCTACCTCGGCGCGTCGCAATACAACCTCGACGAGCTCGTTGCGCATGGCGCGCCCGCCGAGCGTGGCGCCGTGCTCGCGCCATTCCACCGCGTCGAACACCTGCTCGATGCCGAGGCCGACCTCGGCCTGCTCGACCAACTGGGCGACGGCAGCCACAACGTGCTCATGGTCGGGCGCGTGGCACCCAACAAAGGCCACGTCGCGCTCGTCGACGCATTCGCCGCCTTCGTCGACGGCTGGGGCGACCCGGCGCGCCTGCTCATCGTCGGCAAGAGCGACCCGAGCCTGCGTGGCTACACCGACCGCATCCACGCGCGCGTCGCCGAACATCGACTCGGCGACCGCGTGCAGTGGCTCGAATCGGTCAGCGAAGCCCAGCTCAAGGCGGCCTACCTGGCCAGCCACGCCTTCATCACGCTGAGCGAGCATGAGGGTTTCTGCGTGCCGCTGATCGAGGCGATGGCGCTCGGCATACCGGTCGTTGCGCATGGCTCAAGTGCCATCCCGGAAACGGCCGGCGACGGCGCCATCGTATGGGACGAGACCGACCCCTGGCTGTATGCGGCGAGCCTCGCCCGTCTGCGCGAGGATGCACATTGCCGCAACGGCTTGCGCGACCTCGCGCGGCGGCGCTTCGATGCCGTGTTCGCCACCGCGGTGATGCGCGAGCGCTTCTTCGCGCTGCTGGGAGGGGTCCTGTGAAGCGCATCGCGATCGTCGTGCCGCGCTGCCATGAATCGCTGGTCGGCGGTGCCGAGGCGCACGCCTGGCAGTACGCGACCCTGTTGGCCGATTCTTGCGCGGTCGAAGTCCTCACCACGACGGCCAGCGACTATGTGAACTGGGCCAACGACCTGCCCGCGGGCGAGGAATGGCGCGACGGTGTGTTGATCCGCCGCTTCCGCGTCGCGCGTGGTCGCACCGGCTATTTCCACGATCTGCACCGCCGCTTGCTGGCCGAGTTCGCGGCCAGCGCCGGCGCCGCGGCGGCGCAGCGCGTGCGCTGGCCGGAGGCGCTGCAGGACGAGTTCATCCGCGCGCAGGGTCCGGTCAGCCACGACCTTGTCGCCCATCTGGCACAGCACGGCGACGATTACGCGGCGGTGATCTTTCTCACCTACCTCTACCCCACCACGCATGATGGCTCGCGCGTGCTCGGGCACCGCCGCTGGGGCATCGTGCCGACCCTGCATGACGAGCCGCCCGCCTACCTGCGCGTGGTGGCCGAGCTTGGCGCCCGCGTGCCGCGCATCCTGTGGAACACGCCTGCGGAACGCCGCCTTGCGGCACGCCTGTGGGGCGTCGATGCCGGCAACATTGTCGCGATGACGGTGGCCACCGCGCCGGTCACGCCCGCGCGCGAAGCCGCGCCCTACCTGCTCTACTGCGGCCGCATCGACAGCCACAAGGGCTGCGCGATGCTCATCGATGCGTTCCGCGCCTACCGCCGCGCGCGAGGCACCGCTCTCGAACTCGTGTTGACCGGCGCCGACACGCTCGGCGTCAAGTCGGGCGAAGGCGTGCGCTATCTCGGCTTCGTCGACGAGGCGCGCAAGTTCGCGCTGATGGCCGGCGCTGTTGCATTCGTGCAGCCATCACCCAATGAGAGCCTCAGCATCGTGCTGCTCGAGGCGATGGCGCAGGGCACCCCCGCGATCGTCAACGGCGCCTGCGAGGTGCTGGCCGACCATGTGCACGACAGCGGCAGTGGTTACGTGTTCAACGACGTGGCGCAGCTCCACGCCGCAATCGACACGGCCATGGCGCTGGATGAGACCGCGCGCGCCGACCAGGCCCGCCGCGCGCGCGGCTATGTGCTCGAGCACTACGCCCGCGACAGCGTGCGTGCGCGCCTGGTCGCCGAAATCGAGGCGCTGGCCGCCGCCTGAGCGTCAGCGCGCCGGCAGCGTGACACTGAAGCGCGCGCCGCCAAGCTGCGGCGCGCGGTCGACCTGCAGCTCACCGCGGTAGGCCTTGACGATGTCCTGCACGATCGACAGACCGATGCCATGCCCCTGCACGCGCTCGTCGCCGCGCACGCCCCGCTGCAACAGGTGCTCGACCTGGTCGGCAGCGATGCCGGGGCCATCGTCCTCGATGCGCAGCAGCAGGCCGGGTCGCTGGTCGCCGGCGATCGGCTCGGCGGTGAGCACGACACGGCGCCGCGCCCACTTGAATGCGTTTTCGAGCAGGTTGCCGAGCAGTTCCATGAGGTCGCCCTGGTCGCCGTGGAAGCGCGCCGCCGCGGCCAGTTCGAATTCGCACAGCACGCCCTTGGCGGCGTACACCTTCTCGAGGCTGCGCACGATTTCCTCGGCGAACGGCTCGATCGGCAACGGCGTGGCAAAGGTCTGGTGGCCCGAGGTGGCCGCGCGTGACAGCTGGTAGGCGACGATTTCATCCATGCGGCCAACTTGTTCGAGCACCGTCCAGCGCAGGGTGCGATTGTCGCTCTCGTTCTCGAGCTGGCTGCGCATCACCGCCAGTGGCGTCTTGAGGCTGTGGGCGAGATCGGCCAATGTGTTGCGATAGCGCTTGAGGCGCTCGCGCTCGCCCTCGATGAAGTTGTCGATGCTCGTCGTCAACCCGCTGAGCTCGCGTGGATAGGCGCCGCCCAGCCGCTCCTGCGCGCCGCGCTCGACCTCGGCCAGGTCGATCGCCACGCGGCGCAGTGGTGCCAGGCTCCAGCGCTGCACCAACAGCAGCAACAGCAGCAGTGCGGTGCCAAGGATGCCGAGCCAGAACAGCAGCGTGCGGCGGAACGTCACCACCTGCTGGTCGAGCGCGGTGCTGTCCTCGGCCACGTAGATCGTCAAGTGCAGCTCGGTCTTGGCCTCGGTGAGCCAGTCCACGCCTTGCGCGAGCACGTACAGCGTGCCGACCGCACTCGGCAGCGGACCCTCGAAACGCGACTGGCCGCGCGCCAATGGCTCGTCGAACGGCAGCTCGCGATCAACTGCGGAAGGCGAACGCCATTGCTGGGCCTTGGAGCCGGCGATCCTGTCACCGAGGATCGCCGCGTACAGGCCGCTGGCGGTGGGGCGGTCGAAGCGTGGATCGGGGCCGATCTCGGGCGGAATCAACGCGCCGCTGCGCGAGGTATCGGCGGCGGCCAGATAGGCGTACATGTAGCCCTGCAGGCGCTCGTGCAGCGCGCTCTGCGCGGCGCTGTAGAACGCATTGTCGAGGGCGAGGAACGCCAGCGCGAGAAAGGCGGCCAGCACGCAGCCGGCCGCAGCCAGCGAGCGCGCCTGCAGCGACAGCGGCCGCGCCACGCGCGCGACCTCAGCCGCTCGCGCTGGCGTCGTCGGCGCTGGTCTGGCTGCGCTCGAGGGCGAAGCGATAGCCGCGACCGCGTACGGTCTCGATCGGCTTGATCGCGTTGTCCGGATCGAGCTTGCGGCGCAGACGACCGATGAATACCTCGAGCACGTTGGAATCGCGATCGAAGTCCTGCTGGTAGATGTGTTCGGTGAGGTCGGCCTTGGACACCAGCTCGCCGGCATGCAACATGAGGTATTCGAGCACCTTGTACTCGTAGCTGGTCAGGTCGACGTTGCCGCCGTTGACGCGCACGGTCTGCGCCGTGGTGTCGAGCACGACCGGGCCACATTCGAGCGTCGGCCGCGACCAACCGCTGGCGCGGCGCACCAGCGCGTTGAGGCGGGCCAGCAGTTCCTCGACATGGAACGGCTTGACCAGATAGTCGTCGGCGCCGTACTTGAGCGCCTGCACCTTGTCCTGCCACGACGAGCGCGCGGTCAGGATGAGGATCGGATAGCGCTGACCGGCCTCGCGCAGGGCCTTGACCAGATCCATGCCCGACAGCTTGGGCAGGCCCAGGTCGATGATCGCGACGTCGAACGGCACTTCGCGGCCCAGGTACAGGCCTTCCTCGCCATCGCCGGCGGCATCGACCGCAAAGCCGTCGCGCTTGAGGCGCGCGGCGAGGGTTTCGCGCAACGGCGCTTCGTCTTCAACCAGCAATACCCGCATGTCTGTTCCTTTGTGCTGAAGCGGCGGGCCGAATCACTGTTCCGCCGCGATCTGGACGATGCGCACCTGGCCGTCGGGCGTCAAGATCTTGATGCGGTAGATCTTGCGCTTGCCCAGGCGCAGCGTCTGTGCCGAGAGGACCTTGCCCTGGGTCTGCTGCTGGGCCTGGGCGATCGCCTCCTGCACGTCGATTTCGCGCGCATGCACGCTCGAGAGTGCCAGCAAGCAGGCGCCGAGCCAAGCCAGCGCGCAGCAGCGCGCAAGCACGCGCGGCCGGCGACGCACACGGTCGGCGCATGCGCGACGCTCGGTGATGGGTGCGAGGGAGTGCTGCATCGCCGCCAGTCTCGGCAGCAGGCATTGAATTCGGGCTGAATCCGCGCCGAAAAAAAAGCCCCGCTCGAGGCGGGGCTGCGCAATGGAACGGTGGCGCCGCAAGCGGCGCCACCGCGGATGTGGCTCAGTTCGCCTGGCAACCGGCAACCTTGAGATCGTCGAGCGCCCAGCCCGGGTTCGGGCGGCCGACCGACGAGTCATTGGCCATGCGGAAGCGGAACTGCACGGTCTGACCTGCATAGGCCTGCAGGTTGACCACCGAACGCAGGTAGGCCTGCGGATTGCCGCACCACGCATCCTTGCCGCCGAGCGGGTTGCTGTAGCTCGTCGAGATCGGGCCATCGTAGGGATCGGTCAGCATCGACGCGCCCGGCACCTGGGTCCAGGTCGCACCGGCATCGGTGGAGATCTCGAGGATCGCGCCATCGAAACAACCACCGGTGCGCGATTCCATCGACTGCTGGTTCCAGAACGTGAGGTTGAGGCCGGTCAGGCTGGCCGGCAGGGTCACGCTCGGCGAAACCAGGCGCTGATCGGAAACCGAGGCGAAGTTGTTGGCCTGCCAGGCCTTGGTGCCGCCATGCGCGGCGCTGCCGATCGCCCACGAATCCTGCGTGCCGCTATGCGACCAGCCCGTGGTGGCACCTTCCAGGTCATCGCTCCACAGCACCTGCTCGGTACTGCCGATCGAGCAATCACCGGGCAGGGCCTGGGTGATGAACGAGTTGACCTGCGCCAGCGGCGGCAGCGGCACGCCATCGAAGCCATCGCCGAAGATGCGGTCACCATCGGCGCTGCTGCTGTCGCCACAGGCATTGCCAGCCGACACCCGCCACCAGTACTGGGTGTTGGAGTTGAGCGCGGGTGTCACCACCCAGCTCGTGTCGCTGACGATCGCGCTGGCAACGATGGTGGCAAAGTTCGGATCACTGGCCACCTCGACGAGGTAACTCGAAGCCTGCGCGCTCGGCAACCAGCTCAACACCGGCGTCTGGCTCAGGTTGGGCGTGCCGTCGGCCGGCGCATCGAGCGTCGGTCCCAGCGGCACCATGCTGGCGTAGGTCAGGTCGAAGTCGATCGACTTGACCAGCACACCCGAGGTTCCCGTCAGCGTCATCGTGTAGCTGCCGGCGGCCACTGCCGCCGAGTCGCCGACGCCAACGAGCGCGGTACTTGGCGGCGTCACCGTGTCGGGCGCCACCACCCCGGTGGCGCTGGCTGGCACGTTGCTCAGCGCCAGCGCGACCGGATCGGCATAGCCCTGGATCGAACCGACCGCGAGCGAGGCCGAGAACTCGCTTCCCACGCACATCTCGGCCGCCATCGGCGTCGCGTTGAGCGTGAACGATGGCGCCTGCGAGCAGTTGCTGCACACCAGCGCGAAATCCTGGTCGGTGGCATCACCGGTGTTGGGAACGCCATCGCCAGCGATGTTGGTCGCGGTCACCGTGATCGTGACGTCACCCGTGGTGCCGGCGGGCAGGAACACCGCTTCGTAGTTGTTCTTGGTGTCGGCGGCACCGCCGGTCACGCTGTACGCACCGGTGAAGCGGTTGCCGAGGTAGGTCTGGCCATTGACCTCGACCTTGAGATCGAGGTTGTTGACCTGCGGACTCGTGCCGAGCGCGCCGAACGCATCGGTGTAGGCCATCGCGATGCGCACCGGCTTGGTGCTGTCGACGATGCCCCAGGTGTAGCTGCGCGTCTCGCCGGTGTTGTCGAAGATCTCGCTCTGGTCGAGCATGACCTTGGGCGTGGTGTCGAACATGTCGGTCATGTTCGGCATGCCGTAGCCCTGCGCGTTGGACGGCAGCGTGTCATTGGCGCTGACGCCAGTCAGGTACTTCGGGAATGCCATCAGCCAGGCCTTCATGCCGGCCGGGCTCGGCGCGCGGTTGCCGCCGATCATGTCGACCGTGCCGGCCGCCGCACCGACGCCGCCGTGCTCGATCCAGTAGTAGGCCAGCGAGGCGATGCCGGCCATCGCGGGCGTCGAGTGGCTCGTACCCGACGATGCCGCGAAGATGGTCTGTCCGGTCGGGTGGTACTTGTCGCAGACGCCATTCCCGTTGTACCCGGAGTAGTTGCTCGCGCCGGACTGGATGTGGGTGCCGGGGCCGATCACTTCGGGTTTGGCGCGCTGGCCCGGTGCCGGACCGCGACTGGAGAAGTTGATCACGTCGTTGGCGTTGTCGGCGCCGGAATTGCCGACCCCGCAGCCGTCGGTCCAGCCTTGCCGCACGTTCTCGGAGGCACCGACCGTGATCACGTTCTTGCCGGCGCCGGGCGAGGACACCGTTGCTGCATTGGGGCCACTGTTGGCGGCCGCAAACAGATAGATCAGCTGCTGGTTGCCGGACGTGCCCGGATCGGCGTCACGCGTGCCGATGTCATAGGCCTGATCGGAGTCATCATAGGTCGTCGGCGGCGTGGTGGCGCCCCAGGAGTTGGTGCTGATGCGCGCGCCCGACTGCCAGTTGGCGAGGATCACGCCAGCGTCAGTATTGCCGCACGCGGCAATGCTGTAGCCCGGCACGAAGATCGCGGTGGAACCGACGCGACCGAACGGATTGATGCCGAGACCGAGCTGGTGGCCGTCGCTGTCCTGGTAGGGCGAGCCCGTGGTCTGGTCGTAGCCGATCACGATGCCGGCGTTGAGCGACCCATGACCATCGATCGCGCCGACCGACGTGCTGGCCGTCGACGAGCAATTCTTGAACGCCACCACGCGCACCGCGCCGGACGGACTGCCGGCCACGCGCAGCTTCGGGTCGGTCGTGTTGAGCACGGTGACCCCGGTGCCGCCTTCGTTGATCGTGCTGTCGGTGATGTCGACGATCGGGTAGTCGGCCGGATTCTGGCTGAAGCCGCGATCGAGCAGGAACTGCAGGTAATCGATCGAGGCGGCGCCGGGCGTGAAGTCGCCCGTCATGATGATGTCCTGCTTCTCGTCCATCATGCGGCGCGGCGAGAACGCACCGACGTAGGTGACGTCGGGACGGTCGGCGATCGCCGCGAGATCGGCCACCTTCACGGTCAGGCGCAAGTTGTCATAACGATCGACCACTGGCGCCCAGGTGTTGTCGGGCTTGCCGGGACCGAGCGGACCAAGCTGCTGCGGCGGGATGATGGCCAGGCTCTCGACCCAGTCGCGCGTCTGCTTGGCGTCGGCATGGCGATACACCTGCACGACGATATCGATCTGCTCGTTGGCGGCGCCGGGCTTGGTCATGTGCGCCGACACGGTCGGGTCAACCTTGAGGAAGCCGTACAGCGGCGCCGCGAACTGCAGCCAGGACGCGCGGCTGCGCAGGTCGGTCAGGCGCGCCTGCGCGGCGGCGTCGGTCCATACGATGTAGCCGTTGTTGGCCACGTACTGCACGGGCTTGATGCCGCGCGCGGACAATGCATCGAGCCATTCCTGCTTGACCGGGCCGACGAACTGCACCACCTGCAGCTGCGGGCCGCTGGTCGCGTGCATCGAGAACGGTGCCGGCGCCTGCAACTGGCTGCGCTGGGTGTCGAATGGATGGGCCGTGAACAGCAGCATGTCGGCCTCGGGATCGGCCTGCGCGTCGGGCGACAGCGCCTGCATGGCGTCGCGCGTGGAACCATCGACGCGGTACAGGCCGAAGCGGCCATAGCTCTCGACGAGCTCGGCGCCGGCCGGCGCCACCGACTTGGGCGCGAAGACCTTGTAGTCGTGCGCCGGCGGCGCGGATGCGTGTGACCCATGCATCGGTGCGAGCGTACCGCCGGCACCGACGATCGCGGCCAGGATGGCCGTGGTGATTGGCTTTTGCATGAAACCCCCAAGAATGGACTGGATCCAGCGATGCGCCGCGTCGATTCCCATCGCGGCGTCATCGTTCCCCTTTGGCAACGATCCCCCGTTGCAGCGCAGCTGGCGCACGGGATCGCCGGGCAGACTAGCACGCCTTTTGTTCAATGCTCGTTGGTAGCGGCGCCGAGGTATTGTGCGACGCAGCAGTCGGTGCCCGCGTCCGCTGCGGCGCCAGACCCTCCACCGCAGCCAGGCCCTGATCAAACCGCGCACCGGGCGCTGCGACCATTGCGGAATCGACCGCGCCCGCGCTAGAAGATCTCGGCCACGCAGCAGCGCAGGCTGCCGCCCGCTTTCTCGATCTCGTCGAGCGGCACCGCGCCGACCGCAAAACCGTGGCGCGCGAGCGCCAGGTATTGCGCGGGCGCGAGCGCCGCGGCGGCGCGCTGGCTCATCCACACACGCTGCGGCGCGAGCGCGATCGCATTGGCCGCGAATGCAGCCTTCTGCGCCTCGTCGAGCAACACCGCGCCATTGCCGTACACGGCCGCGATCGCCTCGGCGTCGGCCGGATCGGCAAAGCCGCTGGGCGCGAGCAGCGCGGCGCGGCCGGCCAGCACCGCGAGCACGACATTGGTGTGGTATTCGCCGCGGGCCAGCGGGAAGGCAAAGCTCAGGCGCAGGCCGAAGGCCGCGTGCATCGCGCGGGCGCCAGCCAGGTCGCAGCGCTCGGACAGGCCGCAATAGCCGATGCCGCGCGCACGGTCGATGACAAGCGCGCCAGTCAGCTCGGCCACGCAGTCGCGCTGCGACAGGTCCAGTTCGGCATAGTCGAGCACGTCGCGGAACCAGCGCCGGATGTCATCGCGCCGCGCCTCGCGCTGGCGCACCGCATGCCGCATGCGACCGATGATGAGGCGATCCCGCACGGTCGCAAACACGTTGTTGGGGAACATGCCGTCGGGGCAATCGGGCCTGCCGGCGAACAGCGCGACCGGCACGTCGGGACCGAGCGCAAGCGCCAGCGCGTCGTGCTGCGCGCGCGCGCGGGCCAGGTCGATCGTCGTGTCGCTGGCCATGTAGGCGTTGTCCTGCCCCGACTCGATCGCAAGCTCGGTGCTGGCAGGCGCCACGAGGAAGGCGCCGCGCGCGGTTGCGGCATGGCGTGGCGGGTACTTTTGCGGCGAATACTCGGCGCGGAAATCGCTGGCGGAGGTGACGATCATCGGGATGGGCGCTCGGCGTGGTGGCGGTGGCAGGCGACCAGATGGTCATCGACCATGCCGGCCGCCTGCATGAAGGCATAACAGATGGTGGGGCCGACGAAGCCGAAGCCGCGACGACGCAGTGCCTTGCTCATCTGCTGCGAAATCGGCGTGCTGGCTGGAACCTGGGCGGCGTCGCGCCAGCGGTTGCGCTGCGGCCGACCATCGACGAACGACCACAGGTAGGCATCGAGCGAACCGAGTTCGGCGATCAGCGCCAGCGCGGCGCGCGCATTGGCGCCGATCGCGCTGAGCTTGGCGCGATTGCGGATGAGGCCCGGATCGCGCAGCAGACGCTCGACGTCGGCTGCGTCGAGGCGCGCGCAACGGGCGATGTCGAAGTTGGCGAACACGGCGCGATAGTGGGCGCGCCTGGCGAGCACGGTGCGCCACGACAGCCCCGCCTGCGCGCCTTCCAGGCACAGCAATTCGAACAGTTCACGATCGCCGTGCAGCGGCACGCCCCACTCATTGTCGTGGTAGTCGCGCAAGTCGGGGCTGCCGTCGGCCCAGGGACAGCGGATCAGCGTGCTCATGTCGGATCGTTCCGCGCCGGTGGCGCCGACCGCTATGATACGCGCCCGCCCGCTCGTCCCAGCCCGCCCATGATCGCCAGCGCCATTTCGCGCCGTCCGGCGTTGCTCGCGCTGGGCGCGCTCAGCCTGATCTGGAGCTACAACTGGATCGTGATGAAGCAGGCGCTGGCCTGGGCCGGGCCGATCACGTTCTCGGCCTGGCGTTACGGTCTGGGCACGCTCGTACTGTTCGCCCTGCTCGTGCTGCGCCGCCGCCCGCTGCGGCCGCCGCCGTTGTGGCCGACGTTGTGGATCGGTCTGGCGCAGACCACGGGCTTCCAGTTGCTGGTGCAGGCCGCGCTGCTGGCCGGTGGCGCCGGCCGCACCGCGCTGCTCGCCTACACGATGCCATTCTGGGTGGTGCTGATGAACTGGCTCGCGTTCGGCCAGTGGCCGACGCGCCGCCTGTGGCTCGGTCTGGGCATCGCCGCGCTCGGCCTGCTGCTCGTGCTCGAACCGTGGCACGGCGCAGGCACCGGTGCGATCAGCAGCGCACTCGCACTCGGCGGCGGTGCCTGCTGGGCGGTCGGCGTCGTGCTCAGCAAGCGCCTGTTCGAGCGCACGCAGGTCGGCGCCTTGTCGCTGACCGCGTGGCAGATGCTGCTCGGCACGCTCGCCATCATCGCCTGCGCACTGCTGGTCCCCGAGCGGGCGGTGGCCTGGACGCCAGGCTTCATCGCCGCGCTGGCCTACAACGTGCTGCTCGCCTCGGGCCTGGGCTGGGCGATGTGGTCGTTCATCGTGGCGCAGCTGCCCGCCAATGTGGCCGGGCTGTCGGCGCTGGCGATCCCGGTGCTCGGCATCGGCTTTGCCTGGCTCGCGCTCGGCGAGCGGCCGAGCGTGTACGAGAGCATCGGCATCAGCCTCATCGTCGCCGCGCTCGCGCTCGTCAACCTGCGCCGCACGCGTCAATCGTAGCCAGCGAACAGCGCCTGCAGATCGACATTGCCACCGCTGAGGATGATGCCGACGCGTCGCCCGGCATAGTGGTCGCGGCGCGCCAGCACCGCAGCGAGCGCGATCGCCGAGGAGGGTTCGACGACGAGCTTGAGACGCTCCCACACCAGTCGCATCGCCGCCAGGGTCGCCGCATCGTCGACCGTGGTGACCTGCACCCGGTGCGCGCGCAACAACTCGAAGTCGATCGCCCCGATCAGCGCGCGCAGGCCATCGCACACGGTATGCGGCGTGAGCGCGTCGATGCGCTCGCCGCGCCGCAGCGACTGCGCCGCATCGTCGGCACCGCTCGGTTCGGCAGCGCAAACCTCGATGCGCGGATCGATGCCATGTGCCGCCAGCGCAGTGCCGGCGGCCAGTCCACCGCCGCCGATCGGCACCACCAGCACGTCGAGCGGACCGACCTCGCGCAGCAGCTCGAGCGCGGCCGTCCCCTGACCGGCAATGACCTGCGGATCGGTGTAGGGGTGCACGAGCGTGGCGCCGGTCTGCGCGCGCACCGCTTCGCAAGCCGCCTCGCGCGCAGCCAGCGTCGGTGCGCAGCGATGCACGGTGGCGCCGCTGACCTCGATCGCGGCGAGCTTGGCCGCGACCGCGCCCTCGGGCACGATGATGTGGGCGGCGATGCCGCGTGCACGCGCGGCCAGCGCCAGCGCCGCGCCATGATTGCCCGAGGAGTGCGTCACCACGCCGCGCGCCGCCACTGCGGCGTCGAGTGCCCACACCGCATTGCTGGCGCCGCGGAACTTGAAGGCTCCGGCGCGTTGCAGGTTCTCGCATTTGAACCACAGCTGCGCCCCGGCGAGGGCGTCGAGGCTGCGCGAGCGCAGCACGGGCGTGCGCTGGACGTACGGCGCGATGCGCGCGGCGGCCGCCTCGACAGCGGCGAAATCGGGCACGGTGACGGCTTGGGACATGGGGACAGGCGGCGCAGGCAGCGGGAGGGCACGATAGCGAGGCGCCGCGCCGCCACGCCAGTGCAGCGCGGCCGGCGACATGACTTTCGTGCGTGGGCGACGCGCCGGGCTTGGGTTAGGGTGCGCAGCTTCCCGTTGCGTCACCAGCGAGCCCGCCATGTCCAGTTCCAGCGGCGCCAAGCCGACCCGTTACCTGCGCGACCATCGCGCGCCCGAGTGGCGCATCGACGCGGTCGCGCTCGAGTTCGACCTCGACCCGGCCGCCACCATCGTCAGCGCCCGGCTCGACCTCGAGCAGCAGGTGGCCGGCGCGGTACTGTGCCTGGATGCGTGCGACATGGACCTGCTCGAAGTGCGCGTCGACGAGCGCGCGCTCGGGCGTGACGAATTCAGCCATGCCGACGGCGTGCTGCGCGTGCCCGGCGTGCAGGGCCGCGTGCGGCTCGCCACGCGCGTGCGCATCGCACCGGCGACCAACACGACGCTGCAAGGTCTGTACACGAGCGGCGCCGGCGAACACGGCTTTCTCATCACCCAATGCGAGGCCGAGGGCTTTCGCCACATCACGCCGTTCCTCGACCGCCCCGACGTACTGGCCCGTTACGAGGTGACCCTGCGCGCCGACCGGGCGCGCTTCCCGCTGCTGCTCGCCAATGGCAATTGCGTCGAGCAGGGCGATCTCGGCGATGGCCGTCACCAGGCGCGCTTCATCGATCCACACCCCAAGCCGAGCTACCTGTTCGCCCTCGTTGCCGGCGCGCTCGACAACATCGAGGATTCGTTCGTGACCGCCGAAGGTCGGCGGGTGCGCCTCCTCATCCATGCCCAGGCCGACGTCATCGACGGCTGCGGCTGGGCCATGCAATGCCTCAAGCAGGCCATGCGATGGGACGAACAGCGCTTCGGCCGCTGCTACGACCTCGACGTGTTCCACATCGTCGCCACCCATGATTTCGCAATGGGCGCGATGGAGAACAAGGGCCTCAACATCTTCAACGCCAAATACCTGCTGGCCAGTGCCGACGCCGCCACCGACGACGACTTTCGCCATGTGCTGGCCGTAGTCGGCCATGAGTATTTCCACAACTGGAGCGGCAATCGCGTCACCTGCCGCGACTGGTTCCAGCTCAGCCTCAAGGAAGGGCTGACCGTGTATCGCGAGCAGGAGTTCGAGGCCGACACCGCCTCGCGCACGCTGCGCCGCATCGACGACGTGCGCCTGCTGTGGCGCGCCCAGTTCGCCGAGGACGCCGGTCCGCTGGCGCATCCGGTACGCCCCGACCGCTACAGCGAGATCAACAATTTCTACACCGCGACCGTGTACGAGAAGGGCGCCGAGATCGTGCGCATGCTCGCCACGCAACTGGGCCGCGACGGTTTCCGGCGCGGCCTGGACCGGTATTTTTCGCGCCACGACGGCACCGCGGTCACGGTCGAGGATTTCCTGGCCGCCCTCGGCGAGGCCAATGCCGTCGATCTCGGCCCTTGGCTGGCCTGGTATGCGCAGGCCGGCACGCCAACCGTGCAGGCCCGCGGCCACTACGATGCGGCCGCGCGCAGCTACACGCTGCACCTGCGTCAGTCGACACCGCCGACGCCGAACCAGCCCGACAAGCAGCCACTGCCGATTCCGGTGGCGCTCGCCCTGATCGATGCCACGACCGGAGCGCTACCACTGCGACTGGCTGGCGAGGCCAGCGCCGGTGCCAGCGAGCGCGTGCTGCTGCTCGATACCGCGCAGGCGAGCTGGTGCTTCCTCGACGTGCCGGCCGAACCCGTGCCGTCGTTGTTGCGCGGCTACTCGGCCCCCGTGCGTCTCGACCTCGACGCCACGCCCGATCAGCGGGTGGCGCAACTGCGTCATGACTCCGATGGCTTCAACCGCTGGTTCGCCGGTGACGCGATCGCGCGGCGCCTGTTTGCGCAGACGCTTGCCAGCGGCTCGCCCGACCCGGCCACGCTGCAGTCCTGGTGCAGTGCGCTCGCCGCCGCGCTCGACGAGCGCGAGCTCGATGCTGCGCTCATGGCCGAACTGCTGAGCCTGCCCGATGCACATTCGCTCAGTGGCGAACTCGCCGACATCGACCCCGAGGCCGTGCACGCGGCCCGCAGCGCACTCGAAAGCGCGCTCGCACAGCAACTGCACGCCAGGCTCCGCGCGCGCCATCAGCACAACGCCACCACGGCCTGGTCGCCCGCCACCGCGGCAGCGGCGCAGCGCCGCCTGCGCAACGCCTGCCTGGCCCTGCTGGTGCGGGCCGATCCGGCCCACGCCGCACTCGCGGCCAGCCAGTATGCGCAAGCCGACAACCTCACCGATCGCCTCGCCGCACTTGCCGCCCTGCTGCACGCCGACCCGGTGCGCGGCGCTGCGCTGGCCGACGAATTCGCCAGTCGCCATGCCAACAACGCGCTCGTGCTCGACAAGTGGTTCGCCCTGCAGGCGGCACAGACCACGCCCGCTGCGCTCGCGCGCGTGACCGAGCTCACCAGCCATGCGGCGTTCCACTGGAGCAATCCGAACAAGGTTTACGCGCTGGTCGGTACGCTCGCGCAGCGCAACCAGCGCGTGTTCCACCGTGCCGACGGCGCCGGCTATCGCTTTGTCGCGGCCGCGATCGCCCGCGTCGACGCGCTCACGCCGCAGGTTGCCGCGCGGCTGGCCACGGCGTTCGGCGCCTGGCGCCGCTACGAGCCCGGTCGTCGCGCGCTGATGCAGCAGGAACTGGCGACCTTGCGCGCGAAGTCGGGTCTGTCGGCTGATCTGTGCGACATCCTCGAGCGCCTGCTCGCCTGAGCGCTGGCCGCGACGCTGCAAAAAAAAGGCCGCGTCAAGCGCGGCCCTTTCCCCTGTTCCACACGGTGGATCTGGTGCTGTCAGGCCGGCAGGCGGCTCAGTGCTTCCTGGATGCGCGCGCAACGCGACTCGAGTGCCGTGAGCGTGTCCATCTGCACGGCGTTGGGGCCGGCGCGCACGTTGTCGAGAACCATTTCCAGGCGGCCCAGCTCAACCATGAGCTCGTAGCGCTGGAAGGCCGAGGTTGGAATGACGTTGCTGGCGAGTTGCATGGTCGGCTCCCTGAGCACCGATTGATTCGACACTCGAGGTGATGCAACTCGCGTGCCAAGTGTGACGGCGCCCACACCGGGCGCATCGGGCGACGCGGAATCGTCGCAAGTTGACGCGCTGCGGCCAATTTGCCCGCCCGACGCCGCTGCTGTCACCGCGCGTGGCGCCGCCTCGCCCCGGCCCCTCGCTGCCGCTGCCGGGTTGGCCTGGCGCGATCTCCGTCACAGAAAAGCGTAAAGACAAGTGCCCGGCGCTTGGTTAAGCTATGGGGCGTGGGATGAGAAGCTTTGGTCGGCGCGCAACGACGCCGACGTCTTTCACTGGCGCCCGGCACACGGTCCTCTTGGATTCCCCCTGTTCCTACGACCGCCGGGCGCCAGCCTTCTTTTCCGGCCAGATCGCGATGGATTCGGTCATGCGTCGGCAGCGCAGCGATGGCTGCGCGCGCGTGCAAGGGAAAGGTGCTCCCACCGACGCAAGCCGGCCCCTGAATTCCGGCAGCAGCGTGCTCGCAAACGCCGTGCGTCGGTGGGAGTGTATGAATCCAGCAGCAGGAAACGTGCCAACGCTCGGGCACGCGTTCTAGAATCGACGCCGCGCCCTGCCCGGGTGCGGTGGGACAGACACGATGAACCAGTTTGACGTGATCGTCGTCGGCGGCGGCCATGCCGGCACCGAGGCCGCGCTGGCCAGCGCGCGCACGGGCGCGCGCACGCTGCTGCTGACCCACAATATCGAGACGATCGGCCAGATGAGCTGCAATCCGGCCATCGGCGGCATCGGCAAGGGGCACCTCGTGCGCGAAATCGATGCGCTGGGCGGTGTCATGGCCTGGGCCGCCGACCGTGCCGGCATCCAGTGGCGCACGCTCAATGCCTCCAAGGGGCCGGCCGTGCGCGCCACGCGCTGTCAGGCCGACCGTGTTTTGTACAAAGCGGCCATTCGGCGTCGGGTCGAGACACAGACGGGCCTTGTCCTGTTCCAGCAGGGCGTCGACGCGCTGCGGGTCGAGGCCGGCCGCGTCACCGGCGTGGTCACCCAGTCGGGGCTCGAGTTCGGCGCGCGCTGCGTGGTGCTGACGGTCGGCACCTTCCTTGCCGGCAAGATCCACGTGGGCCTGAGCCAGCAGCCCGGCGGGCGGGCCGGCGATGCACCGGCCATGCGCCTGGCGCAGATGCTGCGCGAGCTCGAACTGCCGGTCGGCCGGCTCAAGACGGGCACACCCCCGCGCATCGACGGCCGCAGCATCGACTGGAGCCTGCTCGAGGAGCAGCCGGGCGACGATCCGGCGCCGGTATTCTCGTTCCTCGGCTCGGCGGCCGACCACCCGCGCCAGGTGAGTTGCTGGATCACCCACACCAACGAGCGCAGCCACGACCTGATCCGTGCCTCACTCGACCGCTCGCCGCTCTACGGCGGCGTCATCGAAGGTGTCGGACCGCGCTACTGCCCGTCGATCGAGGACAAGGTGGTGCGCTTCGCCGACAAGGTCTCGCATCAGGTGTTCCTCGAACCCGAGGGCCTCGACACCCACGAGGTGTACCCCAACGGCATCTCGACGTCGCTGCCCTTCGATGTGCAGGTGGCCCTCGTGCGCTCGATCCGCGGGCTTGAACACGCGCACCTGACGCGACCCGGTTACGCGATCGAGTACGACTACTTCGACCCGCGTGCGCTCAGTGCCTCGCTCGAGACCAAGGCCATCGCCGGCCTGTATTTCGCCGGCCAGATCAATGGCACCACCGGCTACGAGGAAGCGGCGGCACAGGGACTCATCGCCGGACTCAACGCCGCGCGCGCCACGCGCGGGCAGGCGCCGTGGACGCCACGCCGTGACGAGGCCTACATCGGCGTGCTGATCGACGACCTCGTCACCAACGGCACCAGTGAGCCCTACCGCATGTTCACCTCGCGCGCCGAGTACCGGCTGCAGTTGCGCGAGGACAATGCCGACCTGCGCCTGAGCGGGCGCGGCTTCGAGCTCGGCTGCGTCGACCAGCAGCGCCATGACGCCGTGCGCCGCAAGCGCGAGGCGATCGCCGGCGAGGAGCAACGCCTGGCGGGGTTGTGGGCGGCACCGGCCAATGCGCTCGGCCGCGCGCTGGCCACGCAACTGGGCGTGGAACTGTCGCGCGAAACCAGCCTGCGCGACCTGCTGCGTCGTCCCGGCATCGGTTATCAGGCTCTCGTCGCGGTCGACGGTTGCGGCCCGGGGCTGACCGATCCGGCGGTCGCCGAGCAGGTCGAGGTCGGCATCAAGTACGCCGGCTACCTGCAGCGCCAAGCCGACGAGATCGCCCGCAATCGCCAGCACGACGACACCGCGATCCCACCCGGTTTCGACTTCGAGCGCGTGCGCGGTCTATCGGCCGAGGTGCTGGCCAAGTTCAAGGCCACGCGCCCGCAAAGCATCGGCGAGGCGCGCCGCATCGCCGGCGTGACGCCGGCGGCGGTGTCGCTGCTGCTCGTGCATCTGCGCCGCGGCCATCGCGACGTGGCCTGAGGCAAACCCGACCAGGCCGCGTGACATGCGCATCCTCGTGGTGGAAGACGACACCCTCGTCGCCGACGCGATCCGGCGCGGCCTGCAGGACGCTGGCCATGCGGTCGATTGCGTCGGATCAGCCGAACAGGCACTGGCCGCGGTCGATGCCGAGAACTTCAACCTGGCCGTGATCGACATCGGCCTGCCCGGCGCCGATGGCCTGGCCCTGCTGGCGCAACTGCGCCGCCAGCATGCGGCCCTGCCGGTGCTCATGCTCACCGCGCGCGATGGCATGGCCGACCGCGTCGGCGCGCTCGACCAGGGCGCCGACGACTACATGGTCAAGCCGTTCGCGCTGGCCGAACTCGTGGCGCGCTGCCGCGCGCTGCTGCGACGCAGTCATTCGGTCGCTGCGATGCAGCTGCGGTTCGGTGCCTGCGTGCTCGACTTTGGCGCGCGTCGCGCCTGCGGCCGCGACGGCGACATTGCCCTGACCCGGCGCGAATGGGCCGTACTCGAATGTCTGGCGCTCAACACCGGCCGCGTGGTGGCCAAGGACCGACTGCTGCAGGCGATCGCGAGCTGGGATGCCGACATCGGCGCCAATGCCATCGAGGTCTACGTTTCGCGCCTGCGCAACAAGCTCGGCGCCGAGGTGCCGCTGCGCACCGTGCGCGGTCTCGGCTACCGCCTCGATGTCGATGCCGGCTGAACCCCGCGCCTCCTCGGTCAGCCGCCGCCTGCTCGGCTTGCTGCTGCTGCCACTGGGTCTGCTGCTCGGCATCGGCCTGTTCGTCGACTATCGCAGCGGCGCGGCGGCGATCCACGGCGGCTACGATCGCGCGCTGCGCGAGATGGCGCTGGCGATCGGGGCCCACCTGCACGATGCCAATGACGATGGCCGCGTCGACGCCGACCTGCCGCCGCAGGCGATCGCCGTGCTGCGCGCCGACAGCCAGGATGACATCCACTATGCAGTGCGTACCGCCGGCGGCGAACTCGTCAGCGGTGACGCCGACCTCGCGGTACTGCCGCCCACCAGCGGCGATACGGTGTTTCGTGACGCCCGGCTCGGCGGCGAACCGATCCGGATCGTCGAACTGGCGTTGCCGGTGGGGCGGGCCCGAGTCACGATCGCGGTGGCCGAGACCCTCCACAAGCGCAGCGCCGCCTTGCGCCACCTGCTCGCCAGCAGCGTGATCACCGATCTGGTGCAACTGCTCGGCACCTTGTTGCTGGTATGGCTCGGCGTGCGTTATGGCGTGCGCCCGCTGCGCGCACTCGGCGAACAGATCGCACAGCGTTCGGCGCTCGATCTGGCACCGCTGCGGGCCGCGCCGGTGCCAGCCGAAGTGCGCCCGCTCGTGCACACGCTCAATGCGCTGTTCGCAACCGTGCGCGAGGCGGCGCGCGCGCAGCAGCAGTTCATCGCCGATGCCGCACATCAGGTGCGCACGCCGCTGGCGGGCATCATCGCCCAGCTCGACACGCTCGAGCGCGAGCCGATGGCGGAGTCGTTGCGGCTGCGCCTGCGCAGCCTGCACGATGCCTGCGTGCGGCTGGCGCACACGGCCAACCAGTTGCTGGCGCTGGCGCGCTCCGAGCGCACCGCGATCACGGGCGAAGACTTCACCCGCGTCGATCTCGCGCAGCTGGCGCAGGAGGTGGTTGCGCACGAGCTGGATCGTTCGCTCGGCCGCGGCATCGACCTCGGCGCCGAGGTGGCCCCGGCGATCGTGCGCGGCAACCCGTGGCTGTTGCGCGAGCTGCTCGCCAATCTCGTCGACAACGCGCTCGCCTACACCCCGCGCGGCGGTCACGCCACCGTGCGCAGCGGCGCTGACGCCAGCGGCCGCTGGCTCGAGGTCGAGGACGATGGTCCCGGCATCGCCCCGCACCGCCGCGACGAGGTGCGCGCGCGCTTTGCGCGCCTGCCGGGCTCGCCCGGTGACGGCTGTGGCCTGGGCCTGGCGATCGTCGACGAAATCGCGCGCGTGCACGATGCGCGCTTCGTGCTCGAAGCCGGCGGCGACGGTCGCGGCACGCGCGCCCGCATCACGTTCGCTGATCGCTGAGGCGGCGTGGCGCGCAGCGCCGGCAGCGGGCCATTTGCGGCGTCGGCATCAACTGGCCAAGGCGGCCTTGGGGTTGGCCTGTCAGCTTGCCGACAGCCTGTCGGCGCTAAGGTCCGCGTGCGACAGATGCGGGCGGTCTCCACCCCAGGGAGCCCGCCAGCCAGCTCGCCCGAAGGCGACCCGTTTCCCCAGGACGGGTCGCCTTTTTTTCGTGCGCCCGGCGTGTCGCCGGCGTGTCGCAACGCGTCATTACTTGTCTCGATGCCGGTGCTAGCGTGCGCGCCGCAGCTGCCGTCTTGGGAGAGCTCCGGCAGCGTGCAATCGGGGGGAGCGCGCGGTGTCGATGGCGCGCAAGTGGAGGGCTTGCGGCGCGATACCTGTGCTGCGCGCGACTGCTGCCCGATGTTGCGAATTGTCGCCACCATCCATCATTCGGGGAGCTTGTTCGATGATCACGATCCGTCGCCCTGCGTCGGCGCGCGTTTGCGTTGTCGTGTCTGCGCTGTACCTTGCTGTATGTGCTGCCACCGCTTCGGCGGCCTCGGTGCACGACCTGCACGAGCTCGATGTGCAAGCGGTCAACCGCGCCTATGCCGCCGCCACCCGCACGCTGGGCGTTGCCGCGCAGCCCGCCGAGCGCCACGCCGAAATGCTCGGCCTCGATGCCGGCAACGCGCTGGTCGAGCTCGACCGCGTCGATGAAGCCGACGGCGTGCGCCACTACCGTTACCAGCAGACCTTCCGTGGGATCCCGGTGTGGGGTGAGCACGTCGTCGTGTCCGAGGGCAAGGACGGCCAAGTGCGCTCGCTGTTTGGTCGCCAGGTCGATGGCCTGACTGCCGACGTCGGTTCGCTGCAGGGTCGACTCAGCGCCGGCAAGGCGCTGGCCAGCGCCAAGGCGCTGACCTTGGGCGGCAAGCGCATGGTCACCGAGCGCGAGGAAGCGCGGCAGATGATCTTCGTCGATGACGCCGGCACGGCGCGCCTCGTCTACGTGGTGTCGTTGTTCGCCGACCGCATCGACGGTGGTGCACCGACGCGGCCCTTCGTGATCCTCGACGCGGACACCGGCAACGTGCTCAGGCAGTGGGATGGCCTCACCACCTCGGCGGTCGGCACCGGCCCCGGCGGCAATGCCAAGACGGGTCAGTACGAGTGGGGCTCGGGCGGTCGCTATGGCTACCTCGACGTCACCCAGAGTGGCACCACTTGCACGATGAACAATACCAACGTCAAGACGGTGAACCTCAATGGCGGCACCGGCAGCACCACCACCGCGTTCTCCTACACCTGCCCGCGCAACACAGTGAAGTCGATCAACGGCGCCTACTCGCCGCTCAACGATGCCCACTACCTCGGCGGCGTGATCCAGAACATGTACCAGTCGTACATGGGCATGAAGGCGCTGACCTTCCAGCTCGTGATGCGCACGCACTACAGCAAGAACTACGAGAACGCGTTCTGGAACGGCACCACGATGAACTTCGGCGACGGCGCCTCGACGTTCTATCCGCTGGTCAGCGCCGACGTGGCCGGCCACGAGGTTTCGCACGGCTTCACCGAGCAACACTCCAACCTGACCTACTCGGGCCAGTCCGGCGGCATGAACGAGGCCTTCTCCGACATGGGCGGCGAGGCCACCGAGTACTACTGGAAGGGCAGCAACGACTTCCTCGTCGGCCCCGAGATCTTCAAGGCGACCGGGGCGCTGCGCTACATGTGCAACCCGCCGCAGGATGGCGGCTCGATCGACAATGCCTCGCAGTACACGAGCTCGCTCGACGTGCACTACTCCTCGGGCGTCTACAACAAGGCCTTCTGCACGCTGGCCAAGAAGAGCGGCTGGAACACGGTGTCGGCGTTCAAGGCGTTTGCGCGTGCCAACGCGCTGTACTGGACCCCGAGCAGCACGTTCAACAGCGGCGCCTGCGGCGTGGAAACGGCGGCGACCGACCTGGGCCTGACCAAGGCCGACGTGACCGCGGCGTTCTCGGCCGTTGGCGTGGCCTGCCCGGGCAGCGGTGGTGGTGGTGGCGGCGGCACCACGCTCAGCAACGGCGTGGCGGTGAGCCTGCCGAGCGTGGCGGCCGGCGGCGTGTCGGCGAACTACACGCTGGTGGTGCCGGCGGGCAAGACCAAGCTCGTGTTCACGATCTCGGGCGGTACCGGCGATGCCGACATGTACGTGCGGCTCGGCGCGGCCCCGACCACGTCGACCTACAACTGCCGTCCGTACCTCAGTGGCAACAGCGAAACGTGCACGTTCAATGCCCCGACCTCGGGCACGTACTACGTGAACGTGCGCGCCTACAAGGCCTACTCGGGCGTGAGTCTCAAGGGCACCTACACGCCGTGACCGCCGGCTGACACGCTGGCACAGCCGGCTTGCGGTCCCATGCCGGGGCGCGCCGCCATCGTGGTGGCGCGCCCCTTTTTTCGCCTCGTGCGGATGAATCGCCGCGCGGCGGACAAGCTCGCCTGACGTGGCGCGGCTTACTTTTTGCGGCTGGCGTCGTAGCGTTCCTGCGCCATGTGCAGTGCGCGCTGGCCGGCGTCGCGCAGCGCATCGATTTCACCCTGCGCCAGTTGGCCGCCGCCGCGCTTCTCGTTGACGATGAGCTCGCCGGCGTCGTTCCAGCCCAGTGAGGCACCGCCCTTCTGCTGGACGAACATGAGCTTGCCATCCTTGCTGAACGCGTAGTGGACGGCCTCGCGACCACCCGCGTCGAACAGCGTATTGACGCGCACGAAGCGCACCACGTTGGTCTCGGCAAACGCATCCCAGGCAATCGAGGCCGCGTCGGTGGTGTAGTTGCCATTGACCGACTTCATGCCGCCGATGCGGCCCTGCAGCTTGGCGAACTCGGCCTTGAGCGCTTCGGCCGGCGTCGCCTCGGCGGTCAGCATGATCTGTACATTGGTGCCGGCGCCGTGGGTGAGCACGGGCGTGGCGAGCCCTGCCTTGTACACGCGGTCGCCGTCGATGAGCAGCGCCCTGACCTCATAGCTGCGCCCTGCTTCGACGCGCGCCGGATCGAAGTCGAGGCTGAAGTTGTACGGCGGGTTGCCGCTCACGTCGATGGTCTTCTCGGCCAGCGGCGCGTCCGGCAAGGCCGAATCGATGAGCTTGGTACGCAGCTTGGCACCCGGGCCGAGCACCGCCGGATCATGCAGCAGCACCGAGGCCGAGATCGTCGAGCCGGGCGCGATCGCGGGCTTGCCGTTGGCCGCCGTGGCGGCATTCTGCTGGCCGGAATCGCAACCGCCCAGCAGTGCCAGCGCGGCGAGGACCGCGATCCAATATGTGCGCATGATGAATGACCTCCGAAACTGGTGACGGTAATGACCTGACCCCGGATCGCGCTGCCGGCGCGGTGCCGATGCCGAGGGCAGGCCCGGGGGCGCCGCGATGGAACGCCGGCTGCCCGATTGCGGCGGGCGCTCGGCGCGGCGTGAGTGGCCGACGATAATCCGCCGCGTCGGCAGGCGCAACGTCCAAGGCCCGGCCCTGCGGTCGCGGCGGTCGCGGCGGTCGCGTCATGCGTTGGTCGTGCGCCCAGGGACTGCGCCGCCGCCGGCACCCCGTCCTTCACCGCCCTCAGCAGCGCTTGCTGCTTGAACTCCGCGCTGAAGCGGGCGCGCCGCGCCTTCTGTCCTGCCGTCTTCTTTGTTCCCATGCCATGCACCTCGGTTTGCGATAGTGAATCGCTTAACCGGGTGTCCGTCGAGCGCGAGCAAGATCAGACTGACTTCTGGCTGGCAATGACGGCCTTCGGCTACGCGCTGGATGATCCCGACGCCGCGCTGCGCGCGTTCCGCCGACGCTTCCGCGCCATGGAAGGAAGCGACGCACCGCGCGATGCCGAAGACGCCCGCATCCTTCATTCGCTGGTGGAACCCCTGCGCTCGCCCCGCGCAGCCAGCCCTGCAGACTGAGCCGCCGGACGCTGCGGACCGCACGGCAGCAACCTCCGGATTGAGGCTCAACCTCCCTCGAATCCATTCATGAACACGCGATCGGTATTCCGGCCACGCGAGAGCAGTTCCAGATAAACCTCCAGGTTGGTGTAGCCGGCCACGCCCAGAAGCGGCAGCGACAGCGTGGAACCGTTGTTGTCGGCGGCGTTCGGGTTGAGGCCGTGGGCCAGCTCGAAGGCATCGGGCATACCGTCCTCGTCGCTGTCGGACGGTGGTACGGGCGGATTGGCCGGAGGGAAATCAAGGTTCAGGGCGTCGTTGGCGACGGGCTGCTCGTGCGGAACGTTCGGAATCGTGCCGCCGAGCGCGGAAGCGGTGATGCGCCGATCCATCGGATCGTGCGGTCGGGCGCCCGCCGACGGTACGACGATAGACAGCAGGTTGGCCGTTGGGACATAGCCGATCGCCGGGAACGGGTGCCGCGTACTGCGCCGGGTCGCGCTGCCCATGTCGGTATTGCCGGTCGGCAGCGTCGCTGCAAAGTCGTTGCAGCAGTAGAACAGCGCGTAGTCCTGCAGGGAGGGATACCGGTCGACGCGGTTGTCGCTCACGTAGAGGCTGTTCTGGCTGTTGTGCAACATCGCGATCTCGACCATGCCGTAGGGAAACGCCGGGCGCACGTGGAACAGGTTGCCGACCATGTTGTACTGCACCCGATAGGGCCCGTTGGCGGCATCGCCATCGACCCATTGCGCATAGGTGACGTAGTAGTACGGATCGAAGTAGTAGTTGTTGGAAACCTCCAGCCGCAGCGGCACGCTCTGGCAGGCATCGATGAGGCGCGGCGGTATATCGTCCTGCGAGCTTGATTCGCAGTTGATCTCGGGCAGGCGGCCCATGATGCGGTAGAACAGGTTGCGCACGAGGCTGATGCCGTCCTGCGGCCAGGCGGTGTTGGCATAATTGAGCAGGATGCCGCCGTAGATCGCGTGTCCGCCCTCGGTTTCGGCCAGGATCGAGTTCTGGATCGTGACCTCCGAGGCCCAGCTCAGCTGCACCGCCTCGTCGTTGGCGTTGGCCATGGAAACGTGGTCGATCATCACGCGCTTGACGCCGTCCAGTCGCAATGCGTCGTCGTGCGGGCAATGCCCCGGCGTAACCTGGCAAGCCGGACGCAGGCGCAGGTGGCGCACGATGAGGTTGTCGCAGGATTCCCCGCCGTAGTGGACGCCGCAGGACAGGCCGCGCACGATCACCCCACCCGGTGAGGTCTGTCCCGCGATGGTGACGTTGCCCGATCGCACTTGCACGGGACCGTCGATGACCCCGCTGACCTCGAACACGATCGTGCGTGCACCGGGCTGCCGCAGCGCCCAGCTGAGCGAACCGCGATTGCCCGAACCTTGCGTCCCTCCCGGATCGACCGCCAAGGTATCGACGATCAACACCTGCCCACCGCGTCCACCCGAGGCGACGGCGCCGAATCCCTCCGCCCCTGGGAAACTCGGCAAAGGCTGCGCCCCCAACGGCAAACCGCAAGACATCCCGCCCAGCAAACCCACCACCACAAACAAGGCGCTCATGAACCGCACGGCATCGCTCCCAATCGTTCCGCGTGCACACCGCATCGCCCCTATCCAAGCGCAACTCGGCACCGGAAGGAGACAGGTCGATGTGATGGGCTTCACGAAAACCAGATCGGGCAACGATGGGCCGCAGCTTTGCGCCGGAAGCCGCCTCAGGCCCGCGCCAGGCCGGCGTAGATCTCTTCCTCCCGCGCAGAGCGCCCTTGCCCCTCCTCGGGACTGTGGCACCTCCGCGCCGCTCCGGGCCGGGAGGAATCACGACCCATCAAACCCGTCGGCGAACAGGGGTGCCTCGTTCACGTGGATTGGAATGGCGACAATGACTTCGTTGAACTGGCCAAGGCCATTGGTGATACGGAAGGTCACGCCATAGGTTCCTTCGCTGCCCAATGGAGGCGTGCCGGATAGGACGGCAGTATCCGGGTTCAGGCTCAATCCGGGTGGAAGGCCGGTGGCGGTGAAGATCACTGCGCCGCCCTGGCCGTTGGATTGCAGGGTGTAGTTTTCGTAAGGCACGCCGACATGGCCATCCGGCGGGTTCACGTCGTAAAGCACGGGTGCGGCGACGGGGGTTTCCAGGGCGCCGGCGTCCTGGATGCCGAAGGTGTTGGGCACGGCGGGGATGTCGATGTTGCGGTTGCCGCGATCGCGGGTCGGGTCGCTTGCGGTGTAGGGCGCAAAATCGCGGCCTGCACCGCCGGCAAGGTAGTACTTGCCATTGTTCGCATCGGCGAACACCGGCGTGCCGACGATGTTCACCGGCAGGCCGCCCACGGTCACTGTGTTGATGCCGCTGAGATCGTTGACGACGCTGTAGCGCACCACATCGCCCAGGGTGCTTCCCAGCACCACACGCTTGCCGGGCTGATGCACGAGGCTGCGCTGGAGCGAGAAACTCCCCAAGGTTCCGTTACTGCCAAACATGACGGCAGTGGCTCCGATGAGGTTGTCGGCAATGGTGACGGCGGCGAAGTGGCAGGTCGAACGGAAGTGGCAGCCATCAAACAACATGCCGGTGACGTCGTTGTGATCAAAGAGGGCGCCCTCCGACAGGAAATACGAAGAACCCGGAGTTATATCGTCGACAAACTGGAACAGCGTGGCACCGGCATTGCCCGTCAGGCGCGTGCCGCGCAGGAAAACGGAAAGATCGCCGCCATCGTCGTCGCGCGACGCGCGGATCGCGGCGCCGGGCTTGGCCTGGCTGCCGTCGTAGGCAAGGTTGTTGGCAATGAGGTTGCATTCGATCGTGCGCGAGCAGCGTTTGCGTCCTTCCTGTTCGGCAAAGTCGGAGGTGGCGGTGAAACGGCCTTCATCGCCCTCCACGTACAGGGCCACCGCACCGCCGCCCTGTCTGGCGGAGTTGTCCGCAACGATGCTGTCGTAGAGCGTTGCTTGCGCGGCCTTCTCCAGCGTCATGCCGCCGCCGAAGCGATCCGAGCTGTTGCCCGTGATGCGCGTGGGCATGGTGGGCGTGAGATTGCCCACGGCAAGGCGCGAGGTGTAGTAGATCATGGCAAGACCGCCGCCCGGGCCGCTGGCGGTGTTGCCAAAGATTGCGGGCAGTGGGCCTGCCGCCAGTTTGAGGTCGCAATGCCGCCCGAGTACGCCGCCGCCATAGGCACCACCTGATGGTGGTGTGCTGCCGGTTTCCACCGCACCGCCTGCCACGTTCTGCCAGAACGTGGTGTACATGCCCTGCACCGTCACGAGTGCCTGAGAGCAGTAAAAACCTCCGCCGCCGTACGCGCCGCGGTTGTTGCTCATGACCACATTGTCAAGCAGGTACAGCGAACTGGTGGCTCCACCACTGCCATCGGGCAAGTTCGGGCCACGCACGCTGACAGCCCCGCCGTAGCCTGCGGAATTGCCGCTGAAAAGAACGTTCTGGATCACGATCAGATGCGGGCCCGCGGTGACATCCAGCGCTCCGCCGTAGCTTTCGTCATCGAGCAGTTCATCGCCATTGCGGAACTCCAGGTTCTCGAGACGAATATCCGTGGAGCCGCCATTGACATTGAGAATGCTTCGACGCGCGCCACCTGTACCGCTCAGCACCGGGCGCGTCCATGGAATGCCAACGCTGTCGCAGGGCTGCGCACCCACGAGCCGGATGAACTTGTTGGATATGTCCAGATTTTCGTTGTAGGTGGCATTGCCTGAGATCAGGATGGTGGTGAAGTCGCCCGGCGACGACGACGCGGCATTGATGGCGGCTTGCACGGTCGAATGGGTGCAGCTGCCGATCGGTCCGACCGGACCGACGCGCAGGGTGAACTCGGCGCCGTGAAGTGCCGGAGTCGCTGCCAGAAACAGCGGGGCAAGAAGACAGACAAGGCGGGAGAGCATGGCGCGGCCCGTGGCAATGACCAGCGAAAGACTGGCCTTCGCTGGAATTGACGAGTTTTCGTGCGCAGACCCGACGTGGTGTTGTGCATGAGCCAGCTCGGCCCAGACTGAGTGGCGGCTGCACCGGCAACTTTGCCGGTTTTGATCGTCAAGGCCGTGTGTGGCGGAAGCGCTGGTCCAGCGCCGGAAACGTCAAATGGCGTCCGTATCCGTTGTTCAGCGTTGCATGTTGAAGCGTTGACGCAGGCTGGCAAGCTTGAGCCGTTGCGGATGGTTGGCTGGCAGTGCGCTTGCCAGCACCGACTCGGCTTGTTCCATGTCTGCGTTGGCACCAGAGCGGTCGCCAGCGGCAAGACGCAGCGTGGCGCGTGCCAGCAACGCCCCGCCGGCAGCGAAATGCTGCAACTCGCCCAGCTTCTCGCAGTGCGCGATGGCGCGATCAAGCAGCACCATCGCCTCGCCTTCGCGCCCACGAGCTTGCAACCACAAAGCAACGCTGGCGGCGAATGGCGAAACCTCGTTGCATCGGAGTTTGTCGAATTGCTCCAACGCGACTGCCGTCAGACGTTCGGCACGATCCCCGTCGCCCTTCGCGATGGCGATCCGTGCTTCAAGAAAATCCACGCGCCCGGGCATGAGCGCGTGCGCACCCTCCGGGGTTTTCATCCAGCCACGGTAGGAATCCACCCACTGCTGCGCCAACGCCGGATCGGCGCGATCCAGCGCGACGCGTGCCAACAACAATTCCGGCTCGCGCCCAACCGGCGATTCGGGTGCGACACGGCGACTAATGCCCAGTGCCGTTTTGGCGGCGCCTTCCGCACCGCCCAGATCGCCCAGATTACGCAGGACATTGCTGAGGTTGATCCAGGTGTTGAGTCCGCTGCCGGCCTGATCGACGCCGCTAGCTCGGTCGGCGTCGAGCTTTTCGCGTAGCAGGGGCAACGCTTCGGCGAACCGACCACGCTTGATCAGCAGATTGGCGAGATTGTTCTTGGATTGCCCCAATGCAGGATGGTTTTTGCCGTACACCCGCTCAAGGATGGACAGGCTCTCGCGCGACACCGTTTCGGATTCCTGCAATTGCGCGCTATGGGTCAGGCACAGCGACAGTGCCGACAAGGCGCCGGCCGTGGCGGCGTGTTCGTTGCCCCAGGCTTGTCGCGCCATTGCCACCGATTGACGCAGGTGAGGCTCGCCACGCGCGCAGTCGTCGCTACGCCACAACGCCACGCCAAAGCTATTGTGGATCTCGGCGAGCAGCGATTTCGGTGTGTCGTGACGTGGTTCGACCAGAGCCAGAGCCTGCTCGAAGTCCGCGAGCGCCGGCTCGATGCGGCCGACGAAGGCAAGTGCTTCGCCGCGAGCGCGCAGGGTTTCCAGCCGACCCAGACCGTCAGGGTCGTGTTGCTGCTGCAAGGCCAGGGCTGCATCGAAGTCGGCGAACGCACGCTCAGGATTTCCCAGGCGCGACTGCAACTCGCCGCGCCGGCTCAAGGCGCTCGCATACGCTATGTCGTTGCGCGGCGCTTGGCTCTCCAGCAGGGTCACGGCTTCATCCTGCAGTTCCAGCGCCTGTTTTTCGCGCTGCAGGCCAAGGTAGATGCGGCCGAGCAAGGTCAGCATGTCGGCGCGGATTTCAGGCGATTTCGTACTTGCCGCCAGCGCCGTGCGGCGACCACTTTCGAGCAAGGTTGCGGTGTCTGGAATCTGGTCGGCCGGCAGGCCTGCACCGCCGGTCTCGAACACTTCAACTACGAAATCGCGTACCGCCTTGGTTCGCGCCAGCGCGGCGCGTGCACGCTGGGCCTCATTCATGGCGCGGGCGCTTTCAAGCTGCGCCACGCGCGTCTGCCACAGCGCCATGCCGAAGCCGATGAGTGTTGTGAGCAGCAGCAACGCGGTGAGGCTGACGCCGCCCCGATGCCGCGCCACGAACTTGCGCGCGCGATACCAGTTTGATGGCGGATGCGCGCGCAGCGGACGCTGGGCGCGGAAGTTCTCGATGTCTTCCAGCAGTTCGGCAGCATCGCGGTAGCGTCGTGCAGGCTCCTCTTCGCAGCATCGCTCGAACACCCAGCGCAGTTCGTGCGAAACGTCGAGGGGCCAGGCTGGCCAGGAGTCACCGGGTTTGCTGGGCGGGGATTGCCCGGCGATGAGTTCACGCAGGAGTACGCCAAGCGCAAACACGTCGCTTGCGGGCGTGGGGGTGTCGCCGCTGCGCTGCTCCGGCGCGCCATAGCCCGGCGTGAGCATCAATGCATCGGTGCGGTTCGCGGCGTCCTCATCGATGAGGCGCGCGATGCCGAAATCCAGAACTTTCACCTGACCATCCCCATCCACCATCACGTTGGAAGGCTTGAGGTCCCGATGAACGATCAACTGACGGTGCGCGGCGGCAGCCACCTCGCACAGTTGCGCAAAAAGCTCGAGGCGCACGGCACGACTCGCATTGCGCTGTGCGCACCAATGATCCAGCGGCTGTCCATTGACGTATTCCATCGCGAGGTACGGCAGGCCGAACTCACCCAGCCCGGCATCGATCAGTCGCGCGACGCCTGCGTGGCTGAAGCGCGCCAGGATGTCGCGTTCGCGCCGGAAGCGGCGCAGGTCGGCTGCATCCAGGATCGCCTCGCGCAGCAGTTTCACCGCCGCCTGTTGCACGAATTCGCCATCGTCGCGTTCACCCAGGTACACCGCACCCTGACCGCCGCTGCCAAGGAGACGCACGAGCTTGAACGACCCGCAATGACTGCCGATGAGATCGGGCAGGGCCGCAAAGTCGTCGGCCAGGAGATCACCCAGCTTTTGCAGCGGCGCAGCTTCGAAGGGATCGGTTGAGCTTTCATCCTGCGCCAGCATCAGCGTCAGCTCCATCCGCATCGCTTCATCCGGGACATGCTGTTCAATGAATGCAAGGCGCTCGCCTTCCGGCAGATCAACACACTCATCGAACAGCATCCGCAATTGGGCGTAGTTCGCAGCGTGGCCTGTGTGTTGACGTGTGGAAAAGGCATCACCGCTATTCGAAGCCATTGGCAAAAATCTCCGAAGGAGGCAGCTGCAGCTCGAACGCACCCAGATCGTACGGTCCATCCAAGTCGGGAACGTCGGGCAAGTCTATGCCGCGTGGCTGGGCGCTGGCATCGGTTTCCCGTTCCACGATGTCCGCGCAGGCATCCACGGCGGGGCTGATGGATTGCAGGGTGAAGTCGCCTGCGCCGGGATTGACAAAGGCCGGGTCGCCCACGCGCACCTCGCCGCTCATGGGAAACACCTCATGCGCAAGCACGCAGGCCGCCGAGACGGTCGAGGCTGCATCCTTGAACAGTACCGAATAACCGGGCTGATGGAGAATGGAATAAAGCAGGCTGGCGCTGCTGCCCCCATCCATCCGCATCAGTGAACTGCCGCCAATGCTGGCAGCCAGGGTGAGGCCGTTGGCGAAGAAATGCGAGCCGGAACCCAGGAAGACCGTACCAAGATTGCCTCGGTCATACGAATCTGCAATCAGCACCGAGTCCAGTTCCACCCGCTCCGCCGCATTGCCATACACGGCCGCGCCGACCTGTGCGGCATTGCCTTTGGCCTGGGTTCCTAGCAGCAGCACCTTGGCACCGAATGTCGCGCAGATGCCGCCGCCCTGCGTGGCATCGTTTTCGTCGAGCCGCGAGCAGGCTTCCGTCGGCGAGCAGACGGGCGCGGGGAGATCACCGAACATCGTGATGGCCGCTCCGCTGTCGGCGTAGATGCCTCCACCACAGCCGACCGTGTTGCCATCGCTGTCGGCGCGATTGCCGTGCACCTTCGTCGCGAACAGGTACACCTGTGCCGTACCGCCATAGGCCGCGATGCCGCCGCCATCGGCCGACGCCTGATTGTCGGCGATGGTGTAACCCGGATCCACGGACAGAAATCCATCGTTGTCCACGAAAACGCCGCCGCCCACAACGGCCTGATTGCGTTCCAGCCCTGGCGCCGGCGGCAAGACGGTGCCCGTGCTCACGTTCAGCTGTGCCTGTCCCGAACCGGCGACGTAGAGTCCACCGCCGGAATTGGCCTGGTTGTCGGCAATCGCGACCGCATTGCTACCGAACAGCGCCTGGGCGTTGCCGCCAACGAACACGCCGCCGCCTGCGCCAGTCGGCGCACGGTTCTGATCGATGACGCTGATGCGATTCGCGCTCGCGCCCACGCGCAACAGCGCCGGATGGGTCGAGTCGTGCCCGAACACGGAAATTCCGCCGCCCTGGGCGGCCTGATTCTGGCGGACTCGCACCCCCGCCAACTCGACCTGCACATGGCCCTGCACCCGCATTCCGCCACCCGTGGAGTCGTGGCTGCCGCCGAAGGCGAGCACCAGATTGCTGAGCTTCACCACGCGGGGCGGGTCGGTGGAGAAGTTCTGTACCACCAGGACCGGCAATCCGCCGTTGCCCGCACCCAGGATTTCCGTGGGTGGCGCGTTCGGCGCCGGGGCGCTGCAATTGGCAAAGCCGCCTTCGATGGAAAGGCTCACGCCATCGGCCACCAAGGCCTGTCCGGTGTAGCTGGCATTGTTCGCCACGATGATGGTGTGGATAGCCGTGTCGCCCAATGCCTTGGCGGCATCGATCGCGGCCTGGATGGTGGTGTGGGTACAGGCGGCATCGTTGCCGACGCTGAACGCGTGGGCGGCGGCGCTGGCGAAAAGGCAGATGGCGCAGGCGAAAGCGCGCCGGGTGGAGAAGAACATGCTTGCAACCTCCTGGATGGGGTTGCAGGGTTTGACGAGGAACCGTGAGCAGACCCGACATGGGCGCGGAAAGATGGCGTCAGTCGCTCTCCAGTTCCCGCTTCAGCCACGCTTTCGCCGCACGCCAGTCGCGCTGCACGGTGCGATCGGAAAGTGACAACTGCCGTGCGATATCAACGAGTTCCATTCCCGCAAAATAGTGCAACTCGACCACGCGCGCCGCGCGCGGATCGACTTTCGCCAGCGCAGCGAGGGCCTCGTCCAGATCGAGCGTGCGCTGGGTTTCGCGCGCCAGCGCCTCATCCATCGCCGATTCGAATTCGTCGCGCTGCCAATCCCCGCCATGTTTCGGGCGGGCGCGCTTGCGAGCCTCGTCCACCAGCAGGTTGCGCATCGCCCGCGCCGCATAGGCATGGAAATCGCGCGGCGCGGCGTGGCCATGCTGACGCAGGTTCAGATACGTCTCATGCACCAAGGCAGTGGTGTTGAGCGTGGGCGAGGCCCCGTTGCGTCGACGCTCGCGGTGGGCGAGCGTGCGCAGCTGCTCATAGAGGCTGCGGTACAGGGCTTGGTCGGAAAGTTCATCCATGGCCGCAGTATCGCCGCAAACCACGTCTGCAGGCGAAACATCGGCCTCGCCGCCAACCGTCGTGCGCTGACCCGCGACTGACACGCCCACGATCTCACCGCAGGAGCGGGTGCGTTAGCCGATGGCGAACACCGACAGCGCCGCGGCGAGCAGCCAGATCGCGTCGACGGGCTCGCCGCGCCGCAAGGCGACGACGCCGAGGCAGATCGCGCCGGCGACCGCGACCGCGGCCCAGACGAGTTTCGAGACGGGGCCGGGCGGATGGCCGGCAACGGCGGAATTCAGGGACGGGCTCCAACGGCGGATGGGCCAATGAAGCGTGTGCCATCGATTCGGGTCGGTTGATGCGCGAACGGATACGACTTTGATCAAAGCGCCGCGCATGCGCTGGCGGCAAGGAGGCCGTCCATGGCCGCGTTGTTATTCCGTGGGGTGGCGCAGGAGTTTCTTGCGGCCGTGGCCGCGATCAATCGCCGCCGCCGCCGCCGAACGCGTCGGCGAAGATGCTGTCGGTGGCCTTGAGGTGGATGAGCGTGGCGTCGAAGTCGGTGCCCGAATACAGGCGCGTGCCGACCACGGCGATCACTTCCTCGCCGGTACCGTCCACGCCGCCGATCCATTGGCCGGTATGGCCCATCCACATGCCGAACGGGCGCGACCAGCGCGTCACGCCGGCACCGCCGGCGTAGTCCACGTCCAGCGCCGCGTGCACGCGGTTGCCGTCGGCGCTGTATTGCTCCATGCGCGTGATTACGTTGGTCGGCGGCATGCTGCCGTTGTTCTTCGAGCGCATCGCGACGACCAGGTCGCGGTTCTGCGCGCGCTCGGCAAGCGCGACGGGTTGCGAATCGGGTTTGTAGAATTCGTCGATGTTGTGTTCGACCATGCAGCCGTATGGGCCGCGGTTCGAGTTGCCCTTGCAGAAGTTCGCGTCGAAGCCACCGTTGCTGTTGACGCGGCCCATGATCATCGGCCTGAGATTGGCGTCGTCCGTTTCCGACCAGCCGGCGAAGGCGACCTTGCCGTTGCGCAGCGGCGCCAGCGCGGTGATGGCATCCTTCTTGTAGCCGGTGTTGTCGTTCTCGTAGTAGAAGGCGCGCCAGTCCCAGTCCGGGGAGACGACGCCAGTGGCTGGCGCGAGGCCGAGAATGAAGCCGTCGTGATCGCCGGCCACATCGCGCTTCATCTGTCCGCCTACGTACAGGTGCGGGGTGCCGGCGTAGCCGTAGGGCGTGACGGCCAGCGCGTTCACCTTCACTTCCGCGCCGCTGGCCGGCGCCCAGGCGGGCAGGCCAAAGTAGTAGCCATCGCCGTTGAACTGAGGGATGAGCGCGCCGCTGCCGGCGCTGATGCGCGCGACGCCTACTTCCTGGCCGCGCGTGGTGTTCATGATGCGCGCGGCGACGAACAGGCCGTAGCGGGCGTCGTAGATCAGGCGCTGGCCATAGGCGGCGGTGCGCGGACCGCTCGCGCTGACGCCCCAGGTGAGCAAGCCGGCGAAGCCCGTGAAACAGCTGTTGCCGGTCGGCGTGCTCAGGTCGATGCAGGCCACGCGCGTGGCCGCGCCCGCAGACATGTTGCTGAGGATGAAGGCATAAGGCCTGCTGACGATCACGTCGACGATTTCGCCCTGCGCCCCGCCGTAGATCCAGCCGTTGGTGCCGAACGTGGTGTCGGTGATGCCGCCGAGGTCCACGCGCGTGATCCACACGCGCCACGCATCGCCAGCAGTGTTTTTCTGCTTGCCGACGACGTAGTAGCCCTTGTGCACATTGGTCGTGACCGGCGGCGGGCCGGGCAGGGTGCCCACGCCGTCCCACGGGAACACGCCCACGCCGTCCTCGGTGTTGGACCAGCCGTCCTGATTCGGCGCCCACAGCGCTCGCATGCCAGTGGCGCTGAAGTTCGTATCAAGCGTGAGGTCGCTCGGCGTCGGCGAGCCGTCGGGCGCGAGGTTCAGTTGCAACGGCTGCGTGGCGTCGGTGGCGCGCTTGGCGAAGTCGTCGGCGGCGTGGGCGCTGCCGATGGCGAGGGCGGCGAAGGCGAAGGCGAAGGTTTTGAGCATGGCGTGAGTTCTCCGTTCAGGGGCCGTGGCGCCTGAGCGCCACGGTCGGAAGAGAAAAGCGCAAGTCGGCGCGCCGACCTGACATCGCGCGTCGGCTCAGTCGCCGTGGGCACCGCCGAAGGTGTCGGCAAAAATGCTGTCGTTTTCGAGCAGGTGACTCAGAGTCACGTCGAAGTTGCGCAGGATGTCGACGATGGCCCACTTGCGTGTGCCGGCCACGACGAGGTTGCGCTTGGCGTTGGGGATGGTGTCGAACACCATCGGCGTGGTGTCTAGCGCGATGCCGGCCGGGCGTGACCACCAGGCTTGCCCGCTCGATGCGGGGAAGTCGATGACTTGCTGCGCGTGCAGCACATTGCCGCTCGCGCCGTACTGAAGCACAAATTGTGCGGGATGGTAATCGCCGGAGGTCTGGTTGCGTTTCAGCGCGACCACCAGATCGCCATTGTCTGGACGCTCGAGGATCGCCGTCGGCTCATCGACTGGGCTGCCGGTCGCATCGTTGCGGCGACACACGCCCTTGTTGTCGCAAAAGCCAAGATCCTTGCTGCCATCCGTATTGAGCCGTCCGAGGATCATGCGCTGGTCGGGCGCAATGAGGCCATCGGACCAGCCGGCGAGTGCGAGCTTGCCGTTGCGCTGCACGGTGATCGCGGTGACTGCATCCTTGCGGTAGCCGGGATTGTCCAGCTCGTAGGTGATGTACTGCCAGGAACCGAAGGCGGTGATGCCATTGCCGGTGGTCGGATCGAGTGCGAGCACATAGCCGTTGTAGTCGACGCCATCGCTGCTGATTTTCACGTTGCCGGCCAGGTACAGCCGCGAGCCGCCCGGAGCCGTTGCCGGCGCCAATGCCATGCTGAACACATTGACATCGCTGCCGGTCTGGGCGCCAGCCGGCGGCATGTAGACGCGTTGGCCATTGGGTCCGAACGCAGTCACGCGTTCTCCGGTGGTGGCGTTGAGCTTGACGACCGCGATGCGCCAGCCGTTGGCACTGTCGGCAAAGCCGGCTACGTACAGATAGGGCGGCGTCGAGCCGCTGCCCGGCTCGAAGATCACGCGTTGCGCGACATCGCGGTTGGAGCCGCCGAGGTTGAACGCGATGCTGGTGAGACTGCCGACGCCGTCGCAGGGATTGCCGGTGGTGATGTTGCGGCAGCGCACGGCAAAGTCTTCGGCGTTGCTGCCCAGAGCCCACGAGCCGACGAAATACATGCTGCCGGTCGCCGCGTCGAAAGCGGCATCGTTGATCGAGGTGATCGGCGGTGTCGTGATCGCCTGCCAGCCGCCGGCGCCGAACGTGGTGTCCAGCGTGCCATCGAGTTTGACCTTGCCGATCAGCGCGTCGTAGAGGCCGGTGTCGTAATGCTTGCGCCTGCCCGCGACGTAGTAGCCGCGCTCTTTCACGTAGAAGATCGGAAAGGTGCCACCCGTGACGTCCAGGGTCTTGAACGGAAACACGCGCAAGCCGCCTTGTTCGTAGTCGTTGGTGGTGTCCGGCGAGAACGCGGCCATGCCGCTGTTGCCGAAGGCCGGATTGAAGTTGAGGTCGCTCGGCAGCACGCTGCCGTCTGGCGCCAGCGGTTCGTCATGGTGCGTGGTGGCGTCGATCGCTTCCTTCCAGTCGGTAGCGCAGGCGCTGCCAGCAGCGCCTGCGAGCAGGGCGAGCGACACGCATGCGCGGCTCATGAGTGCGCGCGCGTGGCGGTTGGATCGGGACGGACGGGACATCGTTGCTTGTGGCATTTCGGCCTCACATCAGTGGTTTGCGGCGGTGCGACGCGCGCCCGGAGGCGCGTTGCGTCGTTGCTGCGGAGAAAAGCGCAAAGCAGCGCCGAAACCAGACATGGCAGGTGCAAATTGATCGTCAGCGGGCGAAAACCGCGCTGCCGCGGCGCGGCAGGCCCGCACGCCGGTAACCGATGCATGCTCGGGACGTTGCGCCCAGGTCATGAGGCGACGGTGTCGGGCGCTGCCGCGGCGGTTCCGCCGGCCACGCCGGGATTGGGCGTGGGGAGTGCGCGCGGGCGAGCGCCGGTTCCGCGGCCGCTCCTGGCTGCGCTGTCCTCGACGGCCGAAACCGCACATCGAGGTTTTTTCCCGGAGCCGGAGAACCGTCCTCGTTTTTTTCGCCCGCAACCGCTGACCGCGCAAGGAATTTCTGGCCCGCCGGCTACGACGGCGCGTCTGCGTCACCAGAGTTCGCAAATGGCGCGGGGGTCCATGCGAAAGAGAAGAGGGCGAACGAGGGTGTAGGGCAGGTTGACGTTTCCCCGATTCATGGCGGCTTTTCCCTGCTTTTTGCGTACCCACTTCACGTGGGATGCTGTTCCCGCCGATTCGACGAAGGGAGTTCTGCCATGAAATACCTGTTGCCTGCCCATCCTGGGCATCGTGCGCTTGGCGGCGTTGGCTCGCTGGCGCTGTTGGTCCTGACCAGCCTGAGCCTGGCCACCACCGCCGTGCTTGCCGACGACTCTCCGCTGTCGGACAGCCATGTCGCCCCGTCCGCATTCACGCCCACAACCATCGTCATCGGTGGTCCCGAGGGCGCCGACCTGGTGCGCAGCCCTGGCGCCTCCGACGAGACCCGCCACACGGCGTGGTATTCCGAGTCGATGGAGGAGACGGAAGCCAAGCGCTGGGTCGATGACCAAATCAAACGCATCGAAACCGGCAAGGCTAAGGAAACCGACGAAACCGACACAGCGGTCAAGGCCGGCAACCTGGGCAAACGCGAGGGTGATCTGGATCCCACCATCAACGTCGCCCACCATCCCGGCGAGCCGGGCATCCACCGCGTGGCGATCGACGGTGGCAATACCGCGCATGATCGAGCGGTCGGCGTCGCGCAGCGCAGAGACGGCAAGATCTACCTGGTTGGTCAGTCGGGTGGCCCCGGCGCAAACGCACGCATTGCCATCGCCCGCCTGACCTCGCATGGCCAGCGCGACCCCGACTTTGGGGCCAACGGCGTCCAGATCGTCACGGTGGTCAATCCACAACTCACCCTGGTCAAGGCCATTGGCGTGATGCGCGACAACTACGAACGCTTCTACATCGTGGCCCAGGACAGGGAACTCACCAATAACCACGACTTCGCCCTGATCTGCCTGCGCACGCCGACAGTCGGTGGCAACCAGCCCTTCGAGGTCTGTCCAGGGTTCGGTTCCACAGCGGGCAACATCATCCGCTACTACAATTTCGCGGGCGCGTCGGGCTGCGATTCCAACCACGACGTTCCCCAGGACATGTTTCTGGACGACAGCGCGCCCTCTTCGCGCCGGTTCTATCTGGCCGGTAGCGCGGAACGTCAGTTCAACAACTGCGGCGACACGGACTTTGCCGTGCTCCGCGTGGACATGAACGGCGACCTGGACACCACCTTCAACACGACCGGACGACTCATGCGGGGTATCGCACCGGTGGTCGGCGGTGGGAACTGGGTCGCGTCCGCGTACGCCGTTGCCCGGCGCGCGGATGGCAAGGTGATCGTGGGGGGCGGCGTCGGAGCCGGCGCCAATCTGCGAGCGGTGGCTGCGCAGTTTACCAGCGCAGGAGCCATAGACTCCGGCTTCTGCGCGGCCAGCGTCAGCACTTGCGAATCGCCCGCAACGCATCGAGGCGGCATTCGCGCCTGGAGCAACGACGATGCGGCATCGAGGGTCAGGGCGTTGGCCCCGACCTTTGGCGGCGGCCTGTACGTCGCGCGCTGGCGGGATCTCGGCACAAATGCCACGCTGGGACGGTTGACCCGCATGGACGCCACCGGCGGATGCGTGTCCTATTGCAATGAAGCCACCATGTACCCGGCTGCCGGCACCCATACCATCCCCGAATCGATGGTCTTCCATGCCGGCCCGGCGGGCACGGATGGCCAGGTCGTCGTCGCCAACTATAACTACCCCGATGGCGCCGCCGAGCAATCGAAGTTCGTCGTGTACCGGTTCGACGCCAATACCAGCAGCAACACGCTATCGGCCGATACGCAATTCTCGACCGGTCCAATCCCTCAGCGCCAGGACATCACGTTCCCCGGCGCCAATTCTGCCAGTTTCGAGCGCAACGCGCGGCCTTCGATGATCACACTCGACCAGCAAGGGCGCTACCTGATCGCCGGGTTTGCCGCTTTCAGCGCCACCGACCGGGACTTCGGGTTCGCGCGACTGCAGCGCGATGTAATCTTCATCGACGGATTCAATCGCTGACCGGCGGCCAATGCTTCACTGCTCTGGATGCACCGGCACCGCCGCCCGCAAAGGCGGCGGTGCTCGTTCGCCAAGTATGCCTTTGTTGAACATCCCATCGGGCGACCCACCGCCACTATCACAAAATCTTGTGTTGACGCTCAGTAATGACTGCCATATCTTGTGGCGGTCGGTACCCGCCAGCTTCGGCGGGTATAGGAAGTTTAAACGGCGTATAGGAAGTTTAAACGCCCCTTCCGGTCAGTCTGTCGGATAGGCGATGGTCACACTAGCGCCGTTTGGGGCGCGGATCGGACGTCTGTGGGAGAGATTTCGGCTCGCGGGGCCACGCAGTGGCGTTGTCAGCAGCCACTCTTCGCCGATTCCCGACGGCGGGCCGACCGCAAGCCTGCGGGATCCAACGGCCGCATCGAATCGGGCTCCGGATTCTGCCGGCGTCGTGGCCGACCGGGTGTCACGCGACCACCGTGGGTGGTGCGCGCGCTGCAGGCCTGTAGTGCGCGTCTTCCCGCGCACCGTGCTTCTCGAAGTGTGCCAGGATGGCACGGATGGCTGCGGGTTCCTCGATGCTGGCGACGATCCGCACCGCGCCGCCGCAGTAGACGCAGGGGGTCACGTCGATGGAGAAGACCCGCTTGAGGCGTTGCGCCCAGTTCATCGCGCGGCGCTTCTGCTCGGGGCTGCGCGGCTCCTCGTTGGCGCTGACCTCAACCGGTGCAGCATCGGTCGCAGG
>NZ_JAHCAQ010000021.1 GCF_019634845.1 Dokdonella sp.
ACATCGGCAACTTCGTTGTCCGCATCTTCCAGCGCTGCGAGCACGGCGGGGCGCACCTTGGCCGAGCCGGGCGGGATCGCCACGCCGTTCAAGCCGACGCCGCTTCGCGGCGCGGCTTAATTCAAGCGTTAGCCAGCAGAAGCTAGAAAGTCGCGGTTGACAGACGCGTTTTACGTAGCTACGTTAAAGCGTGCGAATCACTTGCGACCCTGCGAAGCGTGAGTGGACTTTGCAGGAGCGCGGCCTCGACATGCTGCGCGCTGGCGAAGTGTTTGTCGGGCCGCACTTCACTCGCACAGATGACCGCCAAGACTACGGCGAGCCCCGCTTCATCACCGCTGGCTGGCTTGACGCTCGGCTTGTCGTCTTCGCATGGACGCCCCGCGGTGCCGCAAGGCGCATCATCAGCATGAGGCATTGCCATGAACGCGAAGCAAAAAAGCTCACACCACATCTCACCTGACCCGGATCTCCCGGAGATCACGGACGACTGGATTGCCGGTGCAGACCTGTACCACGGCAGCAAGCTCGTACGGCGCGGTCGCCCCAAGTCGGAGAACCCACGGCAACTGCTTTCGTTGCGCCTGCCCCCGCAAGTCATCGCCCGCTGGAAGGCCAGCGGCCCAGGCTGGCAGACTCGCATGGCGGAGGCCCTTGAAAAGACAGCACCCAAGATTCGGGCTGCTGGCTAACAAATCAAGCCGACGGCGCTTCGCGGCGCGGCTTGACTCAGGCGATAAGCCGACATGACCGCTCCGCGTGCAACTGTAAATATCGGGCGACGACGAATACGCGTTGCCGGCCGCATGCTCGGCTCACTGCTGCTGGGTGGGGTGGCGGTTCTTGGCTCGATTCTGATCTTTCGTCGGGGCGTACTGCCGCTGATCGAAGCGGCGTTCAATCCCGGGCCCGAACTGCTCAGCGCCTTCAGACGCGCCGGCATCCTTTTGACGGCCGTCACGGGCTACTGGGCTTTCGTGCGCTGGCACGAAAAGCGCGAAGCGACCGAACTGCGCCTGCAGCCGATTCCGCTGATGCTTGGCGGCGCGAGCGGCGCTGCCCTGGTGGCGCTCCCGATGACTGTCCTGTTCGCCCTGGGCGCCTACGAACTGGTGCTGTTTCGCGGCGCCTCGCCGTCGCTGTTCGGCGTGGCAGCACTAATCGGCATCGCGGCTGTCCTTGAGGAGTTGACCTACCGCTGCCTGCTGTTCCGCATCGTGGAACGGGCCTGGGGAACGTCGGTGGCGTTGGCAGTGCAGGCAGTGGTGTTCGCCTTGGTGCACTTGGAGAATGTCGAACGAGGTAGGCTCATCGACGCGGTGACCATGCTGGTCGCAGTGACGTTGGCGGGCCTGCTCTGGGCCACGGTTTTCGTCCTGACGCGCAACCTGTGGGCGGCGGCGGCCAATCATGCGGCATGGAACTTCACCATTCTGCTCGCTGGCGTGCCGCTTTCCGGCATTGAGGACTGGCGCAGCTTGGCGCCGCTCGAAAGCCGCCTTGCCGGGCCCGATTGGCTTACCGGAGGCATGTTCGGCCCAGAGAGTTCGTTGCTGGTAATCGTGTCGACCACGGTCGCGGTTGTGCTGCTGCTGCGCGCGGCGCGGCGGCGTGGGCGCTTCATCGTGCCGGTGGCCTAGTTCGATGCGACACCACCGCATCGCCCTAAGAACGGCATGCAGCGGATGCACTTCGCGCACCGCTGTTGCCGAGCGTTAGCCGTCACAGGAGAGTGGCATGCGCGTTTGTCTGAATCTTCTCACTGCCCTGGCACTGTGCGCACCTGCCAGCCTTTCCTTTGCAAGCCCGCCAGGCTCGTATGAGGTCTCAGCAAAGCTGATCTTGGCCTTGAGTTGACGGCGAGCCGGGGTGACGATTAACAATTCGTCGAAGCCGAACTGGCTTCGTTCCACCAACAACATGGCAGGAACCGCTTGCGATGTGGATGGCTCCACTACGCAAGTCGGCTTAACTCAGGTCAGCGACCGTTCGGGCAGTCTGCGCAAACTCCTCGGCGCGGACGGTCGGTCGTGCTGCCCTCGTGGACGCGCGACAGGCCGCAGCTGACAACGCACCCATGCCGGTGGTGATCCGCAGCCTCGGACGGGCTCATGCGCTCAACTCCCACAGGAAGTCGTTGAATGACCAACCCAATGAAGATCAGCAGGCTCGCCGGCGCGCTGTACCTCGTCGTCGTCGTGACCGGTTTGTTCAGTCTCGTCCATGTTCCGTCCCGGATCACGGTCACGGGGGATCCGAGTGCGACGCTCCACAACATTCTGACGCACAACCTCTTGTTCCGGGCCGGCATCGCGGCGTTCCTGGTCAAGCAGGTTGCGTTCCTGCTGCTGCCGCTCGCGCTGTTCAGGCTACTGCGTCCCGTGCATCGGGACGCAGCGACGCTCATGGTGGCGCTGGCCGTGGTCAGCGTACCGATCGCGCTGGTCAGTCTGGTCAATCGGCTCGACGCGCTCGACATCCTCAGCCGCGGCGTTGTTGACCAATCGCAATCCCAAGCCACATTGGCACTCGCCGCCTATGGCAATGGACTGTTGGTCACGACGCTGTTCTGGGGACTGTGGCTGCTTCCATTCGGCTATCTGGTCATTCGATCCGGGTTCCTGCCGAAGGTCCTCGGCGTGTTCCTCGTTCTTGGCGGCATTGGCTATGTGTCCCAGGTGTTCTGGGAAATTCTCGCGCCGGGCGTGGACTTCCCGCCCTACGCGCTTCTGCCGGCCGCAGTAGGCGAGATCGGCATCTGTCTGTGGCTTCTCTTGGTGGGCGCGCGCCGCTCCCGGCGAGGCATCGTCCAAGAAAGCGCTTGAGCGAGCGATGCTTGAGCAGGTTCGTCGAGCAGCCATGCGCCACGCCTCGCATGGTTGTTCCTCGCCCCGAGCCGGCTGCCGATGAGGATTCTCGCCCTCAATATCCGCCATGGTGGCGGCAATCGCATTGAGGCCATCGCGCGCTACATCGGCGCTTGCCATCCCGATGTGGTGGTCCTGTCGGAGTTCAGGGACAACGCCAACGCGAACCTGCTGCGCGCGCACTTCGGCCGCCAAGGTTTGCCGTTCTTTGCCGCAGCGTCGGCGGTGCGCAACCAGAACAGCGTCTGCATCGCCTCGAGGATCGCTTTCATCGGCCGCGCCTATCCGCAGCTCGGGCCGGATCACTGCCACCGCCTCATTGCGGCCCACTTCGATGATCTGACGGTGTATGGCGTCTACTTCGCTCAACGGCAGGCAAAATCGACGCTGTTCGATTTCCTGCTTGCAGGCCCGCCGAGCGCCGACCCGGCAGCGCTGCTCGTGGGCGATTTCAACACGGGACGGCACTACGTGGACGAAGCGGCAGCCACGTTCCACTGTGCGCGCCAGTTCGAGTTGCTGTCGCGCGGGCCATACGTCGATTGCTGGCGATCAAGAAACCCCGACGCCAGGCAATTCAGCTGGTTTGCCGACTCCGGGCGCGGCTTCCGCATCGATCACGTTTTTGCGACCACACCCATCGATGCGCGCGTGACGAGCATTCGCTATGACCGCACGCCGCTCACGCAGGCAATCACCGACCATGCCGCGCTGATCGTGGAGTGCGCCAGCGCCACCTCGCGCGACGTCCCGGCCTGATTCCGCCGCCGCAACTTGGCCCGACCTCGGGACAGCCATGAGGCCTGCGTGGGACGCCGCTGCGGGCTGCGGCACGGCACGGCGCGGCGCGACGCCGCAGGCCCGGCACTGCAAGCGAGTAGAATCGGCCCATGTTTGCCTGGTGGCCTGCCCTCGTCGACGCCTTCAACCAGCACGCGGTGCTGCCGCTGCTGGATTGGCTGCATCTGACCCGCTATTTCGGCGATCCGCGCGATGTGGCCGAGGCGCTCATCATCGCCGCGATCCAGGTGCTCATCATCGGCGCGATCTTCCGTCCGCTCGAGTCGCTGGCGCCGGCCGAGCGCTGGAGCGATCGCCGTTACGCCCGCATCGATCGCACCTATACCCTCATCATGCTGTTCGGCCTCAATCCGCTGTTCGGCTACCTCGTGCTGACGCCGCTTGCGCAGTTGGCTGGCGTCGGCGGCAGCGGCAGCGGCAGCGAGGGCCCGACCGGCCTGTTGGCGCTGTTGCCGTGGCTGGCCGATTGGCCATGGCTGAGGTTTGGCCTGTACTACCTGCTGTTCGACTTCACCTACTACTGGATGCATCGCGCCCAGCATTGGCTGCCGTGGTGGTGGGCGCTGCACAGCCTGCATCACAGCCAGCGCCAGATGAGCTGCTGGTGCAATGACCGCGGCAGCTATGTCGACGGCCTGCTGCAGTCGATCGTGCTTGGTGGCTTCGGCGTGCTGGTCGGCGTCGAGCCCGACGAGTTCGCGCTGCTGATGTTCGTCGGCGAGCTCGTGCAGTGCTATTCCCATACCAACGTGCGCTATGGCTTCGGCCGCCTGTTCGAGCGCGTGTTCGTCGATCCCAGATTCCACCGCCTGCATCACATGATCGTCGACGAGCAGCGGCCGAACCTGCACAACTGCAACTTCGGCCAGGTGCTGTCGATCTGGGACCAGTGGTTCGGCACGGCGCGTTATGGCATGCCGCCACGCCCGACCGGCGTGCTCGACCCGATGGTCGACATCGACAACGAGCGCGGTCTCGTCGCCATGCAATGGGGCGCGATCCGGCGCTTCTGGGGCGCGCTGTGGTCACGCGCCGGCTGGCGCCCCGGCGACGTCGGCTTCGGGTCGGACTACGTGCCCTATCCGAGCGGGCACGACAAGCCGCGCCAAGCGCATGGCCACGCGGAGACAGTGGACGGCACCCCGCCGGTCTCGGTGACGCCGCGTTGAGGTCACCCGCGCGTCGGCCGAAGCGATCGAAGCATTCCGCGGGGACAACTGCGCTCGAGATTCGCGCGGCCATCACCCATGTGCCGCCGCCGCTGGCTGCGTGCGATTGCGCCCGCGGGCAGCCCGGCGACAACGCGCCACGCCGGTGAGCGGGGCGTCGGCTAGACGAGCCCGGTCATGCCGTAGACGAGGATCACGAAGAACACGGCCAGCGTCTTGATCAGCGTGATCGCGAAGATGTCGCGGTAGGACTGGCGATGGCTGAGGCCGGTGACCGCGAGCAGGGTAATGACGGCGCCGTTGTGCGGCAGCGTGTCCATGCCGCCCGAGGCCATCGCCGCGATGCGGTGCAGGACTTCGGGCGCGATGCCGGCGGCGGCGGCGGCCTGCGAGAACGAGTCGGCCATCGCGGCGAGCGCGATGCTCATGCCGCCCGAGGCCGAGCCGGTGATGCCGGCCAACGCGGTGACGGTGACGGCCTCGTTGACCAGCGGATGCGGGATCGCGCGCAACGCATCGGCCACCAGCAGGAAGCCGGGCAGGGCCGCGATCACGGCGCCGAAGCCGTATTCGGAGGCGGTGTTCATCGACGCCAGCAGGGCGCCGGCCACCGCCGTGCGCGTGCCGTGCGCGAAGGCCTGGCTGACCGGGCGCCAGGCAAACACCAGCACGCAGGCGATGCCGGCCAGCAGCGCGCCCTCGACCGCCCAGATCGCGGCCAGCTTGCCGGTTTCCTGCACGATCGGTGCGGCGTTGCCGACCACGCTCGGGGCGAAGCTCGTGCTGCTGCCATACCAGTGCGGAATCTGCCGCGTGAGCACGAAGTTGACCACGCCAACCACGACGAGCGGCGCGATCGCGAGCGCGGCCGGCGCCATCCGCGTACCGGCGAACGGCTCGGGCTCGTTGGTGTGGGCCTCGCCATAGCCCTCGCCACGCGCCGCGGCCACGCGGCGGCGCCATTCCAGATAGCCGATGCCCAGCAGCAGCACGAACACGGCGCCGATGCTGCCCAGCCACGGCGCCGCCCAGGTCGTGGTCTGGAAGAACGTCGTCGGAATGACGTTCTGGATCTGCGGCGTGCCCGGCAGCGCGTCCATCGTGAACGTGAACGCGCCGAGCGCGATCGTGCCCGGGATCAGCCGCTTGGGAATGTCGCTGCGCCGGAACAGCTCGGCCGCGAACGGATACACCGCGAACACCACCACGAACAGCGACACGCCGCCATAGGTCAGCAAGGCGCAGACGAGCACGATCGACAGCATCGCGCGGCCGCGTCCGACCAGGCCGATCGTGGCGGCCACGATCGACTTGGAGAAGCCCGAGATCTCGATGAGCTTGCCGAACACCGCGCCGAGCAGGAACACGGGGAAATACAGCTTGAGGAAGCCGACCATGCGGTCCATGAACAGGCCCGTGAACATCGGCGCGACGAGCGCCGGTTCGGTCAGCAGCACGGCGCCGAGCGCGGCCAGCGGCGCGAACAGGATCACGCTGTGGCCGCGGTAGGCCGCCAGCATGAGGAAGGCGAGCGCGGCGAGCACGATCATCAAGGCCATCGGCGGGTTCCCTGCTGCGAAGGCAGCCGGCGCAGCACGCGCGGCCACGCGTGGCAACGAGTATGCGCAGGCCGGCGCGATGGCCCACTGTACGAAGGTACAAGTGTGGCGCCGACGCCAGTCGCCTAGCCTGCGCGCGAATTGGCCGTGCGGCCGGCATCCTTGTTGGAGGGGAACCATGCAACGTCATTTGCTCAGCCTTGCCATCGCCTGCGCCTGCGCCGCGCTCGCCCACCCGGCCCACGCGGCCGCGCCCGCGGCCGACCCCGCACCCGAGCAGGACAGCGCTGCCGCGAGCCAGGGCAACCCGATGACCGAACTGGAATCGATCCAGGTCACCGCGCGGCGACGCAGCGAGAACATCGAAAAGATTCCGGTCGCGGTCAGCGCGTTCAGCGAGGACGACCTCAAGGACCTGCAGGCCGAGAACCTCGATGGCCTGCAGGGCGCGGTGCCCGGCCTCAACATCGTGCAGGGTCGCGGCTCGGCCAACAGCGCCAACATCTTCATCCGCGGCATCGGCCAGCCTGATGCGCTGCAGACCTTCGATCCCGGCGTGGGCGTGTATGTCGACGACGTCTACTACTCGCGCATCCAGGGCGCGCTCATGACCTTGTTCGACGTCGATCACGTCGAAGTGCTGCGCGGTCCGCAGGGCACGCTGTACGGCAAGAACTCGACCGGCGGCGCGATCAAGATCGTCACCCGCGAGCCGAGCGCCGCCACCACCGGCGCCGCCGAACTCACCTTTGGCAACTACGGTCGCGCCGAAGGTCGCTTCTACCTGTCGGGCAGCTTCGACGAGCGCTGGTCGGCCAGCGTGGCCGGCGCAGTCACCGGCAACGACGGCTACGTCAAGGACCCGGTCACGGGCCGTCATTACAACGACGACGACACCCGCGCGCTGCGCGCCAAGCTGCAGTTCCGACCCAGCGACGACTTCAAGGCCACGCTCGGCCTCGACTACACCAAACAGGATGCCGCGCTCACGCTCGGCGCGCCGACCGCGCCGCTGCTGGCCACCAACCTCGTGCCCGGCGTGCCGGCGAGCGTGCTGCTGACGCCACCGGGCGGCGAATACGATTTCCACTCGCGCACCTCGTTCGGCCCCGACAAGGGCCAGAACCTCACCCACAAGGGCGTGGGTCTCACGCTCGACTGGCGCCTGTCCGACGCCTGGGCGTTCAAGAGCATCAGCGCCTACCGCTGGCTCAACAGCGACGCCTACATCGACATCGACGCCAGCCAGTTCGAGCTCGGTGACGTGCTGGTCGACTTCCACCAGAAGCAGGCCAGCCAGGAATTCCAGCTCCAGTACGACAACGGCAGCAACCTGCAGGCGGTGTATGGCCTGTACTGGCTGCGCGAAAAACTGCCCTCGCACCAGGAAGCCTATGCCGACGACCTGTTGCTGCTCGGCACCCTGCCGATCGGTTTCCTGCGCACGATCGACGACGACCAGACCACCACCAGCACGGCTGCCTTTGCGCATGTGAGCTGGGAGTTCGCGCCGAGCTGGACTCTCGCCGCGGGCCTGCGCTACACCCATGAGAGCAAGGACTACTGGCGCACCACCAGCGCCTTCTTCGGTCCGCCGCTGCAGGCGGCCTCGCAGGATCCGCAGGCCGTGATCCCGGCCACCAGCAAGGGCTGGAATGCGTGGACGCCATCGCTGTCGCTGCAGAAGCAGTTCAACGACCAGGTGATGGCCTATGTCTCGGCCAATCGCGGCTTCAAGTCGGGCGGTTTCAACGGCCGCGCCAACTCGCCGACCGAGGCAGCCAGCCCGGTGTTCAATCCCGAGTACGTGTGGACCTACGAGCTGGGCCTCAAGATGCGCTCGGCCGACAGCCGCCTGCAGGGCAACATCGCGGCCTTCCACAGCAACTACCGCGACTTCCAGGCCCGCGTGTCGGAAATCAGCGGTGATCCGAACAACCCGACGTTCTCGTTCCCGGTGCTCAACGCGGCCAGCCTGAAGATGGATGGCCTCGAGTTCGAGGGTGCCGCGCTGCTCGGCACCGGCACGCGCCTGTCGGCGCAGGTCGCCTGGCTCGATGCGCGCTACAGCAAGTTCGTCGATCCGCGCGTGCAGCTGTTCCCGGTGCTCGCCGACCTGCACAAGCACGTGCCGTTCTCGCCGGAGTGGACCGCGCGCCTGGCGGCGACGCAGACGTTCAACTTCGGCAGCGGTGCCGCGATCACGGTCGGCGGCGACGTGTCCTGGCGCGATGACACCTGGCTCAGCGTCGACAACCGTCCGGGTCTCATGCAGCCCAGCTATGCGCTGGTCGGCCTGTTCGGCGTGTTCGATTCGGCCGACGGCCACTGGCAGATCCGCGCCGGCGTGCGCAACCTGACCGACAAGGTCTACAAGACCGACGGCCAGGAGTTCTCGAGCGTGGGCAACATCCAGACCGCCTACTTCGGCTGGCCGCGCAACTACTACATCTCGGCGCGCTACAGCTTCTGAGCGACCCTGGCCGCGGCGGTGGTGTGCATGCACACCACCGCCACCGCTGCGCCATGGCGAAGCCGGTTCGCCGACCAATCCGGTTCTGGAGACTTCGATGCGACTCGTTGCAACCGCGCTGGCGGTGTTCGCACTCAGCGCCTGCGCCGGGCACGCGGCCGACGCGCCGCTGCCCGCGCTCAAGCTCGATCCGGCGCGCACCACGGTATCGGGCCTGTCCTCGGGCGCCTACATGGCGCAGCAAGTCCACGTCGCCTATTCCGACCACATCAGCGGCGCCGCCTTCATCGCGGGCGGCCCCTACCACTGCGCGCAGGGCACGCTGCAGACCGCGCTCGCACAGTGCATGAATCCCGCCGCCGACAAGGGCCCGACGATCGCCACGCTGGCGGCGTTCGCGCGCGCCGCGGCAGCCGCCGGACAGATCGCGCCGCTGGCGGGACTGGCCGGCGATGCGGTGCTGATCCTGCACGGCAAGGCCGACCAGACCGTCGGCGCATCGCTCAGTCGCGACAGCGCCGAGCTGTACCGAGCGCTCGCGCCGCAGGCCCGCGTGCGCGAGGATCTCGCCCGCGACTTCACCCACACCTTTCCGACCGTGGCGGCCGGTGCCTCGTGCGACACCAGCGCACCGCCCTATGTCGGTCGCTGCGGCTTCGACGCGGCGCAGGAAATCTTCACCACGCTCTACGGCAAGCCGTCGCACGCGGTCGCGGACCAGGCCAGCGGTGAACTGCGCCGGTTCGACCAGGACGCCTACCGCGATCACGGCAAGGACGCGTTCCTCGCGCCCACGGGCTACCTCTACGTGCCCACGACCTGCGCCACCGGCCAGCCGTGCGCGCTGCATATCGCCTTCCACGGCTGCCAGCAGAACGCCGACACGGTCGGCGAAGCCTTCGTGCGCGAAGCCGGCTACAACCGCTGGGCCGACGCCTACGACGTCGTCGTGCTGTACCCGCAAACGCGCAGCAGCCTCGTCCCGCTCAATCCCAAGGGATGCTGGGACTGGTGGGGCTACGGCGGCGCGCACTACGACACGCGCGAGGGCCTGCAGTTGGGCGCCGTCGCCGCGATGGCCGCTGCGCTCGGCGCACCACTGCGCTGAACGCACACGCCGGCGCCGCTTGCGGCGTCGGCGTGGCCGGGCGCGGGCTACTGCGGCGGCAGCACCGACGAGTGGTGGCTGGTGATGAGCCAGCGTCCGTCGACCGGCTTCCAGGTGTAGCTGTAACGTGCCGGCACCACCGCGCCGGTGCGCGCGAAGCGGAACGTGTACAGGCCCGCGTCGACCACGCTGTCGCAGCCGATGTCGACGAAGCGCTGGTCGATGCTGCCGCTCGGCGCATCGTGCAGGAAGTGCACGAAGTAATCGCGCTTGTCGGCGGCGCTCAGCCGCGGCTGTTTCGATACCGTCGGCAGCAGCAGCGAGTGCGGCGCGTACAGCGCCACCACCGCATCAGGATTGCCCGACTCGACTGCGCGATTCCATTCCTCGAAGAGGGCCGCCACGCCGGCCTGGTCGATCGGCGTGCAGCTCGCGCTGGCGGTCGTCGCCTGGCGCGTGGCGGGCGTGGTGCCGGCACAGGCGGTGAGCAGAACACTGGTCAGCAGTGCAACGGCAAGATGGCAACGCATGTCGATTCCCCGGTTGAGCGCAACCGCCCGAGTGTACGCGATCGCCGCCACGACCAGCCGCCTTTCATGCTTCAATCGCTGGTCGGGAACCGGGATCCAGGTATCGCATCGTCATGGCCTCATCCGCACCATGGGTCGCAGTGGCCGGGCTTGCCTGGCTCGCGGTGCTGTTCACGGTGGCGCGCTATGGCGAACGCCGGCCGCAGGCTCTGGCGCGCCACTGGCCGCTGATCTACGCGCTCTCGCTCGGCGTGCATTGCACCTCGTGGACGTTCTACGGCACCGTGACCCAGGCCGAGCGTTCGGGCTGGTGGCTGCCGCCCACCTTCATCGGCCTCATCGCCCTGTACGTGCTCGGCAGCGGCGTGCTGATGCGACTGGTGCGGCTGGCACGCGAGCAGCAGGCCAGTTCGCTGGCCGATTTCGTCGCCGCGCGACTGGGCCGTCATGCCGGTCTGGCCGCACTGGTCACGGCGGTGATCGTGCTCGGCATCGTTCCCTACATCGCACTGCAGCTCAAGGCGGTGACGATGAGTTACGCACTGTTCGGCAGTGGCGGCGGCTTCGGCACGCCGGCCTGGCAGGACACGACGTTGTACGTCGCGTTGGCGATGGCGCTGTTCGCGATGCTGTTCGGCACCCGCCGTGCTTCGGCGGCGGCGCACAATCGCGGCCTCGTGCTGGCGCTGGCCTGCGATGCCCTGTTCAAGCTGGTGGCGATGCTCGCGCTCGGTGCGCTGGTGCTGTCGCTGCCCGATCTCGACGCCGCCGTGCATGCCACGCCGCGCGACAGTCGCGGTTTTCCGGCCCTCATGCTGCTCGGCGCGCTGGCCGCATTCACGCTGCCGCACCAGTTCCACGTCGGCGTGGTCGAGTGTCGCGAGGTGGCGCACGTACGCAGCGCGCGCTGGCTGTTTCCACTTTACCTGTGCCTGATCGCGCTGCCGGTGCTGCCATTGGCGCAGGCCGGTGCGGCGCGTTTTGCCGCGCTCGACGTGTCCTCCGACCTCTACGTGCTCGCGCTGCCGCTGGCGCAGGGCCAGCACGGCCTGGCCGTGCTCGCCTTCGTCGGCGGCCTGTCGGCGGCGACCTGCATGGTGGTGGCGGCCACACTGGCGCTGAGCCTCATGATCTCCAACCACTGGATCGCACCGTTGCGCCTGCGCGGTGCCGGCGGCGACCTGCGCGTGGCCGTGCTGCGCCAGCGACGTGTCGCGATCCTCGCGGTGGTCTTGCTGGCCTGGCTCTATTCGCGGCTGCTGGCCGGCAGCAATGCGCTGGCCGACATCGGCGGCCTGTCGTTCTCGGCGCTGGCCGGACTCATGCCCGGCGTGCTCGTCGCACTGTACCGGCCCAGCCTCGGTGCGCGCGCGGTCTGCGCGGGCCTCGTCGCCGGCACGCTCGCCTGGCTCTACGTGCTGGCGCCGACCCTGCTGCCGGCGCTGGCGCCGACGCTGCGGCAAGGGCCGTTCGGCCTCGCGCTGCTGTCACCGCAGGACTGGTTCGGCCTCGGCCACTGGAGTTCGCTGGCGCGCTCGCTGACGGCGAGCCTGGTCGTCAACGTCGGCGTGCTGCTGCTGGTCGCCCACTCGCGCTGGGCGCATGCCGCCGAGCCGGCGCCCGGCGGAATCCTGAGCGGGCAGGCGCTGGCGGCGCTGGCACGGCGCTTCCTGCCGCGCGAGCGCGTCGGCACGCTCGTCGACGAGGATGCGCTGCCGGCACCGCCGACGGCGATCGCGGCGGTGGAACACGAGCTCGCGGCCGTGGTCGGCGCCGCCTCGGCGCGCTTGCTCATGCGCGTGGCGCGAAGCGAGCGCGGTGGCCAGCTCGAAGCGGTGGCCGACATCGTCGGCGAAGCCAGCCGCGACCTGCGTTTCAACCAGCGCCTGCTCGAGGCCGCGCTCGAGAACATGAGCCAGGGCATCTGCGTGGTCGATGCCGCGCTCGACGTGGTGGCATGGAACCGCCGCTACGCGGAGTTGTTCGCCTACCCGCCGGGCCTGCTTGCGGTCGGTCGGCCGGTTGCCGCACTCATGCAGCACAACATTGCGCGTGGCCTCATCGGCGCCGGCGAAGTCCAGGCGCGCGTGCAGCGGCGCCTGGATCACATCCGTGCCGGCACCCCTCACCTGTCGGAGCGACGGCTGGCCGACGGCACGATGGTGGAAATCCGCGGCAATCCGATGCCCGGTGGCGGCTTCGTTGCCACCTTCACCGACGTGACCGCGTTCCGCGAGGCCGAGCAGGCACTCACGCGCGCCAACGAGACCCTCGAGCAGCGCGTGGCCGAGCGCACCGCTGCGTTGGCGCGGGCCAGCGCGGCGGCCGAGCGCGCCAACCGCGACAAGACACGCTTTCTGGCCGCGGTCAGCCATGACCTGGCGCAGCCGCTGCATGCGGCGCAGCTGTTCGCGCACGCACTGGCCGGGCGCGTCGCCGACCCGCTGCAGGCCGAAACCGTCGCCCACATCGGTGGCGCGCTGGCGGCGGCGGAGGATCTGCTTGGCGGCCTGCTCGACATCTCGCGCCTCGACGCCGGCGGCATGCGGGCGCAGCCCCGTCCATTCGCTGCCGCGGAACTGCTGTCGGGACTGGCGGCCGAGTTCCGCCTGCTCGCGCAGGCCAAGGGACTGCGCCTGCGCTGCGTGCCGACGCGCCATTGGCTGCGCAGCGACCCGCAGCTGCTGCGCCGCGTGCTGCAGAACTTCCTGTCGAACGCCATCAAGTACACGCGCAGCGGCTCGGTACTGCTCGGCTGCCGCCGCCATGGGCAGGCGCTGCGCATCGAGGTCTGGGACACCGGCAGCGGCATCGCCGAACATGACCGCTCGCTGGTGTTCGAGGAATTCCGCCGCCTCGATCGCGGTGGTGCCGGGCTCGGCCTGGGCCTGTCGATCGCCCAGCGCATCGCGCACCTGCTCGGCCATCCGCTCACGCTGCGCTCGTGGCCCGGGCGCGGCAGCGTGTTCGCCGTCGAGGTGCCATGCGCGGCGCCCGCCGCGGCCGTGCCTGCCGCGACGTCGCCGCCACCGGCGCTGGCACCGCAGGGCCATGTGCTGGTCGTCGACAATGACGCCGCCGTGGCGGCGGCCACGTGCACCTTGCTCGAAGCGTGGGGCTGCAGCGTGTCGACGGCGTGCGATCAGCCCGGCGCGCACGCTGCCTGCGCCGCGCGCGCGCCCGATCTGCTCCTGCTCGACTACCACCTCGATGAGGGCGTCACCGGCCTCGACTTGCGTGCGCAGCTCGCGCTGCCGTCGTCGACACCGTGCATCGTGGTGACGGCCGACCATGGCGAGAACGTGCGCCGCGCGGTCACCGCGGCCGGCTGCGCGCTGCTGCACAAGCCGCTGCGGCCGCTGGCCTTGCGCGCGCTGCTCACGCGCCTGCTCACCGCGCGCGGACGCTGAGCACGCGGCCCGCCTGTCTGCACGCGCATCGACGCCGCGCGCATCGGACCTGGCGCTGGACCCGGACACCATCCGGCCCATGCGCGGCTTCGCAGCGCCGTTGCCGACGGCGTCGTCGCCCGGCGCGCGACCAGGCGACGCGATGCCAGCGGCGCATGGCGATCGTCAGCGCTGTGCGCCAACGCCACACCCGACAGCAGGCTGACAAGGAGCCAGGCGAAACAAGCACGGAACGCACTGCCGCCGGTGACAGTGAATGCAATGGACATGTCCAGCCGCAGCGTGCGCGGCCCAGCCCAGGTGCGTCGGAAAACGGTTTCCACTACGGCTCCGGGACAGGCGCGATGCCGCTGCGAAAGATGCCTTCATTCACCAGAGGCGCGTCCTGCTCGTCGAGCAGCCACGAGACGGAAACGTGGCCACACAGGGGTGGACCGGAACTGTCAGCAGGCAGCGCAAGGGCCCGAAAGTAGTTGCCGGAATCAAGAGTGCACGCGGCCATGTCGAGGACGGCCCCGGGCTGCGGCTCGAACGCGACGCCGCCGCATGCAGCGTCGCGGTCGCATTGCGTAGGCAGCGGCATGGCGGCAGGGTTGAAACGATGCCCATCGACTGGACCCGGATCCGTCCTGTCGGGCATGGCAGGTTCAACTTCACGACCGCGGCCGGCCCTCCCTGAGGCAGGACGCCGCAAACGTATGCAAGCGAGGTGTCACCCTGTCAGGTGTCCAGAAAATGAACCTGATTGGCCATCACGATGGCCGGATTCGCGCCAACCTGCGCTTTGGCTGGATTGGCCAGAGCGAATCCAATGATGGTCGGCGCAAGCGCGTCACGGCTGGTTTGGCGCACGAACACGGCGCACCTCTTGGTGTGACGCCAATCGGTGAAGGTTGGCTGGCGCGGTTGCGCGCGTTGGTGTCGATGGATCCGTCGCGGTGCGCGACACGAGTCACGCGCACCGAGGGACACTTCCGTCGCGATCGCGTCCGGGCGGGCGCGACCGTGACGGAAGCCCCGGCGCAACACGTCAGTCGAAGCCGTTGGCAAAAATCTCGTCGTCGAATTCGGTGACGTCGAGCGTGATGCCGTCGAACCACACGGTCATCAGGCCGGCCGGGAAACCGCTGCGGCCGATCAGGCGCAGCTTGATCGTCGGGTTGCTGGCGTAGAAATCCGCTTCGGTCGAGTCGATGACCGCCGGATGCGTCGGCCGCGCCCAGCTCGAGCTGGTGCTCAGCGTCAGCTCGCCCGAGGCGTCGACCGTGCCGCCGCAATCGAAGGTGCTGTTCTTGCGGTATTCCCAGGCCAGCACGGCGCTGTCGTGAAACATCATGTTGCCGGCCGCCTTGCCCCAGCCGCTGAGCAGGTAGCGCCCCGGGCCGGGCAGGACGATGCACTGCTCGCCGGCCGGGTAGTCGCCGCTGGTCGGCGCGTCGGGCAGCGACAGGCCGCCGATCGGCGGCGTCACGTCTTTCTGCAACCGCCACGCACCCGAGCCGTAGTCGCCGACAACGTTCTCGGTGCCATTCCACTCGCCGGCGAACACCGTCCACAGGCGCAGGTCGTGGGGGTCGAAATTGCCGTTGAGCACGAGCGGCGACAACCAGTGGCGCTCGAAGGCGCCGAGGTCGCGCGGGCCGTTGTCGGCCCAGGTGTGCGGCAGGTCGTAGTCGCGCGTGCGGCCGACGACATCGCGGTCGTCGCCGGCAATCGCCGGCGCCATGTCGATGGCCGGCGAGGCGGCGCGCAGCGTGTAGTCGCCGTGCGCGGGGTCGACGAACATCGGATCGGCGAGGATCGCGCACACCCCGCCGCCGCAGTCGCCGCCGCCGCCGAAGTTGCCGCCGATGGAGTCGATCTCGCTGGCCATGACGTGATCGACCACCATCGTGCCGCTGTGCTGGAGCGTGATCAGGCCCGGCTGCCAGAGCAGCGAGCGTTTGATTTCGGTGTAGGTGCTGGTGGACAGGAACGGATGGATGCCGACGGTGTTGCCGGCGAGCGTGGCGTCGATCAGCCGGAGCGAACTGGCGCGGATCAACTGCTTGGTGAACTGGTTGCCGTCGATCAGCGCGTTCTTGAAGCTGATCGGGCGGACATCGGCCAGTCGGCCGCCGCGATTGCCCTCGATGACGATGCCGCCGGTGGGCAGGGCGCAGCCATCGAGGATGCAGCCCAGGCCGAACAGGGCGTAGCCGTTGCCGGCCTCCTCGAACATCGCGCCGTCGGTGGCGTTGCCGCCGCTGTCGGTGGCGACGTTGCCGACGATGCGCCCGCAATCGCTGGCCACCGGACAGCGCGGCACGCCGGCCGGCCAGGGTGTGGTCGGGCTGTCTTCGTTGAACAGGAAGGCGCTGTACGATCCGCCGTCCAGATAGGCGACCGCGCCCTTGGGCGCGCTGTTGTCCTCCAGAACGGTGTTCCACAGCTTGGCTTGGGCGTGGACGTCACCGCTGGTCAGGCCGCCGTCTGAGGATTGCACGTGGATCGCCCCGCCTGCGGCCGAGGCGGTGTTGCCTGAGATGCGCACGCGGTGGTCCGGGCGGTTTTGCGGATCGGTCGAGAACAGGCGCAGTTCGGCGGATCGGGTCGTGCCATGGCTGCCGTTGGATCCGCCGACCGCGATGCCGCCGCCGTATTTGGCGGAATTGCCCCAGATCGCGCCGACGCCGGCGACGCCGCTGCTGCCGACGTAGGCGTAGCCGTTGAGGCTGCCGGCGCGGACGTAGAGGCCGCCGCCGTGGCCGTTGGGCGCCTTGTTCGCCATGAGGATGCTGCCGGGGTCGATCATCGTCATCTCGACCTGGTCGGCGTAGATGCCGCCGCCGTCGGTATTGGCGATGTTGTTGCCGATGACGACGTTGGCTCCGATCACCAGCTCGGCGTGACCGCCGGTGCCGTGCGCGTAGATGCCGCCGCCGTTGTTGGCGCGGTTGGCGGTGATGAGGCTGTCGCTCACGTCGAGAATGCCGTCGCCTTCGAAATAGATGCCGCCGCCGCCGAACGAGTCGTTGGCGGCATCGCGCAGCTCGAGCCGCTTCACGCGCACCACGCCGCCGGTGCCCGCGACCACGTGCAGCACCGCGCCCTGGGTGTGGCTCGCCGACAGCACCGTGTTGCCGGAGGCGTCGGGCGCGGTTTGCGTGCAGCTGGAGTAGCCGCCTTCGAGGGTGAGCTCCTGCGTGGTGTCGATGTTCAAATGAACATTGAGATAGCTCGTGCCGCGGGCGATGCGCACGGTATCCGCACCGGCGTGACTCTGTGCCGCGGCGATGGCCGCTGGAATCGACGCATGCGTGCAGCCGCTCCCGCTGCCGACGGTGTAGATGTCGGCATGAGCGGTTGCGCCGAACGTGGCGAGTGCGAGCGTGGCGAGACGGAGCTATTGGTATGTCATGACGTTGCCTCCTGGCATTGGCGATGAGTCGTGGCATCCGGCGACCGCGGAGCGTCGACGGATGCGTCGAGGCTGACCGGCGTGCGTGGATAGCGGCTCAAGGCGTTTCTCGCTTGAAGCGCGCCTTGATTCGATGGCGGGGAACGCCGCGCTCGAGCGGTTTGAGACATCCTTCGTCACTCCCACGCTGCGCCAGCGCGCCGAGCGAACCACGCGCCACCAGCGAGCAGCAGGGCCAGCAGCGCGAGCATCGGTACCGACAGCGTTGGCGCCGGATGCGCCATCGCAGCCGCGGCGCGGGTCCGCGTAGCGACGAACACATCACCGGGGTCGGCGGCGTCAGCCTTGCGTCCGAAGTACAGCCGGGTGCCGTCTGCCGACAGCGACGGACGCGTCTCCGAACCACTGCTGTTGATGGAAGGATTGGCGATGCGCTGTGGCGCCGACCACGCCGCCGCAGGGTTGGCGCGCGTGGCAACGTAGACGTCCATGTTGCCGTCGCGATTGGAGCTGAACACGACCTCGAGGCCATCGGCGCGCACGTTTGGCATGCGATCATCGGCACTGGTCGACAACTCAGCCACGCGCACGCCGGCCGTCACGCTGCCGTCCGCGTGCACCTGGCTCATGTAGATGTCCTGGCCTTGGCTGTCGGGATAGCCATTGCTGGAGAAGAACAGGAAGGTACCGGCCGCGGTGTTGACCAGCGACGGGCTGTACTCGTCGCCGGCGGTGTTGGGGCCATTCGGATAGCAGCCGAGATTGACTGGCGCCGACCAGGTGTTGGCCGGGCCCTCGTGGGTGAGGAAGATGTCACCCGCCGCCGGAGCGCCCGGTGGCGGCGTTGGCGGCGTGTCGCCGGGAAAGCAATCGTCGGCGGTCTGACGCGAACTCACGAACAGCAGACCACCGCCGGCCACCGGCGTCGGGCAGTAATCGAACTCGGGCGAGTTTGCTGGCGCGGCGAGGTTCTCGGCCACTCCCCAAGCACCCTCCACCGACGGGCGCTGCACGCGCCACAGGTCCTGCTTGCCGAGCCCGCCGCCGCGATTGGAAGCAACGTACAGAGCCAGCCCGTCCGGCGATTCGATCGGGCAGCCTTCGGCGGCGGCGGCGGTGTTGATCGCCGCGACTGGTTGCGGGTCACCCCAGGAGCCGAACTGTTGGGCGTGTGCAGTGCCCAGTGCAGCGGTGAACGTGGCGATGGCGGCGGCGAGACGATGCATCTTGCTGGTCATGGCGTGGTCCTGTTCAGGGGTGGGAACTGCGGGAAACGGTGATCGGACGGAATTTGCGACATGCCGGTGGCCGGTGTTGGCGCGCCGGCGGCACCTTGGGCAGCAGGCGGATGGCCAGCGCGCGCGCTTCGCCGTTGTGCTGGGTATCGACCGCGGCGCGCAGCAGCCCGAGTGCGCTGGCCTGAGCCGATGCGGCATCGGCGCCGGCCTGCGCGGTCACGCCGGCGCGTGCGTACTGCAACACCGCGATCGCATCGCCGAACGCGCCCTGTTCGCGCAGCACGCCGTCCAGCAAGGGCAGCAAAACGCTGCGCACCGTCGGTTGCGTTGCAGCATCGGCGCGCGCCCGCGCCGCGGCGTTGCGTTCCACCGCAGTGACCGTGGGCGGATCGCCGCGTGGCGCTCCCGGTACCGCTTCGCTGAACGCGGCGACGATGAAGTCGCGCAGGGCACTGGCACGCTGCGACACATGCCGGGTCGCCGCGGCCTGGATCAACGCGTATGCCAACGCAGCCATCAGGGCGAGCATGAAGATGAAGCCGCCAGCGACGCCGCGGCGATGGCACCGCGCGAACGTGTGCATGCGGTACCAGCGTGAAGGCGGACGGGCCCGTACTGACAGCGCCGCCAGACGATGCTCGATGTCGCCGGCCAGATCACCGGCCCGCTCGACCGGGTCGCGGCAATGGGTGGCAAGAAACTCGGCGCGCGTTACTGGCGCCAGATCGATGGCTGCGTCGAAGAGTATGCGCAGTGAGGCGACCATCGTCGCCTCAGCCGAGTTCGGCGCGAATGAAGGCACGCGCAAATTGCCAGTCGCGATCGACCGTGCGCCGGCACAGGCCGAGCGCCGTGGCGGTTTGTTGCAGGGTCAGGCCGCGGAAATACACGAGCTCCACCACGCGCGCCGCGCGCGCATCGACGCGACTGAGATTGCGCAGCGCCTGGTCGATCGACAGCGCGCGCTCGGCGTTGTCGATCGCCGGTTCGCCGGCGCAGCCGGTCATCGTGACCTCGAACCCGTCGCCGCCGTGGCACCGGCGCTGGCGTTGCCGCGCGCGATCGATGAGCAGGTGGCGCATGGCGCGCGCCGCGTAGGCCAGGAACTGTTCGGGATGCTCGAACGCCAGTGCGCGACCATGCATGCGCAGGTACAACTCGTGCACGAGGGCGGTGGCGTCGAGGGTGCCGTGCGCATGCGCCAGGCGCCACCCGGCCATCGCCTTGAGGCGGCCGTAGACGCTACCGAACAGGACATCGTTGTCGACGCCATGCGCCACGCCGACCCGCTGCCGGCGCGCCGCACTCGGCGCCGGCGCGGGGTGGCGCCCGGTCGCTGCAGGTGCGAAATTCGGAGCTGCGCGGTCCATATGGTCTCCCTGCGGTTGGATGGGCCGCGGTGCGGCGCCATGGCCAGGTGGTGTGGTGATGGCGCTCTGTGCTCACCTTGTTGCGAGTCGATTGGCGGCCGGCATCGACGCGCTGGTCGAGACGATCTGCACGCGCCCGTCACCGCCGCGGCAGGCGCGGTTGGCCTCATGCATCACCTGTTGGCGCAGCACGAAGACCTTGCCGAGGTTGTATTCGTGGAATGCGCGCACGACGTCGGCGTGGCGCGGCAGATGGTTGACCGGACAGGTCATCACGAAGGAGTCGGACGCGGCGGTGGTGTCGGCGGCTAGCGCAGGCACGCAGGCGCACAGGGACAGCAGGCAAAGACAGCCAAACAGGGTTTTCATGGCATTGCTCCTCAGGCGGGTGACTCGGCAACACGCGAACTGCGCTTGCGGCTCAAGTGTTCGCGGCCAGGTCGGGCAGGTCTTGAGGATTTGCGTGGAAGCGGCGTGGAAATACCTTGGGAAATGCTTGTGAAATCGTTGGGGATTGGTGCAACCTATTGATCCGGTTGGGCGCATGACGTCCACCTGATCGAGCACTGGGAATGGCCGAGGACAAGTCAGCGGGCGTGATCCGCTTCGATGCGGTCGAGATCGATCTCGATGCCCATCGTTTGCGCGTGGGCGGCCAGGTCGTACCGCTCGAACCCAAGGCGTTTGCCGTGCTCGCGCTGCTGGTGCGCCATCCGGGCCATGTGATGATGCGCGACCAGATCCTCGATGCGGTGTGGGGCCACAGCCACGTCACGCCGGGCGTGCTCAATCGCATCGTCACGCTGCTGCGACAGGCGCTGGGCGAAGATCGGCACCAGCCACGCTGGCTGCATACCGTGCATGGGGTGGGCTATCGGCTCGATCTGCCGGCGGCGACGTCCACCACCGACGGCGTCGACAGCGTCGATGCGGCGGCCTGCGCCGATGGCCTCGATGGTGTCGAGATCGCCGCGGATGCCGAGCCTGCCGAACTTGCAGCGCCGGCGGCGGCGCCCGTGACGCACACGGCACCACCAGCCGATGCGCGCGTCGCGTCGGCTGCTGCGCCGCAGCCGCAGCCCACACCCGCGACGATGCGCCGCCGTTGGCCGTTGCGCTTCACGGCAGGGGCCGTAGCGGCGCTGCTCGCGCTGGCCTTTGCCGGCTGGCGGCTGCGGCCAGCCCCGCCGCCCGTCACGCCAGCGCCGCCGTCACCTGCGGCCGGGATGCCGGCATCGCAATCGATCAGCGTCGCCGTGCTGCCGCTGGTCAACGCCACCGGCGATTCCGATCAACAGTTCTTTGCCGACGGGATTTCCGCAAGCCTGATTGACGCCCTGACCCAGTACGAAGGGCTCAAGGTCATCGGTCGCGGTGCCGCGTTCCACTTCCGCGACAGCAACGAAGACGTGAAGAGCATCGGTGCCCAGCTCGGCGTCACCCACCTCGTTGGAGGCAGCGTGCAGCGCGATGCCGACCATGTCCGCATCGGCGTCGAACTGGTCCGCAGCAGCGATGGCACGGCCGAATGGTCGCAACGTTTCGATCGTCCCTACGCGGATCTGTTCGCATTGCAGGACGAAGTGGCGCTGGCGGTGGCGGGCGCGCTGCAAGTGAAGCTGATGCGGGCCATGCCGTACATGGTCAAGGGCGGGCGCCCTGCGAGCGGCAACTTGCGGGCCTACGAGGCCTATCTGCACGGGACGTACTTCATGGGCAATGGCGCGCGCCATCTTGCGGGCGCGATCGAGGAGTTCACGCGCGCCACGCAGCTCGACCCGGGCTATGCGCAGGCGTGGGCGTGGCTCGGCCATGCGCGCACCCTGTTCGCGTATGGCAATGAGGATCGCGCCGCTGCGCACGCCGGCTACGCGCAGGCGCGTGTCGACATCGACACCGCACTGCGCCTGCAACCCGGCCTCGGCCAGGCGCATGCGATCCGCGCCAACTGGCTCAGGAGTGCACAGCACGACTGGAATGGGGCGCTGGCCGAGTTCGATATCGCCTTGTCGCAGGTGCCCGCCGACGATCCCTCGCATGGAGCGCACAGCCTGCTGCTGACCGCGCTCGGCCGGGTGCACGAAGCGATCGCCGAGCGTGAGAAGTACATCGAAGGTGATCCGCTCGAAGGCTTCCCGCGCATCTACCTGATGCGGTTGCAGGCAAGCCTGGGCCGACTCGACGACGCCGATGCAAACCTGCGCCTGGCCGTACAGCTGGATCCCGACAACACCGAGTGGCACGCCAGCGAGCGTTCCTATCTGGCCGTCCTGCGTGGTGATGCCCAGACCGCGATCGCCGAAGCCAGACGCATGACGTCCGGCGTCTGGCGCGATCGCTCGCTGGCGCTGGCGCTCCAGATCGGCGCGGATCGAGCCGCGGCCGACGCGGCGCTCGAGCAGCTGCTCGCCGGCGAGGGTCGCGCCGGCAATGCCTTGGCCATCGCCCGCACCTACGCCCTGCGTGGCGATGCGCAGCAAGCGTTCACCTGGTTGCAACGCGACTGGGAACGTGCCGGCAACGCGGTGCAGTCCGTTCTCGTCGACCCGTTCCTGCTGCGTTTTCGGGACGACCCGCGTTTTGCCGAGTATTGCCGCCAGGCTGGCCTGCCCGCGCCGGCGACCAGCGAGGCGCTCAGTCTCGATCGCATCCGCGAGGTGGTGGCCGTCAGGCACTGAGCGCCGCGTCGCGACCGCGCCAATCAGGGATCGAGTCGCTGCGCCGGATCGGCCAGTTCGAGCGAGCGCAGCAGCACGCTGGCTTGGGTGCGGTTGCGCACGTCGAGTCGTTCGAAAATGGCGCTCAGGTGCGCCTTGATGGTGCGTTCCTGCACGCCGAGGCGATCGGCGATCTGCTTGTTGAGCAGGCCATCGGCAACGAGGACGAGCACGCGCATCTGCTGTGGACTCAGCGCGGCCAGCCGCGCCGCCAGATGGCGTTCGGCCAGCGCCGGCGGATGGCTCGACAGGTCCTCGCGCAGCGGCGGCGGCACCCAGGTCTGCGCCGCGAGCACGGTGCGCAACGCGGCTTGCAGCTCGTCGAGACTGCTGCGCTTGGATATGAATCCCAGCGCGCCGTGCACGAGCGCACGTTGCACCGTGGTGACGTCGTCGTGCGCCGACACCATCGCCACGGCCACGGCCGGATATTCGGCGCGCAGCGTGGCCAATGCCATCAGGCCGTGGCTGCCCGGCATGTGCAGGTCGAGCAGCACGAGGTCGGTATGCGGATACGCGGCCAGTTCGGCCAGCGCTGCGTCGAAGCTGCCGACCTCCTCGATCTGCGCCCCAGCGGCGACCGTCCGCACCGCCTGGGCCAAGGCGCCGCGGAACAGCGGGTGATCATCGGCAATGAGGATGCGCATGCGTGAACTGTAGGGGCTCGCCGCGGCGAATTCACGCCGCGACTGCACCGCGCCGCGGCCACCTACTGGACGATCGTCCGATGCAGGACGGGCGCGCTTGGCTTAGGCTGCGTGGATGCGTAGCCTGTCTGTCTTGCTCTTGTGCTGCAGCCTCGGTGCCTGCGCGCTGCAGCCGTCCTCTGCGGAGCGGCCGATGATCGAACGCGAACTCCTCGGCGCGGTGCGCGAAAGCGTGCATCGCGACCACGACGACCTGCTCAGCGCAGGTCTGGGTCTGGCCGGCCTGCGTGCCAAGCCGCCGGCCTTCACCGACCCGACCGCGCCGAGCGCGCAGCAACTGCGCCGTCGCGCCATCCATGCGAGCTGGGCCGGCATCGCCGACCTTGGCCCGCTCGGCGGCTACGGCAGTGTGTATGGCGCCGTGCCGAACGTGCCGGGCCGCGAGTACAGCGCGTTCGCGCGGCTGCCCGGTGCGCGGGCGCCGCACCGCGTGCTGCTGCAGGTGCCCGACGACTTCGATGCCAAGGCGCGCTGCCTCGTGGTCGCACCGGCATCGGGTTCGCGTGGCGTGTATGGCGCGATCGCGCTGGCCGGCGCCTGGGGCCTGCCGCGCGGCTGCGCCGTGGTCTACACCGACAAGGGCGCCGGCAGCGGCTACTTCGATCTCGACTCCGACAGCGGTGTCGCCCTCGATGGCACGCGCGCGCAGCGCGGCGAGGCCGTGCTCGAATTCGAACCGGCCGTGCCCGCGGGCCTGCACGGCATCGCGATCAAGCATGCCCACTCGCAGGACAATCCCGAGGCCGACTGGGGTCGCCATGTGCTGCAGGCGGCGCGATTCGGCCTGGCCATGCTCGAGCGCGCGCTGCCCGCGCAGGCGCCATTCAGCCCGGCCAACACGCGCATCATCGCCGCCGGGCTGTCCAACGGCGCAGGCGCCGTGCTGCAGGCGGCCGGGCTCGACGACGCTGGTCTGCTTGCCGGCGTGGTCGCGCTCGAACCCAATGTCCATGTCGCCGGGCACGGCCGTGCCCTGTACGACTACGTGAGCGAAGCGGCGTTGCTGCTGCCGTGCGCGCTGCTCGATGCGCGCTTCGATGCGGTGCCACTGGCGCGCCTGCAGGGCGCGCATCCACCGGCCTGGCTGGCGCGCTGCGCCGGCCTGCGCGCCGATGGCCTCGTCAATGGCGACAGCGTTGCCGCGCAGGCGCGCTCGGCACTCGAACAACTGCACGCGAGCGGCTGGCAGGACGCGACGCTCGCCACCGCGGCCAGCACGACCACGTTCGACCTGTGGCGTGCGGTCGGCGCGACCTACGCATCGGCGTACCTGCGCGCCGCGCCCGCCGCGATGCCGTGCGGCTTCTCGTTTGCGGCGCTGTCGGCCGCAGGCCTGCCCGAAGCGGCCGCGCCGGCGCTGCGTGCGGCGTGGTGGTCCGACGCCAGCGGCATCGCGCCTGGTGCCGGCGTGATGCTGCTCGGCGGCGTCGAGGCCGGCGCCGATCCGACGCGGCCCGGTGTCGATTGCCTGCGGGCCTTGTGGAACGATGCCAGCGAAGGCGCGCAGGCGCTGCATGCGGCCGTCGCAGCCAGCGCGGCGCACCTGCCTCGCGCCGACTTGCCGATCGTGGTGGCCCAGGGCGAACAGGATGGGTTGTTGCCGATCGAGTTCAGCAGCGCGCCCTATGTCGCGGCGTTGCAGGCGGCCGGCCGCGCGCCCGTGTACTGGCGCGTGCCGCATGCGCAGCACTTCGACGCCTTTCTCGCCATGCCCGGCTTCGGTGAGCGGCATGTACCGCTGCTGCCCTATGGCTATGCCGCGCTCGATGCGCTGTGGGCGCATCTGCATGCCGGTGCGCCCATGCCGGCCTCGCGCCGCTACGCCACGCGCCCGCGCGGCGCTGGCGCACTCGAAGCCGGCATGCTCGGGTGGTAGCGCGGCGCGCCTCACGCGCGCGACCGCTGCGACTCAGTGCGCCGCGGCCTGCGCCCGGCGCAGTGCGCGGCGCTCGCGGCGGCGCTGGCTGATGCGCGCGAAGATCAGGTAGATCGCCGGCGTCGAGATCAGGGTCAGGCTCTGCGACACGATGAGGCCGCCGATCATCGCGATGCCGAGCGGCCGGCGCAGCTCGGCGCCGGTGCCGAAACCGACCGCGAGCGGCAGCGCGGCGCAGATCGCCACCATCGAGGTCATCATGATCGGACGAAAGCGCACGATGCAGGCTTCGCGGATCGCCTCCAGCGGTGCCAGGCCGTGCTCGCGTTCGGCCACCAGCGCGAAGTCGACCATCATGATCGCGTTCTTCTTGACGATGCCGATGAGCAGGATGATCGCGATCATCGACACCACCGACAGGTCGGTGCCGGTGACGACGAGCGCGAGCAGGGCGCCGACGCCGGCCGAAGGCAGTGTGGACAGGATCGTGACCGGGTGGATGAGGCTCTCGTAGAGGATGCCGAGCACGATGTAGACGGCGATGATCGCGCCGAGGATCAGCAGCGAGGTATCACCCTGCTGGCGCTGGAAGTCGCGAAAGTCGCCGGCGAAGTCGAGGCGGATGTCGCCCGGCAGGCGCATGCCGCTGACCGTGTGCTGGATGATGGCCTGGGCCTGGCTCATGCTCACGTCGGGTGCCAGATTGAAGCTCAGGCTGGCGGTGGAGAGCTGGTTTTCGTGGTTGACCTGGGTCGGCGCCAGGCCGTCGCTCATCTTGGTCACCGCGCTGATCGGCACCATCGCGCCCGAGTTGGCGCGCACGTACAACCGCTCGAGCGAAGCCGGATCGCTCGACTGGTTGGGCAAGGCGCTGACCACGACCTTGAACTGGTTGATGTCCGAATAGATCGTCGACACCTGGCGTTGGCCGAACGCATCGTTGAGCGCGCTGTCGATCGCGCCGACCGACACGCCCAGCCGCGCCGCAGTCGGGCGGTCGATGAGCAGGGTCTGGCGCAGGCCGGCCGCATCGATGTCGCTGCCGACGTCGCGCAGTTGCGGCACCTTCTTCAGCGTTTCGACGAGCTTGGGCAACCACTCCTGCAGCGTGGTGATGTCGTTGCCGACCAGTTGCACTTGGTACTGCCCGCCGGCACCGCCACCGCCGCCACCGCCGCCGCCACTGGGCAGGTCCTGCACCGGGCGCAGCCGCAACTGCACGCCGGCCATGCCGCGCGCGGCCGCGTTGAGGCGCGTCATCACCTGGAACGTCGAGTCGCCGTTGCGCTGCGCCAGCGGCTTGAGCGTGATGTAGAGCTGGCCGCTCGCCCCGCCGCCGCCCCAGCCACCGCCCAGGCGCGAGCCGACGCTGTCGACCGCCGGATCCTTCATCACCAGGTCGGCGATGCGTTGGGTCTGCTCCATCATGCGCGGCGGTGAAATGTCGGTGCCGGCGCTGATCCGACCGAACAGCATGCCGGTGTCCTGCTGCGGGAACAGCCCGCCCGACACGAAGCGCATCAGCACGACCGTCACCACGATGAGCAACAGCGGCTGCAGGGCGGTCAGGCGCGGCCAGCGCAGCGCATGGTCGAGCAGGCGCCTGTAGCCGGCGAGCATGCCGGCGTGGAAACGATCGAGCCAGGCGCCCAGGCGCGAGGGCGTGGCGGCCGCGTGAGGCTTGAGGAAACGGCCGCACAGGGCTGGCGTCAACGTCAGCGACACGATTGCCGAGAACACGATCGCCGCCACCAGCGTGATCGTGAACTCCTTGAAAAAGCGCCCCGTGATCCCGCTGGCGAAGATGACCGGAATGAATACCGCGATCAGCGACGCCGTGATCGACACGATCGTGAAGCCGATCTCGCGGGCGCCGCGCAAGGTCGCCTGCAGTCGCGGCATGCCGGCGTCGATGTGGCGGATCACGTTCTCGATGACGACGATCGCATCGTCGACCACGAAGCCGATCGCGATCACGAGCGCCATCAGCGACATGTTGTCGAGCGTGTATCCGAGCACGTACATGACGATGAACGCGCCGGCCACCGACAACGGCACCGCGGTCGCCGCAATCAGCGTCGGGGCGAGCCGGCGCAGGAACAGCGCCATCGTCAGCACCACCATGCCGAGACTGATCAGCAGGCTGATCTGCACCTCGTCGACCGAGGCGCGGATGATCGGCGTGCGGTCGAAGAACGGCGTGAGCTGCACATCGCTCGGCAACCAGCTCTGCATCAACGGCACGTCGTCCTTGACGCGGTCGACGGTGGCGATGACATTGGCATCGGCCTGCTTGCGCACGAACATGAGGATCGCGCGCCGCGTGCCGAACCACGCCGCCTGGTACTGGTCCTGCTGGCCATCGCGCACCGTGGCGACATCGCTCAGCCGCACCGGCACGCCGTTGCGCGTGGCGATCACGAGATCGGCGAACTCGGCGGCGGTGTGCAAGGCATCATTGGCGGTGATCGCCATCGTGGTGCGGCCGTCGGACAGGAAGCCCTGCGGCGAGGTCACGTTGGCCGCCACCAGCGCGTTGCGCAACTGGTCGGGCGACAGTCCCATCGCCGACAGCGCGCGCAGATTGAGATCCACGCGCACGGCCGGCGTCGCGCCGCCGGCGACATCGACGTCGCTCACGCCCGGCAGTTGGCGAATGCGCTGCGCCAGCAGCGAGTCGGCGTAGTCGTAGAGTTTCGACAGCGGTTGGGTGTCCGAAGTCAGCGCCAGCGCCAGCACGGGCTGGTTGTTCGGATTCATCTTGTGATAGGTCGGCGCGTTGGTGAGCCCCGACGGCAGATCGGGCGCCGCCGCGTTGATCGCCGCCTGCACGTCACGCGCCGCGTCGTCGACCGTGCGGCTGGAGTCGAACATGATGAACACCGAAGCGCTGTTCTCGCTGCTCCAGGAGTTGATCGTGTCCACGCCCGGAATCTGGCCCAGATGCCGCTCCAGCGGCGCGGCCACCGTCGATGCCATCACGTCGGCACTGCCGCCGGGCTGATTGGCGGTCACGAAGATGCCGGGGAACTCCATGTTTGGCAACGCCGCCACGCCGAGCAGGAAGTAACAGATCATGCCGACGAAGAACAGGCCCATCGCCAGCAACGAGGTGCCGATCGGGCGATGAACGAAGGGGCCGGAAATGTTCATGGCGTGTGGGCCGTGGCGCCAGCGGGCGCCGCTGTCGTCGCTTGCTGGCGCTGGGCGCGGTTCGGGGTTTGGGCTGGTGCCATCGTCGACTGTTGTGCGACAACCGACTCACGTCCTTGGTGGGCTTGTTCCGCAGTTTTCGGGCGGCTTGCGCCGGTAGGTTTTTGGGCTGGTGCCATCGTCGACTGTTGTGCGACGACCGACGCGCGTCCTTGGTGGGTTCGTCCCGCAGTTTTCGGGTGGCTTGCGCCGGTGGGTTTGGGCATCGACTCGATCGTTGGCGTGTGCGCGACAACCGACTCACGTCCTTGGTGGGTTCGTCCCGCATCCCTGCGGGCCGGTTCCTTTTCTTTGCTTGCCCAAAGAAAAGGAACCAAAAGAAATGGCACCCTCCGGGCCGCGGTCACGCGCGCATCCGGCGCGCGTGACTGCGCGGGTGCGCTACGGGGTTTGCCGACAGTGCATCCCTGCACTGACGGCAAACTCGGCGCGATCCCTCGCGCCGACCCTGCGGGCTGGCCCTGCGCGCCCCCGCCGCGGCCCACAGGGGACCCGACAAGCATGCAGCGCGGCCATCGTGGCCGCGCCGGGACCGCTGCGCCATGGTGGCGTGCCTTGGCGCGCGGGAGCGCGCTGCTGTGCCCGGTGCCCATCAGCGGCGGCGGGCGGTGGCCGAAGCGGCCCGCAGGGGGAGCGCGATGGATCGCGCTCATTGCGCCGTCAGCACAGGGAGGTGCTGTCGGCGCAACCGGCCACCGCACGCGGACCTCGCGCGCAGGAAGCGCGCGAGGCGCCGCTGCAGGGCTGTCGTTCTCTTTGGTGACTTTCTCTTGGACAAGCAAGAGAAAGTCACCGGCCCGCAGGGATGCGGGACGAACCCACCAAGGACGTGGGTCGGTTGCCGCGCACACGCCAACGATCGAGTCGGCGCCCAAACCTACCGGCGCACTACAGCGCATGAATGCAGCAGGCCGCCGCCCGCGACGAAGGCGGGCGCCGGCTGGCGCCAGCACCGCGCGCGTGCTCATGTCGGCCGGGCCTGGGCAGATGCGAGCGCTCGGCGCTCGCGGCGCGCTTTGAGCCAGTCCGACAGGCGCTCGAAATAGAGATAGATCACGGGGGTCGTGTACAGCGTGAGCAGCTGCGACAGCAGCAGGCCGCCGACGATCGAGACGCCGAGCGGGCGCCGCAGCTCGGCGCCGATGCCATTGCCCAGTGCCAACGGCAGTGCGCCGAACAGCGCCGCCGCGGTGGTCATCATGATCGGGCGGAAACGCAGCAGGCAGGCGCGATGGATCGCGTCGTAGGCGCGCATGCCGTGGCGCTGCGCCTCGATTGCGAAATCGATCATGAGGATGGCGTTCTTCTTCACGATGCCGATCAGGAGCACGATGCCGACGATGCCGTCGACCGACAGCGGCATGCCGAACAGGTACAGCGCGAGCAGCGCGCCGACGCCGGCCGGCGGCAGCGTGGACAGGATCGTGATCGGGTGGATGTAGCTCTCGTAGAGCACGCCGAGCACGATGTAGATGACCACCACGGCGGCGATCAGCAGCAGCACGGTGTCGGTCAGCGAGGACGAGAACTCGGCGGCCTTGCCGATGAAGCGGCCGCGCACCTGCGGCGGGAACTTGAGCTGGGCCTGCACTTCATCGAATGCGCGCACGGCGTCGGACAACGACTTGCCCGGCGCGAGATTGAACGAGATCGTCACGGCCGGCAGCTGGTCCTGGTGGCTCACCACGAGCGGCGTATTGCCCTGCTTGGCGCTGGCCAGTGCCGACAGCGGGATCGTGCCGCCGCCACCGACCGCGATGCCGGTGTTGCCGGCGCCGCCGATGCCGGCAGGCGTGGCCGAATTGCTCGACTTGACCTGGCCGTAGGTGGTCGCGTTACTGCCGGTCAGCGCACCGCCGCCGGTGCCGCGCACGGTGAGCTGGTCGAGCAGCGCGGTGCTGGTGCGGAACTGCGGCGCCACCTCGAGCACGACGCGGTACTGGTTGAGCTGGGTGAAGATGGTCGAGATCTGGCGCTGGCCGAAGGCGTCGTACAGGGTGTCGTCGATCGTCTGCACCGGCACGCCGAGGCGGCTGGCCTTCTCGCGGTCGATCGTGAGCTCGAGCGCATTGCCGAGCACGGCGAGGTTGTTGTCGACATCGGCCAGCTCGGGACGCTGCTTGAGCGCCTGCGTCATGCGGGTGGCGAAACCGGCCAGCTCGCTCGAGTCAACTTCCGACAACGAATACTGGTATTCGGTTGGCGCCACGCGGGTGTCGAGCGCCACGTCCTGCACCGGTTTGAGATACAGCGCCACACCCGGAATATGGGCGGCGGCCTGCTGCAGGCGCGGCAGCAGGCGCTCGAGGCCGTCGCGTTCGTTGCGCGGCTTGAGCACGATGCTGAGCTGGCCCTGGTTGAGCGTCGGATTGATCGAGCCGGCGCCGATGAACGCGGCCACGCCGGCCACGCCGGGCACCTCGCGCATGGCCGCGGCGACCGCCTTGGTGCGCTCCTCCATGGCCGGGAACGCGATGTTCTGGTCGGCCTGCACCACGCCGGTGACGAGGCCGGTGTCCTGCTCGGGAAGCAGCCCCTTGGGGATGATCACGTACAACGCGATCGTCACCACCAGCGTGGCCAGCGCGATCAGCAGCGTCAGGCGCTGGCGCGCGAGCACCCAGTCGAGCGAGCGCGCATAGGCGTCGAGCGTGCGCAGCCACAGGTCACGCGGCTGGCGCGCGCGCACGGCGGCATCATGGACGTCGGCATGGTCACCGGCCGGCAGCGCGTCGGCGCGCAGCAGGTAGGCACACATCATCGGCGTCAGCGTGAGCGAGATCACCATCGAGATCGCCACCGCGATCGCGAGCACCCAGGCGAATTCATGGAACAGGCGGCCGGTGACGCCGGGCATCAGCAGCAGCGGCAGGAACACCGCGATCAGCGACACGGTCAGCGACAGCACGGTGAAGCCGATCTCGCGCGCACCGATCTCGGCCGCCTCGCGCGGCTGCTTGCCCTGTTCGATGTAGCGCACGATGTTCTCGATCATCACGATCGCGTCATCGACGACGAATCCGGTGGCGACGGTCAGCGCCATCAGCGACAGGTTGTCGAGCGAGAAGCCGGCGAACGCCATCACGCCGAAGGTGCCCATCAGCGACAGCGGCACCGCCACCGACGGAATCACCGTCGCCCACAGCCGGCGCAGGAACACGAAGATCACCGCGATGACGAGCAGCACGGTCAGGCCGAGCGTGAACTGCACGTCCTCGACCGAGGCGCGAATCGTCACCGTGCGGTCGGAGAACACCTCGAGCTTGACATCGGCCGGCAGCAGCGCGCGCAGTTGCGGCAGTTGCGCGCGGATGTCGGCCACGGTCTGCACGATGTTGGCACCGGGCTGGCGGCGCACGTCGAGCAACACCGCCGGCTTGCCGTTGGCCCAGGCCGCGAGCTGGTCGTTTTCGACGCCATCGACGACTGCGGCGACGTCCGACAGCAGCACCGGCGCGTTGTTCTTGTAGCTGATGATGGTCGAGCGGTAGTCGGCGGCGTCGGCGAGCTGGTCGTTGGTGCCGATCGAGAAACTCTGCACGCTGCCGTTGAGGCTGCCCTTGGGCGCGTTGACGTTGGCCTGGGTGAGCGCGCTGCGCACGTCCTCGAGCGTGAGGCCGAGATTGGCGAGCTGGGCGGGATTGACCTGCACGCGCACGGCGGGCCGCACGTTGCCGGCGATCGACACCAGGCCCACGCCGGCGATCTGCGACAGGCGCTGGGCGAGGATCGAGTCGGCGTAGTCGTTGACCTCGCGCAGCGCGCGCGAGTCCGAGCTCAGCATGAGGGTCAGGATCGGCGCATCGGCCGGGTTGACCTTGTTGTAGATCGGCGGATACGGCAGGTTCGACGGCAGCGTGCCGCGCGCGGCGTTGATCGCGGCCTGCACGTCCTGGCCGGCATTGTCGATGTTCCGGTCCTGGTCGAACTCGATGATGATCGTCGACAGGCCGGCCGAGCTGTCCGAGGTCATCAGCGTGACGCCCGAGATCTGGCCGAGCTGGCGCTCGAGCGGCGTCGTCACGAGCGTCGCCATGGTTGCCGCGCTGGCGCCCGGATACTGCGTGGTGACGATGAGGCTCGGTGCCTCGATGTCGGGCAGCGCCGCCACCGGCAGTGCGCGGTAGCCGACCACGCCCAGCAGCAGCAGCGCCAGCATCAGCAGCGAGGTGGCGATCGGGCGACGGATGAACAGCGTCGAGAAGCTCATGCACTGCTCCGATCGGGACGTCGCGGCAGGCGCGCGCCGCGGCCGCGCAGGCTGGACAACGGCAGGCTCATCGCTCAGTGCCTCGGACCGCGCCCACCCGAAGCGGCGCCGCCACCGGCCGCCTTGAGCTTGGCCAGCTCCTCGGCACTCAGCGGCGCGGCGACTTCGCCCGGCGCCAGCGGCTGCACCTTGCTGCCGGGCTTGAGCCGGAACTGGCCCTCGGTGACCACGCGATCGCCGACCGCCAGCCCCTTGGCGATGAGCACGTTGTTGTTGCCGGCATCGCCAGCGGCTTCGACCGGCTGCATCGCCACGGTGTTGTCGGCCTGCAGCACGTAGGCATAGCTGCCTTCGGGCCCGCGTTGCACGGCGGTCGCCGGCACCACGATGCCGCCGGCCACGGTGCGCACCTTGACCCGCACGTTGACGAATTGCCCCGGCCACAGCGCATTGTCGGCGTTGGTGAACTCGGACTTGACCTTGAACGAGCCGGTCGCGCTGTCGATCTGGTTGTCGATGACCTTGAGCACGCCGGTGGTGATGACGTGGGCATCGGTGCGATCGAGGGCGGCGACTTCGACGCCGTCGCGATCGGCCGTCAGCGCGCTGCGTACCGCCTCGAGGTTCTGCTCGGGCAGCGTGAACATGACGTTGATCGGGTGCACCTGGGTCAAGGTGACGATGCCGGTGCCGTTGGCGCTGACGAGGTTGCCGACGTCGACCTGGCGGATGCCGGCCACGCCCGTGATCGGCGCCGTGATGCGCGTGTAGCCGAGCTGCGCCTGTGCATTGCTGATCGCGGCGTCGTCGGCGGCCACCATGGCCTGCTGCTGGCGCACGCTCTGGCGCTGGTTCTCCAGGTCCTGCCCCGACACGAAGTTCTTCTTCTTGAGTTCTTCGTAGCGCGCCAGCGTGCTCTGCGTCGCGGTCAGCAGGGCCTGGTCCTGCTTCTTCTTGGCCACCGCCTGATCGTAGGCCGCCTGGAACGTGCGCGGGTCGATCTCGGCGATGAGTGAGCCCTGCGCCACTTCCTCACCTTCGGCGAAATGCAGCGCCTTGAGCTGGCCGCTGACCTGGGCGTTGACGGTGACGGTGTTGAGCGCCTGCACGGTGCCGAGCGCGGTCAGGTAGACCGGCACATCCTGCGCGAGCGCCGCCACCACGGTGACCGGTACCGGCGCGCCGTCGCCGCCGCGTTGTGTCGCGCCGGCGTTGCTGCGCGAGGCATACATGCGCCAGCCGACGACGGCGACGACGAGGGTGGCGACGATGGGCAGCGCGATTTTCCAACGCGACATGGAAACGATCCTTGCGGCTTGCGGGGCGGTGGTGGGAGATCACCGAGGCGAAGTGCCAAGGCTAGCAGCCGCACGCGGATGGTGCAGCGCATCGGCGCGTAAATCCCTCTTTACAAAGCAAGTTTGCGCAGGCGCGGCAATGCCGACCCGTGCAGTTGGTCATCGCCGACGATTCATCTTGGCTTGCCCTGACAGCGCCATCATGTACAAGGTTCCGGGCGGCGCCGCGTGACCCGTGCACGCAACGCTGCCGCGACCCGTGAGGTGGTGTCATGAACAACCCGTCCTGCGACCTGCCCGCGGCGCGACACGCGCCGCTGCCGGCCGCAACCTACGATCCGCCGCCCGCCGCCGCCGACGAGGTGCGGGCGGTGCTCGCGGGCGGCTGCTTCTGGTGCGTCGAGGCGGTGTTCCGCGAGCTCGACGGCGTGCTGGCGGTACGCCCTGGCTACTGCGGCGGCAGCGCCGCCAGTGCCAACTACGAGGCGGTCTGCAGCGGCCGCACCGAGCACGCCGAAGCGGTCGAGATCCGCTACGACCCGCGCCGCATCAGCTACGGGCAACTGTTGCGCGTGTTCTTTTCCGCCGCCCACGATCCGACCCAGGTCGACCGCCAGGGCAACGATCGCGGCCGCCAGTACCGCTCGGCGATCTTCGCCGCCGACGCCAGCCAGCGCGACGTCGCCCGGCGCTACATCGCCCAGCTCGATGCCGCGCGCGTGTTCGCCAGTCCGATCGCGACCCGCATCGAGACGCTGCAGGCCTTCCACCTCGCCGAGCGCGAGCATCAGGACTACGCGGCGCGGCATCCGCAGCAGCCTTACATCACGCTCGTCGCCGCGCCCAAGGTAGCCAAGCTGCGCGCGCAGTTCGGTAGCTGGCTGAAGCCGGCGCCGGGCGATCGCGATCCCGCCAGCGAGCCGGCCCCGACCGCGCAACGAGCCGACAGCAGCCAGCCAGGCCACCGATCATGAGCCGGTATTCCGCCAGCGGTCACGATCTCACCCCGCTCGCTCCGGTCGAGCGCGAGCGGCTCGCGGCGCGGCTCACGCCCGAGCAGCGCCACGTGCTGCTCGCCCGCGGCACCGAGCGGCCATTCTGCGGCGGCCTGCTGCACGAGCACGGCGCGGGCGTGTTCGCGTGCGCATTGTGCGGGCTGCCGCTGTTCGCGGCGACCGCCAAGTTCGAGTCGGGCACGGGCTGGCCCAGTTTCAGCGCGCCGTTCGATCCCGCGCACCTGCGCGAACTGCGCGACACCAGCCACGGCATGATCCGCACCGAAATCCGCTGCGCGCGCTGCGACAGCCACATCGGCCACGTGTTCGACGACGGTCCGCCGCCAGGCGGTCTGCGCTACTGCATGAACTCGGCCGCGCTGGAGTTTCGTCCCGGCTGATCCATCGGCGGCGCGGCGCACGCTCGCGACCGACGCCGCCCCGCGCGACGGCCACCCCGACAAGGCACGCGTCGACGCGCGCCGCCGCGGCCGCGCTCACAGGCTGGACAGGATCTGGGCGCGCTTGGCGCGGTACTCGTCCTCGCCGATGAGACCGCCGTCGTGCAGCGCCTGCAGTTGCCGCAGCCGACTTTCGACACTCGGCGTTGCACCCGCGCCGTCGTGCGGAGCGGGCGCCGCCTCGCGTCCGCCGATGCGCCCGTCGCCATCCAGATCCATCCCGGTCATGAGCTCGACCGCGGCAAGCGCCTCTGGCGTGGCCGGCTGGCCGTTGATCGTGACCTGCGAGCGCCGCGTGAAGGATCGCGCCGCTGGGCCGGCGCTGGCGGCAGCGGCGGCGGCGGGCGCCGAATCGCCTGCATTGGCCTGCTCGGCCACGCGCCGCGCCTGCTCGGCGGCACGCTGCGCGCCCGAAGGCACTTCGGCCCACTGGATCGCGTAGGTGCGTGCATCGCTGCGTTCGGCCAGGACGGGCAGCAGCATGCCCGGCAGCGGCCACTGCGCCAGCCGCACGAGGCTCGCCTTGGTGACGGCGACACTGGGCTGGCCCGGAATCGTGATCACGAGATTCATCTCGCACATGCCGCCGCCGCCACTGCGGTATGGCGGCATGCTCGCCGAGATCACCTGCGCCACGCCGCGCACGGGGTCGCGCAGCCGCGGCCGCGAAAAAGCGTCGAGGAGATTGCTCAGGAAACCCATGCCGGAGCCTTGTGCTGGCCTGTTGCCGATGGCCACCAAGCCATCGGTGGTCGCCAGCTTGCCTGCTTCGCGCGCGGCTGCAAAGACGGCGCGCCACTTGCAACGCCCGCGCCGACACGTGGCGCGGCTTCAATCGCACACCGAATCCGAAGGCTCGGCTTGCGCCCGCTCGCCGGCGATCTGGCAGGCAGGCGACTCAGTCCTTGCCCGCGACCATCTTCGCGAAGTCCAATCGTGATCGGTCCCGCAATGCCTCGGACATGAACCGAAACTGGTAGTAGCCGTATTTCAGTGGATCCCTACCGTGGAGGTCATCGGCGCTGCGCGGCTATATCGCGCAGCGTCCGGTGGACCGCAGGGTCATGCATCTGCTCTCGATGACGCCACATATCATTTGTTATCCATCAACACGGGTAATTCCGCGAGAATATCCTCTCGCGCTTTAGACCCGCCGGGAATATCGGATTTCACGCTTCCAATTTCCAATCGGGCGAAAACAACTTGCCGCCCGCTTTTCTCGGCCCAGCCCACGAACCAGCCTTGCGGGCGGTTTTCATTTATCTTGCCGGTATTGTCCCGAAGCCAGCCGCTGCCACTTTTTCCATGTACAACCCATCCTTCGGCTGCTTGGTACTGTGGGATCGTGGCATGCGCCATGTCATAAGCCGCTTCGGACACAGGCAGCTTATGCGCGACAAAACGCAGAAGAAACTGAATTTGCTCCTTCGGAGATATGGTGAGCGACGACATCAGCCATGAGTGGGTTAAGCCGTTATGCTTCCCCGAGTCACCGGAAACGTCTTGATTACCGTACTGAAATTTCTTCACGTACTCCGTAAATCGATCAACTCCCATACGGCTTGTTAATTGCTGCGAAAACCAGACAACAGAGTCGCTTTGCCATAGCACGGGATAGACTTGTCTGTATGTGCGATCTCTCGGAGACGGGTTGTATTCCGGCTTCAACTCCCACGTGGGTGATTTTGGCGAATGCAAGATTCCACTATCAAACCCCATGATTGCCAATGGAAGTTTAAAAGATGAGCACGGAGACACGCGACGGGTGCATTCTCCGGTCTCATATAAGGTATTTCCGGTAACGGCGTCTGCAATGATGGTGCATTCAAGCGTTTCAATCCCATCAGAAGCCACGGAAAGGATTGGGAGAGTGGCGGAAACGAACACCAGCAGATGCAGCAGCAAAATTTTTTTCATCGAGGGATCTTTCATCGCTCCGCTGAGCGCTTCACAGATGCATAACGCTGGAGTTAAGCCGAGACGTGTAGTGGAGGCAAATACATGGCAAGCTCTATCTGCCATGTATTTGACGGAACGAAACCGCTTCGGCTTGAATTGTTAGGTGCCAACCGACGCACCTACCTGCGGTGGAGAGACAGCCGCCAAGAACTGTGCGCGGATCTCTTGTGGCGAGTATGCCTGCTTGGCTGGAACCGTGAGCAGTGGCAGGTTTATGGCCTGACACACCTTGAGCAGCAATTCGTCTCGGGATTGTCCCCGCCGACTGGAGTGCGACTTGTCGTTTAGTTCCACTGCACAGACTATGGCTAGATCGCTTGCCCGGCATACGACAAAGTCAAAGTGCTTGTACGCAATGCGATTGAGAGCACCTTGGCGAGCGGAGTTGCCAAGGCCGGGTTTGACCATTGCAACGTCAGCGACACGAACCTTGCCAAAAACACGATGCTCTGAACCGACAGCTTGGTCAAGAACGCCAAGGAATGAGCGCTCTGCGGCTGAAAAGAGCGTCTTGGCAGGCTGGTAGGGGAAGCCGACTGAGCTAGCGCCGCCTTGTTTGCTCTTAAGAGCTACAAGAGCGATAAAAACTACGAACACGAGAACAATCAGCAGAAACCACGACGACATGCGATGTGCCTCCCTTGGCACCTAACGCCTGAGTTAAGCGGCGGCTGCCGCTTTGCACCACATGCTACCGCAACCGACTCGCAGCCGTCCGCTTGAATTGTTAGGCCTTGCCGCTTGGCCAGGCAATCTGCACCTTGCGATGCTTCATCACACAGTCCCGCAAGTACAGATTGATCAGGCTTTGATACGGGACGCCCGCGTCGTTGGCCATGCCCTTGAAGTAGTCAACGACATCTTCAGACAGACGCATAGAGACGGGTTTCTTGAGCTTTGCCGCATAGGGATTTTTGCGAGACTTCAGCTTAGAGAGGTCGTATTCAGCTTTCATGTTGGTCACTGCCCGTAATAGGAGCTTTCTTGTTTTGTCGCTTTGCGCGCCGAGATGATGCGGATGACGCTGCCACCTGCGCGCTCGCAGTGGCAGACAAGGAGTAGGTGTGCACCACTACTCATGCCAAGCATGAGAAAGCGTTCCTCATCAGCGGAGTGCGCGTCGTCGTAGAACTGGACTGCGAACTCGTCGTAGAAGACGGACTGGGCCTCGTCGAAGGAAACGCCATGCTTCCTGAGGTTCGAGGCAGCTTTAGCCGGATCCCAGTCAAATTTGATCATCTGTACATTGTATGGATGATCAACGCGTTTGCAAGGCCTAACGCCTGAATTAAGCCGCGCCGCGAAGCGCCGTCGGCTTGAATGATCGAATGGACTCCTCCCGTTTCTCCACACGGCTTCGACGAGCCAGCCTGAAGAGGTTTAGCCTTCAGGACACGGGATCACGAGAGGAGCCCGCCATGCATGCTACGCCCAACATGGCGGCCGTTTCCACGGGCGCCATCGATCTTGCCAAGGATGTGTTTGAACTTGCGTTCGCCGATGCCGATGCGTGCATCGTGGAACGTCGCCGGCTCAGTCGCAACGCGTTCGCGCGTGCGCTCGACAACCGTGCGCCGCTGCGCGTGGTGATGGAAGCGTGTGGCTCGGCCCACTACTGGGCGCGATGCTTTGCACGCGCCGGTCATCGCGTCGATCTGCTGCCGGCGCACGACGTGCGCCCGTACGTGCATCGCACCAAGACCGATCGCGCCGATGCCGCCGGTCTGCTCGAAGCCGCGCGCTGCGGGGCGATCCGGCCGGTGCCGGTGAAGACGCCGCAGCAGCAGGGTATCCAGGGGCTGCATCGTGTGCGCGAGTTCCACAAGGCGCAGCGCACTGCGGCGATCAATCTCGTGCGCGGCCTGCTGCGCGAGTTCGGCGTGGCGATCCCGCCCGGCTCGGCCAAGGTGCGCCCCGCCGTGCTCGCAGCGCTGGAAGATGCGGACAACGAGTTGCCGATGG
>NZ_JAHCAQ010000022.1 GCF_019634845.1 Dokdonella sp.
GTGCTCAAGCAGCCCTTGATCTGCTCGCAGTCCACGGCCGATGAACCATGGCGCATGACCGTGCAGCGCGTGTTCGAAAACGCGCTGCAGGAGCGAGAGCAAACGGTGGAGACATTCGATGTGGCGATGACGCTGGTTGCCGCCGGGTACGGGATCGCCATTGCGCCTGCCGCGAGACTGGCGAGCTACCTACGCCGAGGCATCGCCGTGCGGCCGCTGGCCGGCGCACCAACGATCGTGATGGCTTACCTGCTCCGCCGCAACGCTTCCTTGTCGGACACCCAGGCAAGATTCGCCCGCCGCGCGCGCTTGGTGTCCTGACGGACGCGCGGGGATCGCGGTTTCGCCACGATCCCGCATTCCTGCTGCTAGGCGACCCCGACTCGCGGCGGGGTCCATTCGCTTTCCTTCACGGCTGTGCTCACGGCCATGACGAGCTTGTCGAGATTGCCGGCCGTCACGCCCTCCAGTGCCGAACGCCCCCGCAGCATCGAGCGCGGCTGTAGCAGTGCATGGTAGATCTGCCAAGGGTCCGCACCCCTGGTTAGCTTCAGGACGGACTGGATCAGCTCGTGCTTGAGTGGGTCGAGGTGCCAGTCCGGCACGCGCTGGCCGCGGTTGCCTACGTTCAACGCCAGCAAGTTGCCCGCCTTGATCTCGTAGCTGATCCACCTGCGGGATTTGCCTGCCATCTTGGCAAACGCAGCGACGGGAAGGTTGTGCGGCGCTTCGAAGACATCGAACAGTTCCATCCTCTCGCGCTGAATGTCCGAAGGCACCAGCGGCGCGGCCGATCGAGGGGGCGGAACCGCCGGCAGCCGATGTGCGGCGGCAGAAACCAACGGCATGGCGTCGCCCGGCTTCGTCACGAGCAGGATTGGCGAAGCGGCAACCGGCGCGGAGGGCGCGCTTGCGGTTTGCTCACTCGGAAACGCGGGCACGCCTTCCAGATGCACGGTGAGCGGCATGCTGGCCGCCTCGACCTGGTTCTGCTCGAAGAGGTCGAGCCGATCGGCCCAGTCCTGCATCATGCGGCGACGCTGCTCCACGTACTCGGCATGGTTGTAGGTCGCGCTGACCTTGTTGGGATCGACATGCGAGAGCTGTGCATCCACCCAGACCTTCGGGTAGCCGATCTCGTTGAGCGCGGTGGACATCGTGCCGCGAATACCGTGTCCGGTCAGGCGTTCCTGATAGCCCATGCGCTTGAGCGCACCATTGAGCGTGTTCTCGCTGATGCGCTTCTTCAAGTCGCTGTCGTGCCGGAACAGGTGGCGCTGGGCCGGCTTGAACTCATCCAGCAGGTGCCGGACGATCTCCATGGCCTGAATCGACAGCGGCACGATGTAGGGCGGGATGTCCTTCGCCTGCTGCCGCTTCTTGCGCATATCCAACTGGAGTTGCTTCACGACGTCGGGCGGGATGATCCACAACCCACGGTCCAGATCGAATTGATCCGGCGTCGCCTGTCGCAGCTCTCCGGTTCGCACGCCGGTCAGCAGCAATAGCCGCAGCCCGAGCTGGGTCTGCCGCCTGCCGCGATAGCTGCGCAGCCGCTGCAACAGCTTCGGCAGCTCGGCCATGCGCAGGAACGGGTTGTGGTTGACGGGTGGCAGCGGCAGCGCCACCACATCGAGATCGGCGGCGGGGTTCTGCTCCAGGCCCGGCACGATCACCAGCGCGTAGCGGAACAGTTGGTTGAACCACGTTCTGACTTTCTCGGCGACGGAGAGCGCCTTGCGCTTCTCGATCTTGGCGATCACCTCCAACAGGTCGGGACGCTTGATCTCATAGATCGACCGCTTGCCCAAGGCGGGCAGCACATCCTTGTCGAAGATGCGCGGAAGTATCGAGAGGGTCGTCTGCCGGCCTTCCTTGAGGCTGAGCCCGCGATGCTTGAGCCACTTGCGATACACCGCCTCGAAGGTGTTTTCGTCGGCGAGCCGGACAGCGGTGCGCTTCTGCTTGCGGTGAACGCGAGGATTGGTGCCTTTGGCCAGCAGGGCGCGCGCTTCGTCGCGCAGGCTGCGGGCCTCGCGAAGCGTCACCTCCGGGTAGGTGCCGAGCGACATCCGCTTCTGCTTGCCCGCCCAGTAGTAGCGGAAGTGCCAAGTCCTGCCCCCTGCAGCCGTGACGGCCAGGGAGAGGCCATCCAAGTCAGGGAGGGTGTATGCCTTGCCAGTTGCCTTGGCCTGTCGAACGGCCAGGTCTGAGAGTGCCATGCTCTTGCTCCTGAACATGAGTCAGGAACCAGATGCTGGTCACGTCGACCTCGCCCCTCCATCAACAATCCGGAATCAGCCGCGCCCGCAAAAATGGACTTGTTTGTGGACTTAAAAGTCCCGGCTGTAGGCGGATCGCAGTGGACTACGGCAGAACGTCAAAGAGAGGAAAAGTCCTTGTGTGGCAACGACTTGCAGACTCTCTTGGACTTCTGCGGAAGTCCGCAGAATGATGCGGTGGAGCGGGCGATGGGAATCGAACCCACGTCAGCGGCTTGGGAAGCCGCAGCTCTACCATTGAGCTACGCCCGCGAGCGAGCCCTGGAGCGGCGGCAGCCGGTGCCAAGGCGCGTGCAGGGTAGCGGCGCGCGGCGACGCGGGCAAGCACTGGGCGTGCGGTGTGAACCGGAGCACAGCGCAACTGCAAGCCACTGCAAACTTGTGGTACCGGCAAGCCATCGTTCAGGCGCGCGACGCGGATACTGGCGGCGCCTGTCAGTCCCGGTGGTCGTATCCTGGGCACGGCCCGCCGCGACGGGGACTGGCGTAGGCGCGAGGAGGAGCAAGGCGATGTTGAAGACACGATCCGGTTCGCGCACCTGGGGTGCCGCGGTACTCGCATTGCTGCTCGGCGCAGCAGTCACCGGGCAGGCGCTGGCGCAAGCGGACAACGACGTGGTCGATCCGCCCGACCGGGTGGCACGACTGAGTTTCCTCGGCGGCGCGGTGAGCTTCCAGCCGGCCGGCGGCAAGGATTGGGTGCAGGCCTCATTGAACCGTCCGTTGATGGCCGGCGATTCGCTGCACACCGATCGCAACGCGCGCACCGAACTGCAACTGGGTGGCGCCACCGTGCGCATCGACGACCGCAGCTCGCTCAACCTGCTCAACCTCAACAACGATCTCGCGCAATTCGAGCTCAGCGAAGGCGTGCTGAGCCTGAGCGTGCGCAGCATCGCGCGGGGCCAGAGCTACGAGATCGACACGCCGACGTTGGCATTCGTGACCACGATGCCGGGCCTGTACCGCATCGACATCGCCCCCGACGGACGCTCGACCATGGTCACGGTGTTCGAGGGCAACGCCGACGTTTACGGCGAGAACAATGCCAGCTACAGCGTGCGGGCCGGCAATTCCTACCGCTTCAACGACAGTGCGCTGCGCGACTACGAGATTCTCGACCTGCCGCGCGCCGACGATTTCGACAACTGGGTGGCATCGCGCCAGCGTGCCTACTCGCGTTCGGTATCGCGTCAGTACGTCGCCGACGACATGATCGGCGCCTACGACCTTGACGAATACGGTTCGTGGTCGACCGCGCGCGACTACGGCGCCGTGTGGTACCCGACGCAAGTCGCGGTGGGCTGGGCGCCGTACCGCAGCGGTTACTGGTCTTGGGTCGGCCCGTGGGGCTGGACCTGGATCGACAATTCGCCATGGGGTTTCGCGCCGTTCCACTACGGCCGCTGGGTCTATATCGGCAACCGTTGGGGCTGGTGCCCGGGCCCGCGCCATGTGCGCGCGATCTATGCGCCGGCGATGGTGGCCTTCGTGGGCGGCCACGGCTGGGGCGCGAGCGTGTCGCTGGGTGGCCCGATCGGCTGGTTCCCGCTCGGCCCGCGTGATGTCTACGTGCCGTGGTACCACAGCTCGCACCGTTACTTCACCAACATCAACGTGCACAACACGACGATCATCAACAACGTGCGCATCACCAACGTCTACAACGACTATTCGCGTGGCCGCCCGGTGCCCGGCACCGACTACATGTGGCGCAACAACCGTGCGGCGCTGACCGCGGTGTCGCGCGACACCTTCGTCGGTGCGCGCCCGGTGATGGCCGGTCGCGTCGATGTCAATGCCCGGCAGTGGAGCAACGCCAACGTCGTCAGCCGCCTCGGCGTGGCGCCGACCGAAGGCAGCTTCGTCTCGGCTACGGCGCGCCGCGTCGACGAGCGTCCGCAAGCCGCGGTGCTGGAACGCCCGATCATTGCGCGCACCGCCCCCGCGCCGCGGGTGGCGCCGATCGGCGAACGCATCCAGGCCATCGAACGCAACGGCGGGCAACCGCTGGCACGCCCGCTGGACGCTGCCACGACGGCGCGCGGTCAAGCCGATGCCACGCGCGGCGTGGCAGCGCGGGTGCGCGTGGTCGACAGCACCGAGGCCCGGCCGCAGGCCCTGACGCGTGGCACGCCCGCCATGGCCGGCGATCGCACCACCGGCCCCGCCGGGCGCGGCGTGACACCGGCCGAGCGCGGCCTCACGCCCACCGAGCGCAACACGGCGCCGGTGGAGCGCGGCTCCATGCCCGCCGAACGCAGCGTAACCCCCATGGAGCGCGGCAGCACGCCGGTCGTGCGCGGCGCGACCCCGCTGCAGCGCGGCGACGCCGAATCGCCGGTGACGCCGCGTGACGAGAGCCGGGGCGCGCGCGGTAATGAGCGCGCCTTGCCGTCCTCGCGTTTCGCGCCGTCGCGTGGCAACGCCGAACCCGCGACGCTGCCGCAGAATCGCGATGGCAACCGGGCGCTGGAGCGCACGCGCACGCTCGATTCCGCTGCGTCGCCGACACCCGGCAACGTCCGCTCGCGCAGCAACGACGCGCCCGTGCAGCAGCGCGAGGACAGCCAGTCCGGGCTGCGCTCGCGCGGCTATGCGCCTGCGCAGCAGGAGCGCTCGATGGAGCAGCCCGCGACCCGCTCGCGCGGCTACGAGGCACCGCAACAGCAACGCGACGACAGCCAGCCGGCGTTCCGCTCTCGCGGCTACGAGGCACCGCAACAGCAGCGTGAGGTGAGCCAGCCGACGTTCCGCCAGCGCAGCTACGAAGCGCCGCAACAGCGCGCGATGGAGCAGCCTGCCGTGCGCTCGCGCGGCTACGAGGCGCCGCAACCGGCCGCACAACCACGCGTCGAGGCACCACGGGAAATGCGCCAGGCGTCGCCACCGCGCGAGTCGGCCCCGGCACGCGAATCGGCGCCGGCGCGCCGCGGCAACCGCGACGAATCCGACAGTGGTGGGCGCAGCTACGAGCGCCGCTGATCCCACGCGATCTGGCGCAAACCTGATTCGATGCCGCGCACTGCGCGGCATCTTTTTTGGTCGAACCGTCGGCAAGCGGGCGCTGGCGACCCACTCCGAGCTGACCGCCGCGACGCGACCGGCTGTCTCGATGACCGCCCGGGATGCGATCATTGGCGCACTGTCACGCCGTTGCGAGCGAGCCGACCCTGCCGATGCCGGAGCCCTTTGCCAGTCACCACCGCATTGTCGGCGTCGTGTTCCAACCCTGGCGCGCCGCGACCGTCACCGGCGCCCGGCGCAGACCTTGTGCGTCGGCAGACGGTGCGGCATGGCCGAGCGCCGCGCGGCCGCACGGGCGGGAGAGCTCGCATGCGTGAACGGCCGATCCGCAGCTTCGTGCTGCGACAGGGACGCTTCACCCCCGCCCAGCAGCGCGCCTTCGACCAGCACTGGGCCCGCTACGGGCTCGAGATCACCGGCCGGCCACGCGACATGGACGCGGTGTTCGGGCGCCAGGCGCCGCGCGTGCTCGAGATCGGCTTCGGCAACGGCGAGCAGCTCCTGCACTCGGCACAGGCCGAGCCCGCGCATGACTTCATCGGCGTGGAGGTGCATCGCCCCGGCGTGGGCCGGCTCATGAATGCGCTGGCCGCGGCCGATATCGGCAACGTGCGCCTGTACAACCACGACGCGGTCGAGGTGCTCACGCACGAGATCGCAGCCGATTCGCTGGCCGAGGTACGCATCTATTTCCCCGACCCCTGGCACAAGAAGCGCCACCACAAGCGTCGCCTGATCCAACCGGATTTCCTCGAACTGCTCGCCACGCGCGTGGCGCGCGGTGGTCGCTTGCATCTGGCAACCGACTGGGCCGAGTATGCCGAGCACATGCAGCAGGTGCTGGGCGAGGCGCCCGCGTGGCGGGCGAGCGCCGCCCATGCCGATCCGGCGACGCGACCGCCCTGGCGCGTGCAGACGCACTTCGAGCGCCGCGGCCTGCGCCTGGGCCACGGCACCTGGGACTTCGTCCATGAACGCATCTGAGGACCACTGATGCGCCACGGCCACAAGCGGAACCGCCCCGAATGGAAGCCGGCCTGAGCCTCACCACCAACATGACCCTGGTGTTCGCGTTGCTCGCGTTCACCGTGGTGATGCTGGTTCTGGAATGGATCCGCACCGACCTCATCGCCCTGCTCGTGATCGTGGTGATCGGGGTGACGCGCCTGATACCGGTGGAGCAGTTGTTCGACGGCTTCGCCGGCAATGCGGTGATCTCGCTGATCGCGGTGATGATCATGGGCGCCGGCCTCGACCGTACCGGCGTGCTCGGCATGGCTGCCGCGTTCATCCTGCGCCTGGCCGGCGGTGTCGAGGCGCGTGTGTCGCTGCTCATCAACGCGATGGCCGGCAGTCTGTCGAGCCTGATCCAGAGCCAGGCCCTGTCGGCGCTGTTCCTGCCGGTGGTGAGCCGCATCAGCTCACGCACCGGCTTGCCGCTCAAGCGCCTGCTGCTGCCGATGGCGTTCATGATCCTGTGCGGCACCAACATGACGATGGTGTCCAACTCGCCGCTGATCCTGCTCAACGACCTCATCGCCAGCGCCAACCGCAACCTGCCGCCGGGCGCGCAGACAATCCAGAGTTTCAGCCTGTTCGCGATCGCCCCGATCGGCATTCCGCTGCTGTTGACCGGCCTGCTCTACTTCGCGCTGTTCACCCGCAAGCTGTTCCCGAGTGACGACGAGGAACGGCAGATGGTGACCCCGGGGCGCACCGAGACCTACTTCGCCGAGACCTACGGCATCGCCGGCGAGGTGGCCGAACTCACGGTCACCACCGACAGCCCGCTGGTGGGCATGAACGTGAGCGAGATCGAACAACTGCACAACGCCCCCCTGATCCTGGCGCTCAAGACCGGCAACGAGGCGCGCATGGCGCCGCCGGGCGACCAGATGATCTGGGTCGGCAGCGTGCTCGGCGTGCTTGGCAAGCGCGAAGCCGTGGCCGAGTTCGCCAACACCCAGCTGTGCCAGATGTCGTCACGGCTGCGCAATTTCGCCGACCTGTTCAATCCGACCCGCGCCGGCATCTCCGAAGTGGTGCTGCCGCCGAGTTCACCGTGGATCAAGCAGGCCGTCGGCGACCTGCGCCTGCGCAAGACGCGTGGCATCTCGGTGCTGGCGGTCAATCGCGGCGATCAGGTGTTCCGCGAGGACGTGCGCCAGGTGTCGCTGCGCGCCGGTGACACGCTGGTCCTGCACAGCTTCTGGCGCGACCTGACCCAGGCCGCCGAATCACACGATTTCGTCGTCGTCACCGACTACCCCAAAGACGAGCAGCGCCCGGCCAAGATCTGGTATGCGGTGGCGTTCTTCGCGTTGGCCATGGGACTGGGCCTGTTCACCGACCTCAAGCTGTCGGTGGCGATGCTGTGCGGCGCGGTCGGCATGCTGCTGGCCGGCGTGCTCGACATGGACGAGGCCTACGGCGCGATCAACTGGAAAACCATCTTCACGCTGGCCTGCCTGATCCCGCTCGGCGCGGCGATGGACTCGACCGGTGCGGCGGCGTGGCTGGCGCAGGAGGTGATGCGCTACATCGGCCACTGGCCACAGTGGAGCCTGCAACTGGTGGTGGCCGTGCTGGCATTGATGTTCTCGCAGGTCATCTCCAACGTCGGCGCGGCGGTGATGATGGTGCCGATGGCGATCAACGTGGCGCTCGCCTCGGGTGGCAACCCGGCGCTGTACGCGCTGGTGGTCGCGATCTCGACCTCGAACACGTTCATCCTGCCCAGCGCCAGCCCGGTGCTGATGATCATCGCCGGACCGGGCGGCTACCGCAGCCGCGACTTCCTGCGCGTGGGCCTGCCGCTGACCGTGCTGATGCTGGCGACGCTGCTGGTCAGCATCAACCTGCTGTTCCGCTGAGGGTGCGCCCGCCTCAGCGCGCGTACACCAGGCCGTCGCTCACATGCACTGCGACCGTGGCCAGTGATGACCCGCAGCAGGGCCCGGACACGCACACGCCATCGCCGCTGCGGAACGTCGCGCCGTGTGCGGCGCACGTGATGTGCTGGTCACGCACGATGAAGCGACCCGGCGCGTAATCGAGCCGCCGTCCCTGGTGCGGACATTCGTTGTGGTAGGCGACGACACCGTCGCCGTCGCGCATGAGGATCAGGTCGAACCCGCCGGTGGCACTGTCGACATGCACCGACAGCGCCCCTTGGGCCGGAATCTCGTCAAGCCGACACAGCGGCGTGGATGCGGTCATGCCAACTTTCAGCACTTGTGGGCGGCCTCGGGCACCCCTATGGTGCCTGTTCCCGCAACTTGCGATTCTGGCACAGGCAGCACCCGCGATGTTCCATACCAGCTTGCGCTTTGCCCGTCCGCGCCATCCGCTGGCGCGACTGGCCGTGCTCGTGATCGGCGTGCTCGCGGTGGGCGTCGCGCTCATGCTCGGCGCAATCGTGCTCGCGCTGCTGCTGGCCGGCGGCGCGCTGTGGTTCGCCTGGCGCAAGCTGCGCGACGGCATGCGCGGCAGCACCGCGCCGCCGGTCGCCACCAGCAGCGTGATCGACGGCGAATTCAAGGTGCTGCCACAGGGTTTCGATCGCCACCGCGCCCGCTGAGCGACGCCGCGAGCGGACCGCATCGGTGGGCCACGCGCCGCTGCCATCCAGTGCCGTCATCGGCGGCGACACCGCACCCTGCCTGCAGTCCGTCCCATCCAGATGAACGACACCGCCGACCGCGACCCTGCCGCGCCCAGCCCTGCCCCACGCTGGCGGCGCCCATCGTTGCTGGTGCCGGCGGCGCTGCTGGCCTTGTACCTGGTGTGGGGCTCGACCTACCTGGCGATCCGCATCGCACTGGTGAGCTGGCCGCCGTTCCTGCTCGCCGGCGTGCGCTTCCTCGGCGCGGGCCTCGCGCTGTTCGCCTTCCTGCGCTGGCGCGGCATGCCGGCGCCGACCGCGCGGCAGTGGCGCAACTGCGCGCTGAGCGGAGCCATGCTGCTGGGGCTCGGCAATGGCCTGGTCTGCTACGCGGAGCAGGTCGTCGCCTCGGGCCTGGCTGCGGTGGCGGTCGCCAGCATGCCGCTGTTCGCGGCGATCTTCGGTGGCATCTGGGGCCAGTGGCCACATCGCCACGAATGGCTCGGCCTCGCGGTCGGTTTCGCCGGCGTCATCGTGCTCAACTTCGGCAGCGGCATGGCCGGCGCGCCACTGGGCGCGCTCGCGTTGGTGGTGGCAGCGGCGGCATGGGCGTTCGGCTCGATCTGGAGCAAGCAGCGCGACATGCCGGCGCCGGCAATGAACACGGCCGCGCAGATGCTCACTGCCGGCGTATTGCTGTTGTTGTTCGCCGCCGTGATCGGCGAGCGCTGGCCGGTCGCGGCGCCGCTGGCAGCCAACCTCGCCCTGCTGTACCTGGCCGTGTTCGGCTCGATCATCGGGTTCAGCGCCTATCTCTACCTGCTCGGCCACGTGCGGCCCGCGTTGGCCACGAGCTATGCCTACGTCAATCCGCCAGTGGCCGTGCTGATCGGCGCACTGTTCGGCGGCGAGACCGTGCACGGCGGCGATCTCGTCGCGATGGCGATCATCCTCGCCGGCGTGGCCATCCTCGCGCTCACGCGCGGACGCGGCGTCACAACTCCCGCAGCGCCGTCGTCACCGGCAGGCGCGCGGCCTGCAGCGCCGGAAACAGTCCGCCGATGAAGCCGATCACGAGCGCCCACTTGAGGCCCGTCAGGACGAGCGCCGGCGACACGCGGAATGCGAACACGACCTGGCTGAAATTCTGGCTCAGCGTCGACACCGTGTAGTTGTCGAACAGGAGCCACGCCACCGCCGCACCCAGCAAGCCGCCGGCGAGCGCCAGCAGCATCGTTTCCAGCATCACCGATACCACCACCGGCAGGCCGCGGAAGCCGATCGCGCGCAAGGTGGCGATTTCGCGCGCGCGCGCGGCAACGGCGGCATACATCGTGTTGAGCGCGCCGAAGATCGCGCCGATCGCCATGATCGCGCCGACCACGCTGCCGACGATGCGGAGCAGCCGGCTCAGCCCTTCGGACTGCTTGCTGAAGTACGCACGCGTGGTCTCGGCATCGACCTTGAGCTGCGGATTGGCCGCCAGCGCGGCCTTGAAGCCGTCCAACGCATCGGCGTTGACGAGCTTGACCGTGACATCGGTGACGCTGTTGCCGCGACGATAGGTCGAAGCGACGATGTCGGCGTCGGCCCATACCTCGGAGTCGAACGCATCGCCCGCGCGGAACGTGCCGACCACGGTCCAGACCTGGTTGTTGAGGCGGATCTGCGCCCCCAGCTCCAGTCCCTGGAACTGCTCGGCGGCGCCCTTGCCGACCACGAGTTCGCGCAGACCCGGCTCGAAGTAGCGCCCGGCGGTGATCTCGACCTGCGGGCGCAGCTCGCGCACTTGCGGTCCGACGCCGCGGATCTGCACGTTGGCATCGAGGCCGCTGCCCTGGCGCGGCAGCGAGGCCACCACCACGAGCTCGGGTGAAGCGATCGGCCGACCCTGTGCGTCCTTGAGGATGCCGGGCGCCTGCTCGATCTGCACCACGGCATCGTGCAGCAGCACCGAATTGAGCTCGGCATTGGCGCCGGCACGCGTGACCAGCACGGTATCGTCGCTGCCGGTTTCCGCCAGCGTGGCACGGAAGCCCTCACCCATCGCGAGCAATGCCACCAGCACGCCGACCACGCCGGCGATGCCGACCACGACCACCGACGACGAACCCAGCCGCTGACCCAGCGTGGACAGGCCCACCCGCGTGACGGCCCAGGTCTGCTGGCCGCGATGACTCAGCACCATCCACAGTGCCAACACGATCGCCAGCGCGAGCAGTGCCGGCCACGGCAGCATGGCCAGCGGCACGGCCGTCGCGAGCAGCGCGAGCGTGATGGCGAGGTTTGGCAGCAGTTTGCGCATGACAGTCTCCCTCAACGTCCAGCCAGCGCATCGACGATGCGCAGGCGCATGCCGCGCAGCGCCGGCAGCGCGCCGACCACGAGTCCGATGCCGATCATCATGGCGATGCCGAACAGCCAGGTCGCCAGCCGCACCTGATCGGGCAGCAGGCCGCGCACCTGGGTGCTCATCACCGGCACGATGAGCGCCGCGAGCGCGATGCCGATGAGGCCGCCGAGCAGGATCAGCAGCACCGACTCGGCGAGCACCAGGCCGAGCACGCTGCGGTTGGAGAAGCCGATCGTCTTGAGCACCGCGAGCTCGGGAATGCGCTCGCGCACGGCCTGCGCCATGGTGTTGCCGGTGAGCAGGATCAGCGTGAAGAACACCGCGCTCATGATGCCGGCGACGATGAGGCCGATGTCGGCGAACTGGCTCACGAAGGCGCGGTTGAACGCGTTCTCGCTCTGCGTCTTGGTCTCGTGGTCGGAGTTGGCCGAGATCGCGTCGATCGCGTGCGCGACCGCGTCGGCCTGGTTCACATCGGCGAGCTGGGCCACGTAGAAGCCGATGCGGCCACGGTCGAACGGCCGCGACTCGTCGAGGTATTTCCAGCGGAAGAACAGGATCGACTCGCGGTTCTTCTCCTTGCGGTCCCGCGCATGGAAGATGCCGACGAGGTCGAAGGTCCAGGTGTTGCTGCCGTCGCGCTGCGGGAAGATCGTCGCCTGCAGCGGGATCTTGTCGCCGATCTTCCAGCCGAAGCGCTGCGCCAGCTCGGCACCGACGATGGCGCCGGTGCGCGTGTTGCGAAACGCGGCGCGCTGGTCCGCGGGCATCTCGTACTCGTCGAACAGGTCGAGGAAGTTGTCGCTGACGGCTTCGTTGGGAAAGAAGTTCCTGGGATCCTGATAGATGCCACCGAACCAGTTGCCGTAGGCCACCTCCTTGACGCCCGGCACGGCCTCGATGCGCGGCAACAGGCTCTGCGGCAGCGACACGGTCATGCTGATCCGGGACATCACCAGCAGCCGATCGACACCGGCCACGCTGTTGCCGGCGTCGCCAAACGCGGCGCGCACCGAGTCGAGCAGGCCGAACAGCAGGAACGCGGCCATCACCGAGGCCAGCGTGAATATCGTGCGTGCCTTGCGGCGGAACAACGCGGCCCAGATGAGATGGAGGTATTTCATGGGATGGGCTCGATGGTGGTGGAGGAACGGGCCGGCGCCTGCCACGATCGCGCGGGCGGGACGCCGGCAGCGCCATCGGCAATGCTCCTGCGCCGACCGTCGGTGGTGACCGCATGCTGCACGGACATGGCGGCGTCAGCCCACCACGCCGTGCTCGACCAGCGTGCCCTTGTCCAGATGCAGCGTGTGGGTCGCGTATTCGGCGGCCTTGGGGTCGTGCGTGACCATGATGATCGTCTTGCCGTGCTCGCGGTTGAGCATCTGCAGCAGCCCGAGCACGTCCTGCGCCGACTGGCGGTCGAGGTCGCCGGTCGGTTCATCGCACACCAGCAGGTCCGGATCGGAGACGATCGCGCGCGCGATCGCGACGCGCTGCTGCTGGCCACCCGACAGCTCGCCCGGCTTGTGGCCGACACGGTCGGCGAGGCCCACGAGCTGCAGCGCGATCGCGGCGCGGCGCCGGCGCTCGGCGGCGGCGAGGCGCGTGAGCAGCAGCGGCAGCTCCACGTTCTTCTGCGCCGACAGCATCGGCAGCAGGTTGTAGAACTGGAACACGAAGCCGACGTGCTCGCTGCGCCACTTGGCGAGCGCGCCCTCGCCAAGCCGGTCGATGCGCTGGCCGCCGACCTCGAGCGTGCCCGCGGTCGGCGAATCCAGGCCGCCGATGAGGTTGAGCAGCGTGGTCTTGCCCGAACCGGACGGCCCCATCAGCGCGAGGAAATCGCCCTGCGCGATGTCGAGATCGATGTGGTGGAGCACCTCGACCTGCTGCCGGCCGCGGACGTAGACCTTGCTGAGGTCGCGGATCGTGACGATGCTGCCCATCTCGGTTCCTCGCTGTGCGCCCGCCGGCGCGTGCTATTTGCGTGCTGCCTCGACGCGCGCGCCATCGCCGAGGTCGGCGCCCGGCTTGCGCACCACGCGCGTACCGGCGGCGACGCCCTCGACCAGGCGCTGGTCGGCCTGGGCCCGTCCCGGCGTCACCGCGCGCTGCCGCACCCGTCCGTCCTCGACGACGAACACGACGCTGCGTCCGTCGCGCTGCACGATCGCATCGGTCGGCACCAGCACGCCGCTCGGTGGCGGCGCCGCGCCCGCGCCGTCCTTGTCGTCCTCGAGGAAGGACACGCGCACGCCCATGTCGGGCACGATCCGCGCGTCCTTCTCGTTGAAACCGATGCGCACCTTGACCGTGGCCTTGCCGCGGTCGGCGGCCGGGATGATCGCGATCACGTGCGCGGGGATCTTCCAGTCGGGATAGGCGTCGAGCACGGCTTCGACCGGCTGGCCCGCGACCACGCGCTGGATGTAGGCCTCGTTGACGTCGACCTCGATCTCGAGCGAATCCATGTCGACGATCGTGCCCACGCCGGTGCGCGTGAAGCCGCCGCCGGCCGACAGCGGCGAGACGATCTCGCCGACCTGGGCGGCCTTGGCGGTGATGACGCCCGCGAACGGCGCGCGCACCGTGCAGTAGTCGAGCTGCACCTGCGCCGCGTTGACGTTGGCCTGCGCCACCTCGACCTGGCGCGCCTGCGCCTGCACCAGCGCGCGCTGGCTCGCGACCTGGGTACGCGCGAGCTCCACCGCCTGGCGCGAGACGAGCTGGCGGCCGAGGAGTTCGGTCGCGCGCCGCTCGTCGCGTTCGTTCTGCGCGAGCTGGGCGCGCGCCTGCTCGAGCTGCGCCTGCGCGGCGCGCAGTCCGGCTTGCGCCTGCGCGAGCATCGCCTTCTGCGCGGCGTCCTCGAGCGTGGCCAATACCTGCCCCGCCGCGACGCGCTCGCCCTCCTCGATCAGCACCTGGGTCAGCGTGCCCGTGATCTGCGCCGATACCGTGGCCTGCCGCCGCGCGGTCACGTAGCCGGTCGCCTGCAGTACGGCCATGCTGGCGGCCCCACCCGCCTGTGGCGCAGTCGCGACGGCCGTTTCGACCACCAGCGCGCGCGTGCCGCGCAACAGCCACCAACCGCCCGCCGCCACGAGGAGCGCGACCCCCACGGCGAGCGCAATCCAACGACCGCGCGACGCTCCCGTCGCGGTTGGCGCCGAGCGGTCGATACGCAGTTCCTTGAGCAGTTGCGACTGGTCCATGGCAGGCAGGAGATCAGGGCGAATCCCTGATTCTCGCATGCTGCGGCAAACGCAACGCGTCAGGGACTCGCGCTCATCATGGATCGCTCATGACGAATGTCATCCGGATTCCCAGAGCACGACTGGAAGGGCGATGCGCGTTGCCTGGTCTTTCGATGGCGTTCGGCGACGATCGTGCGCACGGCCGTGCGAGTCCGTCGCTGTGCCATGCGGACGGCTTTAGCTCGGTGCCCAGCAGGAGAGTGCGGAAAAGCGAGCCCAGGCGAGTCGTCTGGCTCAAGTATGGTCAGCGCCTTTGCAGGTCAGCAATGAACGCTTGCGTGTCGTCCGGACTGACGATGACATCGTACGCACCGGTCGTAGGAACAAGCACGGCTCGCCCGGCAGTTTGCAGCACAAAGACCTTTCGTCCGCCGCGCGGTTGGAACCAGCCGAGCAAGAACCCAGGCAATCCCACGCCGTTGACTCGGATGCCGAGCGCCTTGCGCAACTCTGCCGAGTCTAACGTCACGATCGCTTCGCCCCGAATGGCGGATCGTGCAATCGTCTCTTTGTAGAGTCCACCGCCGACCGTCAACTGTGTCTCCTCCGTAACGATCTTCACCATGATCAATTGAGCGAGCAGAAAAATCGTAAGCGGGAGAGTCAGCACCCCAATCACCGCCGGAATCTTGAAGTTGACGCTTCCCGTGGCCAAATACAGCGCCAAGAGAACGGTTGCAAACGGCAAGACCGAAACTAAAACGACAATGACTAGAATCGGCTTGAAGTTGAATGATGATATGGTGTATAGCGTCGCGCTCATGACTACCGTACCTTTTGATTCAAACCCGGTCCAGTCCCAAGCATTTCCAAGAATACCGAGTCACGACGTCGATGATGTTTGGCAACACGTCCTGCGAGACCGGTAGTAGATTGACGTTGCGCATCGCTGTCAGAACCGCATGAACTTCCAACTGGACCGCTTGCTTGGCGCTATACACTTGCAGTCCCGCGTCGTCGGTCAGGACGGCCAATCGCACCGCGCGCTCGGCGTTGCGCATGGCCGCCGGATCAAGCTTCACGAATTCGCCGGTGAACGATGAGGAAACCAACCCGGCATCCGTTCCAAACCGATTGGACTCTGGATTGGTTCCGCCGACCACGATCGCGGTTTTCACCGCGGCGCTGATGAACACAGCCGCAAGTATGCCGACCGTGGCCGCGATGACCACGGACACATAGGCAACGACCGTCGCCGCGATGCCAACCGCCACCACGCACAACGCCACCGCCGTACACATCGGCTGCGGCCCGGCTCCAATGTGCTCGACCAAGACCTGGCTGAGGCTCACGATATCGTCGTCGCTTAGCACCGTGTCGCCGCTGTCGATCGACGCGAGCAACGCTCGCTGCTTCGTCTGTTCGACGTACGGCTGGATCGCCGCAATCGACATCTGAATCTCCTCGATGTTTTCGCGGAAGATCTGCTCGACATGGGACTGGAGTGCCGAGGGATCGGTCGAGGTGAATACGCCGGCATCGATGAGCTGACTGAACACCGAGACATAGTCGCTCTTCGCAAGTGCGGTTTTCACCGCGGGATCCGCAATCGCCCGGAGAAGTACCACCGTCTCCGTGGCGAGGGTTCGATCTGATGCGTCCAATCCAATGGAGCCCAGATATCCCGTTGGGTCTTTGTGGAAGGCGGTGCTCTCCGATGGATTAGTAAGGACGTTCTCCCACAGCTTGGCGACCTTCGACAACCCATCCCAAAGCTCACTTGGTACCTTTGCCTTGGAAAGAGGGAGCTTGAACTTGTCCAAGTCCGAGATGTCGCGTGGTTGGACGCTCGCCGGCGTGCCGTAAAGCCGACCTGCCGTTCCCACCGCCAAAGGCGCGCCGAGCGCCGCGACGCCACCTTTGAGAAATTTTCTGCGTTTCATGCCTCTACCTCCATTGACACCAACGCTGTAACCGTTTTGCCCGGCAATGGAACGTGCTCGAGTTCCTTTTGTTTTCTTACGGCTTCCAAAGAGAAACGGGTCATAATTTCCGTAACGAATTCGGAATAGCGTTCAACCAAGGCCTCGCGGACGTGTTGATTCTGATGAAGAATCACGCACGCTTGGCAAATATGGACGACGCCTTTGAGCAGGCCGTTGGCGTCATCGCCAAGCAATCGCTTGATGATCATGTAGGGCCCGTCGACGTGAATCCAATACTTCAGAAAATCATCAATCTGCGAGCGGTAGAGGTCGCGCATCGTCGAGGCTTCATCGATGTGACCGAGCCGCATCTCAGGGATGTGCTCAAGGGTCAGTCCGCAGCAGGCCGACAGGTTGCTGTGCGGCGTCACGACGACCGTTTCAAAAATCTGGCTGCACCCATCTTCCAATGAATCGTGCGCGTTGGGCATCTTGCGTTGTTGGGCGTCCTCATTAAAGGGCATCCAGCTATTGGATTGGATCTTCAGCAGGCGCGTTTGGAGCGCGTCTCGAATCACCGGGTGGTTGACGATGTCGCGCAGGCAGTTCGCCTCGGCCGGATCAGTTTCGACTGTGATGAGCGTGGAGATACCCGACTTCGTCAACGCGAACGCCGCGTTCGCGACACTAGTGATGGGGACCCACTCCTGATGGTCGGCACCGGTGCTGATGTTGATTTCCGTGAGACCCGACAACTTCAAGCGGTTCGCAGTCGCAAATGCGTGATCTGCACTCTTTCCCCACGACCCGTTCGTTACGATCCGCGTCATGAGGCCCAACGACGTCGCCAATTCAACCGCGACGTACAAGTCCTCTTTGAGAAGAAACGCCTCACCGCCGCTGAAGACGACCAGCCTCAAGCCCGGAAAGCTGTCTTTCGCTTCGTGAATGCGTTCGAGAATTTGGCCGCGACTCAACCGGCCGACAACGTTCGGGGACGATTCGAAGCAACACTGCCGACATGCGGCCGTGCACTGGTACGTCGTCAGGATTGTCAGTGTGTGCGGAAACGAGCGTTCCATCAGAGCATCGAGCGTGTCCATCACTCCTCTCCTATAACGACGTCTAATCTGAACACACAAACGAACGGTTTGAATAGCTCTAGCCATCCAGACGTCGCCGAGTTTCTTTCGCAATAACGTTTAGCCGGATCGGTGATTCAATACTGGTATTAACGTCACCGTACTGATCGGCACAACTGTTCCCACCGCAGCAAGGTGTTGAACCAAAATAGCCCCTTGCATCTTCTCAACTCAGCGAGTCCAGTACTGGCCAAGGTTCGCGTTAGCAAAATCACCCACTTGCGTCGTCGATCCGCGTGCGATCCACCCCTTGGTCACGCTATCAGGCTGTCTCTCTCAACAGCCTGATAGTGGTCATTTTCACCGAGGCGCGCACGTGTCCTCGGCCGCTGGTCGTCACGCGAATCGCTTGCTAGACGATCCACTTTGCATGGCAGGAGAACCATGACTACGTGACTGCGGCGTGTCAACCGAGAACGCACAAAAATGTGACCAAGTCAGCAAAATCAGCGCGCTTCTTGATGCCCCGCATTCTCCGAATGCGCCCCGCGGCGGACAACCGCGCGGCCGATGTCCGCGCGCAAAGCCGACGCCGGGGATCGTCAGCATCATGCCGCGCCACGGATCGGCGCGTGGAGCGCGACGCTGCGTCAACGTTGCTTGATTCTTCAAATCCGATTCGAACGCGGATCAAACGACCTTGGCCGGATGCTGTCGCGGGATGCCACTGTCGCCTACACTTGCGCGCATGAGCGCCTACGCCTTCCCTCCACCACCGCACCCGAGCCTCGCGATCGCCGGCAGCGACGCGCGCCTGGCCGTGCACCGCATCTACTGCATCGGCCGCAACTACGCCGAGCATGCGCGCGAGATGGGCGCGCCGGTCGAGCGTGGCCAGCCGCTGTTCTTCATGAAGCCCGCCGATGCGCTCGTCGCCGATGAGGGCCACGGCATCGAGGTGCCGTATCCGCCCGCGACGCAGGAGCTTCACCACGAGGTCGAGATGATCGTCGCGCTCGCCCGCGGTGGGCGCGACATTGCGCGCGAGCACGCACTCGACTGCGTGCATGGTTACGGGGTCGGCCTCGATCTCACGCGCCGCGACCTGCAGGCGATCGCCAAGACCAAGGGCCAGCCCTGGGACGCAGCCAAGGGTTTCGATGCCTCGGCGCCGGCTTCGGTGTTGGTGCCGGTGGCGCGCTGCGGCCATCCGCAGGCCGCCGCGCTCACGCTCGCGATCAACGGCGAGCAGCGCCAGCATGGCGACATCGCCGACATGCTGTTCGACGTCGCCGCGATCATCCACGAGCTGTCGCTGCTGTGGACGCTGGCGCCGGGCGATCTCATCTACACCGGCACCCCGGCCGGAGTCGGCCCGCTCGTCCGCGGCGATCGACTCGAGGCGAGCCTCACCGGCATCGCCGGCCTGCACGCACACATCACCTGAACGGCGGTGGCAAACAATGGTGTCGCGTGCTGACGGCATGGCGCGCGCCGGCGCACAATCAGCCGCCGTGTTGACCTGCCATACCCTGAACGGAGATCACCGATGAGCCTGTTTACCGAATTCAAGGAATTCGCCGCGCGCGGCAATGCCATCGACCTCGCCGTCGGCGTAGTGATCGGCGCCGCCTTCGGCAAGATCGTCACCTCACTGGTCGACCAGATCATCATGCCGCCGATCGGTCTGCTGATCGGCGGCGTGGATTTCTCGGCCTACAAGTGGATCCTCAAGGAAGCGGTCGACGGCAAGGGCGAGGTCGCGATCCAGTTTGGCGCCTTCCTCAACACGATCATCCAGTTCACGATCATCGCCTTCGCGATCTTCATCGTGGTCAAACTCATGAACACGGCGCTGCGCAAGAAGGCGGCCGAACCGGCCGCACCGCCACCCGAAGTTGCCCTGCTCAGCGAGATCCGCGACCTGCTCAAGCAGGGCAAGTAGCCGTCTGGACGGCCTGTGCGGCCAATGGCTGCACAGGCATGACCTTTGGCCCAAAGCGGGCCGGCCCGCTGCGCGCATAATCGGCGTTCCGCCACGAGGGACTCCGCCATGCGCCGCTTGCTGCCGCTCGCCCTGCTTCTGCTCGCTCCGCCGCTCGCACTTGCCGCCGGCAAGGACACGGTGATCCCCGACGCGGCGCTCGCGACCGCCACGCAGTTGCGCGAGGCCGGGCTCAAGGACGAGGTCGCGCTCGCCTTCACGCGCGACCTGACCACGCAGGTCGGACCACGTCTGGCCGGCAGCGAGGCCGATCTCAAGGCCCGCGAATGGACCGTGGCACGCTTCAAGGCACTTGGCTTCGACAAGGTCTGGACCGAGCCGGTGACGTTTCCAAAGTGGCAGCGCCGCAGCGAACGGGCCGCAATCCTCGCGCCCTACCCGCAGCCGCTGGCGGCCACCGCGCTCGGCTATTCGCCGGCCACGCCGGCCGGTGGCCTCAGCGCCGAGGTGGTCGGCTTCGATACGCTCGAGGCGCTCAAGAACGCCGACCCGGCCAGTGTGCGCGGCAGGATCGTCTATGTCGGCGCGCGCATGCACGCCAAGCGCAGCGGCGAGGATTACGGCATCGGCTCGAGCGTGCGCACGTTTGGCCCGGCGCTCGCATCGGGCAAGGGTGCCGTCGCATTCCTGCTGCGCAGCGCCGGCACCGACCAGGACCGCCTGCCGCACACCGGCGTGACCCATTTCGGCGACGACGTCACCCCGATCCCGGCGGCAGCGCTGGCGGCCCCCGACGCCGACCAGGTCGAGCGCATCCTTGCCGGCGGCAAGCCGCTCAAGGTCGAACTGCAACTGGATTGCGGCTTCGATGGCCAGTACACGGGCGCCAACGTCATCGGCGAATTCACCGGCAGCAAGCGGCCCGACGAGTACTACCTCATGGGTGGGCACCTGGATTCGTGGGACCTGGGCACCGGCGCCATCGACGACGCCGCCGGCGTGGCCATCGCCACCGCAGCCGCCAGGCTCATCGCCGACCTGCCGCTGCGCCCGGCACGCAGCATCCGCGTGGTCGCCTTCGCCAACGAGGAGTCGGGTCTGTACGGCGCCAAGGCCTACGCCGAAGCACATCGCAAGGAGATCGCCAAGATCGTGCTCGGCAGCGAATCGGACCTCGGCGCCGACCGCATCTACCTCGCCACCGCGAGCGTCAAGCCCGAGGCGCGCGCGGCGATCGCGCAGATCGCCAAAACGCTCGAACCGCTCGGCGTCGCCTACGACGCCAGCCAGCCCGGCAGCGGCGGCTCGGACCTGTCGGCGATCCACAAGGTCGGCATGGCCGGTCTGTCGCTGCACCAGGACGCCACCCGCTATTTCGACCTGCATCACACGGCCAACGACACCTTCGACAAGATCGACCCCGCCAACCTGCGCCAGAACGTCGCCGTGTATGCAGTGGTGGCCTACCTCGCCGCGCAGGCCCAGGGTGACTTCGGCTCGCGACCGGGCGCTTTCGCCAACGACAAGCCGCGGGACTGAGCGTCCCGCCGCTCACCGCTGGCGCACGGGTCCTGGGGGTTTCGCTGATCGTCGGCTTCGTTGCGGAAGCCGACTCACGTTTGTGGTGGGTTCGATTCGTGCCGCTCAGGCGGTTTGTGCCGGTTGGCTTGGGCGCTGATTCGATCGTTGGCTTCTTTGCGAAAACCGACTCACGTCCCTGGTGGGTTCGTCCCGCATCCCTGCGGGCCGGTGTCTTTCTCTTGCTTGCCCAAGAGAAAGTCACCAAAGAGAAGGGCAGCCCTCACGGCGTCGCCTTGCGCACCTCCTGTGCGCAAGGTCCACTCCCGGCGGCCGGTTGCGCCGACAGCACCTCCGTGTGCTGACGGCGCAATGAGCGCGATCCCTCGCGCTCCCCCTGCGGGCCGCTTCGGCCGCCGTCCGTCGCCGCCGACGGGCCCGGGGAAAAGCAGCGCGCTCCTGCGCGCCCAAGTCCGCGCTGTGACGTCGCCCAGACCGTGGCCCGCGAATCCCGGCTGCGTCTTCGCGAAAACCGACTCACGTCCCTGGTGGGTTCGTCCCGCATCCCTGCGGGCCGGTGTCTTTCTCTTGCTTGCCCAAGAGAAAGTCACCAAAGAGAAGGGCAGCCCTCGCGGCGCCGCCTTGCGCACCTCCTGTGCGCAAGGTCCACCCCCGGCGGCCGGTTGCGCCGACAGCACCTCCCTGTGCTGACGGCGCAATGAGCGCGATCCCTCGCGCTCCCCCTGCGGGCCGCTTCGGCCGCCGTCCGTCGCCGCCGACGGGCCCGGGGGGAAAAGCAGCGCGCTCCTGCGCGCCCAAGCCCGCGCTGTGACGTCGCCCAGACCGCGCTCCGCGAATCCCGGCTGCGTCTTCGCGAAAACCGACTCACGTCCGTGGTGGGTTCGTCCCGCATCCCTGCGGGCCGGGGGAAAAGCAGCGCGCTCCTGCGCGCCCAAGCCCACACCGTGAGTACACCCACTGTCCTTGCATGCTGGCCATATTCCCCTTTGGCCACGGCGCGGGGGCGAAGGGCAGGCCCGCAGGGGCGGCGCGAGGGATCGCGCCGCGTTTGCCGTCAGTGCACGGATGCACTGTCGGCAAACCCCCGTAGCGCCCGCGCGCAGTCGCGCGCCGCCGGCGCGCGACCGTGGCCGGTGGGGTGCCCTTTCTTTTGGTTCCTTTTCTTTGGGCATGCAAAGAAAAGGAACCGGCCCGCAGGGATGCGGGACGAACCCACCACGGACGTGAGTCGGTTTTCGCAAAGAAGCCAACGATCGAATCAGCGCCCAAGCCAACCGGCGCATGCCGCCACCAACGCAGCGGCAGCGAACACCCCTCACCCACTCAGCCCAAGGCAACGTGCGTGCGCCAGTATTCGCCGAGCACGACAGCGACACTCGCCGCGACGTTGAGGCTCTCGACCGTGCCGCTGCCGGGAATCGTCAGGCGCAGGTCGGCGGCGTCGATGAGCGCTTGGCTCATGCCTTCGCCTTCGGCGCCGAACACCAGCACCAGGCGCGCCGGCAGCGGCGTGGCGTACAGTGCTGCGCCGTCACGCGGCACGGTTGCCGCGATCGCATAGCCCTGCGCGCGCAACGCAGCGAGCGCAGGCGCGGCGGCATCGGCGTGCGCCAGTGGCACGATCTCGGCCGCGCCTTCGGCGACGCGCGCGGCGGCACCCGAGACTTCGATGGCGGGTGGCGTGACCACACCGCAGACGCCAAAGTGCGCGGCACTGCGCAGCAGCGCGCCGAGATTGTGCGGATTGCCGACGCCATCGAGCCACAGCAGCAGGGCCGGCGCAGGGTTGGGCGGCGTGGCGGCGAGCAGGTCGCTCAGCGTCAGCGGCGCGCTGCGCACGAGGTCGAAGCACACGCCCTCGTGGTGGCGCGAGGCCGTGAGCCGGTCGAGATCGGCCGCCTCGACCACGCGGTAGCCAAGCCGGTGGCTCACGCACCAGGCCAGTACCTGCTGCAGCGCCGGAATGCGCGCTTGCACGAGGTAGACCTTGCGCAAGGCCGTCGGCCGGTGCGCGAACGCCGCCAGGCAGGCGTTGAGGCCATACAGGCGTGTTTCGGCATTGCGCTCGCCGGCGCGCGGCATTGGCTCGCCCTCGGGCACGCGCGGGCGCGCGCCCGAGGGCCGTTGTTGCCACGGCGAAGCGGCGGCCGGGGTGGGTCGATCACGTTTCATGCAGGTCAGCCAATTCGCGCCGCGTGCGCGCATACAGGTGAATGTCGAGCAGCCGACCATGCTTGACGACGGCTGACTTGGCCACGCCCTCATGCTCGAAGCCGCAATGCTCGAGCACGCGCATCGAGGCCGGGTTGCCTTCGTACACGCTGGCCTGCACGCGATGCAGCGCGAACGCATCCATCGCCCGCGGCACGAAGGCGCCGAGCACTTCGCGCATGAGGCCGCGGTTCCACAACCGCTGTGCGAGCCAGTAGCCGAGTTCGGCACTGTGGCGGTGCACGTCGCGGCCCAGATGCAGGCTCACGCCGCCAACCGCATCGCCAGCAACCTCGAGCGCCCAGGCGCGGTCGCGCGGGTCGGCGTTGCGCGCGGCATGCTCGAGCCAGCCGCGGCCATCCTCGCCGGTGTACGGATAGGGGAAACGGTCGCGCAAGCCGCGCGACACGCTCTCGTCGTTGGCGCTGGCGACGAGGCTGGCGAGGTCATCGAGTCGCCACGCACGCAGGCGCGCGCGTCCGCAGTCGAGTTCCGGCAGTGGCCAGCGCGTGCTCATGCGCGGATGCTACACGAGCCGGACCCGTCGTCGACGTCACTCCGCGACCGCGGCGGCCGCGGCCATGTGCCGCGGCGGACGCAGCAGCGCCAACAGCGGGATCGCGGCCAACGTCAGCAGCATCATGAGGTGGAAGTCGTTGAGGAAGGCGATGCCGCCGGCCTGGCGCGTGACTTCGGCGTTGAGGGCGGCCAGGCCGGAATGACCGCCCGTCTGCAGCGCATCGCGCAGCAGGCCGGCATTGCTGCCGAACGGCGTGAGCCGCGCCGCGATCTCGGCGTGGTTGACCTGCGTATTGCGCGACAACAGCGCCATCACGATCGAGATGCCGACGCTGGAGCCGATGTTGCGGGTCAAGCTGTAGATGCCGGCCGCCTCGGTGCGTACCGCCATTGGCAAGGTCGAGTAGGCCACGGTCGAGATCGGCACGAACACGAGACCGATGCCGATGCCCTGCAGGATGCCGGTCTCGATGATGAGCGACTGCGGCACGTCGAGGTTGAAGCCGGTCATCTGCCACAACGACAGCGCGGTCAGCAGCATGCCGACCGCGGCGACGAGGCGCGCGTCGGCGCCGCGCGCGAGCAGTCGGCCGACCACCAGCATCGCCAGCAACGTGCCGACGCCGCGTGGCGCCAGCAACACGCCGGTGGCGATGACCGGATAGCCCATCAGGTTCTGCATGTACGGCGGCAACAGCGCCATCGTCGCGAACAGCACGATGCCGACCACGAAGATGAGGATGTTGCTGGCGAGGAAGTTGCGGTCGGCGAACAGACCCAGATCGACGAACGGCGTGCGGCTGAACTTCCAGTGCACCGCGTACAGGTAGAAGCCCAGGCAGGCCAGCGCGAGTTCGATGCGGATCTCGCTCGAGTTCCACCAGTCGAGCAGCTCGCCGCGGTCGAGGAACAGTTGCAGCGCGCCGACGCCGACGGCGAGGAAGGCAAAGCCACGCCAGTCGAAGCGCGTGCGACGGGTGTCGTCGCTGGGCAGGCTGGCCGCCACGCCGAGCAGGGCGAGGATGCCGACCGGCACGTTGATGAAAAACACCCAGTGCCAGCTCCAGGTCTCGGTCAACCAGCCACCGAGCGGTGGACCGAGAATCGGCCCGACCATGACACCCATGCCCCACAGCGCCATCGCCGAGCCGTGCTTCTCGCGCGGATAGACGTCGAGCAGGGTCGATTGCGACAGCGGCACCAGCGAGGCGCCAAACAGCCCTTGCAGCAGGCGAAACGCGACCATCGCGCCGATGCCGGTGGCGAGTCCGCACAGTACCGAGGCGATGGTGAAGCCGGCGATCGCGATCAGCAGCAGGCGGCGCCGGCCCATGATCGAGGCCAGCCAGCCGGTGGCGGGTGTGGCGATCGCGGCGGCGACGATGTAGGAGGTGAGCACCCAGGCGATCTGGTCCTGGGTCGCGGCGAGGCTGCCCTGCATGTTCGGCAGGGCGACGTTGGCGATCGTGGTGTCGAGCGCCTGCATGAGCGTGGTCAGCATCACCGACACGACCAGCAGGCCGCGATTGGCGACCTCGCGATGGCTGACAGGCGCGGCGCTCATCGGGGGTGACGCTTACAGCGTGGCGCCGTAACTCGTGTAGGCGTTGCGCGACAGGCGCTGCGCGATCTCGGTGTAGACCGGCATCAGGGTGCCGATGTCCTCGGCGTTGTCGAACAGCGGCCGTTGCGCCTTGCGCGACGCGCTGGCGGCATCGGTGTCACGCGCGGCGGCCGGAACTGCCGTTAACGCGGTGAAGATGGCGAACATGGAAGGCTCCAACAGTGGAATGGCGGAAACGTGCGCAGCGCCGTTCAGTGGCCGGCCTGCGCGACGCGTTGCGCCGCCTCGGTCGAACCACGCCAACGGCCGAGCACGGAATTGGCTTCGCCGGTATCGATCGACACCACCGCGCTCATGCCGGCACGCAGGATCATGCCGTGATCTTGTGCACTTTCGATGGAGAGGCGCACCGGAATGCGCTGCACGATCTTGACCCAGTTGCCGGTCGCATTCTGTGCCGGCAGCAGCGCGAACTCGGCGCTCGAGGCGGGGCTGATCGAAGCCACGCGCGCCTGCCACTTGCGCCCGGGAAAGGTGTCCACCTCGATCGTCGCCGGCTGGCCCACGCGCACATGGGTGAGGTCGGTTTCCTTGAAGTTGGCGTCGATCCACGGTGTATCGGCCACCAACGGCATCGCTGCCTGGCCGGCGGCGAGGAAATCGCCCGCCAGCAGCGTGGTCTTGCCGATCGTGCCGTCCATCGGCGCGCGCACGGTCGCGTGTTCGAGGTCGAGCCGGGCGGCCGCCAGCTGCGCCTGCGCGAGCTTGTAGGCAGCCAGATCCTCGTCGGGTGTCTGCGGCAGGCCGCCAAGCAGGTTCTGCGCCTTGGTCGCGGCGGCGCGGTTCGATTCGAGCTTGGCCCGCGCCGCGGCCAGCGTGTTGGCCGCATCATCGAGCGACTGCTGCGCGACGAGGCCGCGTGCGCGCAGCTCGTGCATGCGGGCGAACTGCTGTTGCTTGTAGCCCAGGTCGGCCTGCGCCGAGCGCACGTCGGCCTGCGCCGCCTCATAACCGTTGCGCGCCGCATTGAGCATGCTGCGCACGGACTCGGCCTGCGCCTGCGCGCGCGCGAGCGCGATCTGCAACGGCTCGGGGTCGATGCGGAACAGGAGGTCGCCGCGCTTGACCGCCTGGTTTTCGCGCACGTCGACTTCGACCACGCGGCCACCGATCTGCGCCGCGATCGTCACGCGGTCGGCCTGCACGTAGGCATTGTCGGTCGAGGCATAGCGCCCCGAACCCAGGTACAGCCAGCCGCCGATGCCGAGCACGAGCGCCGGGCCGGCGGTCCACGACAGGATACGCAGCCAATTGCGTGGGGCGCCGCCCTGGGCGTCGTCGGTTTCGGTCGATGCGTTCATGACGCCCTGCGCTGGTTCGAGTCGGCGCCGATGTTCTGGTCGAGCGCGACGAGGTTGCCCTTGAGCTGCGCGAGTGCGCGCAGCATGGCCTTGAAGTCGTCACCATCGACATGGCGCAGCGCATCCTCGCGCAGGCCCGCGCCGATCACTTCCATCTGCGCGATCACGCCGTCGGCCTTGCCGGTGAGATGCAGGCACCAGCGGCGCCGATCGGCCGGATCGGCGCGGCGCTCGACATAGCCAGCCTTCTGCAGGCGATCGATCACGCGGCCGACCGGGATCGGCTCCATGTCGAGATGGTCGGCGAGCTCGGCCTGGCTGAGGCCGGGGCGATGCTCGATCACCTTGAGCGCCCGCCACTGCGCGCGCGTGAGCTGCAAGTGCGTGGCGCGGCGGTCGAAGTGCTTGCGCAGCAGGCGCGTCACGTCGTGCAGCAGATAGGCGAACGTGTTGTCTTGGGTCTGGATCATGGTGGCCGCGAATATTATGTCCTAGGCAACCATTTATCAATACTCGCGAGTACATGTTTTCTGCGGCGCAACATGCCGGTTCAGAATGCAGACAGCCCGCAGGGCAACGCGCCGCCGCATGGCGGCCGATCGCGCCATGTCACACCGCCGGGCCGGCGCCGGCTCCGCGCAATTCCGCCGCGACCGGCCACTGCCCGGGCTGCATATGCGCATGCCGCGACGTCCTTTCCGTGCCTTCCAAGCTCCCGACTAGGATTCCGTCATGGACGTCTGGACGTCCATATGGAGCCCGTTTGCATGTCTGCCGTCGCCGCGCTGCCGCCGTTGCCCCTACCCGAGACCCGCGCCACGGCGTTGCTGCCGCTGCTCGAAGGCCTGGACGCCAGCGCGCTGTGGTGGCTGTCGGGTTATGCCGCCGCGCTGGCGCGCGGTGCCGCGCCGGCAGCCGGCGGCGCTGCGGCGGCGCCACTTGCCGCGGCGGCGCCGCAAGCGCGCCTGACGATCCTCTACGGCAGCCAGACCGGCAACGCGCGCCGCATCGCCGAACGACTCGCGGGCGCTGCCGAAGCGGCCGGCCTGGCCGTGCGCGTGCTGCGCAGCGGCGCCTATCCGCAGCGCGAGCTCAGGCAGGAGCGCCTGCTCGTGGTCGTGATCAGCACCCACGGCGATGGCGACCCGCCCGACGACGCACGCGGCTTCCTCGACTTCCTCGGCAGCAAGCGCGCGCCGCGCCTGCCCGAACTGCACTACGCGGTACTGGCACTGGGCGATTCGAGCTACCCGCAGTTCTGCCTGACCGGTCGCCGCGTCGATGCACGATTGCGCGAACTCGGCGCGACCGCGTTGCAGGCGCTGGGCGAGGCCGATCTCGACATCGACACGGTGGCGACGCCGTGGCTCGGCCGCACGCTCGACCTTGCGCGCGAGCACCTGAAGCCGACGCCGCCACCGGTGGCAAACGTGACGCCGCTGCGCACCACGGCGGCGCCGACACCGGCCGCATGGACACGCGAGCGACCGTTCGCGGCGGCGCTGCTCGCCAACCAGCGCATCGTCGGCCGCGACAGCACGCGCGACGTGCGCCACATCGAACTGTCGCTCGAGGGCGCCCAGCTCGACTACGAACCAGGCGATGCGCTCGGCGTATGGCCGACCAATCCGGCCTGGCTCGTCGACGCGCTGCTGGCCACACTCAAGCTCGACGGCGCGCAGACCGTCAACCATGACGGCCGTAGCCAGCCGCTGCGCGAGTGGCTCACGCGCGAGCGCGAACTGACCCGCCTGGCACGGCCGCTGGTCGCGGCGCAGGCCGAGCGCGCGCGCAGCGCCGAACTGGCGCGCCTGCTCGAAGCGGACCAGCGCGAGCAACTGGCGCGCCTGCTCGCCAGCCGCCAGCCGCTCGACCTGCTGCGTGCCTGGCCAGCCACCTGGTCGGCCGACGATCTCGTCGCCACGCTGCGTCCACTCGCACCACGCCTGTACTCGATCGCCTCCAGCCGCAAGGCGGTCGGCGAGGAAGTGCACCTGACCGTCGGCGTGGTCGACTACACATTCGACGGCGAGCGCCGCGTCGGCGCTGCATCGCAGTGCCTCGCGCAGCTCGACGACACGGCGCCGCTGCCGGTGTACGTCGAGCCCGACGAGCGCTTCCGTCTGCCTGCCGACCCTGCGCGTGACATCATCATGATCGGTCCCGGTACCGGCGTGGCGCCGTTCCGCGCCTTCGTGCAAGAGCGCCGCGAGACCGGCGCGAGCGGTCGCAACTGGCTCGTGTTCGGCAATCGCCACTTCCGCAGCGAGTTCCTCTACCAGAGCGAATGGCAGGAGGCGCTGCGCACAGGCAGTCTCGACCGTCTCGACCTCGCCTTCTCACGCGATGGCGCCAAGTGCCACGTGCAGGACCGTCTGCGCGAGCACGGGCGTGAACTGCACGCGCGCCTCGCAGGCGGTGCCTACCTGTACGTGTGCGGCGATGCGAGCCGCATGGCGCGCGACGTGCACGCCGCGCTCGTCGAGATCGTGGCTGCCCACGGCGGCGTCGACAGCGAACGCGCCGCGGAGCAGCTGGCCGAATTGGCCGAATCGGGGCGCTATGTGCGCGACGTCTACTGACCACAAGCCGGCGCCGATCGGCGCCGGCCTGGCCTGTCGGTGCGCCTGCGTTCCGCCTGGCCGGCGCCGCACTGGCGTCGTTTCCATCCGCAGCGAGCCTTCGTCATGACCCGCCAGCTTTCCGAAGTCGAACACATCAAGGCCGCCAGCCGCCTGCTGCGCGGCAGCCTCGTCGAGTCGCTGGCCGATCCGGTCACCGGCGCGATCAGCCACGCCGACAATCGCCTGCTCAAGTTCCACGGCAGCTACCAGCAGGACGATCGCGACCTGCGCGAGGAGCGTCGCCTGCAGAAGCTCGAACCGGCCTATTCGTTCATGATCCGCGCGCGTCTGCCCGGCGGCGTGGTCACGCCGCAGCAATGGCTCGCCTTCGACGCGATCGCGCGCGAGTACGCCGGCGGCAGCCTGCGCATCACCACGCGCCAGACCTTCCAGCTGCATGGCGTGCTCAAGCACCGGCTCAAGGCCACGATCGCCGCGATCAACGCCAACCTGTCGAGCACGATCGCGGCCTGCGGCGACGTCAACCGCAACGTGGTGGCCTCGGTCAATCCGGTGGAGTCGGCCGCGCACGCCATCGCCTGGGACTGGGCGCGGCGCCTGTCGGAGCAGTTCCTGCCCAGGACGCGCGCCTACCACGAGATCTGGCTCGACGAGCAGCAGGTCGCCGGCAGCGAGGAGAGCGAGCCGCTGTACGGCCCCACCTACCTGCCGCGCAAATTCAAGATCGGTGTCGCCATCCCGCCGACCAACGACATTGACGTGTTGGCGCAGGACCTCGGCCTCATCGCGATCGTCGAGCAGGGCGAACTGGCTGGCTTCAACGTCGCGGTCGGCGGCGGCATGGGTGCGAGCGCAGGCGATGCGAGCACCTACCCGCGCCTGGGCACGCTGATCGGCTTCGTGCCGCCCGAGCGCGTGCTCGCGCTGGCCGAGCAGGTGATCGCGATCCAACGCGACTGGGGCGATCGCTGCGAACGCAGGCATGCGCGCCTCAAGTACACGCTCGATCGCCGCGGTGTCGACACGTTCGTCACCGAGCTCGAACAGCGCCTGGGTTTTGCGCTGGCGCCAGTACGCCCGTTCCGGTTCGACCACAACGGCGACCGCTACGGCTGGCTCGAAGGCAGCGATGGCCGCTGGCATCTGACGCTCGCGGTCGAGTCCGGTCGCATCACCGACCGACCCGGCGCGACCTGGCTCACCGGCATGCGCGAGATCGCCCAGGTCCATCGCGGCGATATCCGCCTCACCTGCAACCAGAACCTCATCATCGCCAACGTCGAGACCGGCGAGCGCAAACGCATCGACGCGCTGGTGCGCGCGCATGGCCTGGACCGGTGGCGCCGCAGCAGCGGCATCCGTCGCCACGCGATCGCCTGCGTCGCACTGCCAACCTGTGGCTTGGCGATGGCCGAAGCCGAGCGTTACCTGCCGACCTTGCTCGACCGTCTCGACGCCCTGCTCGCCGCGCATGGCCTCAGCGAGGCGCCGATCGGTCTGCGCCTGTCGGGCTGCCCGAACGGCTGCGCGCGACCGTATCTGGGCGAGATCGCGCTGATCGGCCGCGCGCCGGGCCGCTACGACCTGCGCCTGGGTGCCGACGTCGGCGGGCGCCGCCTCAATCGCCTGCATCGCGAGAACATCGCCGAGGACGCGATCCTCGCCGAACTCGACGCGCTGTTCGCGCGCTACGCAGCGCAGCGTACGGCGGGCGAGGGATTTGGCGACTTCCTCGTGCGCAGCGGCGTGGTCGAGGGCGCAGCGGCCGTTGCGCAGGCCCAAGCATGAAACGGCCCGACCTCGACCACGCTGCCAACGACCCGACGGTGCTGGCCGCGCTCAACGCACGCATGGCCGGGCTCGACGCCGAGCAGCGCCTGGACTGGATGCTGCGCATGCTGCCCCAGCCGCAGGTGCTGTCATCGAGCTTCGGCGCGCAGGCCGCCGCCATGCTGCATCTCCTGGCCACGCGCGCGCCCGACATGCCGGTGATCCTCATCGACACCGGCTACCTGTTTGCCGAGACCTATCGCTTCGCCGACGCGCTCACCGCGCGGCTCGGACTCAATCTCAAGGTCTATCGACCCTCGCTTGGCGCCGCCTGGCTCGAAGCGCGCCACGGCCGCCTGTGGGAGCAGGGTGTGGATGGGATCGAACGCTACAACCACCTCGCCAAGATCGAACCGATGCAGCGCGCGCTGGGCGAACTCGGCGCGCAGACCTGGTACTCGGGCCTGCGCCGCAGTCAGGCCCGCAGTCGCGCCGGGCGCGAATTCCTCGAGCGCCGCAACGGGCGCTGGAAGGCACACCCGATCGCCGACTGGAGCGATCGCGACATCGGCCACTACCTCGCCCGCCACGACCTGCCCTATCACCCGCTGTGGGACGAGGGCTATGTGTCGATCGGTGACGTGCACACGACGCAGCGGCTGGAACCCGGCATGGCGGCCGAGGACACGCGCTTCTTCGGTCTCAAGCGCGAATGCGGCCTGCACCTGGAGATCTGAACCGCTGCCACCGGTCCACCACCGCGGGCAGCGGCGCGAGGGTGGATCAGGCCGCCAGCCGCGCCGCGTCGAGATCGCGCCAGCGCGGCGGTTCGGGCCATTGTTCGGCGGCGATGCCGTGATCGAACGCGCGCCGCACGTCGCGGCGGTCAAGCTGCGGCGCCAGCCGCGCGATGAACTCGAGGGCGTAGTCTCGCAGCACGCGGTCGCGGCGCAGCACGATCCAGGTGGTGCAGGTCGGCAGCGGGCCGTCGATCGGCAGCGCCGCGAGTTCGCGTTCGTCCGCATCGAGCGCCATCTCGGCGAGGATGCCGACGCCGAGGCCGGCGCCGACATAGGTGCGGATGAGATCGGCGTCGCGCGCGGTGAATGCGAGCTTGAACTCGAGGCCGGCGGCATCGAACGCGCGCCGCAGCGAGGACTCGGGCTTGAGCGAGGACTCGTAGCTGACGAGCGGATAGGCCGCCAGATCAGCCAGCGTCGGCGCATGACCGAGCCGGGTCAAGGCGTGACCGCGCGGCACCAGTGCGACGCGATCCCAGCGATACACCGGCAGCGCGAGCCCTTCGGGTCGGCTGCCTGCGGTGGACATCACCGCGAGGTCGGTTTCGCCACGGTCGAGCAACTCGAGGATCTCGGCGTCGCCGCCCGGCTGCAGATGCACGCCAACGTCGGGAAAGCGCTTGCGCAGTCCCGCGATCGCCTTCGGCAGCGCGTAGCGCGCCTGGGTGTGGGTGGTGGCGATGCGCAGGTCGCCATGCGCCTCGCTGCGCAGGTTGGCGGCCAGGGCGCGGATATTGGCCGCCTCGACCACGATGATGCGGGCGCGCTCGATGACCTTGGCGCCAGCGGCGGTGACGGCGTCGAGACTCTTGCCGCGGCGCGTGAACAACGTGAAGCCGAGTTCTTCCTCGAGCTGCTTGAGCTGCTTGCTGAGGCCGGGTTGGGTGGCGTGCACGCGTTCGGCGGCAAGCGTGATGTTGAGGCCTGAATCGGCGATGGCGATGAGATAACGCAGTTGGGCGAGAGTCATGAGGTGGGATCCGGCAGGGGTCGCAATCGGGCATGGCTGCGGCAGGACGTCGCGCGACGACAACACATTCGTTTGCTGGTTGCGTGGTTCATCGTGTCTGCCTGGCAGTGACCGGGCGGCCTGAAGCCGGTGTGCTGGCCAGCATATCTGCAATCCGTTTGGACGTCCAGACGTCTGACTGACGTATTCGGCCAGACCGCTCTGGCACGCCAGCGCATCATTACCGGCCGGCATATCGGCGCCGGCCGCGGTCATTTGCACCGACCATGGCACCGGCGCAGCATCGGACGCCCAGCCATCCACACGGCCAAACCGATGTCGCTGTTCCCGTTGTTCGCCGACCTCAACGACCGCGCCGTCCTCGTGATCGGGGCCGGCGAGGTGGCCGCGCGCAAGGTCGCGCTGCTGCTGGCGGCCGGTGCCCGCGTGGCCGTCACCGCGGCGCGGCTGGGCAGCGACGTCGCCGCCCTCGTGCGCGCGGGCCGCGTGCAGCATCTGGCCGACGCCTACGCAGCGGCGCAGCTCGACGCGGTCTGGCTCGTGGTGGTCGCCAGCGACGATCAGCGACTGAACCGCCGCGTGGCCGCCGATGCGGCTGCGCGGCGCGTGCTGGCCAACGTGGTCGACGATGCCGCGTTGTCGACGTTCCACGTGCCGGCCGTGGTTCGACGCGAACCGCTGCAGGTGGCGATTTCCTCCGGCGGCGGCGCGCCGATGCTGACGCGCTGGCTGCGCCAGCGGCTGGAAACGCTGCTCGACACGGCGCTCGGCCCGCTCGCCGCGCTGCTGCAGCACCAGCGCGAACGCATCCGCGAACGCCTGCCAGAACCGGCCACGCGGCGCCGCTTCTACGCCAACCTGCTCGACGGCCCGCTGCTGGCGCAACTGCGCCGCGCCCAGACCGCAGCGGCCGAACGCACGTTCGAGCGCAGCCTGCTTGGCCACGCCGCCGACACGCGCGGCAGCGTGGCACTGGTCGGCGCCGGCGCCGGCGACCCGGGTCTGCTCACGCTCAATGCGCTGCGCGCGCTCAACGAGGCCGACGTGATCCTGCATGACCGCCTCGTTGCGCCGGAGATCCTCGAGCTGGCGCGGCGCGACGCGGCGCGCATCGCCGTCGGCAAGGAAGCCGGGCGCCACTCCACCACCCAGGACCAGATCCACGCGCTGCTGCTGGCCCACGTGCGCGCCGGCCGGCGCGTGGTGCGGCTCAAGGGCGGCGACCCGTTCGTATTCGGCCGCGGCGGCGAAGAACTCGAATTCCTGCGCGCGCATGGCGTCGCCTTCGAGGTCGTGCCTGGCATCACCGCAGCACTGGCCTGCGCCGCCTATGCCGGCGTGCCGCTCACCCATCGCGAACATGCGCGCTCGGTGCGGCTGGTGACCGCGCACTGCCGCGACTCGCTCGATGCGCTGGACTGGACCGCGCTGGCGCAGGAACGCCAGACGCTGGCGATCTACATGGGCGTGGCGGAACTGGCCACGCTGCGCGAGCGCCTGCTGGCGCATGGCCGTGCCGCGGCGACGCCGTTTGCGCTCATCGAGAACGGCTCGCGCTGCGACCAGCGCGTGATCACGGGGGCACTGGAGGAACTGCCGCGGCTCGCGCGTGCGCATGCGGTGGTGTCGCCAGCCCTGCTGATCCTCGGCGAAGTCGCCGCGCTCGCACCGACCCTGCATTGGTTCGGCACCCCGCCACTCACTCCGGCCAGCCCGATTCGGGCCTGGCCCGACGCCGCCTGACACCGCCACGGAGACCCGCCATGATCTACTCGAACATCCTCGATGCCATCGGCCGCACGCCGATCGTCAAACTGCACCGCATCGCCCCCCGGCATGTCGACCTGTACGTCAAGGTCGAGGCATTCAATCCGGGTGGCTCGGTCAAGGATCGCCTCGCGCTCGGCATCGTGCTCGATGCCGAAGCGCGTGGCCTGCTCAAGCCCGGCGACACCATCGTGGAGGCGACCTCGGGCAACACCGGCGTGGCGCTGGCAATGGTTGCCGCGGCGCGCGGCTACAAGTTCGTCGCGGTGATGACCGAAACCTTCTCGCTCGAACGACGCAAGCTCATCCGCGCCTATGGCGGCAAGGTCATCCTCACCGCCGCGGCCGAGCGCGGCGTCGGCATGGTGCGCAAAGCCGAGGAACTGGCCCGCCGGCACGGCTGGTTCCTCGCCAGCCAGTTCGAGAACGAGGCCAACCCGGCCTACCATCGCAGCACCACCGGCGCCGAGATCATCGCCGACTTCGCCGGCAAGCGCCTGGACTACTTCGTCAGCGGCTGGGGCACCGGCGGCACGCTCACGGGCGTCGGCGAAGTGCTGCGGCTGGCGCGACCCGAAGTCAGGATCGTGGCGGCCGAGCCGGCCGCGGCGCCACTGCTCTCGGGCCAGGCGTGGAGTCCGCACAAGATCCAGGGCTGGACCCCCGACTTCCTGCCCGGCGTGCTGTCGCGCACGGTGGCCCACCAGGTCGAAACCATCGACGACGTGCTCGCACGCGATACGGCGCGGCGCCTGGCCGCCGAGGAAGGCGTGTTCGTGGGACTGTCCTCGGGCGCGACCGCAGCGGCCGCGCTGCGCGTGGCGCAGCATGCGCCCGAAGGCTCGGTGCTGCTGGCAATGCTGCCCGACACCGGCGAGCGCTATCTGTCGACCTTCCTGTTCGAAGGCTTCAACGAAGGCTCCGACGACGAATGGCTGGCTGCGCTCGAGGCGCCCAGGCAGGACGCGGCCTGAGACGCCGCGCCGAACTGCGCGCCAGCGCCATGGCGCCGCAACAACAACGGGCGCCAGCGGCGCCCGTTGCAGACCACTCCGCAGCGCCGCGCCGACATGGCGCGGCGCGGACGCTCAGGCCGACTTCTTCCACTGCCCCAGCGCGGCCAGGCCGTTGTCGCGCGCACGCGCGAACACGGTCTTCTGCGCGTCGGCGAAATTGGCCTGCATGTCCTTGGCCCACAGCTTGAGCGCGGCGCTCTGCATCGCGCGGCCGTAGGAGAACGACAGCGGCCACGGATGCGGGCCCATCTGGTTCATCGCATTGAGGTGCGCGGTGGCCTGCTCGTCGCTCTGGCCACCCGACAGGAACACGATGCCGGGCAGATTGGCCGGCACCGATGCTTTGAGGCAGCGGATCGTCGCCTCGGCCACTTCCTCGACGTCGGCCTGATCGGGGCAATCCTTGCCCGACACCACCATGCTCGCCTTGAGGATCGTGCCTTCGAGCAGCACGTTGTGCTCGTACAGCGCACCGAACAGCGAGCGCAGCGTGGCTTCGGTGACTTCGTAGCAGACGTCGATGTCATGGTCGCCGTCCATCAGCACTTCGGGCTCGACCATCGGCACGATGCCCGCTTCCTGGCACAGCGCGGCGTAGCGCGCGAGGGCGTGCGAATTGGCCTCGATGCAGGTGCCGCTGGGCGTGTCTTCGCCGATCGTGATGACCGCACGCCACTTGGCGAACTTGGCGCCGAGCTTGGCGTACTCGGCCAGGCGCTCGCGCAGGCCGTCGAGCCCTTCGGTGACGAGCTCACCGGGGAAGCCGGCCAGCGCCTTGGCGCCGAGGTCGACCTTGATCCCGGGCAGGATGCCGGCCTCGCTCATGAGGCGGGTGAACGGCACGCCGGCCTTGGTCGCCTGGCGGATCGTCTCGTCGTAGAGGATCGCGCCCGAAATGTGCTCGGACAGCCTCGGCGCCGTGAGCAGCATCTCGCGGTAGGCGCGGCGGTTTTCCTCGGTGTTGGGCACGTTGACCGAATCGAACCGCTTCTTGATCGTGCCGGTGGATTCGTCGATCGCGATGATGCCCTTGCCGGGAGCGACCATGGCCTGGGCAATGCTTTCGAGCTCTTCGATACTCATCATGGACTCCGTACAAGGAAATTCGCGCCCACCGGCGCCGGGAAGAACCGCCAATTGTAGCCCAGCACACCACCCGGGTTCAGCTTCCGGGGCACGCCTGCCGGCTGGCGCCGAACCCGGCTCGATACGCGCGAGCAGCGCGCCGCGTTCGCCCGTCGCGTCGGCGAATCAGTCACTTGTGGCCACTACCTGACCCCGCCCGCGGTGGCGCGGCCGATCCGACCGAGTCAGCGCGCGGTGCTGCGGCGCTTCGCCACGCCACCGTGCGCGGGCGGCAGGCGCAGCGCCTCGACATCCAGCCCCTGCAACGTGCCCTGGTCGTCGGCGACCCACAGCCGGTGGCGCGCCGCGTCGTAGTCGGCGGCGGTGAGTGCGCCCAGTGCGCTGTCGAACCCGACCGCGCCGAACCAGCGTGGCTCGCCATTGGCATCGCGCGAGAACACGTAGCGCACGATCGCGCCGCTGCCGGCCGCAAATGCGGCGCCACCGCTGCCATCACCGGTCAAGCCGTAGAACTGCAGGCCGAACGCGGGAATCTCGTACAGCGCGCGCGCGCGCCAGTCCCATGCGTACATGCGCGTGGGCGCGGTGCCCTGCACGAGCGTGAGCTCGACGCGCGGCAGGTCGACCACGTGGTAGCCGCCCCAGCTCTCGATCGGCAGCTGCTGCAGCTTCCAGCCCGCCGCCTCGCGCTCGGCCAGCAGCACGAGGTGGTTCCAGGTCCCCACCAGCGCGCGATTCGCGCCCGCATCGACGACGAAGGCATGCAGGCTCAGTCCGGCAGCGCCGCCGAGCCTGCGCAGGTCGACCGTCTCCTCCTCCTCGAGCGTCGGCCAGCGCCAGCGCTTGAGCGTGCCATCGGATGAACTCGACCACAGCGAATCGCCCTGCAACTGCAACTGGTTGACGAGGTAGTCATGGCCGTGTGTGCGCCACTGCACCGTCATCGCCGGCAGGTTCCAGATCGCCACCGTGCGGTCGTCCGAGGCACTGGCCAGGTGCGCGCCGTCACCAGCCAGCGCGGTCACGCCATCGGCGTGCAGGCGATGCTCGTCGAGTGCGCCTTCACGCAGCCGATGCACGAGGCCGTCGCGCGTGCCCGCGTACACGTCGCCGCTGGCGGCATCCGCATGCAGGGCCCACACCTCCTGCCCACCCAGCGCGTGGCGCGCCGCGATCGGGAGGTTGCCGTAGGCGAAGCGCGTGAGGCGATGGGCAGCCGTGTCGAGCAGCAGCACGCCGTCGCCATCGGCATTCAGCGCGCCCGGTTCCGGCGCCACCTCGGCATGGCGCTCGGCCAGCCATTCGTTGTCACGCCACAGCGCCAGCCCGCTCTCGCCGGCGGCCAGCAACGTCGGATAGTCGGGCAGCCACGCCAGCGACTGCGCGCCGCGCGCGAGCGACAGCGTGCGCGGCGGTGCCGCATCGTCGAGCGCAAAGACGCGGATCTCGGGGCCGAAGCCCGCCACCGCGACGCGCGGCGGGGCGTCGAGCAGGCGCAGTTCGCGCACCTGCGCCGCGTCGAGTGGCTGCTCGCTCGCCAGCGTCGCGTCGGCACTGCGATAGACGCGCAGGTGCCGCGCGCCCGGCGCGGCGAGCACGATCCAGTCGCGCCCGAGCACGACGGTGCCGGCGCCGCCTCCGCCCGCCAGCCTGCCGAGCGGCTTGAGCTGGGCCGAGTCGACGCGATAGGCCATCCGGTCATCGCCCTGCGTGACGAGCAGCGTGCGCGCATCGGGCGCGATCTGGAGCGGCGCATTGCGCGGAAAATCGCGCGGCAGGCGCGCGAGCACCTTGCTGTCGCCCTTGAGCGGATCGAGCGCGAGCAGTTCATCGCCGTCGAGCAGCGCGAGGCGACCTTCCTCAAGCGTGCCGAGCAGGCGCCGGCCCGGCGGCAGGCTCACGCGGCTCGGCGGCGTCTTGCCCGCCAGCGACTGCAGGTACCAGCCATTGGGTGCGCCCAGCACCACGGTGTCGCCGGTACGGGTGAGGATCGCACGCGCATCGACCGGCACGTCGAGCGCGGCGCCGCTCGGCTGCAGCCAGCGCGCATCGGCGACGGCCGCCGCAGGTGCGGTCGCCGCGGCCTGCGGCGCCGCTCCGCGTCCACGCAGTTGCCACCAGACGCCACCGAGGATGAGCACGGCGAGCACGGTCAACACGCTGCCGCGCGGCAGGCCCGGCGCCAGCGCG
>NZ_JAHCAQ010000023.1 GCF_019634845.1 Dokdonella sp.
CACCGGCCCGCAGGGATGCGGGACGAACCCACCAGGGACGTGAGTCGGTCTTCGCAAAGAAGCCAACGATCGAATCAGCGCCCAAGCCAACCGGCGCATGCCACCTCACGACTGCGGAACAAACCCATCAACAACGTGAGTCGGTCCCCGCGACAAACCAACCGAGACTCCCCGGCGCAAGCGCCCGCCAACAAAGCACGAGCGCCGCCGGACACGATGAGCCCCTCGGCACGGCGGGCAATGCCCGCGCGGCCATCAGCTGCCGAAGTTGTAGACCAGGTTGGTGGTCATGAGCTGGTCGGTCTTCTTGGCGCCGCCCGGTGCGTCGGTGTTGTGACGCAGCTGGTAGCCGACCTTGAGCGCGAGCTTCTTGTTGATGTCGACCTGCAACCCGGCGTCGTTCTGCACGAACGTGTTGCTGCTGCCGGCTTCGACCAACAGGGTGTCGACGAACGAAGTGTTGGCGCTGAAGGCATGCTTGTAGGCGAGCAGGCCACGGCCGATCACCTCGCCTTCCGAGCCGAAGCGGTACACCACCGGTTGGCCGCTCAGCGGATCGGTGCCCAGCTCGTCGTTGCGGCGGAAGCGCTTGTAGCCGGGACCGGCTTCGACCGACAGCTCGTCGCTCGCGGTCTTGAGCACGGTGTAGCCGTAGCCGACCGACACGGCGGCCTGGTACTCGTAGGGCGAGAAGTCGTCGTTCTCGTAACGTGCCGCGCCCACCACATAGCTGCGCTCGTCGAACTTGTAGCCGATCGCCGCGCCCAGCTCATAGCGATTGGCCGTGGTGTCGTAGCTCTTGAGCGTGTTGATGATGGGCTGGCCATTGGCATCGACGCCCGGCACCTTGGTGCTGACTTCGCCCTTGGCGCGCAGTGCGGTGAGGTAGAAGGTGTCCTTCCAGCGCTCGTCTTCCTTCTTGAAGGCGAGCTTGGCGTTGAGGTTTTCCGACTTGGCATTGCCGCGTGCGGCAGCGAAGCCCAGTTCGCCGGTGCCCGACCATTCGCCATTGGCGGCGGTCGCATCGTCGGCGCGGGCGGTCAACGGCAGGGCGAGCAACAGTGCCGCCACCAGCAGTGCAGACTGGTTCATCTTGTGATTCTCCGGTGGGATAGGAATGGCGCGGGCGATCGCTGGTCGCTGGCCGCGGCGCGCCATGGTAGGTGGCCGCGTTGAATTCGCCGTGAATGGCGGGCGCGCCGGGCGGTGATCAATCGTGACGCGGCGGCCCTACTGCAGCGGCCAGAAGCGCGGAATGAGGATCATCGACAGAGCGCAGAACAGCGCGATCAATGGGATGCCGACCTTCATGAAGTCGGTGAAGCGATAGCCGCCGGCGTAATAGACCATGGTGTTGGTCGGGTAACCGACCGGGGTCGCGAACGAGGTCGCCGCCGCGAACGCCACCGCGATCACGAACGGGCGCGGGTCGGCATGGGCGGCATGCGCCACCGACACCGCGATGCCGGCCATCAGCACCACCGAAGGGTTGTGCCCCATGAGCTCGGTCAGTAGGGCGGTGAGCAGATACACCATCAACAGCGCCGCCAAGGCGCTGTGCGCGCCAACCAGGCGCATGCCGGCATCGACCAGTGCCTGTGACAGGCCGCTGTTCTCGATCGCCGTGCCGAGCGGCAGGATCGCCGCCAGCAACACGATGATCTTCCAGTCGATGCCCTTGTAGAGGTCGCGGCGGCCATAGCAGCCGGCGGCGGCCATCGCCACCGCACCCGCCAACGCGGCGATCGGAATCGGCAGCCAGCGCAGGCCCGACACCACGATCACGCCGAGCATGATGAGCGCCGCGGCGAGCGCCCGACGCGGCGTATGGCGCGTGTCCTCGCGCTCGTGCAGCACCACGAAACGGTCATCGGCGCGCAGCCCGGCGGCGTCGCCGCTGGTCAGCAGCAACAGCACGTCGCCGGCAATGAGGCGCACATCCTTGAGCGCATCGCGCAGTACCTGGCCGCGGCGGCGGATCGCCAGCACGCTGGCATCGTGCGCGCGCTGCAGGTTGAGCTCGCCGAGCGCGCGGCCTTCGATCGGTGAATCGGGCCGCACCATGACCTCGACCAGCAGGCGCGTCTTGCCGTTGCTCGCGCCGTAGTGGCTCTCGGGGTTGATCTCGAGCTCGGCACGCATGCGCATGTCCTCGATGCGTTCCCATTCGCCGCGCACCAGCAGCACGTCACCGGCTTCGATGTTCTGCTCGCGCGGCGCCCACAGGTGCTGCTCGCCGCGCAGCAGTTCGAGCGGGTACACGCCATACGCCTCACCCAGCCGCGCGCTGGCAATGGTGCGCCCGACCAGCGGCGAACCCTTCTTGACGCGCAGTTCGGTGACATAGCTGCCCGACTCGCTCGGGTTCGGCAGGTCGGCTTCGCTGCCTTGGGCGAGCAGCCAGCGTCCGATCAGCATCAGGTAGACGATGCCGACCACGGCCAGGATCGCGCCGAGCTTGGTGAATTCGAATACTCCAAACCCGGTCAGGCCGTATTTGCGCGCAAGCGAGTCGGCAAGCAGGTTCGACGAGGTACCGAGCAGGGTGCATACCCCGCCCATCTGCGCCGCGAAGGCCATCGGCATCAGCACGCGACTGGGCGAGGTCCGGGTACGCGCGCACACGCGCAAGGCCAGCGGCAGGAACATCGCCACCAGCGCGATGTTCTTGATGAACGCACCCATCGGCGCGATTGCCAGCATCAGCGCCAGCGTGAGCAGCCACGGCCGGCGGATGCGCGACAGTTGCCGGATCAGCGGGTTGAGCGCGCCCGAGCGTTCGATGCCGAGGCTCAGCGCGAACATCGCCGCCACCGTCACGGTGGCTTCGTTGCTGAAGCCGGCCAGGGCCTCGCTCGGCGTCACCAGCTCGAACAGCACCAGTGCGACCAGCACGATCAGTGCGACGATGTCCACGCGCACCTTCTCGCTCGCGAACATCGCGATCGCGCCCAGCACGATCGCCAGCGTGCCCCAGGCCGCCAGGCTCATCGCTCGACCCCGGGCGCCGGCAGCGCGCCGCCACGGCCACCGCGCATGCACACGCAGGGCGCAGTCGTTGCAGGATGCGGGCTGGCGGCGGCGAGGCTCATCGCGCCGCATGGTAGCCGATGCCGGCGCGCCGCCGCACAGTCCTCATGTGGCGCCGCGGCATATCCTGAGAGCGCACCGACTGTTGCACCGACGCGACGCCGCGCTCGATGCGCAAGTGCTTGATCCGTTGACAGGCACGCTGGCCGGTCGCGCTCGCGGCCGTGCTGGCTGGCGCACTCGCCGCGCGCGCGGGAGCGGTTTTCGCCTACGCTAGGCACACCCGGACACGCCCTGCCCCAGCCGACGGCCCACATGGCTTCGTATCCCCTGCCGCGTCACACCACGACCGCCTGCATCCTCGCCGCGCTGGCGCTGCTGGTCACGTTGTACCTGCACCTGCTGCCGGCCTTGCTCGCCGGCCTGTTCGTGTTCGCGATCATCGATTCGCTGGCGCCACGCCTGCAGCGTTACGTGCCACGCCGCACCAGTGCGCATGGCATCGTCGTATTCGGCCTCAGCGTGATCGTGATCGGCCTGCTGACACTGGCCATCGTCGCGACCGTGGCACTGATCCGGCGCGAGATCGGCGACCCGCATGCGTTCCTGGAAAGCCTCAACCCGCTGCTCGACCGCGCCCGCGGCCAACTGCCCGCCTACGTCGTCGACCATCTGCCCGACAACATCGACGACATGCGCGATGGCGCGCTGGCCTGGCTGCGCGACCACGCCGGCGCGCTGCAACTGGCCGGCAAGACCGCCGCGCGTGTGTTCGTGCACCTGCTGATCGGCATGGTGCTCGGCGCGATGATCGCCCTCAGCGCCAGCCGCACGCGCAACGGCCACGCCACGCCGTTCGTCGAGGCGCTGCTCGCGCGCTGCCGCAACCTCGTGCAGGGCTTCCGCGACATCGTGTTCGCGCAGGTCAAGATCTCGGCCGTCAACACGCTGCTCACGGGCATCTTCCTGCTCGTGCTGCTGCCGCTGTTCAGCACCCCGGTGCCGTTCGCCAAGACCTTGGTCGTCGTCACCTTCATCGTCGGCCTGCTGCCGGTGGTCGGCAACCTGATCTCGAACACGCTGATCTTCGTGGCTGCGCTGTCGGTGTCCTTCGGTGATGCGGTGGCGGCGCTGCTGTTCCTGATCGTGATCCACAAGCTCGAATACTTCCTCAACGCGCGCATCGTCGGCTCGCAGATCCGCGCGCGGGCCTGGGAGCTGCTGATCGCGATGCTGCTGCTGGAATCGGCCTTTGGCATGGCCGGCCTCATCGCCGCCCCGGTCTACTACGCCTTCCTCAAGCGCGAACTGGCCGAGGCGGCGCTGATCTAGCCGCCGCCTCGTGCGGCACCGTGCTCGACGCGCGCCGCCACCGACAGCGGCGCGGCTGGCGCACGGTCGTGGCTGGCAATCGCAGGCGTCACGGATGCATCAGGCGCCAGGCGACATCGCGGGGGCAGCGCGCGCGGCGCACGATGCATTCACTCGGCCAGCATCGCCGCCAGCCGCGCCAGGTGGGCGCTGGCCATTTCCTGCTTGCGCGCCGCGTCCTGCGCGGGGTCATGGCCAACGCGATGCAGATCGTCGGCGGGCAGTTCCTTGAGGAACCGGCTCGGTTCGTTGGCGATGATTTCGCCGAACCGCTTGCGGCGTCTGGCATACGACAGGGTGAGGAACTCCTTGGCGCGCGTGATGCCGACGTAGAGCAGGCGCCGCTCCTCTTCGAGACGCCCCTCCTCGAGGCTGCCCTCGTGCGGCAGCGTCGTGTCGTCGACGCCGACGAGGAACACGCAGCGGAACTCGAGCCCCTTGGCGGCGTGCAGCGTCATCAGCCGCACCGCATTGCCCGGATCGTCGCGGTCGCCGTGGGTCAGCAGTGCGAGCTGCGCGGCAAGATCGCCCGCGCCGTGGCTGGGCATGGCGCGCATCCACTCGACGAGCTCGCGCAGGTTGGCCAGGCGCCGCTCGCGCAGCGCCGCGTCCTTGACCTGGCCGGCGACATGCTCGGCGTAGCCGATGCGCTGCATGAGTTCGTCGACGAGATCGGCGGCCGGCATGCGCTGCGCGCGCGCGGCGAACTCGCCGATGAGCTGGCCGAAGCGCACCAGGCTGGCCGCGGCACGCGGCGTGAGCGGAGTCAGCAGCGCGTCGTACTGCAGCGCACGCAGCATCGACAGCCCGCGCGTGCCGGCCAGTTCACCGAGCCGCTCGAGCGTGGTGGCGCCGATGTCGCGACGCGGCAGATTGACCACGCGCAGGAAGGCCGCATCGTCGTCGGGATTGGCGATCAGGCGCAGGTAGGCGAGCAGATCCTTGACTTCGGCGCGATCGAGGAAGGCGGTACCGCCACTGACGTGGTAGGGCACGCCGACCAGCCGCAATGCCTTCTCGAACGCGCGCGACTGGTGGTTGCCGCGATAGAGGATCGCAAATTCGCTCCACGCCACCTTGTGCTGCTGGGCGAGGTGCACGACGGCAGCGGCCACGCACTCGGCCTCGTGCTCGTCATCGCGGCACTCGGTCACGCGGATCGGCGCGCCTTCGCCCTGCTCGCTCCACAGCCGCTTGTCGAACAGGTGGCCGTTGTGCGCAATCACCGCGTTGGCGGCGCGCAGGATGCGCCGCGCGCAGCGGTAGTTCTGTTCGAGCTTGACCACGCGCAGGGCCGGATAGTCGCGCGCCAGTTCGTTGAGGTTGTCGGGGTTGGCGCCGCGCCAGGCATAGATCGACTGGTCGTCGTCGCCAACCACGGTGAACGCGCCCCGCTCGCCGGCCAGTGCCTTGATGAGGCGGTACTGGGCGGCATTGGTGTCCTGGTATTCGTCGACCAGCAGGTAGCGCAGGCGCTCGCGCCACGCCGCCCGCACCTCCTCGTCCGCCTCGAGCAGGCCGAGCGGCAGGCGGATGAGGTCGTCGAAGTCGACCGCATTGAATGCGGCGAGGCGGCGTTGGTACGCGGCGTAGATCGCCGCCGCCTCGTGCTCGCGCACGCTGCCCGCGCGGGCGGCGGCCTGTTCGGGCGTGAGGCCGTCGTTCTTCGCGCGTGACAGCAGTGACTGCAGCGCAAACAGCGCGTCGGGCTTGCTGTTGGCCGGCGCGAGCTCCTTGATGAGGCCACGCGTGTCGTCGGCATCGAGCACCGAGAAGCCGCGCCTGAGCTTCGCGCGCTCGTGTTCGAGCTGCAGGAAGCGCAGGCCCAGCGCGTGGAAAGTGCACACGGTGAGGCCATCGGCCGCGTCGCCACGCAACAGGCGACCGGCACGTTCGCGCATCTCGCGCGCCGCCTTGTTGGTGAACGTGATCGCGGCGATCTTGCCCGGCGCAAGGTTGCGCCGCCCGATCAGGTGCGCGATCTTCTCGGTGATCACGCGCGTCTTGCCCGAACCGGCCCCGGCCAGCACGAGCAGGGGCCCGTCGCAGTAATCGACGGCGGCGCGTTGTTGGGGATTGAGTGACATGGGAGCGCGATTGTGCCGCGGCGCGGCGCGGGCGCGAAAGGCCCGCGGCGGTCGCCACCGCGGGCTTGACGGCGCCGCTCGAGTCCGCCTCAGTCGCGGAAGTTGTCGTACTGCAGCGGCAAGCCGAACTCTTCCTTGCGCAGTAGCGCAATCGCGGCCTGCAGGTCGTCGCGCTTCTTGCCGGTCACGCGCAGCTTGTCGCCGTTGATCTGCGCCTCGACCTTGAGTTTGGCGGCCTTGATCGCGGCGACGATCTTCTTGGCGATCGCCTGTTCGATGCCGTGCTTGACCGTGATCTTCTGCCGCGCGCTGGCGAGGTTGATCTCGGGCTCGGCCACATCGAGGCAGCGCACGTCGATGCCGCGCGCGATGAGCCGTGCGCGCAGGATGTCCTGCATCTGCTTGAGCTGGAACTCGCTCGGCGCCGCCGCAGTGATCACGTACTCGTCGAGCGTGAACGAGGCGTCGACGCCCTTGAAGTCGAAGCGGTTGCCGAGTTCGCGGTTGGCCTGGTCGAGCGCGTTGCCGAGCTCGTGCTTGTCGACCTGCGAGATGACGTCAAACGAGGGCATGGCTCAGGCCTTGCGCCGGAACAATCGCGTGAGCGCGCCGCCGGCCACGGCCAGGCCCACGAGGATCAGCTTGAAGAACTTGGCGAAAAAGGCCGCCGCCACGGCCAGCAGGCCGAGCTTCTTGGCGGCCACGCCGCCGACCAGCGCGGCCAGTCCGTAGGCCGCGGCCTTGTCGGTGGTGGCGTCGTACTGGGCGTAGCGCTTGCCATCGTTGTAGGCGATCGCGGCGAGAAGCTGGTGGGCGAGCGGCTTCTGCCGCGCGATGTCGGCGCGCGAAGTGATGAGGTTGAGCGAGATGTAGCCCTCGCGCCCCAGCACGTAGGTGTTGTAGTTGACCGTATTGTCGGCATCGGCCGGCGCGCCCTTGTCGCGACCCTCGATCGACCACACCAGGCGCTGCGTGGCCGCGTCGTAGGCCGGCGGCTCGATCCAACCGACCACCTCGAGCGGCGCCACGCCGACCTTCTCGCGCTCGGCATTGGCCGCCTCGGTGCCTTCCTTGAGGTTGTGCAGCAGCTCGTCGGCGCTCCAGCTCCTGGCGTCATCGTCGGCGATGTAGCCGGCCGGATCGAAGTCGACCGACACCATCCAGCTCTCGGCCGCCGCGTCCTCGTCGTCGAAGAACGACGCGGGCAGGATCAGGCCGATGAAGTTGTCGTCGACCGAGTTGCCCATCGCGGCCATGAGCGCGCTCGCCTCGCGGGTGGGCAGGTAGCCATGGCCGGCCGGCAACTGCAGCGTGGCCTGGTCGCGCAGCGCGATCGTCGCCGGGCCCTGTCGCAGCGCCGCCACCAGCGCGGCGTAGCCGGAATCGTCGTCGTCGGTAGGGTCTTGCGCCCACACCGGGGCCCACGCCAGCAGCGCCAACAGGACGACGATGAACACGGACAATCGGTGCTGGCGTGACATGGAGCATTCCCCGGAACGGATGAAAGGATCGCGCGGCCCACCGGCAGGCGGCGGCGCAAGCGCCGATCGCATGCGTGCGCGCAACGTGCAAGGCAAGCTCGGCCGCTCGCGGCGGCCGCCGCGGGCCTTGGCGCGCAATGCGGCGCCGCGAGTGCCAAGTCTACCGGCATGGGCCGCCGCTGACAGCTTCGGCGCGTGCGCGGCGCACCGCTCGACGACCGGCGGCGGGGTGCTGTGCGACACTTGCCCGCCCAGGCGTGCCGCAACGCCATCCTGCCCGCACTCCGCCGCCCATGGCCAAGCTGTATTTCTATTATTCGGCGATGAACGCCGGCAAGACCACGACGCTGCTGCAGAGCGCGTACAACTATCACGAGCGCGGCATGCGCACGCTCATCGTCAAGCCCGCGATCGACACGCGCGCCGAGGACTCGCCGCAGGCGCCCGAGGCGGACGAGGCCGTGCCGCTCGGTGTGGTGGCCTCGCGCATCGGCCTGCGCGCGCGGGCGCGTCGCTTCGCTCAGGACGATGACCTGTTCGCGATCGTGCGCGCCGATGTCGCCGCCCGCGGCAAGCTCGACTGCGTGCTGGTGGACGAGGCGCAGTTCCTGCGCAAGGCACAGGTGTGGCAGCTCACCGACGTGGTCGACGCGCTGCAGGTCCCCGTGCTCGCCTACGGCCTGCGCACCGATTTCCGCGGCGAACTGTTCGAAGGCAGCCAGTACCTGCTGGCCTGGGCCGACAACCTCATCGAGATCAAGACGATCTGCCACACCGGCCGCAAGGCGACCATGGTGGTGCGCGTGGACGAGCATGGCCGCGCGGTGACCGACGGGCCGCAGGTTGAAATCGGTGGCAACGAGCGCTACGTGTCGGTGTCACGCCCCGAGTTCAAGAAGATCATGGCGGGCGAAGGCCGCGTCGAGCTGCAACAGGCGGTGCTGCCGCTGGACATGCCTGGAGAGACTCGATGACGACACCCCATTGGCCGCGTGGACGCTGGCAGGACAGCGGCGGCGAAGCATTCTGGCTGTGGTTCGTGTTCGGCGATTTCGCCGCCGACCTGCGCATCGACGCCCAGCGCTACCGCACCGGGCCGCCACCGACCGGCGTCGAAGCCGTGCGCTACCGCAACGCCGCGCTCGCGCAGTGGGACGGCTATCCGCTGGCCGGCACGCTCGGCGCGATCTTCGAGGAGGAAAACCCGCGCCTGCTCGATGCCGCGCGCAAATCCACCGAGTGCTGGATGCTGCGCGGCAGCCTGCGCGACCCAGCCGATCTCGACGGCCTGCGCAACATGATCGGCACCATCAGCGCGCTGTGTGACCAGGGTGCGGTGGCCGTGGTCGATCCGCAGATGCTGTCGCTGTTTGCAGCGGACGAATGGCAGCGGCGCTACTTTGCCCGCGACGCTTTCCATGCGCGCGACCACGTGCTGATCCTCGCCGACACCGACCCCGCCGATGCCTCGCGCATGCGCGTGCACACGCGCGGCCTGCGCAAGTTCGCCCGCGCCGACCTCGACATCCGCAACGTGCCGCCGGCGCTGACCCAGCACGCCGGCGAGCTGGCGCAGGGCTTCGTCGAGTTTCAGTGCGACGGCGGCGTGGTCGCCGATGGTCACGCGGTGGCGCTCGGTGACGACGGCCAGCAGCTCGTGGCCACGCTCATCGACGATGCCGGCGATGCCGATTTCAACAACCGTCACCTGCGCCTGCGCTGGCCCGAGCGGGACTGACTGGACTCACGGCCGCTCAGGTCGGGTAGGCTTGGCGTCCACTCGCCCATTCGCCCACCGGCCGGAGAACCCATGCGTGCGCTGCTGTTGCTTGCCGTCCTGTCCTGGAGCTGCGCCGTGGCTGCCGAACGCCTGACCATCGAACGCATGTTCGGCGATCCGGACCTGGCCGGACCGAGTCCGCGCGCACTCAAGATCGCGCCCGATGGTCGCCATGTGGCGTTCCTGCGCGGGCGCGACGACGACCAGAACCAACTCGACCTGTGGCTGCACGAGGTGCGCAGCGGCAAGGCCCATCGACTCGTCGACTCGCGCGCGCTCGGCGGCGAACACGAACTGTCCGACGCCGAGAAGGCGCGCCGCGAGCGGGCGCGGATCGCCGCCAGCAAGGGCATCGTCAGCTACCTGTGGTCGCCCGACGGCAAGCGCCTGCTGTTCACGCTCGACGAACGGCTGTGGCTGTACGACCTGACCGCCCCGCGCGACAAGGCGCTGCGCGCGCTGACCGAGCGCGGGCGCGAGGTGGCCGATCCCAAGGTGTCGCCGCGCGGCGGCTTCGTCAGCTACGTGAGCGGGCAGAACCTGCACCTGATCGATCTGCGCAGCGGCCAGTCGACCCAGCTCACCCACGATGGCGGCGGCACGATCCACAACGGCGAGGCCGAATTCGTCGCACAGGAGGAAATGGACCGCCACACCGGCTACTGGTGGGCGCCCGACGACAGCGCGCTCGCGTTCGAGCGCTACGACGAGTCGGGCGTGGACGAGGTCGAGCGCAGCGAGATCTACGCCGACCACAGCGCCACGCTGCGCCAGCGCTACCCGGCCGCCGGTCGCGCCAACGTGGCGGTGCGCTTGGGTGTGGTGGGCAGCGACGGCCGCGCCACGCATTGGCTCGACCTCGGGCCTGACCCCGACATCTACCTCGCCCGCGTGAACTGGTTGCCCGATGGCAAGCGCGTTGCGTTCCAGCGCCAAAGCCGCAACCAGCGTCGCCTCGATCTCGTGGTCGCCGCTGCCGACGGCAGCAGCGCCGACAACGTGCTGACCGAGACCAGCACCACCTGGATCAACCTGCACGACGACCTGCGCTTCCTGCGCGGCGAGGATGCGCTGCTGTGGGCGTCCGAGCGCAGCGGCTACAAGCAACTGTACGTGTTCGGTCTCGACGGGACGTTGCGGCGCCAGTTGACGCAGGGCCCGCACGACGTCGACAAGCTGCTCGCGCTCGACGAAAAGCACGGCCTGGCCTACTTCGCGGCCGGGCGCGAGGATCCGCTGCAGGTGCAGGTCTACGCGGTGCGCCTCGACGGCAGCGACGCGGCGACACCGCGCCGCCTCAGTGAGGGCGAGGGCATCCATGACGCCGTGTTCGGCGATGATGCGCGGATATGGATCGACACCTGGTCCAGTCCGACCACGCCGCCGCAAGTGTCGCTGCGCAAGGCCGATGGCACGCGCCTGGCCTGGATCGAGCGCAACGAGCTCAAGGCCGGCCACCCGTTCTGGCCCTACCGCAGCGACTTCATCGCGCCGCGCTTCGGCACGCTCAAGGGCGAGAGCGGCGAGGATCTTCACTACCGTCTGCACCAGCCCGCGGGTTTCGACCCGGCCCGCAAGTATCCGGTGTTCATGACCTACTACGGCGGCCCCGGCAGCCAGTTCGTGCGCAAGAACTGGGGCAACTACTTCGAGCAGTACATGGCGCAGCGCGGCTATGTGGTGTTCGCGCTCGACAACCGCGGCTCGCCGCGCCGCGGCCGGCACTTCGCCGATGCGATCTTCGGCCAGCTCGGCAACGCCGAGCTCGCCGACCAGCTCACCGGCGTGGCCTGGCTCAAGGCGCAGCCGTGGGTCGATGGCGACCACATCGGCATCTTCGGCTGGAGCTACGGCGGCTACCAGACACTGATGCTGCTGGCCAAGGCCGGATCGCAGTTCGCGGCCGGCGTGGCGGTCGCGCCGGTGACCGACTGGCGGCTGTATGACACGCACTACACCGAGCGCTACCTCGATACGCCGCAGGCCAACGCCGCAGGCTACGAGCAGTCCGGCGTCCTGCACTGGCTCGCCGGCATCGAATCCGACAAGTTGCTGCTCGTGCACGGCATGGCCGACGATAACGTGCTGTTCGCCAATTCGACCCAGCTCATGGCGGCGTTGCAGAACAAGGGCGTGCAGTTCCGCCTCATGGCTTATCCCGGCGCCAAGCATGGCCTGTCGACGCCGGCGCTGCGCAAGCATGTGTACACGCTGATCGCGGCCTACTTCGACGACAAGCTCAAGCCCGCCGCGCGCTGAGTGCGGCCCGCGGATGCCGCGCAGCACCGGTGCTTGCGGTGCGCGCCCGCATGGCCCAGCCTAGGCGTCACCGTTGCCCGGGGAGCCGCCATGCCGCTGCGCGAACACTGGATGATCTATGCGCTGGGTTCGGCGCTGTTTGCGGCGCTGACCGCATTGTTCGGCAAGCTCGGCGTGGCGGGCATTCCATCCAACCTCGCCACCTTCATCCGCACCGTGGTCGTGCTGGGCGTCACCGCGGCCATCATCGCCTGGCGCAACGAGTGGCGCGCGCCGGCCAGCATCGAGGCGCGCACCTGGCTGTTCCTCGTGCTGTCGGGCATCGCCACCGGCTTGTCGTGGCTGTGCTACTACCGGGCGCTGCAGCTTGGCCCGGTGAGCAAGGTCGCGCCGATCGACAAGCTCAGCGTCGCGCTCGCGATCGTGCTAGGCGTGGTGTTCCTCGGCGAGAGCTTGAGCTGGCCCGTGGCGATCGGCGGCGGTCTCATCGTGCTCGGCTCGATCGTGATGATCGTGTTCTGAGCCCTGGCGGGCCGGCGCGCGCGTCGGCTCAGAACCTGCCGGCCTGATAGTCGCGGATCGCCTCGACGATTTGCTCGGGCGTGTTCATCACGAACGGGCCGTACCGCGCGACCGGCTCATTGAGCGGCTGGCCGGCGACGAGGATGAAGCGCGCACCGTGCGCGCCGGCGGCGAACTCGACGGCAGTGCCGCTGCGCTCGAACACGGCCAGCTCGCCGCTGGCCAGGGTGCGCGCCGCGTCGCCCCCACCGAACGTCGCCGCGCCCTCGAACACGTAGGCAAACGCGGTGTGACCCTCGGACAGCGGCGCCGCGCCGCGCGCGTGTGGCGCCAGCTCGATGTCGAGGTACAGCGGCGCGATGGCGATGCCATTGACGGGACCAACGGCGTCACCGTAGCGCCCGGCCAGCACGCGCACGCGCACGCCGTCACCGGCGTCGACCCGCACGATGCGTTCGGCGGCGATGTCCTGATAACGCGGCGCGATCATCTTGTCGCTCGCCGGCAGGTTCACCCACAACTGGAAGCCGGCCATGCGGCCGTGTTCCTGTTCGGGCATCTCCGAATGCACGATGCCACGCCCGGCCGTCATCCACTGCACGCTGCCGGCCTCGAGCAGGCCCGAGTTGCCGTGGTTGTCGCGGTGGCGCATGCGCCCTTCGAGCATGTAGGTGACGGTCTCGAAACCGCGATGCGGATGATCGGGAAACCCCGCGAGGTAGTCGACTGCCTCGTCGGCACCGAACGCGTCGAGCAGCAGGAACGGGTCGAGCATGTCGAGATCCGGCTGGCCGATGACGCGCGTGAGCTTGACGCCCGCGCCGTCGGCAGTGGCGATGCCGCGCATGACGCGTGCCACGCGGCGACTGGCGGTAACGGTGCTCATGAATGCAACTCCGTGGTGGCTGATGCGCGCAACATGGACGTCGCCATCGAGGCGCACAAGCCGCGCGCGGTGAACACTGCGTTGCCGCGCTGCGTGACGGCGCGGCGGCGGCGTGCGGTCGGCAGCGGACCGCACGCGCCTGTCTGGCGGCAGGCTCAGTGCACCCAGCGGCCGCCGCGACGCCGTGGCGGCGTCCGCGCGCCCGCGTCGTGGCGCGCGAAGTCACCGTCCTCGAGCGGATGCGTGCGCCAGTACTCGGCCACCGCACCGACGGCATCGGGGATCTGCGCAAGGCATTCGTCGTAGTCTTCCTCGCCCAGCGGAGCGAAGTCGCCGTCGCTTTCGAACACGCCATCGTCGATCGCCAGCGCGATGATCGGCGACAACAGTTCCATGAGCTGGGCATCGTGGCCCAGGCGCCCTTCCCACGACGGCGCGCGCAGGTCGATGCCGCGCGAGAAGCCTTCGCACCAGCCGCGCGCGGTGAACACGGGCGGCGCACCGTCCTCGACGTCGAGTTCGCCGAGGATCGGCTCGTAGCTGCCGGTCTCGAGCTCGGGTGCGATGGCATCGTTGAGTCGCGCCAGCAAGGTCAGCACGCGCTCGCCCTCCTCGGCGTCGCTGAACGGCGCGTGGAGGATCTCGGGCAGCCACTCCTCGGGCTTGGCCGGTGCCGGGCCGATCGCCAGCGCGGTCAGAAAGCCATGCACGCCGTCGAGCAGCATGTCCTCGTCACCGGCATGGGCGCGCAGGAAATGGTCGAGCTCCTCGAGTTCCGAGTCGTCGGGAGAAGCGAGCCAGTCAGATGCCATCGTCGATGTCCAGCAAGGCGGGGGTATGGTCGGAAGCGCGTTCCCAGCCGCGCGGTTCGCGGTCGATGCCGGCCGCGCGACAGCGTAAACGTAGCGCCTCCGACACCAGAATCAAGTCGATCCGCAGACCCAGGTTGCGGCGGAACGCGGCCTGGCGGTAGTCCCACCACGAATAGTGCCCGCCGTCGGCATGGAACAGGCGGAAGCTGTCGACCAAGCCGATCGCGAGCAGGCGCGCCAGCGCCTCGCGCTCGGGCGTCGAACACAGGATCTGCTCGTGCCAGGCCTGCGGATCGTGCACGTCGCGGTCATCGGGTGCGATGTTGAAATCGCCCAGCACCACGAGGCGCGGATGGCGGCGCAATTCCTCGCCGAGCCAGGCCGTGACGCGCGCGAGCCAATCGAGCTTGTAGGCGAACTTGTCGCTGCCGACGGCCTGGCCGTTGACGACATAGAGGTTGACGATGCGCACGCCGTCGACCGTGGCCGCGAGCACGCGCCGCTGCGGATCGTCGAAGCCGGGAATGCCCGCCTGCACGTCGACCGGCTCACTGCGCGCGAGGATCGCCACCCCGTTGTAGGTCTTCTGGCCCGAGAACACGCAGCGATAGCCCGCCGCCGCCAGCTCGGCCACCGGGAAGCGGGCGTCCTCGAGCTTGGTCTCCTGCAGCGCCAGCACATCGGGCCGCGCCTGCGCACACCACTGCTCGACATGCGGCAGGCGCACCTTGAGCGAGTTGACGTTCCAACTGGCGATTTTCATGTGCGAGATATCAACTTGCTTCTATTGGAGTCCATGTCAGGAAGCTGGTTCAGATACCCCCGCCAATACCCCCCGATCAATCCGGCAGCGCGAATATCCACAACGGACAACGAAACCTGTCCACTTACATCTCGGCCCATGTGCATCCATCGTACTCCAAGCGACACCACCGCAGCCCCGGAGGGCGGACCGCATGACACCGAAGCACGCCAAGTCAAATGGAACCAAGATCCACACGTGGGTTGTCGATGACCTGACGGAGGCAGGTCGGTCCGTCTCTCAGCCTGGAGTTTCCCAAGCTCCGTGCTCGTCGATCGAGATGGACGGGCGCACCGCCCTCGCGTACTGCAGAGCCTGTGCGCGCGGCCCCATGTCGAGCAGCGACGGAAAGACATCGTACGGGTGCGCGCAACGGATTTGGCCAATGCCGGCATCGCGATCGAAGCGGCGGCCAGCGCTGACCAAGGTCACGACCACCGGGGCCGCGGTCGACACCTTCGGTTCCCTCTCCAATCCATCGTCGAGCACCGGCATCAATGCGGCGCCGCGTGCGGCGCGAGCGAGCGGCGCATCGCGGTACGCATCGACGCCGTTGCAAGCGCGTCCGCTGCGCTTCAGGGCAGGCGGATACCGGACTTGATCACTACCTGGTGGGTCCCCGGCTCGCGCAACCACACATAGGCGATCGACGCATACGGCAGGCACAAGGTGTTGCGTGCGGAGCGACCACAGAAATGATCGCTGCCGACCGTGTCGACGCTCAGATCGAGTGGGCGGTCGGCCATGAGTTTGACGTGCTGGCCGCGCAGCGACGCGAACAGCGCCGCCAGGTCGGTGTAGCCGGGCGGCGGCGCGGGTTCCGCCGCGGCGGCGAGGCCGGCAAGACTGGCGAGCAGGACGATGGCGATCCGGTTCATGGCGGGCTCCACATGGGTCGTCGCACCGTAGCGCCGCGGCCACCGTGCGGCAACACGCCCGCTGACGGCAGCCTTGACTCTGGACCCGGCTCCAGGGTTTAGGCTGTACGCCTGAACTTGTCGCCGGAGCCGCCTGATGGCTGCCTACACGATCGGTGAAGTCGCGCGCCATGCCGGCGTCGGCGTCGACACCGTGCGCTACTACGAACGACGCCAGTTGCTGCCACCGCCGGCGCGCCGGCTGTCGGGCTATCGCGAATACGACCACCACGACGTGCGCCGGCTGCGTTTCATCCGCCGTGCCAAGGCGCTCGGCTTCGCACTCGATGACATCCGCGCCCTGCTCGACCTGTCGGCCGATCGCGAGCGTGGCGTGCATGGTCTGCGTGCGCGGGCGCAGGCGCGCCTGGCCGACGTCGAGGCGCGCATCGCCGAGCTGCAGAAGATGCGCCGCGGCCTGCGCAAGCTCGTGGCCGCCTGCCCCGGCGATGGCGCGCTCGACCACTGCCCGATACTCGCCGCGCTCGACGGCAAGGAGTCCACATGAACCATTCCAACCATCCCGCGGGCTGCTGCGGTGCGCACCGGGCCGCCATGCCGGCATCCGCGAAGGATCCGGTGTGCGGCATGAGCGTGGATCCGGCCACTGCCAAACACAGCGCCGAGCACGCGGGGCAGACCTGGTACTTCTGCAATCCGCGTTGCCGCGAGCGCTTCCTCGCCGAGCCGGCGCGTTATCTCGCGAGCGCCATGCCGGCATCCGCGAAGGATCCGGTGTGCGGCATGAGCGTGGATCCGGCCACGGCCAAACACAGCGCCGAGCACGCGGGGCAGACCTGGTACTTCTGCAATCCGCGTTGCCGCGAGCGCTTCCTCGCCGAGCCGGCGCGCTATCTCGATCCGGGCGCCGCCGCCGCAGTGCCTGCCGCGCCGCCCGGCACGCTCTACACCTGCCCGATGCATCCGGAGATCGAGCAGGTCGGTCCGGGCAGTTGCCCCAAGTGCGGCATGGCGCTCGAGCCCAAGGACTTTGCGCTGGCTGAGGATGATGGCGAACTGCGCGCGGTGCGGCGCAAGGCGCTGCTCGCCGCCGTGCTCGCGCTGCCTCTGCTGCTGGTGGCGATGCTGCCGCACCTGGGCCTCTGGCATCCGGCGCCCGCGCTGGCCCACGCGCTGCGCGCGAGCGAATTGCTGCTGGCGGCACCGCTCGTGCTGTGGGCCGGCCTCGACTACTACCGCCGCGGCTGGCTCGGCCTCGTGCATCGCTCGCCCAACATGTACACGCTGATCGGCACCGGCGTGATCGTGGCGTTCACCTACAGCCTGGTGGCGATGTTCGCGCCCGGCTGGTTCCCGCCGGCGATGCGTGACGCGCACGGCACGGTCGGCGTGTACTTCGAGGCCGCCGGCGTGATCATCGCGCTCGCGCTGCTCGGCGAATGGCTCGAACTGCGTGCGCGCGGCAAGACTTCGGCCGCGCTGCGTGGCCTGCTCGACCTCGCCCCGCCGCTTGCCCATCGCGTCGATGCCCATGGCGCGGACGCCGACGTCGCCCTCGATCAGGTCGGCATCGGCGACCTGTTGCGCGTGCGTCCGGGCGAACGCGTGCCGGTCGACGGCCGCGTCGTCGAGGGCAGCAGCAGCATCGACGAATCGATGCTCAGCGGCGAGCCGATCCCGGTGGAGAAGCAGGCCGGCGACCGCCTCGTCGGCGGTACGCTCAACGGCCGCGGCAGCTTCGTCATGCGCGCCGACCGCGTCGGTCGCGACACCGTGCTGGCGCGCATCGTCGAGCTCGTGGCCAGCGCGCAGCGCAGCAAGGCACCGCTGCAGCGACTGGCCGATCGCGTGTCGGCGTGGTTCGTGCCCGCGGTGGTCGCGGTCGCGGTCGCGACCTTCCTGATCTGGTGGAGGTTCGGACCCGAACCGCGCCTGGCCTACGCCGTGGTCAACGCGGTGGCCGTGCTCATCATCGCCTGCCCCTGCGCACTCGGACTGGCCACGCCGATTTCGATCATGGTCGCGAGCGGGCGTGGCGCCGAACACGGCGTGCTGTTCCGCGAGGCCGCCGCGATCGAGCGCCTTGCCCAGGTCGACACGCTTGTGCTCGACAAGACCGGCACGCTGACCGAAGGCCGGCCGCAGCTCGCCGAGGTCATCGCGGCCAGTGGCCATGACGAGGCGCAGGTGCTCGGCTGGGCCGCCAGCCTCGAAGCGGTGAGCGAGCATCCGCTCGCGCACGCGGTACTGGCCGCGGCCGCCGCGCGCGACATCGTGGCGCAGCCGGTGCTGGATTTCGTCGCCGAGGTCGGCCGCGGCGTGCGCGGTACCGTCGGTGGCCACGCGATCGCGCTCGGCAATGCAGCGCTGCTGCGCGAGCTCGGCATTGCGCAGACGACGCTCGACGCGCTCGCGGCACCGCTGCGCGAGCAGGCCCGCTCGCTCATGTTCGTCGCGGTCGACGGCGCACTCGCCGGCGTGCTCGGCGCGCACGATCCGCTCAAGACCGGAGCGCGCGAGGCGCTGGCCGCGTTGCGCGCGGACGGATTGCGCCTGGTCATGCTCAGCGGCGACAACGCGGCCAGTGCCGAAGCGGTCGGCCGGGCACTGGGCATCGACGAAGTGCAGGCGGGGCAATCACCGGCGGACAAGGCAGCGTGGGTGCAGGCGGCGCGTGCCCGTGGCCGGCGCGTGGCGATGGCCGGTGACGGCATCAACGATGCGCCCGCGCTGGCCGCGGCCGATGTCGGCATCGCGATGGGCAACGGCACCGACGTGGCGATGGAGAGCGCACAGGTGACCCTGGTCAAGGGTGAGCTCGGCGGCATCGTGCGTGCACGTGCGCTGGCAGGCGCAACCGTGCGCAACATCCACCAGAACCTTGCCTTCGCGTTTCTCTACAACAGCCTCGGCGTGCCGCTCGCGGCGGGACTGGCGTGGCCGTTCACGGGCTGGCTGCTGAGTCCGATGGTCGCCGCGCTGGCGATGAGCCTGAGTTCGGTGTCGGTGATCAGCAACGCGCTGCGCCTGCGCCGCGTCGCGGTGTGAGCGCACCGCGCGCGACGCCGGCGGCTCAGAAGCTCGAGCCGGGCTCGCGCAGGAATGCCAGCTCGGCTGGCGTCGAGACGCGGCCGAGCGCGGCATTGCGATGCGGGTAGCGCCCGAAGCGGTCGATGATGGCCTTGTGGCGCAACTCGAAGTCGAGGTTGTCGGGCAGCCCGAGCGCCTCGAACAGGCCGACCGCGAGCGTGTGGATGCACGGCGATTCGCTGTGCATGAACGGCAGGTACACGAACAGGCGCTGCGGCGTCGGCAGGGTCAGGTCATGGCCGCCGGCAATGGCCTCCTGCGCCAGCGCCAGCGCCATCGGGTCGGCGGCGAACGCCAGCGCGGTGCCGCGATGGAGGTTGCGCGAGAACTGGTCGAGCACGATGAGCTCGGCCAGGCGTCCGCGGGCATCGGAGCGCCAGCCATGCAGCTCGCCCTGCACGGCCGCACGATGCAGCTCGCCGAAACGTGCGCCGATCTGCGCATCGAAGGCCGGATCGGCGCGCCACCACTGCGCCGGCTCGATCTCGTCGAACCAGAACTCGAGCACGCTGGCGCTGGAGGGCAGCGTCGCCATCGCCGGCTCAGGCATCGAGGTCGGGAATGAGCCGGCTCTCGAGCCAGGCGATCATGTCCTTGAGCCGCAGCTTGCGCTTCTTCATGCGCGTCAGCTGCAGCTCGTCGCAGCCCGGATCGGCACGCAGGCGCGCGATCGCATCGTCGAGATCGCGATGCTCGATCTTGAGTTCGGTGAGTTTGCGCACGAGGGCGGCGGGATCGTCGGGAGCCATGGCCGTGGACGCAGTCTAGCAAGAGGTCGGCGCCGAAGGCTGCCGGCGCGATCGACCGGCGTGTGCTCAGCGCAGCGCCACCCACACCGCCAGCAGCACGAACAGCACCGCCGCCGCGGCATGCGCGCTGCGCATCGGTAGCCGCGCTGCAAAGCGCGCACCGAGCCACACCACCGGCACGTTGGCCAGCAGCATGCCGAGCGTGGTGCCGATCACGACCTGCCACAACGGTTGGTACTGGGCCGCCAGCACGAGCGTGGCGACCTGGGTCTTGTCGCCCATCTCGGCGAGGAAGAAGGCGAACACGCTGGCGACGAACACGCCATGCCGGCCCGAAGACGCCGCCGCATCGTCGTCGATGCGGTCGGGGATCAGCATCCACACGCCCATCGCCAGCAGGCTCGCGGCGACGATCCACTTGAGCAGTTCGGGCGTGAGCCAATGCGCCAGCAGCGCTCCGGCGCCACCGGCCAGCGTATGGTTGAGCAGCGTGGCGGTCAGGATGCCGAGGCAAATCGGCAGCGGTTGCCGGTAGCGCGCGGCCAACAGCAGCGACAGCAGTTGGGTCTTGTCGCCAATTTCCGCCAGCGCGACGGCGGCGGTCGACACGAACAGGGCCTGCATGGGTACTCCGGTCGGACCAGGACAAGCACGCGATGGCACACGCGCGCGGTCCCGGCCCGGGTCTCGCGGCGTGCACCAAAGGTCTTGCCACGCGGCAGGCCGATGCCGCCGCGGCGCGCGCCATGGCTGGTTCGCCAAGCATGTTGACGCGCGCGACACGACCGCGGCCGTGCCCGACTACTCCCCGATGGAGTGCGCGCAGTGTAGAGGTCCGCCGCGGCCGCGTCATCCCGACCGGCGCGCAGCGCACCGGTCACGCCTCGATGTCGCGACCGCAGCGCCATCGTTCGTTATGGTTCGGAGCGGCCATGGGTGGACGACTCGCATGAAGGTGCACTTGTTGTTGGGAACGATCTGCAAGCTTGGCATCGTGGCCGGCGCCGGGATTGCTTCGGTGCAGGCTGCGCTGCCGGTTCGCATCAACGACAGTGGCCAGACGCGGTGCTATGCCGGCGCCGGAGATACCACGGTCGTGGTGACGGCCTGCAGCAACACGCAGTGGCCCGGCCAGGATGGCGCCAGCGGACGCGACGCGGGCGGCGTGACCAAGCTCGGCGGCGGCGCGGCCGGCTTTGATTTCAGCAAGATCGCCAACAACGGCAGCGAACTGCCGGCCGGCGCGGCCCCCGGCAGTGCGCCGACCGACTGGGGCTGCACGCGCGACAACGTGACGGGATTGTTGTGGCGCATCGTGCCCGACACCAACCTGAGCTGGAGCGGCGCGCAGGTCGCCGCTCGCGGGCTCGCCGCCGGCGCCAGCTGCGGCCGCTCCGACTGGCGGTTGCCCGACCACCACGAGCTGCTCGGCATCGTGCACTACGGAGCGAACTCACCGGCGCTCGATGGCAACTATTTCCCGGCTCTCGCCGCCGGCTTTCACTGGACGCGCGAGGCCGACCCCACGGCGCCGCCGCAACGCGCGCGCGTGGTCAACCTCATCGGTGGCTTCGTGCACGGCATCGACGCCGTTGAAGCTGCCGACGCACTGTATGTCAGTGGCGGTAACTACCATGGCGCGCCCGTGCGCAATCCCGATGGCAGCGTCAGCGACCCGCATACCGGCCTGCAGTGGGATGCCTGCGCGCTGGGCGAGGATGCCGCCAACCAGTGCAATGGCACCGCGCTCAGCTACAACTGGCAGAACGCACTCAAGGAAGTGCGCACGCGCAACCAGCAGAACTGGCACGGGCATGGCGACTGGCGACTGCCCAATGTCAAGGAACTGGCCAGCCTCATCGAGATCGGCAGCGCCTGGCCGGCGCTCGATGCCACGACGTCGCCCAATGCGCCCCCGACCGCGCATTGGAGCTCGACCACCGACGACAAGGCATGGCGCATGGCCTGGGCTGCGTTTTTCGGCACCGGCAACGTGTTCGCCAAGGACAAGGCGACAACGGCCGCTCTGCGGCTGGTGCGCACCGCCACCGCTGCCGCCACCGGCACGGCCCGCGACGGCCTGTTCGAGGACGGCTTCGACCTCGTCGCGCTGCCACCGGCGCCGGCTGCCGCCGCACTCGCCCTCGTCAGTGTCGTGACCGACGGCGGCGTGCCGATCGATCGTAACAACTACGTCACCGGCAGCATGGTGATCACGCGCAGCGACGGCAGCGTGGACTACGCCGGCACGCTGCAGATCCGCGGTCGCGGCAACTCGACCTGGAACATGCCCAAGAAGCCCTACCGCATCAAGCTCGACGCCAAGTCGAAACTGCTCGGCATGAATTCGAGCAAGCACTGGGCGCTGCTGGCCAACTACGCCGACAAGTCGCTGCTGCGCAACTCCATCGCGCTGTCGCTGGGCCAGGACATGGCGATGGCCTGGTCGCCCGACTCGCGCATGGTGCGGGCCGAGCTCAATGGTCAGTACATCGGCATCTACCAGCTCATCGAGACGATCCGCGTCGACTCCGACCGCGTCGACATCACTGAGATCGAACCGGGCGACGTGGCGCTGCCCGAAGTCAGTGGCGGCTACCTGTTCGAGATCGACAAGAGGCGCGACTGCGCCGCCAACGTGCTGCTGGAAACCACGCGGCACGTGCCGATCTGCATCGACACGCCCGACGAGGACGCCATCGTGCCGCAGCAGTACGCCTGGATCGGCAGCTACATCCAGGGCATGGAGGACGCGCTCTACGCGCCCGACTTTGCCGATCCGGCGCAGGGCTATCGCGCCTGGCTCAATCCCGACAGCTTCATCGACTGGTATCTCGTCAACGAGCTCACGGCCAATGTCGATGCCGCCGACTTCAGCAGCATCTGGAACTACAAGGACCGCAACGGCCTGATCGAGCGCGGTCCGCTGTGGGATTTCGACCTCGGCACCGGCAACGCCAACTATTGTGCATGCGCCAATCCGCAGGGCTGGTGGGTACACGGCGGCACCTGGTACGAGCGCCTGTTCGCCGACCCGTGGTTCGCGGCACGCGTGCGCGCGCGCTGGGACGCGCTCAAGCCGGGCCTGCTCGATAGCTTGCCGCAACGCATCGACCAGCTCGCCGCACCGCTGCGCGGCGCGGTCGATGCCAACTTCAACCGCTGGCCACTGCTCGATGGCTACACCTGGCCCAACGTCATCGTCACCGGCTCGTGGCAGGGCGAACTCGCCTACAACCGCGACTGGCTGCGCCAGCGCATCGATTGGCTCGATGCCAATCTCTAGGAATGTCGGGAGCGCCCACGCGACGGGCTTAACCGACGGAATTACAACAACAATAGTGTCATCGGCAGGACCCGCGAGGTGACGTTGCGGCACCGGCTTGACGTGCAAATGCGACGCATTATCATTTGCACGTCTTCCAGCGGAGCTGCGCCATGTTCGATTCGATCGCCTCGCCCTCTGTCGCGGAATCCACCGCCTGCCCGCTCGACCCGGTTGCGCCAGGCCGCGCGCCGCGCATCGGCAGCGGCCAGTTGCTGGCGGGTGCGCGCGAACTCGTCATCGAACATGCGGGCCAGGAATACCACCTGCGCCTGACCCGCAACGACAGGCTCATCCTCACCAAATGAGGCCGCTGGCAGCGCTGCCACGCGCAGGCGGCGTGACGCTCGCGCAAGCCCGCCTCTCGAGGCGGGTTCGACAGGAGCATGGCGATGATCGACTGTGATGACAGCCTGGCTGGCGTGTTGGCCGAACCCGACCTGGAGCCGTCAGCCGGTGTCGATGCCCTCGTGACGCGCAGCGCGGGATCGTTGCAGCAGCGGCTGGCCGACCTGCTGTGCCAGCTCGGTCCGGTGCTGTGGCTCGAGCGGCCGCTGCCGCGGGCCGGTGGTACACCGCTGCCGGGCCCGGGCGCGCTGTACGCGCCCGACCTGCCCGCCTTCGGCGCCTGCGCGCGGCTCGATGCCCACGTCACGATGACGACGGCCGGCCCACGCGAATGGCTGTGCCTGTGCGATGCCCAGGCGCGCTGCGTGGCCAGGTTGTTCCTGCTGCCCGACAGCGACTGTTTGGCCTGGGACCAGATGCTCGATGCCTGCGGCCTGGTGCCGGTGCACGGCGCGGCCGAACGCCGGCGCAATGCCTGCGATGCGCTGCTGCGCAGCCTGCGCGCACGCGGCAACCTGGCTTGGCGCGCGCGCGTGTTGCGCTTCCGCATGCGGCACCGGTCCTGGCGCCGTGAGCTGACAGCCGAAGCGCCGCTGCGCCTGTCGCTGCTCGGCCATGAACTGGCCAGCCACATCACGCGCGATGAAGGCGCCGAATGGGTGAGCGCGTTTCGCCTCGAATGAGGCGAGGCGTCCGCGTGCCGAATCGGAGCGGCGGCGCAACGGCGGCGGCCGCACTGCGCCATCGCTCCGGCTGCAAGTCGTGGCCGCGATGATGCAGCGATCGCGCCGTCACCGGCGCGTGGCGTGCGCTCAGGCGCCGCGATCGCTGCGCAGTGCCTGCTGGCGCCGCCGGTCGCCGGCGGCACCGCGCCCGACCAGCATGCCGAGCGCAACGATGCCGACCACCACGAGCAGTGCACCGACGGCCGACCCGCCGCGCGGCATCGACTCGCCCAGCAGCAGCACCCCGAACGCACTCGTGAACAGCAGTTCGGCGGCTTGCATCGCCTCGACCGCGCCGAGTGCCGCCGGCTGGTCGCGCACGAGACCGGTGGCATGGAAGAACAGGATCGTCGCGACCACGCCCGTCAGCAGTGCCACGCCGGCCGCCAGCGTCATCTGCAGCGGCGGCGGCGGTCCGGCCTGTTGCCAGGCGTAGACCGCGACCAGCCACCAGAACGGCTGGCTCGCCAGCGTCATGCCGAATACGCGCTCGGTGGCGTCGAGGGTCTCGCCGCTGCGTTCCAGGTGCAGCAGGATCGCGCGATTGCCCAGCGGATAGAGCGTGGCCGACAGCGCCACCAGCAGCAGCGCGAGCCACGCATCGCGATCGAGCTGACCATGGAAATGCGCGCCCTGCATCAGCGCCACGCCAAGCACGATGAGGGCGCCGAGCGCGAGCGCCGCGCGTGGCAGTCGCGCGCGCTCGTCGCGGTACAACAGCGGACCCAGCAGCATGCCCGCGACCACGGTGAGCTGGAAGGTGCCGGCCACCAGCCAGGCCGGCGCGTGCGCGGCGCTCCAGGTCAGACACACGCAGAACAGGCCGAAGCCCACCGTGCTCCACAGCAGCCAGGCGCGCGGCTGCGCCCGCAAGGCCGACCAGACGCGGGCGAAGCTGCCGCGCCAGCCGATCACCAGCCACAGCAGCGGCAGCGTGAACAGGTAGCGCAGCGCCGCCGACCACGCCCAATGGCCGCCGGCGCTGGCCATGGCGCGATTGAGCACATAGGTCGAGGTGAAGAACAGCGCGGAGGCAAGGCCGAGCAGCACGGCTTGCAGTTCCCGCCGCGGCGCGCGTCCGCTCATCGACGCACGCGACTGCCACGCAGGCTGGCCAGCGAAAAGCTCGCCACGTCGACGCCGGCATTGCGCACGGGATGGCCCGGATCGGGCGCCAGCGCACGCGCATACACGACTTCGTAGGTGGCCGGCAGGCGACCGCCGACACGGAAACGCTCGTAAGCGGCGGCGACGCGCTCCAGATGCTGCTTGCCGGTCAGCTGCCGGCTGCGCTCGCGATCGGCGTTGGTGGCGCCGATCGCGCGCAGGTCGCACATCAGCGCGTGCAGGTCGCTGTAGGTCAGCGTCAGATCCTCGCGTCCCATCACCGGATCGCGGAAACCGCTCATCAGCAGGCCATCACCGATGTCGTGCATGTCGATGAAGCGGCTCACATGCGGCATCGCGTCGACCGCCGCGAACGCGCTGCGCAGCTCGTGCAGCGTGTCGGGGCCAAAGGTCGAGAACACGAGCGTGCCGCCCGGGCGCAGCACGCGACGGAACTCCGCCATCACGCTGCCGGGGTCATCGCACCATTGCAGGCACAGGTTGGCGTGGATCAGGTCCACGCTGGCCGCCGCCAGCGGCAGCGCCTGGGCATCGCCCGCCACGCAGGCATAGGCCTGCGGCGCGCCGGCGCGGCCTGCGGCCACGCGCAACATCGGCAGCGCGATGTCGAGCGCGATGACCTGCGCCAGCGGCCAGAGTTCGTGCAGGGCCAGTGCGCCGGCCGCGGGACCGCAGCCGACATCGAGGATCAGCTGCGGCTCCAGCGCGGCGTCGAGCTGTTCGCGCAGACGGCGACCGATTTCGGCCTGCAGCACCGCATTGGCCTCGTAGCGGGCGGCAGCGCGGCCGAATGCGCGCCGCACCTGCCTCGGATCGAGTCCCGCACTCATGCCGCAAGCTCCTTCGTGAACTGGATGATCGCCGCGGCGATCGCCTCGGCATGACTGATGAATGGCGCGTGGCTGCTGTTGAGCTGCAGGTAGTGTGCCCGCGGCGCCTGCTGCGCCGCCCATTGCATCGCTGCCGGCGGCACCAGCCGATCACGCCGCGCCGCCAGCCACAGGCTCGGCATCACCAGCATGGACAGCTGCTGGCGCAGATCGACGGCCTCGAGGATGCGCAGTCCATCCTGCAGCGCGGCCAGGCTCGGTACGCCGCGCTCGAACACCTGTGCGCGCAAGCCGCGCAATTCTACCTGCGCCTGGGCCGAACCGAGCGTCTCCAGGGCAAGGAAACGCTCGATCACGCTGCGGTAGTCGAGCGCCAGTTCGCCGGCGAAACCATGCAGCACGTCGGCCGACACGCCATGCGGCCAGTCGGGCGCCGCCACGAAGCGCGGGCTCGATGCGATCAGGCCCAGGCCGCGTACCTGCGCGGCATGCGCCAGCGCCGCGTGCAGCGCCACGCTGCCACCGAGCGACCAGCCGACCCACACCGCGCGCGGCGTGGCGGCGGCAATCGCGCCGGCGGTGTCGGCCAGCTCGAATCGACCCAGCGCATGACTGTGGCCATGTCCGGGCAGATCGACCACGTGCAGGCGGAAGTGACCGGCCAGCGCGTCGATGAGCGGACCGAAGATGCCACCATGCATTGCCCAGCCGTGCAGCAGCACGAGATCGGGACCATCCCCCAAGGTGGCGATGTACGGCTTCATGCAGCGCCCTCTGCCGCCGGCCGCGACTCGACCGCGGCCGCGGCACGGGCGCGCTCGATGCGTGGCGCCAGCAGGCGCCACAGCAGGCGCACGAAACGCCGGCCGCAGAATGGCCACGGTCGCAACCCGCGCGCGCGCCTGCGATTGGCGATGATGCACTGTTCCAGCCAGCTCTGGTCGAAGCGATCCCACACCCCCGCGGTCGCGCACAGGTTGAGCACGAGCACGGGATGGATCTCGTCGAACAGGATCGCGCGCAGCTCGTCGAGCGAGTAGTGCGAGCACGCAAGCGTACGCGCGGTGCTGCGCACCAACGGCCGCCACGGCACATCCAGATACAACTCCGAAAGCGCCTCCCACACCGGCCGGCGCGCCACCGGATCGAACCCCTCGCCGCTCATGCAAGCACCTTGCGCAGCGTATCGAGCAGCTGCTCGACCTGTGCTTGCGTATGCAGCGCCGACAACGTGACGCGCAGCCGCGCCTGGTCGCGCGGCACGGTCGGCGGTCGCACCGCGGGCACGTGGAAGCCGGCCTCGCGCAGGCGCGCGGCAGCGCCGAGCGCCGCCTCGCTGCTGCCGACCCGCAGCGGCTGGATCGCGGTGGGCGAAGCGAGCACGGCCAGGCCACGCGCGCGCGCGCCGGCGCGGAACTGCTCGATGCGCGCCGCCAGCGTGCTGCGCCGCTCCGCATCGCCGCGCGCGAGATCGATCGCCACGCAGGTCGCGGCAGCCAGCGCGGGTGGCAGCGCGGTGGTGTAGATGAACGAGCGCGCCTGCTGCACGAGGCCGTCGATGAGCTCGGCACTGCCGGCGACGAAGGCGCCGAACGTGCCCAGCGCCTTGCCGAGCGTGCCCATCAGCACGGGGACTTCGCGCTGACCGAGCCCGGCCCAAGCGAGGCTGCCGCCACCGTCGGCGCCGAGCACGCCGAGCCCATGCGCATCGTCGATCATGCACAACGCGGCCTGCGCCCGGCACAGCGCGGCCAGTTCGCGCAAGGGCGCGATGTCGCCATCCATGCTGAACACGCCGTCGCTGGCCAGCAGGGCGGCGGCCTGCGGCTGCGCGTCGAGTTGGCGTGCGGCGCCTTCGACATCGGCGTGCCGGTAGCGGCGCAACGTGCAACCGGCCAGCTGCGCGCCATCGATGAGGCTGGCGTGGTTGAGCCTGTCCTGCACGCACAGGTCGCCGCGTGCGAGCAATCCCGCCAGCACGCCGAGATTGGCCATGTATCCGGTCGAGAACAGCAGCACCCGCTCGCGACCGAGCCACTGCGCGAGACCGTGCTCGAGCCGTGCATGTTCGTCGCGGTGGCCACCAAGCAGGTGGGCCGCGCCAGCGCCGACGCCGACAACGCGCGCGGCGCGGCCCAGCGCCTCGATCAGCGCCGGATGACGCGCCAGACCGAGATAGTCGTTGCTGGCGAAATCGAGCAGGCGGTGGCCGTCATCGACCACCCATGCACCCCCCGTCGCGACATCGACATCGAGCACATGCAGGCGGCGCAGCAGCTGCGCGGCGGCGCGCTCGCGCTGGCGCGCGGCGAGGCGCTCGAGCAGATCGGCGCGAATCACGGTCATCGGCGTCAGCGCTGGGGCGCGGCGCCGCGTCGGACCGCGGCGTCCTGCGCGGTCAACGCGGCGTGCACGCGCGCGGGACCGCTGCGCAACAGGGCCACGGCTTCCTGCGCGTCGTCGTCGAGCATTTCGGGCACCAGTGCGACCTGCGCCGCAGCCTCCTCGAACAGGCGCAGTGCATCGTGCAGCAGGGTCAGGCGCATGGCCGCGGCCACATCGCGCTCGCCACTGCGGCGTAGCTCGAACTCGGCCTTGAGCGTGTCGAACCAGGCGCGCGTGAGGTGGAACTGTCGCTGCCGCGCGAGCTCGGCCGGCAAACCTTCGAACAATCGCGCCACCTCCGCCAACGCCTGCAGCTGCGGCGCGGCCGGCGAGCCGGCGCGCGCCTCCATCTGCACTTCCTGCAGCCGCGCGACGATGCGGTTCACCGCGGCGATGGGCTGCGCCGGATCCAGGCGCAGCAGCTCACGATCGATCTCGCGCCGTCGTTGGTAATGGGCGCGCGCCGCGTCGAACTGGCCACTGCGCTCGGCCATGCGCGCCGCGATGCCGGCGGCGCTCGCGGCGTTGACCAGGTGGCGCAGGTCCTGCGGGTGGCGCGCCAGCAACGATTCCTGCACCTGCAGCCCGCGCTCGGCTGCGACCAGTGCCTTGGCCATGTGCTCCGGGTCGGCGTCATCGCCGGCGTGACTGTAGGCGCGGAAGCTCAGCGCGCTTGCGAGCAGGCCGTCAGCGGCCACGCGCTCGGCCTCGGTCGAGGCGAGTGCACGCGCCCGTTCACAGGCGGTGCCGGCTTCGGCATACAGCGCCGCGCTCTGCGCTGGCGACAGGGCCGCATCCGCCGCGCGCGCCTGCACGTAGAGGGCCCCGCCGCGCGCGATGGCAAGCGCAAAGGTTTCGTCGGCCGCAGGCGCGGCGCGCGCGAGTGCCGCCGCACGTGCGAGCGTGGCTTGCGCCGCGGCACCCTGCTGGGCATCGGCCTGCGCGTCGCCAAGCTCGGTCAGCGCGCTCAGTCGCAAGGCCTGCGCATGGGCTTGCGGGGCGACGAGTCGATCGGCATGGTCGACCGCCGCCAGCGCGCGTTCGGCCGTCGCGATGCGCTCGGCGGGAGGCGCGTACATGCGCTTGCGGATTTTGGCCAGCGAGGCGTAACCGGTGGCGATGTCGAGCAACAGCTCGGGATTGTCGCCGCTGTCGGCGGCGAGCCGATCGAGGTACTCCACGCCGGTGTCGAGCAGGGTGCGCTGCGCCTGGCTGGTGCCCGGCACGTCGACGATCTGCTGGAACACGGTGCCGATGAAGCGGTTGGCCAGATCCCGCACGCCGGCGAAATGCCGCGCCGCGCGCGCGGCCTGGAGGCGCGCCTCGTGGGCCTGTTGCAGCGCATAGCTCCAGCTCGCCAGCATGATGCCGACCGCGAGCGCCGCCAGCGCCACCGCGCCGCGATGGCGGCCCACGAACTTGCGCATCCGGTACCACCGCGTCACGCGCGCGGCACGCACCGGGCGCCCTTCACGATAACGCTCGAGGTCCTCGCGCAGCGCGCTGGCGCTCGCGTAGCGGTCCGCGGGATCGGCCGCGGTGGCCTTGACGATGATGCCGCCAAGCTCGGCATCGAGCGGCAGCGCGGCTGGTGCGTCGCGACCGACCCCCTCACCGGCGATGAGTTCGCGCAGCAGCACGCCGAGGCTGTAGATGTCGCTGGCCGTGGTGATGGCGCGGCCTTCGCGCTGCTCGGGACTCGCGTAGCCGAGCGTGAACACGCGCGTGGAGGTGTCGCGGCGCGCCTGCCCGGTATCGAGGTCGAGCAGGCGCGCAATGCCGAAGTCCACCAGCTTGACGTCACCGCCCGTGGTCACGAGGACATTGGCCGGCTTGATGTCGCGGTGGATCACGAGCCGCTGGTGAGCGTGGCCGACCGCATCGAGCACCGCATCGAACAACGCGAGGCGTTCGCGCAGCCGCGGCGCATGCGTCGCCGCATGGGCCAGCAGCGGCAGGCCGTCGACGTATTCGAGTGCGAGCCACGGCTGGCCATCCGCCGTCTCGCCGCCATCGAGCAGGCGTGCGATGTGCGGATGATCGAGGTCGGCGAGGATCTGCCGCTCGTGGCGCAGCCGCTGCAGGCCCTCGCGGGTGGGAAAGCCGCGCAGCAGCTTGATCGCCACGCGTTGCGCAAAGCCTCCATCGACGCGCTCGGCGAGAAACACCGTGCCCATGCCGCCGACGCCGATCTCGCGCAGCAGGTGCCACGGCCCGAGGCGCTGCACGCGCGTGGCCATGAGATCGCCGGCGCTGTCGGCCAGCACTTGTGCCAGCGGGTCGCCGGCGTCGGTATCGGCCGTGAGCAGGTCGCGCAGCAGATCGCGCTCGCGCGGCGACAACGGCAGTGCAGCCAGCGCCGCCTCATGCTGCTCCAGCGGCAGCAGCCGCAGCCGCTCGAAGTGCTCGGCGTAGCGGTCCAGCGGCGTATTCATGCCTCGAGCGCGGTCTTGAGCCAGGCGCGTGCGAGGCGCAGGTCGCGGTCGACCGTGCTTTCCGACAGATCGAGCGCGGCGGCGACCTCGAGCCGACTGAGACCGCCGAAGTAGACCAGCTCGATGATCTGCGCGCGGCGCGCATCGCTGCTGGCCAGGTCGCGCAGCGCGTCGTCGACACGCAGCAGTTGCCGGTCGCTGTCGGGCGTGGCGACGGCCGATGCTTCGTCGAGCCGGACGCGTTCGACATCGCCGCCGCGCTTGCCGGTGAGGCGCTTGCGCGCGGCGTCGACCAGCACCTGGCGCGTGGCCTGCGCGGCGACATGGAAGAAATGGCGCCGGTCGGCCAGCGCGAGTTCGCTGCCGAGCAGGCGCAGCAGTGCCTCGTGGGCGAGGTCGGTGGCGCTGAGCGTGGCACCCGGCATCGCCCGCAGCGACTGCGCGGCGATTGCGCGCACGTTGGCATAGACCCGTTCCACCAGCCGCTCGCGGGCCTGCGCGTCGCCCGCGTGCCAGGCGTCGAGCAGTTGCGTGATGTCGTGGTCGGCAGGCGGCTGGGTCATGGCAGGGATTCTAGCGGTGGGTTCGCCGCGCCGGCGCGCGACGGTCTTCAACGCTCGCCCAGCGCGGCGAGCGAAGCTCGCGCCCGCGCCGGGCCGGTGTGCAGCAGGTCGAGCATCTCGGGGGCGGCGCCATCGACGAGTTCGGGCACCTGTGCCAGCAGCACCTGCGCCTGCTCGAATGCGGCCAGCGCGGTGCGCGCAAGCGCGCGACGCTCGTTGCCGGTCAGGTCCGGCTCGGCGCTGCGGCGCAGGCTGAACTCGGCCTTGAGCGTATCGAACCAGGCCCGCACCGCGACTCCCTGGCGCTGGTCGAGCAGACCCGCCGGCAACGCCGCGACGAGCGCGTCGATCTGCGCGACTTCGACCAGTTGCGCGCGCGGCGCGGCCCCGGCCAGCAGCTCCATCTCCAATTGCTCGAGCCGTCGCGCCAAACGGTTGATCGCCGCCGTGGGCTGGTCGGGGTCGCGCAGCTGCAGCAGCTCGTCGTGGTGACGCGCCTTGGCGTAGTACTGGCGGGCCAGCGCGTACTGCCGTTCCTTGCCAGCGATCGACGCCGCCGTGGTCGCAGCCAAGGTTGCATTGACGAGCCCGCGCAGATCATTGGGCCGATGTGCCAGAAAGGTTTCGTACGCCTGCAGCGCCTGCCCGGCAAGCTGCAGCGCCTTGACGCGGTGCTGCGGGTCGGCGACAGCCTCGGCCTGGGCGCGTGCCATGAACAGCAGGGCGTTGGCATCGGCGTTGGCGACTGCATCGCGCTGGGTCGGCGTGAGCGTGTCGGCCAGCATCGCCGCGTATCCGGCGCGCGCGCGTTCGAACAGCGCGAGACTGTCGGTCGGTGTCAGGCCGACATTGGTGGCCTTGGCGTACTCGACCAGCGCGTTGGCCAAGGCGCCGCGCGCCATGACCGTGGTGGGCGCCCCCACCTCCGCCGGCGGCGCGGCGATGGCCGCCCTGAAATGGCGGGCGGCGGCGTCGAACTGCTGGGCATCGGCGTTGCTGCCGGCGAGCGCGACGAGGGCATTGCGCCGCATGGCCCAACCATCCTCGTCGGCTGGCGCGAGACGATCGGCACGATCGAGCAGAGCCAGCGCTTGTTGCGCACTGGCGGCACGCTGCGCCGGGGTGACAAACATGCGTTCCTGGATGCCCGCCAGCGTGATATAGCCGCTGGCCGCTTCGAGCAGCAAGGCATGATTGCCCTCGGTATCGACGACGAGCCGGTCGAGGTACTGCAGACCGGTATCGAGCAGCAACTGCTGGGCATCGGCGGTGCCCGGCACGTCGACGATGCGGTCGAACACTTCGCCGACGAAGCGATTGGCCAGCATGCGCACGCTGGCAAAGTGTTGCTCGGCGCGTGCGGCCTGTCGGTCGGCCAGTTGCGCCTGGCGTAGCGCATACGCCGACAACGCGAGCAGGGCCAGCACCGCGACGCTGCCGAGCGCGACGCCGAGGCGATTGCGCGCGATGAACTTGCGCAGGCGGTAACCCGCGCTCGGCACGCGCGCGTGGACGGGCCGGTTGGCGAGATGGCGACGGATGTCCTCGGCCAGTTGTGCCGCGCTGGCGTAGCGTCGCGTGGGCTCCTTGCGCAGCGCCATCAGCACGATGTTGTCGAGGTCGCCGCGCAGCTCGCGCTGCAGGCGCCGCAGATCCAGTGCCGATGGATCGCCCGCGCCGGTCACGGCCGCGCGCGAAGTGAGACTCTGGCTCGGGCGCAGCGGCGGGGTCGTCACGATTTCACGCACGAGCTCGGCCAGCTGCGTCTTGTCGGCCTGGTACGGACTGCGCCCACTCAGCATGCGGTACAGCAGCACGCCAAGCGAGTAGATGTCGCTGGCCGTGGTGATCGGCGCGCCGTTGACCTGCTCGGGGCTGGCGAACTCGGGCGTGAAGGCATTGAGCGTGACCGACTCGGCGGCGGTGGCCGGATCGGTGAGCCGCGCGATGCCGAAATCGAGCAGCTTCACGTTGCCGCTGGCGTCGACGAGGATGTTGCCGGGCTTGAGGTCGCGATGCACCACCAGGTGCTGGTGCGCGAACTGCACCGCGGCGCAGACGTCGAGGAACAGCGCCAGCCGTGCCGGCACGCCGAGTCCGTGTTCGATGCAGTAGCGGTCGATCGCCACGCCATCGACGTATTCCATCACCAGATAGGGCACGCCGGCGGCGCTGGCGCCGCCATCGAGCAGGCGGGCGATGTGCGGGTGGTCGAGGTTGGCGAGGATCTGGCGTTCGCGTTCGAAACGCTGCACCGCTTCGTGCCCGACCAGGTGGCTGCGGATCAGCTTGATCGCCACGCGCTGCTCGAAGCCACCTTCGACGCGCTCGGCGAGCAACACCGTGCCCATGCCACCGCTGCCGAGTTCGCCGACCACGCGATACGGTCCGATGCGCTGCGCAGCCGTATCGGTCACCCCGGCCGCACCGAGTCCGACCACGCGCATGAGCGGATCGTCGAGCTCGGCGGCGGCATCGGCGGCGAGCAGGCGGCGCAGCGTGGCGCGATCGGCCTCATCGAGCGGCAGCGCGGCCAGCGCCGCCTCGCGCGCATCGACCGGCAGGCTGCGCAGGCGCTCGAAATCGTCGGCGTAGCGATCGAGCGATGCGGCGGTCATGCCCGCAATGCCGTCTTGAGCCAGGCTCGCGCCAGGCGCAGGTCGCGATCGACCGTGCCTTCCGACACCGCCAGCGCCAGCGCCACCTCGCTGCGGCTGAGGCCGCCGAAATAGACCAGCTCGACGACCTGCGCGCGGCGCCCATCGTCAATGGCGAGCTCGTGCAGCGCCTCGTCGATGCGCAGCATCTGCTCGTCACGCTCGGGCGACGGCAGTCCCTGTGCATCCTCGAGTTCGACGTGCAGCGCGCCACCACCGCGCTTGTCGGCCAGCCGCCTGCGCGCTGCGTCGACCAGCACCTGACGCGTGGCCTGCGCGGCGACGCGATAGAAATGCTGGCGATCGTTCCAGCCCAGCTCGTTGCCGAGCAGGCGCATCAGAGCCTCGTGGGCGAGATCGGTGGCACTGAGGGTGGCCGACGGCATCGCACGCAGCGACTGCGCGGCGATCGCGCGCACGTTACGGTACACGCGCTGCATGAGCACCTCGCGCGCATGCACGTCACCTTCGCGCCAGGCGGCAAGCAGGTGGGTGATCTCATGATCGCCGGGAGCCGCACTCATGCGCGCATTCTAGCGTCCTGGCCGTGTCGCCCGGGTGCGCGGGGCCACAGCGGACCTGTGCGCTGGCGCACAGGCGCCGGCGCCCCAGTTTCACGCCGCGGCACTGCCGCAATCACAGCCGCAGGCCCCAGCGGAGGCGGCTGCGTCCGGCCCCGGCAGGGCATGCACGCCGAGCCGGGCGAACAGGGCGCGGTCGCGCTCGATGGCGGGATTGGCAGTCGTGAGCAGCCGCTCGCCGTGGAAGATCGAATTGGCACCGGCGAACAGGCACAGAGCCTGCAATTCGTCGCTCATCTGCTCGCGGCCCGCCGACAGGCGCAGCATCGAGGCCGGCATGAGGATGCGCGCCGCCGCCACCACACGCACGAATTCGAACGGATCGAGCTCGACCTGCCCGGCCAGCGGCGTGCCGGCGACGCGCACGAGACGATTGATCGGCACCGAATCCGGGTGCGCCGGCAGCGTCGCCAGCGCCTGCAGCAGGCCGGCGCGTTCGGCGCGCGTCTCGCCCATGCCGATGATGCCGCCGCAACAGGTCCGGAGGCCGGCCTTGCGCACGTGGCCGAGGGTGTCGAGCCGGTCCTGGAACCCGCGCGTGTGGATGATCTGGCCGTAGTACTCGGGCGCGGTGTCGAGATTGTGGTTGTAGTAGTCGAGGCCGGCCTGCTTGAGCGCATGCGCCTGGGTCTGGCTCAGCATGCCAAGCGTGGCGCAGGTCTCCAGGCCCAATGCCTTCACCGCGCCGATCATCGCCGCCAGCTTGGGGAGGTCGCGGTCCTTGGGTGAACGCCATGCCGCGCCCATGCAGAAGCGCGTGGCGCCGGCGGCCTTGGCCGCGCGGGCGTTGTCGAGCACCCGCTCGAGTTCCATCAGCGCGGTCGCTTCCACACCGGATTGGTAGCGCTGCGCCTGCGGACAGTAGGCGCAATCCTCGGGGCAGCCGCCGGTCTTGATCGACAGCAGGGTCGACACCTGCACCGCATTGGGGTCGTGATGCGCGCGGTGCAGCGCGTGGGCGCGCGCGAGCAGGTCGGCAAACGGCAGGTCGAGCAGGGCGAGGATCTCCTCGCGCGTCCAGTCGTGGCGAATCTCGGCCATGGGCGGCTTCCGGCAGGTTACAGTGGCGGCGCGAGCGCAGCGGTGACCCCTGCCGCCACCACGCGGCGCAGGCGGCGCCGGCGCGGCGCGAGTCTGGGGCGGCACAGGAGGGCTGTCAACTTGACAGGCATCAGCAAGGTTGACGCGATCGCGGGCCGTGCGCTGCACCTGCTGCTGCCGCCACGCTGCCTGCTCTGCGGCAGTGCCGGCGCCGCCGGCCTCGACCTGTGCGCGGCCTGCCGGGCCGATCTGGCGCATAACGAACCCTGCTGTCCGCGCTGCGCGCTGCCGCTGGCGACACCGGCCGCCAGCTGCGGCAACTGCTTGCGCCATGCACCGCCGTTCACGGCCGCATGGGTGCCACTGCGCTACGCGCACCCGCTCGATCTGCTCGAAGCGCGGTTCAAGTTCCATGGCGATCTAGCCGCCGGTCGCGTGCTCGGCGCACTGCTGGTCGCTGCGGCCAGTGCGCAGGCGCCGCTGCGGCCCGAACTCATCGTGCCGATTCCGCTGCACCGCGCGCGTCTGCGCCAGCGTGGCTACAACCAGGCGCTCGAACTCGCGCGACCGTTGGCGCGCGAACTCGGCGTGGAGGTGGCCGGCGACCTGCTGCGGCGGGTGCGGGCGACGCCAGCGCAGACCGGCCTCGATGCCGCCGCGCGCCGGCGCAACCTGCGCGATGCGTTCGCGCTGGCGCCGGCGGCGCGCCTGCCCGCGCATGTGGTCGTGTTCGACGACGTGATGACGACCGGCGCGACGCTGCGCGAGGCGGCGCGCTGCCTGCGCCGTGCCGGCGTGGCGCGGGTGGACGTGTGGGCGCTGGCTCGCGCACCGTTGCGCTGAGCCGGCGCGAATTGGCGCGGGTGGGCGCGCTCAGCGCAACGCAACCGCAAACAGCAGGCCGAACCAGAGCACCAAGCCGACACGGTTGTTGCCACGCAGCGCCGCCAGGCAGGCGAGCGGCGCGCGCTCGCGCATCTGCCACCACTGGCGGACCAGTTCGGCGCCGGCAACCGCAACGCCGACGAACCACGGCCAGTGCAGTTGCGCGCGCGTGCCGGCCAGCGCCAGCGCCAGCAGCAACGCGGCCATCAACACGGCGACGATCGCGCGGTCGGCATCGCCGAACACGCCGGCCAGCGTGCGACGACCGGCATGCAGATCGAACGCGCGCGTGACCAGTGCGCGTTCGCTGTCCTGCAGCACACCGAACACGATCGCACCGACATACAGCAGCCAGCACAACGGCGACAACGCCGATCCGGCGGCGGCGAACGCCAGCGGCACCCACCATGCGCGCAGCGCCGCGCACGTGACCGGTGCGAGGATCGCGCTGCGCCGCGCGACCAGGTGGGTGACTGCCAACGGCACCGCAAGCGCCGCCAACGCGAGCACCTGCACCGCCGCCGCCAGCACGAGCAGACCCAGCACGAGTCCACCGGCAAGCGCCAACGCGCGCCGCGGGCCAAAGCGTCCGAGCACGGCAACGTCGGTGTCCGCGGCGAGGGCGAGGCGCGGCCACCGTCGCTGCAGCAGGTTCGCGCCGAGCGCCGCGACGCCCTGCGCAAGCCAGACCCCGAGCGTGACGGCAACGAGGCTGAGCGGCGGCGGGAAGTCGTTGGCGGCGAACCACAACGCCCACAGCGGCGGCCACAGCAGCAACAACGTCGCCAGCGGCCGATCGGCGTGAACGAGGACGAGGGCGTCGCGCAGCAGCGGCTGCGCGCGCGGCGGCAGCAGGCCGCAGACCGCATCGATCATGCGCGTGGCACGCGCGTTGGCGGCAGCGGGGTCGATGCGTTCGCCGGCACGCGGTGGCGCGCTGGCGGTACGTGCGAACGAGGGCACGAAGACGGGCGCGCTGGCGGCCGAGGTCGGTGCCGCACCGGCGACCGGCTTCGCTGGCGCAGTTGGCGCAGTTGGCGCAGTTGGCGCAGTTGGCGCAGTTGGCGCAGTTGGCGCAGTTGGCGCAGTTGGCGCAGTTGGCG
>NZ_JAHCAQ010000024.1 GCF_019634845.1 Dokdonella sp.
CCGCACGGCCGCGGCTGCCGGCCCATGCCGCGCGTGACCGGGCTGTGGCCACCGTCATGGTTTTGCCACCCGCAGCGGTGTAGCGTCGAGCGGCAGCCTGAAGCGGAGCGGTCATGTCCGGACGTGTATCGATATGGGCGGCCAGCCTCATGCTGCTGGCCATGACGACCCTGGCGACGGCGCAGAGTCATCGCCCCGACACGATCATGCGCTACGGTTTCGAGAGCGCGGCGGCTGGCCCGTTCAGCGACGAGGAGGCGGCGCGTTTCCTCGCCCAGGCCACCTTCGGCCCCACCCTCGAAGACATCGCCCACTTGCGCGCGATTGGCTACGGTGCCTGGCTCGACGAGCAGTTCGCGCAGCCCGTGGCGACCCAGATCCCGTATCTGGACTGGGTCAACACCATCCCCGACAACAACGTCACCGACGACACCCGGCTCGAGATCTGGACCATCAACGCGCTCGGCACGCCCGATCCGAGTCGTGGCATGGCGCGGCCGAGCGACCAGTTGCGCCAGCGCATGGCCTTCGCGCTGAGCGAAATTTTCGTGGTCTCCAGCAAGAACGGCACCCTGCTGTACCAGCCGTGGGCACTGGCGAGCTGGTACGACATGCTCGCGCAGGATGCCTTCGGCACCTACCGCACGCTGCTCGAGGACGTGACCCTGCACCCGGCGATGGGCATCTACCTGACCCATCTGGGCAACCAGAAAGCGAACCCGACCCTCAACATCCGCCCCGACGAGAACTACGCGCGCGAAGTCATGCAGCTGTTTTCGGTCGGTCTGGTCCAGCTCAATCCCGATGGCACCCCGGCGCTGGCAGGTGGCCAGCCGCAACCGACCTACGGCCAGGCCACCGTGCGTGGCCTGGCAGCGGTGCTGACCGGCTGGATCTGGAACAACGCCGGCTGTGGTCCCGGCTCCTACGTCTGCTGCACGGCGTCGACCTACACCTATTGCGGCCCCTACAACGACTACGACCGGCCGGTCTGGCGGCTGCCGATGCAGCCGATCGAGGCCTTCCACGACAACACCCATCCCAAGCAACTGCTGGACTACCCCGGCGTGGCCCTGCCCAATGGCGTGCTCGCGCCGGGCGGCAACGCGCAGGCCGAGCTGGCCGCCGCGCTCGACAATCTGGCCAACCATCCCAATGTCGGCCCGTTCATCGCACTGCGCCTGATCCAACGCTTCGTCACCAGCAACCCGACGCCAGCTTACGTGCAGCGCGTCGCCACGGTATTCGCCAACAACGGCAGCGGTGTGCGCGGCGACCTCAAGGCGACGCTGCGGGCGATCCTGCTCGATCCGGAGGCGCGCTTCGGCCATTGGACCAACGCGCAACGCTTCGGCAAGCTGCGCGAGCCGCTGCTGCGCAACACCCACCTGTGGCGGGCGATGAACGCGATCACGCCGAGCGGGCGTCCGGTCACGCTCACGCCGTATCCCGGCATCGAGGATTGGTACGGCCAAGGCCCGCTGCGCTCGCCTTCGGTGTTCAATTTCTTCCGCCCCGATTACCGCGCCCACGGCGAGATCGACGCACTGGGCCTGCGCTCGCCCGAGTTCCAGATCCTCAGCGACACCTATGCGGTCGCCACCGCCAATCGCCTGTTCAGCGTGTCGTTCTGCTGGTATCGCACCGGCGGCGCCTACGACGGCAGTTGCTGGGCCGACAACTACCAGGGCAACCGCACGCTCTACCTCGAGCTCGGCCGCGACGCGGCGCTGGCCGACAGCGACCCCGGCGCACTGCTCGATCGCTACAACCTGTTGTTCATGTCGGGGCAGATGTCGCCATTCATGCGCCAGACCCTGCTGACGCGGCTCAACGCGATCAGCGGCAGCCATCGCGCGCGGCTGCGCATCCAGCATGCGCTGTACCTGATCATCAACTCGCCCGAATACGTCGTGCAGAAGTGAGGACGCCATGACCAGCCGCCGCCGCTTCCTCAAGTACACCGCCGCCTCGCTGGCCGGGGCCGGCCTGTTCGGTGCGCTCGGCAACCTGCGCGTGCTGGCCGCCGCCGCCAACCAGTACGTGTATCCGGCCGGCGACTTCAAGGCGCTCGTGTGCGTGTTCCTCAACGGCGGCAACGACAGCTTCAACAGCATCGTGCCCTACACCAACCCGGCCTATGCCGACTACCGCAGCTCGCGCACGGTACTGATCGCCAACGGCGGCCTGGCCTTCGACCAGGCCACGCTCGGTGCGAACGCGCTCAACGCGCTCGCGGCCAGCGGCGGACTGCCCGGCGGGCTGCCGTCCGATGGCGCCAGCTACGGCACGCATCCCGCGCTGGCGGAACTGCGCGGGCTGTTCAATGCCGGTCACGCCGCGATCATCGGCAATGTCGGCACCCTGCTGTATCCGACCAGTCAGGCCGACTACCAGAACGGCAGCGTGGCGGTACCGCCGCAACTGTTCTCGCATTCGGACCAGAGCATCTACTGGCAGACCTCGCGTCCCGACGATGCCAATGCCAACGGCTGGGGTGGCCGCATCGCCGACCGCATGCAGGCCGCCAACACCGGCGCGATCCCGATGTGCATCTCGCTGTCCAACAACAACCTGTTCCAGCGCGGCGACATCGTCGACAACTATTCGGTGTCGCCCGAGGGCGTGGAGAAGATGAGCTACCTCGGCGGCGGCCCCGAGTCGTGGGTGATCGGCGCCGGGGCGGCCGACGAGGCGGCCTGGAACGCGTTGGTGGGCGAGGGCGCGCAGCAGCAGGTGTTCGAGCGCAGCTACGCCGACCACGCGCGCCGCGCGGTGGCGAGCTATGCGGTGGTCGATGCCGCGCTCAGCGGCGCGCCGGCGCTGGCAACGCAGTTTCCCGACACCTCGCTCGGCAAGCAGTTGCGGATGGCCGCGCGCCTGATCCAGGTGCGTGGCGCGCTCGGCATGGCGCGCCAGGTGTTCTACGCCTCGGTCGGCAATTACGACACCCACAACTTCCAGGTCGACAACCAGCAAGGCAATCTCGCCGAACTGTCACAGGCACTGGCAGCGTTCCACGCCGCCACGGTCGAACTCGGTGTCGCCGCGTCGGTGACGACCTTCACGGCCTCGGACTTCGGCCGCTCGCTCGCGGTCAACGGCGACGGCACCGATCACGGCTGGGGCGGCCATCACTTCGTCATCGGCGGCGCCGTGCGCGGGCAGCGCTTCTACGGCACGATGCCGTCGCTGCGCGCCAACAACAATCCCAACGACACCGGTTTCGGCCAGATCATCCCCACCACGGCGCTCGACCAGTACGCGGCCACGCTGGCGGCCTGGTTTGGCGTGAGTGCCGGCGACATCGCCGACATCTTCCCGGCGCTGGCACGCTTCGACGCGCCCAACCTCGGCTTCCTCGGTTGAGGGCGCGGCGCGGCTACAGCAACACGCGACGCATGTCGGCCAGTGCCTGCGCGAGGAAGTTCGTGAAGCGCGCCGCGGCGGCGCCATCGATCACGCGGTGGTCGTAGCTCAGCGACAGCGGCAGCATGAGGCGCGGCTTGAACTTGTCGCCGTTCCAGACCGGCTGCAGCGCGGCCTTCGACACGCCGAGGATCGCCACTTCGGGGGCATTGACGATCGGCGTGAACGCGGTGCCGCCGATGCCGCCGAGCGAGGAAATCGAGAAGCAGCCGCCCTGCATGTCGGCGGGCCCGAGCTTGCCGTCGCGCGCCTTCCTGGCCAGTTCGGCGCTCTCCTGCGCCAGCTCGATCACGCCCTTGCGGTCGGCATCCTTGAGCACGGGCACGACCAGGCCATTGGGCGTGTCGGCGGCAAAGCCGATGTGGAAGTACTTCTTGAGCGTCAGGTTCTCGCCGCTGGCGTCGAGCGAACTGTTGAAGTCGGGATAGCGCTTGAGCGCGGCGACCACGGCCTTGATCAGGAACGCGAGCATCGTGAGCTTGATGCCGGCCTTCTCGTTTTCCTTGTTGAGCGCAACGCGCAGCGCCTCGAGCTCGGTGACATCGGCGGCGTCGAACTGGGTGACGTGTGGAATCATCGCCCAGTTGCGCGCGAGGTTGGCACCCGAGATCTTCTTGATGCGCGGCAGTGGCCGCGTCTCGATCTCGCCGAACCGCGCGAAGTCCACCACCGGCCACGGCAGCAGGTTGAGACCGTTGCCGACAGCCATGGCTGCGCCACCAGCACCGCCGCCGCCCGCGAGCGCGGCCTTGACGAAGTTCTGCACGTCTTCCTTGCTGATGCGGCCCTTGCGCTCGCTGCCCTTGACCTGGGCCAGGTCGACGCCGAGCTCGCGCGCAAAGCGCCGCACCGCCGGGCCGGCATACGGCAACTGGGCTGGCGTGGCGGTCCCGGCCGCGACCGGCGGCGGCGCGCTGCGCGCGGCGGCGGCTGGCGTTGCCGCGGCGGCCGGGCTGGGCTGTGGATCACCTTCGGCCGCCGCGACACGCGGTCGCGGCGTGGCGGCGGCCGGGGCCGCAGCCGGTGCCGGCGCGGGAGCGGCAGCAGGAGCCGCGGCACCGGCACCAGCGGCCTCGACGATCGCGACGACATGGCCTTCGGACACCTCGTCACCGACCTTGACCATGATCGACTGCACCACGCCGTCGACCGTGGCTGGCACTTCCATCGTCGCCTTGTCCGACTCGAGCGTGACCAGGCCCTGATCCTTGCGCACCTGCTCGCCTGGCTTGACCAGCACCTCGATCACGGGAATGCCGTGGTAGTTGCCGATGTCGGGAACCTTGATTTCGTGCGTAGCCATCCGGCGACTCCGGTTGCGATGCGTGGTGGGTGATCCGCAGCGCGTGATTCTGTCACGTCGGCCCCTCGCGAGGCCAATCGGCAGCCGGCAGCGGGCGCGCCGCTGCTGTCGATGGCGGCGCTGCTGCTAGGCTTGCAGCCCCCAGCCACGCCGGACGCTGCCATGCGCAATCGCCATCTGCTCCTTGCCCTCATCCTCGCCTGCAGCCCGGGCCTGGCCGGCGCCGCGCAGCGCCACCTCGCGCTCAGCGCCGCACGCCTGATCGCGCCCGAGCAAGCTCGCGTGATCGAGCATCCGCTGGTGCTCATCGATGGCGAGCGCATCCGTGAGGTGCGCGAGGGTGGCGCGGTGCCGGACGGCTACGAACACATCGACCTCGGCGCGGCCACGCTGTTGCCCGGTTTGATCGACGTGCACGTGCATCTGGACTTCGACCCGAGCTTTGCCAGCGGCAACTATTACAAGGATCTGCTCACGCTCAGCCCGATCGATGCCGCGGTCCTGGCACCGACGGCCGCACGGCGCACGCTGGAGGCGGGCTTCACCACGGTGCGCAACCTCGGCTCGGCCGAATACATCGATGTCGCCCTGCGCAACGCGATCGACCGCGGCCAGTTGCCGGGACCGCGCATCGTTGCGGCCACGCTCGCGCTCGGCGCGACCGGTGGCCACGCCGATCCCGACACCGGCTTCTCACCGTTCATCCGGTTCAACGGCGCCAGCGGCGTGGTCGACGGCGCCGACGCGATCCGCCAGCGCGTGCGCGAGAACGTCAAGCGTGGCGCCGATGTGATCAAGTTCATGGCCAGTGCCGGCGTGCTCAGCAACGAACAATCGGTCGGCGCCCCGCAGTATTCGCAGGAGGAAATGAACGCGCTGGTCGACGAGGCGCACCGCTGGGGGCGCAAGGTGGCCGCACATGCCCATGGCACCGAGGCGATCAAGATGGCGATCCGTGCCGGCGTCGATTCGGTCGAGCATTGCAGCTTCATCGACGAGGAGGGACTCAAGCTCGCCCGGCAGCACGGCACCTGGCTCGATTTCGACATCTACAACGACGACTACATCCTGTCCGAATACGGCAAGCTCGGCGTGCCGCAGGCACAGCTCGACAAGGAGAAGCTCGTCGGTCGCACCCAGCGCGAGAACTTCCGCCGCGCGGTCAAGGCCGGGGCACGGATGGCGTTCGCCACCGATGCGGGCGTCTATCCGCACGGCTGGAACGCCAAGCAGTTCGCCAAGATGGTCGAGTGGGGCATGACGCCGCTGCAGGCGATCCAGGCCGCCACCACCCATGCCGCCGAGCTGCTCGGTCGCGCCGACCAGGTCGGCGCGGTCAAGCCGGGTCTGTACGCCGACCTGGTCGCGGTCGAGGCCGATCCGCTCACCGACATCGCAACGCTCGAGCGGGTGAGCTTCGTGATGAAGGGCGGCGTGGTGGTCGTGCCGCATCCGTCGCGGCCCTGAGCCGGCGCGACGGCAGCTCAGCTGTCGACTTCGACGCGATTGCGTCCCGATGCCTTGGCGCGATAGAGCGCGCGGTCGGCCGCCGCCAGCAGGGCGCCGACCGTGTGCATGCCGGCCTGCCAGATCCCCACGCCGACGCTGACCGTCACCGTGTGCGTCCGCTCACCCAGCTGCAGCGGCAGTGCCGCCACGCTGGCGCGCACGCGCTCGGCGAAGTCGCGCGCGGCGGCGCGGTCGTGCTCGGGCAGCGCGATGGCGAATTCCTCGCCACCGATGCGCGCCGCCAGCGCATGGTCGCCGGCCACCGCATGCAGCGCCGCGCCGACCTGTTCCAGCACGCGGTCGCCGTGGACGTGGCCATGGGTGTCGTTGATCGCCTTGAAGTGATCGAGATCGACGATCAGCAAAGCCAGCGGATGCCCGTACTGCGCCGACCGCTGCAGCTCGCGTTCGATCAGCTCGAGGAACAGGCGTCGATTGCACAGCCCGGTCAGCGCGTCGCGCGTGGCGAGCTGGTAGATCTCCTCGTGGTAGCGCGCCTCGACCGACGAGCGCTGCATGAACTTGAGCACGCAGCTGCCGATCGCGATGCAGTCGCCATCCTGCAACGCGGCCTCGGTCACCGGCTGCTCGTTGAGCCGGATGCCGTTGGTCGAGCCCAGGTCCCTGATGCGGTAGCCGCCGGCGTCGCGCCAGATGCGCGCGTGCCGGCGCGACACGCTGCGCTCCTCGATGTGGAATCCGCAGTCGCTGTCGCGCCCGAGCACGACCTCGCGCTCGTCCAGGTCGAGCCGCTGGCCCAGCAACTGGCCCTGCAGCACGACCAGGCACGCACCGCTGGCACACTCGTCGCAGCCACCATCAATGCGGTCGGTGTGGAACTGGGTGGTGGCGAGGTCGGGTGGGGGATCGGAACTGTGCATGGCAGGATCAGGGCAGCATCGGCGCAGTGTACGTCACCGAACCGGCAAGGTGACCTTGAACGGCCCGCGGCAGCGTACACTGGGCCGCTGGACACGCACGGGCAGGGGCTGCGATGACGTCGTCGAACAACACGGGGCCGGCTGACGCCACCGACGTCCTGCCGCGCGCAGTGGGCGCTCCGGCACCGAGCGGCGACGCCCTGGCGCCGGGTACGCCGATCGGCCGCTACTTCATCCGCGCGCGCCTGGGCGAAGGCGGCATGGGCCAGGTCTATCTCGCCGAGCAGCTGCAGCCCGTGCAGCGCAAGGTGGCGCTCAAGCTGATCCGTGCCCAGGTGGCGACCCCGCTCGCGCGCGCCTATTTCGATGTCGAGCGCCAGGCCCTGGCGCAGATGCAGCATCCGGCGATCGCCCAGGTGTTCGACGCCGGCACCACGACCGACGGCTATCCCTGGTTCGCGATGGAACTGGTCGAAGGCAGCTCGCTGACCCAGTACTGCCGCGACCACGCGCTGGGCCGCAATGCCTGCCTGGCGCTGTTCGAGCGTGTTTGCCACGGCGTGCAGCATGCGCACCAGAAGGGCATCATCCATCGCGATCTCAAGCCCGCGAACGTGCTGGTACGCGAGATCGACGGCACGCCGCAGCCGACCATCATCGATTTCGGCATCGCCATCGGTGGCAACGCCTCGCCCGATGCCGCAGTCGCGGCCAGCGCACGGACCAGCGATCGCGCCGGTACCTCGGCCTACATGAGTCCCGAGCAGGCGGCCCAGGCCGGCCATGACCTCGACACCCGCAGCGACGTGTATGCGCTGGGAGTGATGCTGTGCGAACTGCTGACCGGATGCGACGCGGTGAGCCTGGCCACTCACGCTCACGCCTCGCGTCGCACCGTGCACGCCACCCTGCTTGCCGCGGTCGAGGACGAACCGGCCGGAGTCGGCCTCAGTGCCGATACGCTGCTCGGTGCGGCGCAACGCCTGCCGACCGCGCTGCGCGCGATCCTGCGCAAGGCGCTGGCCACGCGTCGCGAGGACCGCTACGCCTCGGCAGTGGCACTGGCCGACGATCTCGAGCGCTACCGGCAGCAGCGCCCGCTGAAGGCGATCAATCCAACCCATTGGTACCTCGCCAGCACGTTCATGCTGCGTCACCGCTGGGGCTTGACGGCGGCCGGCCTCATTGCGGTCGCGCTCGTCGCCGGCATCGTGCTGGCCTTGCACGGCCAGGCGCGCGCACGCGAGTCGGCGCGCCTGGCGCAGATCGAGGCCGCCAAGTCGGCCCAGGTGTCGGCCTTCGTGCGCAGCATCCTCGCCGGCATCGATCCCGACCGTGCCAAGGGCCTCGACCGCGGCCTCATGCGCATGGTGCTCGACTCCGCCGCGCAGCGTGTCGATCGCGAACTGGCTGCGCAGCCGGCGGCGCGTGCCGAGATCGAGCGCACGATCGGCGACAGCTATGCATCGATCGGCGAGGGTGACTCGGCCCACACGCACTATCTGGCGGCGATCGCTGCCGCACAAACGGCGCACCTGGCCGCACCGGGCGTGGCCATGCTGTGTGCGCGCGCGGCGCAGAATCTGGCCAACTACGGTCGCGCCGCCGAGGCGCTGCCGCTGATGCACGAAGCCATGGCGCTGGTCGCCACGCTGCCGGAGGACAATGCCGACCGACTGTGGATCGAAAGCGTGCAGGCCGGAATCGAAAGCGACACGGGCGAGCCCGAGGCCGGGCGAGCGCGCTATCAGCGCGTACTGGCCGCGCAGCGGCGCACGCTCGGCAATGACGCCCATGACACACTCGACACGATCAACGGTCTTGCCATCGTCGACACCTCGGTGGGGCAGCTCGACGAGGCCCGCACCCTGTACACCGAGCTCATCGCGAGCGACCGGCGCTTGTTCGGCGACGATGCCACGCGCACGCTGACCGCGATCAATGGCCTGGCGATCGTCGCTGCCGAACAGAAGCGCTTTGCCGAAGCGGAGGCCCTGCTGGCGCCGCTGCAGGCCGTGTATGAGCGCATCTATGGCAAGGAACACCCGATGATGCTGCGCCTGGTGAGCAACCTCGGCAGCTTCATTCGCCAGCAGGGTCGCAACGAGGAAGCACGTCCCTACTACGAGCGCGCCGTGCAGCTCGCGCAGAAGCTGTATGGCCCCGGCGGCACGGCCGCCGTGATGACCCAATCCAACCTGTCGCTGCTGCTGCGTGACGCCGGCGACCTCGAGGGCGCCGAGCGCCATGGCCGCATCGCGGTGGAGCATGCCGATGCCGCGCTCGGCGACAACGCCATGCGCGCGATCATGCCGCGCGAGTACGCGACCGTGCTGATCCGCATGCACCGCTATGCCGAAGCCGAGCAGCAGCTCGACCGCGCCTGGGCCATCTTCGAGAAGGCTGATGGCTACGGCCCCGCGCACACACGCGCGCAGGACGTGGTCGACAGCTACATCGAGCTGTATCGGGCCTGGGGCAAACCCGAGGCGCTGGCGCGCTGGCAGGCGCGCAAGCTGGCGACGCCGGCGGCGGGCTGAATCACCGCGCGGCGTCAGCCGCCAGCGCGGCTTGCACCAGCGCCTGGTTTTCCTTCAGCCACACCATCGAACCATGCACGCGCGCGTAACCGCTGGGATGGTCGTAGAACACGATTTCCTCCAGCGGCCCCGGATGGATCTTGCGATAGGTCGACAACCGCATCGCCGCCATCGCAAACCCATACGGCTCGCGCGCGGCATCGAGACCGAACATGTCGGCCTCGGCCTCGGCCTGGCGCGAGATCGAGTTGGTCAGCGGCGTGACCAGGAAGAAGAACAGCGTGAGCACCGCCCACGCCAGCGGCAGCGCCGCGGCGTCGGCGCGATCGCGCAGGCCCAGCCGCGTTCCCCAGCGTGCCAGCAAGGCATCGAACACGCGCTGGGTGAACCACAAGCCGACGCCGATCACCAGCGTGAGGTAGATGATGAGGCGCAGCGAGTGGTTGAGCACGTAGTGCCCCATCTCGTGGCCCATGACCGCCTTGATCTCGGGCAGCGAGGTCTTGTCGAGCAGGTTGTCGTTGAGTGCGACGCGCGTGGTGCCGGCAAAACCCGCCACGTTGGCGCTGATGCGCGTGGTCTGGCGCGAAGCATCGAACTCGACCACGTTATCGGTCGGAATCTGGTTGGCACGCGCGAGCGTCAGCACCGCGCTGCGCACCGGACCTTCGCGCAACGGCTTGTAGTCGTTGAACAGCGGCGCGAGGTAGACCGGCGCGAGCATGGCGCTGAGCACGAAGAACGCGAACGCGCCCGCGGTGCCCCACAGCCACCAGCGCGCGCCGACGCGGCGAATCGCCCGGTACAGCAGCGCGATGAGCCAGGGCATCACCACCAGACCGATCGCCAGGCCCTTGGCCTGATCGGTGAACCAATCGCCGAAGCCTTGGGTGGCGAGGCCGTACTGGTGCTCGCGGAAAAAATCGCTGTAGATCGACAACGGCAGCGACAGCACGAACCCGGCCAGCAGCCAAAGCGCGGCGTAGATCGCGTTCTGCAGATACACGCGCCGCACGAGGCGTTCGGACAGGTCACGCATCCAGCGCGACAGTCCGCTCAGCAGCAGCACGGCGCAGACCGCGAGGCCGTACAGAAAGCCCCACAGCTGCAACCAGTAGCCGCCTTCGAAGTAGGCGTCCGACTGCGCGCGCTGCTCGGGCGTGAGCAGGTCGAGATAGGCCTGGGTGGCGCGGTCGACGTCGAAATCCGGCCCCGTGCGCGCCGCCTCGGGAATCTGCAGGCCCGGCGGAAACTCACGCGCCCCCGGTGCGCCCGGCGCGGCCTGCGCCGACACGGCGAGGCAGACCATGGCGAGCAGACTCGCCAGCAGCAACAGGACCGCTTTCATGACCACCTCCACGCACGGGGAGGCGCAAGGCTCGACGAGCACTGCACGCCCGTCAAGCTCCACAAGTCATGTGCGTGGCCGGCCATCGCCCGTTAGGCAGCGACGCCTGGCGCGCGCGGTGGTCGCCGAGCGGTGCTCAGCGCGTCTTGGCGTCGTGGGTGGCGCGCTTGATCGTGAAGCCGCCGAAGCTCACGCCCAAGGCGACGCCCTCGCCGGTACCGGCCAGCGCCAGCGACACCGTGCCCTTGGTCAGCACCTGGGCCGTGGCGGCCTTGACCGCTCCGGCACTCGCATCACCCTGCGCGTATGTGCCGAGCACATCGCTGATCGTGTGCACGTTGCTGAACTTGCCGGTGCCATTGTCGATGCGCGACTTGCCGACCGTGAGGCCACCGCCCTTGGCGCTGATCTTCACGCGCATGCTCTGGCCGTTGTTGCACTCGACCGTGCCCTTGCCGTCGGCGTGCTTGTAGATCGCGGCCCAGCCGGTCAGCGAGAACTTGAGCTTGCATTCGAGGTTGGCGCCTTCGGCGCGCGCGGTCGGCGCCGCGGCCAGCGAAGCCAGCGCCAGCACGGCGGATACGGCACAGGTGGCAAGCGTGTTCATCGACGATCTCCCGTGGGTTGGACGCTGCGCAGTCTTGCCCTTGCCGGCGCGGCCGTCAATGTGGCGGCGGATCGGCCCAGTCGAGCAGCGCGCGCCAGCGCTCGAGCTTGAGCGCGCGCGGCATCGAGGCGTTGGCCGGGCTCGTCGAGGGCAGGGCGAGGATCTGCAGCCGGGCCATGCGTGCCGGGTCGATCTGCGCCACGATGCGGCGCCCGAATACCTCCAGTGCCTTGCCGCCATTGAGTGCGATCGCGGCGACCTCGGCATGAACGGCCAGCAAGCCGCCGATGTCGTTGGCGACCTCGCTGGTGCGGACGATGCGGCTGTCGAGCGCGCCGTGCCGCCGGCAACGCTCGAGCACATCCCAGATGCCGACACCGCGTGCATGCAGGCGCGCGATGCGTTGCGCATAAGGCAGGTCGGGACCGGCCGCGAACAGTTCGCCCATGAACGGCCAGAACAGGTTCTGCGCGTGACCGTAGGACTGGCGCAGCGCCAGCGAACGCGGACTGGGCACGCTGCCGAGCACGAGCACGCGGCAGCGCGCGCCAACCTGCGGCGGGAAGCTCGCGGCCGGCGCGGCGCGTGGGTCCGGCGCCGGTTCAGTGCGCGGCTTGCCGGAGCGCATCGAGATCGGCGAGCACCTGCTGCGAGTTTTCCTTGGGATCGACATCGACATAACGCTTGGCGACGATGCCGTGCGGATCGATGAGGAACGTCTCGCGCCGCGCGTATTTCATGCCGATCCGTTCGGCGTAGACACCGTAGTCGCGCGCCACCTTGCCGTCGGCATCCGACAGCAGGCGGAACGGCACCTGGTACTTGGCAGCGAACTGCGCATGCGATTTCACGTCGTCCAGGCTCACGCCGAGCACGTCGGCACCGGCCTTGCGCAGTGCCACGATGTCATCGCGGTAGGCGCAGACCTCGGTGGTGCAGCCGGGGGTGAAGTCCTTGGGGTAGAAATACAGCACCAGCCACTTGCCGCGTTCGCCCGCAAGCGTGTGCCAGTCGCCCTTTTGATCCTGCAGCTTGAAGGCCGGCGCCGCAGTGCCGACCGCCGGACCGCTGGCGACCGGTTCCGCCGCCGATGCGGCGGCGCCTGCGGTGAGTGCGAACAGCAGCGCAACACCTTGCACGAATGCGTTCATTGCCGGTCTCCATCACGACGTCACACCGATGCGCAGTGTACGCCGTCGTGCAATCTCCGCGCGGCCGCCGCACAATGACTGGGTTCAGGAGTGCGCGCAGGTGTCGAGCGGTCCGGTCAATCTCGTGCTCAAGCACATCTTTCACGCCCACGGCAGCGACGGGCGCGATTACGAGGTGCATGTCTATGTCGAACCGGCGCACAAGGACAACGCCTGGATCGAACGCATCGCACGCGTGTGTCTGGCCGACGGCGGCGAATTGCGCGTGCTGTCGCACCACCACTACGAGGTGGTCGCCACCGGCGTGAAGCTCGCCAGCGGCGACAGCGCCGCGATCTGACCGCCGGCGCGCAGTCCGGCGCCGGGTCGTGTACGCCAACGCCGCCGTCCGCGCGTGGCGCCGGGCGCCGCCACCGATGCCGCGGGCGATCGCTACGGTTTCCTGCCGACCGCGAGCTGCGGGAACTTGGCCGCGTCGTAACCGCCGACCTCGAACGTGAGCATGCGCGCTTGCTTGCCTTTCTCGGTCACCTTGATCGTCAGGTTGCCGGTGTGCTCGAGCCTGGCGATGAAACCCTTGTCGTCCTTGATGAAGATGGCCGGTTCGCCGGTGTCGGGCAGGAACGCGGCCAACCGGGCCGGCTTGTCGTCGAAGCTCGCCTCGAGCATGCACACGCCCTTGCAGACGAAGCCCTTGCCACTGCCGAACAGATACACGCTCTGGCCCCACTTGGCATGACGACGCAGGATCAGCCGAACGCGGTTGGCGGGTGACAGGTCGCGGCTGTAGATCGAGGCGGTGACCTGATCGGCGCCCGATTCCTTGCCCGACTGGTAGATCCACAGCGCCGCCAGGCGGCGCCGCGTGGCTTCGGCCTCGGCCTTGGCGCTGGCATCGGCCAAGGTCTGCTGCACCTCGGCGGCGGCGCTGCTGCCCGGATACTTGGCAACGATCTCCTGCCCGATCGGCGCGGCCAGTTCCCACTGCTGCGCGGCAAGCATCTGCCGGTACATGGCCAGCACCTTGTCCTGCTGCGCGGTCGCGGCGGCGCCGGCTGCCGCGCCGGCTGCCGGCGCCGCGCCGTCCGGTGCGCCCGCCGGCGGTGGCGAGCAGGCGGCCAGCACGAGCGTGACGGCCAGCAGGCAGCGGGTCGGTGCGGACATCGGCGCTCTCCACGGATCGGCAAGACAGCATCCTAACCGCGTTGGCCGCGCCGGCGCGAACAACGGCCGCTCACCAGCGCCGGCACGGATCGAGGCCGAGGTTGCGCTCGTAGGTGGACACCGACTCGTCGCGCGCGTGTCCACCGTGCGTACCGCGCGCGATGTGGCGGCAGGCTTCGCCGCGCGCGATCGGCCGCGCCGTGACCGCGATGGGCGCACTGCCCGGCGTGGTGCGGATCGCACCCGGACAGCGCCCGTGGCGGTAGAACAGCTCGCCGTCGGCGGCGCGGCATTGCCAGGACTGCGGCTCGCGCGCGGGCCGCGCGCGCGGTGGCGGGCGCTGGCGCGCGAGTGTCGGCGCAGTGGCGCCGGCGTAGGCGGGCGATGGCACGTAGGCAGGCGCGGCCGCCAACGTGACTTCGGACTGGCGCTGGTCGGCGCTGCAGGGCCGATCCTGGTAGGCGAGCGCGCCGCTGCGATCGGCGCAGCGATACACCGTTTGCGCGCGCGCGGCAGGTGCCGCACCTGCGCACGCCATCAGCATCAGACAGATCGGCCAGCGTCGTGCACGTCGCATCGTTGGGCTCCCGGGTGGCGGTTCAGCAGCACTGTCGCCGCGCGGCGTGGGCCGCGCTGCCCTGTGCCGCCGCGCCGACGTGTAGGAAAATCGCGCATCGTCGCGTGCGCCGCCGCACCGCGACGCCGACCGGGCCGCCATGCACAAGTTCATCCACATCGACATGGATGCGTTCTACGCCTCGGTGGAGCAGCGCGACGATCCGTCGCTGCGCGGCCGGCCCGTGGTGGTGGCCTGGCGCGGCGCGCGTTCGGTGGTATGCGCGGCCAGCTACGAGGCCCGCCGCTACGGCGTGCGCTCGGCGATGCCGGCCGCGCGCGCCGAGCGCCTGTGCCCCGACGCGGTGTTCGTGCCGCCCGACTTCACGCGCTACCAAGCCGTGTCGCGTCAGATCCGCGCGATCATGCTGCGCCACACCGATCTGGTCGAACCGCTGTCGCTCGACGAGGCCTATCTCGACGTGACCGAGCCGCGGTCGGCACTCGGCAGCGCCACCGCGATCGCCCGCGCGATCCGCGCGCAGATCCGCGCCGAGACCGGGCTCACCGCGTCGGCGGGCGTGGCGCCAGCCAAGTTCCTGGCCAAGATCGCCTCCGATTGGCGCAAGCCCGACGGGTTGTTCGTGATCAGGCCCGAACAGGTGCTCGACTTCCTCGCCCCGCTGCCGGTGGCGCGCATCCACGGCGTGGGCAAGGTCATGGACGGCAGACTCGCCGCACTCGGCATCCGCACGGTCGGTGAGTTGCGCGCCTGCGAGGTGCATGCGCTCGAAGCACGCTTCGGCCGCCATGGGCGGCGTCTGCATGAGCTTGCCCACGGCATCGACCACGGCGAGGTGCGCCCCGACCGGCCCACGCAATCGATCTCGTGCGAGGACACGTTCACGAGCGACGTGCCGCTGGCCGCCACCACCGCCACCATCGGCGACCTCGCCCAGCGCACCTGGCACGCGAGCCGCCGCACGCAGCGCATCGCACGCACCGTGGTGCTCAAGCTCAAGACGCGCGAGTTCCGCCTCCTCACGCGCAGCCATACGCCCGAACAGCCGCCGGCATCGGCGGCCGAACTCACCCGGATCGCACTGCAGCTGCGTGAGCGCGTGGCGCTGCCGGCGACCACGCTGTACCGGCTGGTGGGCGTGGGACTGGGCAATTTCGTCGATCGCGACGACACGCCAGCCCAGGCCGGCTTGTTCGACCTGCGCGATTGGGCACTGGCCGACGCATGAGCGTGCGCCGCACACCGGCATCGGCGCGGCGCCACGCCTCGGCATGGCGCGGCCCCGGCCGCGCTGCTCGGGCCTGCCGACCTGCAGGCGCCGTGCAAGCGCGTGCGCGTGCCGCTACCGATCCGGATCAATCGCGGAGCCGGTCACACGCCCGCACGCTGCGCGCGTCGAAGGGGTATGCCGCTTATCTGACTCGAACAGATGACCTACCGCTTACAAGGCGGTTGCTCTACCAACTGAGCTAAAGCGGCGCGGCGCGCAGTGTAGCCGGCACGGGCGGCGATCAAAAGCAGGTGGCCGGCGTCACGCCGGTTCCGGTCGGCATCGGCACGCTGACGGCGAAGTCGGCCGGTAGCTCGCTGCCGACGAGGGCGAAGTCGATCCAGTACAGCGGCAGGTCCTCGCTGCGGGTGGCGATTTTCGGCTCGAAACCGAGCGCGACCAGTTCGGCGCGGCGCCGTTCGGCATTGCCCTGGTCGCGAAACAGGCCCAGCGAGATCATGTTCTGCTGTTCGCCGGCGGTGATCACGTAGTAGTCACGCACCTTGCGCTCGGCAAGCTGGCGCGCGCTGGCCAGCGCCTGTTCGCGGCTCGGTGCGGCGGCGAAATAGACCCAGTAGCCGCGCGTCTGGGTCTGCTGCGTCTCGCGCGTGCGGCTGCGCTTGACCAGCGGCCGCAGCGCGGTGGCGGCCGCGCGCGCATCGGCCTGGGTGCGGAACGGACCGAGCGTGCGGCATACGTCGTTGGCGAGGTCCGCTTCGCTCTCGGGCACGCTGTCGAGCTCGGGGTGCGCGATCGCCGCATCGCGCTCGGACAGCAGTTGCAGCATCGGCACGCCCGGATCGGTCAGCCGCGGCGCGCGCGCCTCCGGAGTGGGGGCGAACAGCAGCCAGGCAGCGGCGCCGATGTTGAGCGCGAGCAGCAGCAGGAACAGGATGCGGGCAACCATGGAACTCGAAAGCATGCGGGGCGAGCCGAACGGCGAGTCTAGCAGCGTGGCCTCACCCGCTGCCGCATGCGGCCGGCGAATCGGCGCAGCTCAGGCCGGCGCGGAGCGCGCCCAGTGGGCGAGGCCCTGCAGCACGAGGTCGTGCACGCGCTGCGCAGCGGGCAGCAGTGGCGCCAGTTCATCGCTGCCGCCGCCGCCGAGCAACAGCGCCGCCGGCGCGCCGCAGCGCTTGGCCAGCGCCGCGCGGAAGCGCTCGATCGCACCGGCCGCGGCCTGCAGCGCACCACTGTAGACGCCATCGTCGGTCGAGGCCGGCCAGTCGCGGTAGCGGCCCTCCGCGCGCAGTTCGACGCGCGCGGTGGCCGCGATGACCGCACGGCGCATCAGCAGCGGGCTGGGCACGATGAGGCCGCCCAGATGTTCGCCGTCGGCGGCCAGGGCATCGATCGTGAGCGCCGTACCGACGCTGGCCAGCACCTGCAGGCGCGGCGCCGCGGCCTGCGCGGCGACCATCGCCAGGAACCGGTCCACGCCAAGCCGTGCCGGCTGCGCGTAGGCATTGCGCACGCCCAGCGCCGCGGCCGGGCTGCGCGCGAACTGCGCGCCCAGGCCGAAACGCTCGCGCACGATGGCGGCAAGCTCGTCTTCGCGCGCCGGCTCGACCACGCTGGCGACATGCACGGCCTCGATGTCGGCGAGGTCGCGCCACTCGCGTGCGAGCGCGTCACCCAGCGCCACCTGCGCATGCGCGAACACGCCGCCCGGCGCGAGCGGGCCGGTGGCGCCCAGGCGCGCCCACTTGAGCCGCGAATTGCCGACATCGACCAGCAGTTTCATCGCGCGCCCCGGATGCTGACTTCGCCGCTGTCGATCGCGCGCTCGCCGCTGGCGAAGGCCACGCGCAACGCGCCGCGTGCGTCGATGCCGCGTGCGATGCCAGGTTCGCTGCCGCCGGCACGCAACACCTCGACTGGCTGGCCGCGCAGCACGTCGAGCGCGGCGTAGCGCGGCGCGAAGGCCGCGAAACCGTCGCGGGCGAATTCATCGAGCGCCGCCTCGAGCGCGGCGATGAGCCGCGCCGCGAGCAGGTTGCGCGAGGGCAGCGCGCCCAGCGCGGCGACGTCGGTCGCGGCCTGTCCGATCTGCGCCGCGGCCGCGCCCAGGCGCAGGTTGATGCCGATTCCGATCACGGCGTGGCAGGGACCCAGCGCCTCGCCGCCGAGTTCGACGAGGATGCCGCCGAGCTTGGCGCCGTGCGCGACGAGGTCGTTGGGCCATTTGAGACCGACCCCGGTCACGCCGCAGGCGGCGAGCGCCTGCACGGCGGCAAGGCCAGCGACGAGGCTGAGGCCGGCCAGACTCGCCAGCGCCGCGTCGAAACGCCGATACAGCGACAGCGCCAGACCGCCGCCGAGCGGCATCTGCCAACTGCGGCCACGCCGGCCGCGGCCCGCGCTCTGCAGTTCGGCCAGGCACAGGCTGCGGTCGGCCAGTGCGTTGGCCTGGCGCAGCAGATGGCTGTTGGTGGAATCGAGCTGCCAATGCACCTGCAAGGCGCCGAGGCGCCGCCGCAGCGGCGCCGGCAGCGCGGCGGCGATGCTCCGCGCATCGAGCAGTTCGACCGCGTCCGCCAGCGCGTAGCCGCTGCCGGCCGCCGCCTCGATGACGAGGCCGGCGGCACGCAGCCGCTCGATCTGCTTCCACACGGCGGCGCGGCTCACACCCAGGCGCGCAGCCAGCGCGCTGCCCGATACCGCCGGCGCGCGGCCGAGTTCGGCCAGCAGCTCACGCAGCGGCGGCGTCTCGGTGTGGATCGCGGTCGTGGTCACGGCAGGCAGGTTGCGGCAGGAGGCCGGCAGTGTACGTGGCCGCCGGCGCGAGGTGGCCGGCGCGAGTGTCCGCCGGCTGTCCGCCAGCGGTCAGCGGACAGGGGCGATGGCCGCCGCAGGCGCCTGGCAAGGCCCTTGCAAGGCCGCGCGGCCGGTTGGCACGCCGCATGCAGTTCTTTACACGATGCCGATGGAGCCCGGCCGCCACTCGTGCGAGCATGGGCGCTTCCTCGGCGCAGTGCCAGGAGTCCTTCCATGAAACGCTTGATCGTCGCCCTCATCCTGGGCGCTGGCGGTGTGGCCAGTGCCGGTGCCTCGGCCCAGCAGTCGATGCTGGCCAATGTCGTGGCCGCGCTGCCGACAGCGGTGGACTTCCCCGGCAGCGATGCGACCAGCCGTGCGGTCGGCACGACGAACTGCGACGAGTCCACCGATGCCGCGCCGCCGGCGACCGTCGCCAACCCGTCCGGTGGCGAGGATGCCACCGCCGCCAGTACGGCGCGTACGGCCTCGCCATCCGGTGGTGCCGGCACGCAGGCGGTCAGCGCACCGCATCGACCCACCTATCGCTGGCAGTCGCTGGTCCCCGGCGCGATCAAGTAGGCGCGTGGCACTGCCGCTCGTGCTGCCGATGCGGGCATGATCGGGGCCTTGCGCCGCTGGTGGATGGCGCGCGAGCCGGCACTGCGGATCGAGCCCCTCGCTTGGCAGGCACTGCTCGATTCCTCGCCGCTGTTCGCACGTCTGGACGACGCCGAGCGGGCGCGCCTGCGCGAGCTCGCCGCGCGCTTTCTTGCCCGCAAGCGCTTCAGCACGGCCGGCGGCCACACGCTCGACACCACGCAGACGCTGACCATCGCGGCGCTGGCGAGCCTGCCCGTGCTGCACCTGGATGGACGCTGGCTCGACGGCTGGCGCGAGGTCATCGTCTACCCGGGCGAGTTCCGCGTGCGGCGCGAGTACCACGACGACGCCTCGGGGGTCGTCACCGAAGGCGACGACGAACTCATCGGCGAAGCCTGGGAGCGCGGCCCGCTGATCCTGTCGTGGGCCGACATCGCCACCGATCTGGCCCATCCCTTCGATGGCTTCAACGTGGTCGTGCACGAGATCGCGCACAAGCTCGACATGCTCACCGGCCCGGCCGACGGCGTGCCGCGGCTGCCGGCCGGGCTCGCCCGTCGCGAATGGATAGACACGATGCAGGCCGCCTACGACGCGCTGTGCGCGGCGGTCGAGCGCGGGCGACGCACGCTGATCGACCCCTACGCCGCGGAAAGTGCCGATGAGTACTTTGCGGTGGTGAGCGAATTGCACTTCTCCGACCCGGCGCTGCTGCAGCGTGCGGCGCCGGCGGTGGCGGCGCTGCTTGCGCGCTACTACGGCCCCAAGCCGGCAGCAGGTTGACTGCGTGCGTGGTTGCGGGGCCTTGGCGCGCCGGCTAGCCTTGCCGCTCCCGAGCTATTCGCCGCGCCCGCCTGCGCCGCGCGGCCCATCCATGCCGATGTCCTCACCATTGTCCGTCCTGCGCGCGGTTGCGCTCGCATCGCTTGCCCTGCCGCTGCCGCTGCTTGCCTGCGAAGGGCGCCTGCACATCGAACTCGAACAGAGCGGCGTGTATGCGCTCGACCATGCCGCGATCATCGCCGCGCAGCCGGGGCTGGCCGACTGTCGTGCCGACGAGCTCGTGCTGCGCTGGCGCGGCAGCGAAGTGCCGCTGCGCGTGCTGGCGCACGGCGAGCGCTTCGCCGACGGCGACCGCATCGAATGGCTGGGCCAGCAATTGCACGGGCCGGAGTCGTGGTTCGATCCCTACGCCGTGCACAACGTCTACCTGCTCGGCGCCGAGCCGGGGCCGCACGCGCGCCTGCGCGAGGCGCCCGCGCCGGCCAGTGCCAGCGGTGGGGCGCGGCGGCGCCTGCATCTGGAGCAGGACAACCTCATGATCCGCCTCGACCAGGAGCAGCAGCAGCCAGGCGAGGAACCCGACGTATGGATGTGGGCCAAGCTGACCCAGGTCGATCCCAGTCCCGTCACGATCGACTTCGACCTGCCCGATCTCGATCCGCGCGCGGGTGAGGTCACGCTGCGTCTCAACCTGCGCGGCCTGTCGCAGATCGCCGCCGCGCAGCAGCGCGACGACAAGCCCTGGGACCACGTGCTCAAGCTCAGCCTCAACGGCCACGAGCTCGAGCCGCGCCGCTGGCATGGCCGCGCCGAGACGGTCGAGGAACTCGCGGTGGCGGCTGGCTGGCTCAAGCCCACCGGCAACGTGCTCGTGATGCAGGTACCCAAGCGCACGGCCAACGCCGATCCGCGCAGCGAACTCGTCGACGTCGTGATGTTCAACTGGCTCGAGGCCGACTATCCGCTCACCGGCGATGTCGACGCGACGCGCCTGCCGCTGCTGCCGCGTCAGGCCGACAGCGCACTGCAGTTGCGCTCGGGCGAGGCCGTCGCGCCGGCGCTGTATGGCAGCGACGGCCTGCGCCGCAGCGGACATGCACTCGGCGGCGGCCGCTTCGCCTATGCCGGCGCGGCGGCCGGCACCGAGCTCTACCCGTTGCCGGGCGACCGGTTCCTGCGGCCGACCTCGCTGCGCGCCGTGCATGGCGATGCGTGGCAGGCGCCGACGCAGGGCTATGACTATCTCATCGTGAGCCATCCGCGCCTGATCGAGGCGATCCGGCCACTGGCGCGCTTCCACGAGCAGCGCGGCCTGTCGGTGGCGATCCTCGACATCGACGACGTCTACGACCAGTACAACCACGGCATCAGCCATCCGCAGGCGATCCGCAACCTCGTCGATGCGGCCTACCATCGCTGGCCCAAACGCGTGCGCTTCGTGCTGCTGGTGGGCGATGCGAGCTTCGACATCCGCCACGACACCTACAACGACCTCGCCTACGCCAAGTGGACCGATCGCGAACTGCTGTTCCCGGGCCATTTCGGCGCGGTGCCGGGTGGCACCTACGCGGAAGTGCCCAGCAAGCTCGCCGATCGCAACCTGATCCCGACCTGGCAATACCCCTCGCCCGAAGGCCAATCGGCCAGCGACAACTGGTACGCGGCGGTCGAGCCGGGTGACTGGCATCCGGTGGTCGCACTCGGCCGCCTGCCCGTGGTCAAGCCCGAGGAAGTCGCCGCGATCGTCGCCAAGACGATCGATTACCTGAGCAAGCCGCAACTGGGCGCCTGGCGGCGTGACGTGATGTTCATCGCCGACGAGGTCAAGAGTTTCCACGCCGCCTCGGACCGTCTCGCGGCAACCCTCGCGGGCGAAGGCTTCGTCGCCGACAAGGTCTATGCGACGCCTGAGCTCAGCGCCAATGCCGAGCACCAGCGCGCGATCCACGACGGTATCGACGAAGGTCGCCTGCTCGTGCATTTCATCGGCCACGGCGGCCGCTACATCTGGCGCACCGGCCCGCCCGACCTGACCAACAACCAGGACCTGTTCACGCTCGATGACGTCGGCAAGCTCGGCAATGGCGAGCGCCTGCCGATGGTGCTGTCGATGACCTGCTACTCGGCACCATTCGACAACCCGACCGAGGACTCGATCGGCGAACGTTTCCTGCGCGAGCCCGGCAAGGGCGCGATCGCGGTGTTCGCCGCGTCGTGGCGCAATTCGCCCTCGCTTGACTACAGCAAGGCCGTGATCTCCGAGCTGCTGCAGCCGGGCGCGACGATCGGCGAAGCGATCGTGCGCGCCAAGCGCGCCTCCAACGACCGCACCCTCGTCGAGATGTACAACCTGCTCGGCGACCCGGCCGTGGTGCTGGAGCGCCCGCGCGACGAGGCCACGGTGATGTTCGACGCCGCACGTTGGAGTCCGGGCGCACTCGTCGACCTGCGCGTGCCGCATTTCGTCGGCACCGTCACGGTGGACTGGCTCGATGGCAACGGCAATCGCCTGGGCAAGGCCGACTATCACGTCGAGTCCACGCGCTTCCGCCTGCCGGTGCCGGCGCCGCTGGTCGACCGGGTGGCCGAGGCGCGCGTGTATGCAGCCTCGCCCAGCACCGGACGTGATGCGGTTGGCCGCGCGCTGCGGCCCAGGACCGTCGCCGGCAAGTCGCTCGCCGTGCGCCTGCGCAACCTGTGGGACGACTGGCGGCGCCCGCCCTACCAGCCGCCGGTAGCCGGCCCGGACACGATCGTGATCCTCGATTTCGACGGGCCCGCGCAGTATGGCCCCGCGGCCGGCAAGTCCGCGTCGCCGCCCGCGCAGCCGGCGCCCGCAAGCCCGCCGCAGTGAACGGCGCGCCGCCGATCCGCACGGTCGCCGCGGTCATCGCCGACGCGCAAGGCCGCGTCCTGCTCGTGCGCAAGCGCGGCTCGCGCATCTTCATCCAGCCCGGCGGCAAGCCCGAAGCCGGCGAGGACGCGCTCGCCACGCTGCGCCGCGAACTCGCCGAGGAGCTCGGCGTCGAGCTCGACACGGCGAGCCTGCGGCATCTGGGCGAGTTCGAGGCCGACGCCGTGCACGAAGCCGGGCGCCGCGTGCGCGGTGATGCCTGGTCGGTGGGCATCGTCGGCACGCCCCGCGCGCAAGCCGAGATCGAGCAGCTGTGCTGGATCGACCCGCAGCCGCCCTACCCGGTCGAGGTCGCGCCGCTCAGCGCCCGCCACATCCTGCCGGCCTACCTGCGCAGCCGTCCCAATCAGCCAGCGACGGGCCTGCGCTGAGCGACGGTCGGCATGTCACCGCTCAAGGCCACGCTGAACGGCCGCCCACGTCGGCGACGACCGCCGCGACCCGCAACCCGCACGGAATGAGCCGCGAATTCCGCGGAACATCGCCCAACAGCTCCTCGGCAGCGCCGAAACCAGGACTGCCGTTACAGCCACGCTTTCGCAGGCGTAACCCGTTACGCCCTCACTTGCGGCGCATACCGACGGCGCGTTCAGGCAGAGACACGATGCGGACACGACGCAAGATGTTGATTTACCGTAGGAAAGAGGCTTGACCTGCGGCCGTCGCGCGCAGATCATCGGCGTTACGCTCCGGTTTCGGGGTCTATTTGTAGTTAGCCGCGCCCCAGCACTACGGAGTCCGCATGTTTAAGAACATGGACTATCAAGATACTTACGCATCGCCAGAACATGCCAATGTTCGCTACCCAAGCAGCGCAAAACAATCAATTGGCGGCTGGGCGTATGTATTTTCCCAAGATGCAGAGTACGTCTACGGGCTGTCTCGTCACCATGACGTCCAGGTCAAGACCACAAGCGGCTGGGCGAGGTATTCGGGGAAATTGCCGAACCCAGAAGACCTGGTGGAAGAAGATCCACCATTTGACGTTGAAGATGAAACAGACTAACCCCATTAGCTCTGACTAATGACCAATAATCCAAGCGACAAACATGGGTCACGGCAATGCCAACCTCAACGGAACAAGATCGAGATTATTTGGACCGGAACTTCGTCACCAAAGTTTCGCTAGATAATTACACGTCCGAAGAAAGAAACTTCTTGATGAAATACGGCGCGTGGTTGAAAGCACTGATGAACTCAAAGATTCCAGCAAGAACTGAAGCACAAAACGCCTTCTTGCGCATGTGCAACGGCCACCAACATGCGGAGACTTTTGAAGAACGCTTGTGGAGAAAGCATCAGTTAGATTTGATGTATGTAATTGCAAAGGAATGCGAGTACCACGTTGGTGGCAAGTTTACCCTGCAAGAAGTACACGGCATTTTCAAAAAGCTGGCTCTTCAAGGGCACCCTGAGACTTTGAAGAGACGAGATATGAGCAATATTGCTGTGCCAGAACAACCTCCCTTGATAGCAATGCTCCGAACTTAAGACCCTCAACAGTGCGTTTTGTAGGCCGAGTAGACGTGCGGTTTGGTCCGCGATCTGCGTGGATAGCTGCGGCCGGGCTGGATCCGGCAGCGTGATTGCACGATGGCCTCCAGCGCTGCGCGCAGGGCGCGCCTGCAGGCGCGTACGGCGAGGAGGCAGCCGGCGAGGATGGGCCGCAACGCGCCGAACGCATAGGTACGGTTGACATGGCTGCGTGGCGCAGGATCGTCTTCATCGAGGGGCGATGTGGTGCAGGCTTCGCTGAGCAGGCTGTGCAGGTTGTCGGCGAGGATCTTGGCTGCAAAGTCCTGCTGGAAGGCCAGATGGGTGAGGCCGGTGACCGCCTCCAGGCGCAGGCGGTGCTTGATGCGCTTGAAGGCCTCTTCCACGCGCCAGCGTCGATGATAGAGCGCACCGAAGGCAGTGGCTTGATAGCGCTGGCCATCGAGCAGGGAGGTCATGAGCACCCGCACGGAGCCGGCCGGCGTGACGTCGCGGATCAGGCGCACCCGGGTGGGCTCGCGCTTGAGCTCGTAGGCGGCGGCATCGGCGGCCTTGGGCGCGCAAAGAGTCACGGTGCGCTCGGCCTCGCCGCTGCGCAGAAACCGTTTCACGCAGGCGTAGCCGCTCGCGTCCACCCGCAGGCAGAAGTGGCGACCGTTCTGCACCAGTGCAGCGACCATGGTGTTGCCGGTGAGGCCCCGGTCGAGCACGAGCAGGTCGTCCGGTTCGGTATGCTCGATGGCCTCGAACAGCATTTGCCGCTCGGACGCGTCGGCAGTGCCGAGCGCGGCGTGCAGGGTCAGTTCGGCGCCGGGCAGGTACAACGCAAAGGCATAGTGATCGGCCTGCAGTTGGGCACCCTCCCGGGTCGCCACGCGCAGGCGCGTGCCATCGGCCGCGACCACCCGCAGCCCGCGCCAGCGATGGGCGTCGATCCACGGTTGCGCCAGGCGCAGCAGGGAGCGATTGAGGTGATTGAAGACCTCCCAGGAGACGCCGCGACGTGCCTTGGCGAACGCACGATCCGTGCAGGCGCGCACGCGCACACGCGAGCCATTCACCTGCGCGAACAGGTCATCCAGCGCCGCCTGCACCGAGGAGCAGACCCCCGAAATCATCATCACGAGCAGGCGCGGCGCGGTCAGCGTGCGCTGGCGGGTAAAGGCGGTGGGAACGAGTCGGAACGGCGCAATGGACGCCGGATCATGCAGCGTGGCAGCGAACTCGGACAACAGCGATGCGGGATCGAGTATTCGAGTTCATATCCTTACCAATCAACAAGTTACGTTGTGTATTATCCCGGACCATGCTGGAAAGTGCAAGCAGTTTGGGCTTAAGTTCGGAGCATTGCCTGCGCAGGGTGGTCTTGCCGCTGCCGCTCTCGCCCACCACGGCGAGGAAGCCGCCGTGCTTGGCCGCGTAATACATGCTCTCGCGGATGTAGCGCTGGTCGCGCGACAGATACACGTCCTGCGGCCCTTGCACGTCGTCGACGAACGGGTGGCGCGCGATGTTGAAGTGCTGCCTTGCGGCGGGTGATAACATTTCTGCCTCCGGTGGCTGTAGTGGTTCCTCGTGCGGGGTTGAATTGGCGTTCGTCCGCACGCTGGTCTGGTTGCCGCGAGGAGCGGCCTGGGCGTCGACTTCGCCGTCGACGGCCCAGGCCGTCTTGATGTCGGCATCCGTCACGCCGCGCTCGCGCAGCAGTTGGGCGACCACGTCCTCGATGTGGGCGCGCTGCATCGTCCTGGGCCACTCGCGGCGCGCGAGCAGCGTCGATAGCGTGGTCTTCGACATCGCCGTGCCATCGGCAAAGCGCAGCCGCGCGCACAAGTCCTTCTGCTGGATGCCGTGCTGGTACAGCAGCGCGCGCAGCCGGTACGGCGCCACGCTCGCGCCGCTCGTAAGGGGGCGATGGCTGTACATGCGCTCAGCGCCTCGCCAGGCGCACCGGCGCCACCTGGTCGACGTACTCGATCACCGTCTCGCGCGCGAAGCTGCACAGCGCGCCGGTCAACTCTCCGGTACTCGGCTTGGCGCAGATCACGACGCACCACACCTTCTGGCTGTCGGCCACGTCCATCTGCGCATGCGACAAGCGCGCGAACACCCGATCGGGCTTGTCCGGCACCGTGAACAACTGGCCGGCGGCTACGTGCTGCACCTGGCGCGAGGCGCCACACGGACGGATCGGTACGACGTTGAAGCGGGTTTGCATGGGGCACTCTCCTTGGGGGCGGGTGGAATGCAGCGACTCGGCGGCGCGCTGCTCAGCCGGTAGGCACGCGCTGGCGCAGCGCAATCGGCTCCACCAGTTCGAGCAAGGTGATCGGCACGTCTTGGTGCACCGGCAGCAAGGTGCCTGGCGGCAAGTGGTCGATGTCGCCGGGTGCGACTCGGCTCGCGATGACAACGACCCAGCGCCGCTCGTCGGATGCCGCGTCGCGGTCGGTCAGCGCCACGACTGACTCTCCAAGGCCGGGGGCGTGGACGAGGAACACGTCGCCGCGCTTGGCGTCGCGCAGGATGTTCGGCTCGAAGGCGGACACGGTGGCACGCATGGGCAAACCCTCACTTCACCGCGACCAGGCGCGGCGGTTCGATGAACGCCGGCGGCGCGCCGGCTGCGGATAGCTGCTGCACGCGCTCGACCAGCGCATCCATTTCTTCCGGCGCGACCCCGTCCGGGAACCACGCCTGCACCGCCTCGCGTTCGTGCTGGCCAAGGGCGCGGCCCAACCGCGAACGCAGCTCCTGCAGCACCTCGACCAGGCCCATAGGCCGCAGCTCGACCTGCGCCTCGTTGGGCAGGTGCAGTTGCGTGCCGGGCCGCACCATGAAGCTGGGCGCGTTGCGCACGGCCTCCTCGAGATCCTTGAACGGGTCGATCTGGCCATCGAACGCAACGGCACCGCGGGTCTTGGCCGCCAGCGCCTTGAGCGTGTCACGCTCGCCCCATGCCAGCTCGTTGGCATCGCGCCGCGCCGTGTCCACGTCGGTGTCGGCGGCCGCCGCGTAGCGTTCGCCGACCACCGGGCTGTGTGCGAAGAAGCCGCCCGCCGTCGTGGCGATCGGGTCGCACTCCACATGCCGCTCCGTGCCGTGCTCGTCCTTCACGATCACGAACACCGCCGGCGCGCGATACGGATTCACCGTCACCATCACGCGGTCGCCCACCCGCACGCCCGGCACGTTCGCCACCGAGTAGTCGGCGCGCTCGTGGCCGCGCGGCTTGTAGCTCACCGTGAGGTTGCCGGCCACCGTGCGTGGCTCGGGCTTGCTGTGCATGAGCAGTGCGCAGGTCGCCACCGGCGGGCACAGCCGAAGTTGATCGGCGCGGATCGTCTGCCACACCGCGTTGCGCGTGTGGCCGGTGCGCCGGTGCTGCGCGCCCGCGTTGAACGCCGCGGTCCACAGGTCGAGCTTGGCGTTGAGGAACTCGATGCTGTCGATCGACTTGAACGTCAGGCGCCCCTCGAACTTGCGCTCGATGACGTTGTGGATGCCCTCCACCTGACCCTTCGCGCGCGGGTTGCCCGGGATGTGCGCCCAGTGCCGCACGCCAAGGTTGGTGAGGAGGTTGCCGATCGCGTGGCTCTGGTTCGCGCTGCCCGCGTCCCACACCAGCATGAACGGCACGCCGTGCATCACGCGCCCCTCCATGCGCTGCATCGCGAACATGAGGAACTCGAACAGCGTGCGCTGGTCCTCGCCCGAGACGTTGTAGTACCGCGCCGTCACGGTGCCAGAAAAGTGATCCGTCAGCGCGTAGCGCAGCACGCGGCGGTTGTCGATGCGCGCCAGATCGCGCGGCTTGCGCGCGTTGAACTTGCGCTCGTCCATCACCCGCGCGCGGCCGTTATGCAGGTAGTACAGCACGCACAGCGACGCATCCAGTTGCCACACGTGATTGGGGTGCAGCGAGCGCATCTGCACGTGCGGCGCGGGCTGCGCCAGTTGCGCCGGGTGGCAGCCCTTGCGGCGCATCACCCGCAGCATCGTCGTCGCGCTCACCCGCGCATCGAGCAGGCCGTTGCTAAGCGCCATGTCGATCGCATCGATCACCGGCAGCAAGCCCTTCCCCGTCGCGCGGCGCGAGGCCTGCAACTGCGCCGCCACCGCCATGACCGCCTCGTCGCTCAGCCGCGTATCGCCGCGGTCTGCCCGCAGCTTGCGGCCGCTCGCAAAACCCACCGCCCGCAGCCGGTTGTACAGGGTCTGCACGCTCACGCCGAGCAGCCGCGCTCCCTCGCTCGCGATCGCCCCGCGCTGGCCGTGCCCGGCCGCGCCCAGGCGCGCGGCAATCCCGCGCAGGGTGTCCAGCTCGGCCAGCTCACCCAGGTGCATCGCTCAGCCCTCCCGCCGCGCAAACTTTGCCGTCGCGAGCACACGCTCCACCGCGAACTCGCTCATGAAGCTCTCCTGCGCTTCGACCGCGCGATCCAGGATGTCCAGAGCCTGCAGCGGATCACCCGCCGCATCGGCACCGCCGAAGCTGTATTCGTTGAGCGCCGTCACCAACTCGGCCGCGCCGGAGAAGTACGCCAGCCGCAACAGCTGCTGCACCGCCGGCGGCAGGCGATCGTTCAGCCGCGCGCTCCAGCGCCCATAGGCGCGTGCCAAGGAGGGCATCTGCGCCCGTGCTTGCGTCGTCATCGGCTTACTCCCCAAGCTCGTCGACCAGCACGCGCGCCCACTCGGCCGCGAGCGCGCCGTTCTGCTCGATGCGGCCGGCCACTTCCTCGTCCACCACCTC
>NZ_JAHCAQ010000025.1 GCF_019634845.1 Dokdonella sp.
ACAATGCGGAATCTACCCCAAGTACGGCATCGAATGTACACCTTTGACGGCGGCGGGGTTGTGTCGAGGCTCGCATCGCGGCGAACCGGCGAGGCTGGCGTGCCGCTTCGTGGGGTCGTTGCCCGGGTTGGCGCCGTGCTGGCGGCATGGGCCGTGCCGGTGCGAGCGATCGTTCGCGGCAAGCGCACTGTGCAGGCGCGCCGTGCTGTCCGATGGCGTGCGGCACGGGCGTACCGCAAAAAAAAGAAGGCCCCTCGCGGGGCCTTCTGAATGACCGGGGTGGCGGCGATCGCTGCCACACACCCCGCTTGATGCAGCCTTGCCTCAGCGGCAGGCGGTCGGCGCATAACGCGCCAGCAGCGTGCCCGGAACGACGCCAACGAAGGCACCCGGAGTGGCGCCGGCGGCGGCGCAGCGCCATGCGGTCGCGTCTGCCGACGGCGTGAACGCGGCCGTACCCACCGGCAGCGCGGTGCCGATCGGCGAGTTCGGCGTCATCGTGAACGTGCCGTTGCCGGCGGTGGCCGTGGTGGTCACGGTGATGATGCCGGTAGCCGCAGCGATCGCCACGCTGGCGACGTTTTGCGTTGCGCTCGGCGCGGTGTAGCCGAGCGCATAGCCGAGGGCATCACCCTGCGGGTTGCCCGAGGCAAGCACGTCCTGCACGTTGATCTTGGCGGCGTCGGCGGCGACCAGGCCTTCTGAAACGCGCGAGCGAATCACGTAGTCCTGGTAGGCCGGCAGCGCGATGGCGGCAAGGATGGCGATGATCGCGATGACGATCATCAGTTCGATCAGCGTGAAGCCCTTCTGGATCTTGTTCATGGTGGTTCCTCTCATGAGATGTGTCGGTATTGCCCCTAGAGCCGCCAACCTAGCCAAGGCGGGCCCGCTTCCGCGATCGTTTTCTCGTCCGGCGATCGACGGCTCGCGAGGAGTATGTTGCAGCATTCGTGCCAAGCTTGGCCAGCCCTGCCTTGACACGCTGTCTGTGAACAAGCGTTTCGAACTGCGACTGGGTTCGCATGCGCGCGGACCTGGCATCGCGCAATTTGTCATGTTGTGACAGTTTGCGGCGCGTTGATGACGTCGTGAACGAACACTGCGCGCCGCCCGCGTCGAATGCACCGGCTACCAGGGATCGAACGCCAGGGTATCGAGGATCGCACCCGTGTGACGATCGACCAAGGCGGTCACTGCCTGCGTGCGCGAATTGAGTGGCAGTGCGACCACGCTGTCCGCGGGCTGCGCCGGATGCGCTTGCCGCCACGCATCGATCATGGCCGACGCGGTCGGATGCTTGCGCACGAACGTGTCCAGTGGCGTTGCCCGCGCGAGCAATGCGCTGGCGACATCGGCGTAGGGAACGTAGTACTGCGGGAACTTCTCGACGTCTTTGCCAGCGAGGCCCGAGAACACCAGTGCCTTGACCTCGCTGGCCTCGCTCGGCAGCTTGGCGCCGACCACGAGCGGGCCGGTCCAGGGAACATGGTTGAACCGGGGGTTGCTCGCCTTGGCGATGTCGGTGGGGGCGAGTTCGTTGGCGGCGACCAGGACGAAGCGATCGACGGCGCCGACGATGAACGCCGGCCGCGCCTGCGCCACCACGTGCAGGCCATAGGCGAAGGCGGCGATCTGCAGCATGACGATGATCGTGAGGTCGAAGCGCAGGCTTTTCTTGCCGGCCTTGTACACCACGAGGGTCAGCAGCGGGCCGAGCACGAGGTCGACGCCGAGCAGCAGCAGCGCGAGCATGCCGGCGCCTGCGGCCTGGCTGTAGGGATGCGGATACCACACGAGGAAGATCAGCGCGAGCGCGAGCGTGGCGATGACGGCATTGGCCGACAGGTGGATGCCGGCGGCTTTCCAGCGGGACATGGCAATCGGTGTTGGGTGGTCGCGGAGGCGCGAATGTAGCGCGTCGCGCCGCGCGTGCAAGAGCCGGGCGCGGTGGCGCGCGCCGGTCGCGGCGCGGGCGGCTACAGGTTCTGGTAGTTGGGCCCGCTGCCGCCTTCGGGCGTGGTCCAGGTGATGTTCTCGTAGGGGTCCTTGATGTCGCAGGTCTTGCAGTGCACGCAGTTGGCGGCGTTGATCTGCAGGCGCTTGCCGCTGGTGTCGTTGATGATCTCGTACACGCCGACAGGGCAGAAGCGCGTGCAGGGGTTGGCGTACTCGACCGTGCAGCGCGTCACGCACAGGTCGGTGTCGGCGACCTTGAGATGGATCGGCTGGTCCTCGTCGTGCCGGGTGGCGGCAAAGTACACGCCGGCGAGACGGTCGCGCGGTGGCAGCGTGCGTTCGAGGTAGGGCGGCTGCTCGGGCGAGGTCGCGTTGGGGCCCGGTTGCTGCGCGGCCAGCGCCGCATCGAGCTTGTGCAGACTCGACCAGTCGGCGTGGTTGCGCAGCGTCCATGGCGACAGGCCGGCGGTCACCGTTTCCCAGCCGGCGTTGGCAAGGCCGAGCCACAGGCCCTTGTGGAAGCCGGGGCGGATGTTGCGCACCTTGCGCAGTTCGCTCGCCACGCGCGAGCCGCGCAGCGCCGCGTCCCAGCCCGTGCTGCTGCCGTGCGCGGCCAGGTGCTCGGCGGCGAGCATGCCCGAGCGCAGCGCCTGGTGCGTGCCCTTGATCTTGGGCACGTTCATGAGCCCGGCGGCATCGCCGATCAGCAGTGCGCCCGGCATTTCGACCCTCGGCAGCGACTGCCAGCCGCCTTCGATCAGGGCGCGCGCACCGGCCGAGATGATGCTGCCGCCGTCGAGCAGCGACTTGAGCAGCGGATGGTGCTTGAGCTGCTGGAACGCCTCCCACGGCCGGAACAGCGGATCGGCATAGTCGAGCCCGGCGACGAAGCCGATCGCGAGGCGATCCTGGTCGAGGTGGTAGGCGAAGCTGCCGCCGTAGGTCTGGTTGTTGAGCGGCCAGCCCAGCGTGTGCATGACCTTGCCGGCCTCGCCGCGCCCGGCCGGCAGTTGCCACAGTTCCTTGATGCCGATGCCATAGGTCTGCGGATCGCTGCCGGCATCGAGGCGGTAGCGCGCGATCAACTGCTTGCTGAGCGAGCCGCGGCAGCCTTCGGCCAGCACCGTGGTGCGGGCCTTGATGTCGATGCCCTGGGTGTAGCCGCTCTTGTGCGAGCCGTCGCGCGCCACGCCCATGTCGCCGATGCGCACGCCGGCGACCGCGCCCTGCGCGTCGAACAGCGTTTCGGCGGCGGCGAAGCCCGGATAGATCTCGACGCCGAGCGCCTCGGCCTGCGGCGCCAGCCACGCGCACAGCGCGCCAAGCGAGACGATGAAGTTGCCGTGGTTGTGCATCTGCGGCGGCGTCAGCGGCGACTTCGTCGCGTGCGTCGCATCGCGCAGGAACCAGAACTCGTCGCGCGTGACCGGCACGCAGATCGGCGGCGGGTTGTTGCCCCAGTCGGGCAGCAGCTCGTTGAGCGGCTCGGGTTCGATCACGGCGCCCGACAGGATCTGCGCGCCGACCGCCGAGGCCTTTTCGATGATGCACACCGACAGTTCGGGTTTGACCTGCTTGAGGCGGATCGCGAACGCGAGCCCGGCCGGCCCGGCGCCGACCACGACGACGTCGTATTCCATGGTGTCGCGTTCGCTCATGACCCACTCCGCGGAGGCAATCGGCCAAATTGTCGGCGTTCGCGGCCAGCGCGGCAACGCCGCGCGGCGCCGCCCGTGCATAATCGCGGTTCTGGCTGCGGGCAAGGACAGGGCATCGGCATGAGTTTGGGTGACAGGGAACTGCGCGGCGGTGCCGCGATCCAGCAACTGCATTGGCTGGCGGCGGGGCAGGTCGATGGCGCCACCCTGCTGCGCGCCTGCGCGGCCGCCATCGACCGCGACAACGGCGCGCTCAATGCCTTCCTCGCGCTGGCGCCCGACGCCGCGCAGCAGGCGGCGGCCAGCGACGCGCGCCGCGCGCAGCACACGATCGGCCGCCTCGACGGCCTCGTCGTCGCGGTCAAGGACAATCTCGACGTGGCCGGCCTGCCGACCAGCGCCGGCCTGCCCGCGCGGCGCCAGCGCGTGGCCGCCAGCGATGCGAGCGCGGTGGCGCGACTGCGCGCGGCCGGCGCCGTCATCATCGGCAAGACCAATCTCGACGAAGGCGTGCTCGGCACCTCCAGCCGCAACCCGCACTGCGGCGCCGTGCACAATCCGTGGCGCCACGAGTTCAGCGCCGGCGGCTCCTCCGGCGGCTCGGCGGCGGCGGTGGCGGCGGGCCAGTGCAGCTTCGCGCTCGGCAGCGACACGCTCGGCTCGGTGCGCATTCCGGCCAGCCACTGCGGCATCTTCGCGCTCAAGCCCACGCATGGCGAAATCTCCACGCGCGGGTTGCTGCCGGCGGCGCGCCGGCTCGACTGCGTGGGCATCCTCGCGCGCGCGGCCGAGGATCTGGCCGTGGTGCTGCAGGTGCTGGCGCGCCACGACCCGGCCGATCCGCGCTCGCGTCGCCGCCGCGTGCCGCTGGCCACGCCCGACTGGCAGCCGGGCCATCTGCGCAGTGCCTTCGTGCGCGACCTGCGCGCGCTTGGCGTGAGCGATGCCGTGCACGACGTGTTCGAGCGCGCCTTGGCCCAGCTCGCGGCGCCACTGGGCGAGCGCGTCGCGGTCGACTTTGCCGACTTCGACATCACCCGCACGCGCCGCGCGGCGCTGCTCATCATGGAGGCCGAACTGGCCGCCGAGTACGCGGCCGATCTCGCCGACACCGCGCAGCCGGTGTCGGCGCAGTTGCGCGCGCTGCTCGACTATCCCACGCGCAAGTCGGCGCTCGACTACGTCGCCGCCGACCGCCTGCTCGATGCCACGATCCTCAAGGCGCGCGAGGTGTTCGCCGGCATCGACGTGCTCGTGCTGCCGACCGTGCCGCAGGGGCCGCAGCCGCTCGCCGCCGCCGAGCGCGCCAACGATGCCGACCTCACCTGCTTCGCGAGCCTGGCCGGCTGCCCGGCGGTGAGCCTGCCGATGGGTACGCTGCCCGACGGCATGCCGATCGGTCTGCAACTGGTCGGCGCACCCGGCTCGGACCTGCGCCTGATCGAACTGGCCGCCATCTGCGCCGCCACGCTCGACACCGTGCCCAGCTATCCCGTCGGCGGTTGAGGCCGCGCCCGCGGCCGACGGCGGTTCAGCCGCGCCGTGGCGCGGCGAGGCTGTAGGTGCCGGTCAGCGTGGCCGTGGCCAGCACGTGGCCTTGCATCGCCGCGCGCAGGCTGGCGAGATCGAAACCCGCGGCGAGGTCGAGGCGGTCGACATCGAGCGCGTGCACGCTGAAGCGGTAGCGGTGCACGAGCGTGTCGTTCCAGGGCGGGCAGGGGCCGTCGTAGCCGCGGTACTCGCCGGCCATGGCGGCGTCGCCGGCAAACCAGCCGGTGTAGTCGTTGCGACCCTGCACCGCACCGGCCGGGCCGGCCGGCGCGCGCTTGCCGTGCGCGACGATGCCGTCGGCGCAGGCGCCCTGCGCGAGCTCGCCGATGGCGGGATCGATGTTGGCCATGAGCCAGTGCACGAACTCCACGCGCGGCAGGTTCGCCGGCACGCTGCGGCCGGGTTGGTTGACGTCGTCGCCGCGCGAGGGCACGTCGACGTCGATGCAGGTGATGGCGAACGAGCGCGTGCCGGCCGGTGCGCCGCTCCAGGCCAGGTGCGGGTTGCGGTTGGCCGACGGCACGCAGGGTTCGCCGGCCGTGCCGGGCTGGCCGAAGGCGAACGGCGCCGGGATCGCTTGGCCGTCGGCGAAATCGTTGCTGCGGATCTGCATCGTGGATCTCCGGTGGGGTTCAGGCGTCGAGGCGCGCGAACGCGCCGGCCAGGGCCTCGCTGTAGGCCGCGCCGTGGCCAACCGCGAAGCGCGTCGCCGGCAGGCGCGACAACCGCTGCGCCTGGGCCGTGAAGTCGATGCGGTCGAGGCCGAGGAACCGCGCCAGCGTGTGCGCGGCGGCGCCATCGCCGACGAGTTCGTCGGCACGCACGACGAGGCGGCGTGGCTCGTCGAGTTCGGCGCCGTGGCCGATGTGGGCGCGTGCGCGCGCCAGCCAGTCGGCGCAGGCTTCGACATCGGTGCAGGCAAAGCCGTCGAACCAGCCGAAACCGAGCCAGTTGACGAGCGCATCGCGCGCGTCGGTGTCGACGATGAGCAGGCGCGCGCCCGGCATCGCGCGGCGCACCAGCGCGAGCAGGTGCGCGTCCCAGCGTGGCAGCCAGTCGACGAGGGTGCGCTCGATGTCCATGCCGGTGCTGGTCAGCGGTTGCAGGTAACGCTCGCGCAGCGCCTCGCGCGCGGCGGCGTCGAGTTCGCCGCAGTAGAGCTGGAAGCGCGGATGGTTGAAGTCGTCGGCGCGCTCGCGCGAGCTGCTGCGGCCACGCAGCACCTGCAGCGCGGGCTGGTCGGCGAGCAGGGCCGCGACCTGTTCGACGCCGCTGCCGGGCGTGCCGAGCAGCAACACGGGCGCATGCGCCCAGGGCGCATCGGGCGTCTCGGCCAGCGCCGCGGCGAGCTCGGGCCGTGGTGGCGCCAGCGGCGGCAGCGACAGCGGCAGGTCGCGCTGCGCCTGGGCGAAATGCGTCACCGCGGCGGCAGGCTCGCCGGCGGCGTCGTGCAGCATGCCGAGCGCGCGCTGGTATTGCCGCTCCTGTTCGCTGTCGCGCGTGGCCTGCGCCAGTCCGTCGAGCGTGGCGCGCGCGGCGTCGAGTTCGCCGCGCCGCGTCTGCGCGCGTGCCAGCACGAGCCGCGCGTCGACCTGGCTCGGGTCGAGCGTGAGCGCGAGGCGGGCATGTTCGGATGCCTCGTCGAGCTGGCCGAGGCGTTCCTTGAGCACGGCGCCGCGCGCCTGCGCGAGCGCATCGGCCGGTCGCCGCCGCATGATGCTGTCGCGATCGGCCAGCGCCTCGCCGTGGCGCCCCAGCGCGACGAGGATGTCGGCGCGCATCTCGCGGATTTCGTCGTCGTCGGGCTCGCGCGCCAGGTAGTCGCCGAGCGCGGCGACGACCTCGTCGTTGCGGCCGAGCGCGGCCAGCGCGATCACGAGCATGCGCAGCGGCATCTTCTGCCGCGGGTCGATCGCGAGCACCGCGCGGTAGTGTTCCACCGCGTCCTGCATGCGGTTCTGCGCCCGCGCGACATCGCCCAGGCCGGCCTGGGCGCGCATTTCGTAGCCGGGGATCGACGCCAGGTGGCGGTAGTGCGGCTCGGCGTCGGCGGCGCGATCAGCGTGCATGAGCACTTCGGCCAGCCAGGCATGCGCCTCGTGCAGTTGCGGTTGCAGTTGCAGGCAGCGCTCCAGTGCCTGCTGCGCGAATGCGGTGAGGCCCTTGCGCGCGAAGGTCTGGCCGAGCAGGAACTGGGTCGCGGCGTTGTCGGGCAAGAGTTCGGCGGCGCGCGTGAGATAGCGCAGCGCCGCGTCCCAGTCGCCGCGCAGCGCCATCACCTGGCCGAGCCCGGTCAGCACGTGGGGGTCCTCGCCCACGCGCAGCGCGATGCGGAAATGGCTTTCGGCGCCGCTGTCGTTGCCTGCGCCGAGCGCGAGCTGGCCGAGGCCGAGGTGGGCGCCGACGAGGTTGGGGTTGAGCTCGAGCGCGCGCAGGTAGCCGCGCCGCGCCTCGTCGAGCTTGCCGTTGAGCGCGCGCGTCGAGGCCAGGCTCAGGTGCAGGTCGCCTTCGTCCGGGCGCGCCTCGACCGTGCGCGCGAACAGCGTCTCGGCTTCGACCGCATCGCCGCGCAGGCGGCAGGCGACGGCGAGCATGTACAGCGCGTCGATGTTGTCGGGCTCGGCGGCCACGATGGCGCGATAGCCGCGTTCGGCGTCGTCGAGGCGGCCCTGTCGCTGCAGGTCCATGGATTGCTTGAGCGTGAGCATGAGGCAGGTCGGTCCGGAAAAGGCGGGGCGAAGGCGCCGGCGCGCTGGCGCGACGCGAGCCGGAAATTATGCCTCATGCGGCGCGGCGCGGCCGGCAGCGTGCGCCTGCGCCGCGAATGCGCGCAGCACGCGCTGCAGCACGTAGCGCTCGAGGAAGCTGTGCGGGAAGGCCGCGCCGAGGAAGCCGCAGTGGCCGCCATGCGCGGCGATGTCGAGCTCGACCTGCGGCGGCAGGCGCAAGGCGCGGAAGTCGGCCACCGGGATCACCGGATCGTCGGCGGCGGCGAGGATCGTCGTCGGCACGCGCAGGCCGGCCAGCCGCGCGCCGGCGATCGAGTAGCCGTCGAGGTAGTCCTCCAGCGAGGCGAAGTCGGTGTGGCGCAGCACGAGCGTGCGGGTCAGCGCGCGCAGGTCGCCGCGCAGGTCGGCGCGCGAGAACCAGTCGACCTGCGGGAACGCCGCGCGCTTGCGCCGCAGCGAACGCCGCCACTTGTGGAGGAAATAGTGCTGGTAGAACCACGGCCCGTGTTCGAGGCCGAACAGGCCGGCCTGCGGGCTCACCACCGGGCACACCGCGACCACGCCGGCCAGCGCCTCGGGCAGCCGCAGCGCCACGCGCAGCGCAAAGTTGCCGCCGAGCGAAAAGCCGACCAGCGCCGGCGGCGCCTGCGCCAGCTCGCTGTGGACCGCGCGCACCGCGCCGACCACCTCGTCGAGACGACAGGAGTGGAACAGGCCGCGGTTGAGGTGCTGGGTGTGGCCATGGTCGCGCAGGTTGAGGCGCAGCACGTCGCAGCCGGCCTGCAGCAGCGCCGCGGCGACCCCGGTGAGGTAGGTCGAGTGGGCGCTGCCTTCCCAGCCGTGGATCAGCACGACGAGGCCGCGCGCCGTGGCCTGCCTGCGCTGGCGCGTCAGCAGGCCCTGCAGGCGCACGCCGGCGCCGCAGTCGATGAGCTCGGCACGGGCGTCGTGCTCGACCTCGCGGCGGGCGCGCACGAGCAGCCAGCGCCGCAGGCTGGCCGAGGCGAGCACGGTCTGCAGATGGGCATTGCGCAGCCAGCGTGGCGGCGCGAACCGCTCACCGCGCAGCAACGCCGGCGCTGCCGCAGCTGCATCCATCGGCGCGCCTCAGTCGCCGCCGTAGCCGAGCACCGCGACGATGCGCGCGCGACTTTCCTCGGCCATGCGCCGGCGCGCCTCGGGCGCGGCGGCGACCGGCGCGAGGAAATGGACCTCGGCGTCCATGCGCGGGTTGCCGAGCACGCGCAGGAAATTGGCGACGAACGTCTCGTTGCGTCCGAATGGCACGCTGGCGTCCTGGCTGCCGTTGCGCCCGTAGCGCAGGGCCACCGGCTGCACCGGCACGCCGGCGTCGAGCGCGGTCTGGAAGATGCGCGCGTGGAAGGTGCCGACGCGATCGCCGTGGCCGCTGCCGCCTTCGGGAAACACGCCGACCGGTTCGCCTTCGCGCAGGCGCTCGACCACCACGCCCATCACCGCCTGCAGCGAATCGGTGTTGCCGCGGCGGTGGTAGATCGTGCCGGCGCGCGAGGCCAGCCAGCCGATCAGCGGCCAGCGCGCGATCTCGCTCTTGGCGACGAAACTCATCGCGCGCTGGCTGTGCATGAGCTCGATGTCGAGCCACGACACATGGTTGGCCACGTACAGCACGGCTTCCGGCAGCGGCTCGCCGAAGCTGCGGATGCGCATGCCGAAGATGCGCACCAGCCGCCCCGACCACCAGCGGATCATGAACTTCTCGACACTGGTGTCGCCGATGCGCAGGCGTGCCGCCAGCGGGTTGAGCGCGAGCACCACCAGCGGCAGGGCGATCACGCCGTGCACGAACAGTTGCGGCACGCGCCAGACGTAACGCAGCGCGCGCAGGCGGTCGCGCCCATGGGTCATCGGCAGCGGTTGGGCAAGGTTGTGCATGACCGCCAATGTTAGCCGATGCGCCGCCGCGGGCCACGCGCCGGCGCATCGGCCGTTTCACTGGTAGCGGGATTCGACGTAGTCGATCTCGCGCACGAGGCGGCGTGCCACGTCGTCGGCGAGGCGGCCCTGGCGCGCCAGCGCGAACAGTTCGGCGCGCTCGGCGCGCAGCGCCACCAGGCGCAGGCGGCGCTCGGCCTGGTCGGCCTTGCGCAGCCGCTGTGCGTCGACCTCGGTATCGCCGCCGTCGAGCCGGCCCTGGTACAGCGCGATCACGCGCGTCGCGGCGGCGGCCGCGATGCCGGCATCGGTGCTGTCGGCGCCATGGTCGAGGCGGGCCTGTTCGAGCGCGGCCAGCGCGGCGTGCGCCGCGCGCCGGCGGGCGAGGTCCTCCTGGCGGTGCGCGCGCGGCTCGGGCGGCACGCGCAGGCCGCGCAGCAGCCGCGGCAGGCCGAAGCTGGCCACCACCAGCGACAGCACGATGACCGACATGGCGAGGAAGATCGCCAGGTCGCGGAACGGGAACGCGCGGCCATCGGGCAGCAGCAGCGGCAGCGTGAGCACGCCGGCCAGCGTGATCGCGCCGCGCACGCCGCTGAGCGACATCGCCAGCACCAGCCGCCATGGCGGGCGCGCCACGGCATCGCCATGGCGCCGATGCCATACCGTGCGCAGATGCAGCGCCGCCAGTGTCCATGCCAGCCGCACCGCCGCCAGCGCGAGGTTGAGCGCCAGCGCCAGCAGCAGCAGCCACCACACGCTGGCGTGGCCGCTTTCGAGCATGCCGCCGCGGGCGCGCTCGACGATGCCCGGCAACTGCTCGCCGAGCAGCACGAAGGCGATGCCGTTGAGCGCGAACTGCACCGAGTCCCACACCGCGGCGCGTTGCAGCCGCGTCGCCGGAGGCGCCACGCCCGACAGTTCGGCGTAGCTCATCATCACGCCGGCGGCGACCGCGGCGAGGATGCCCGAGGCGCCGAGGTGCTCGGCCGCGAGATAGGCGCCGAACGGCGTGAGCAGGCTGCCGAGCACGGGCAGGCCGGCATCCTGGCCGAAGCGTCGCGTCAGCAGGTGATGGCTGCGGCTGATGCCCCACGACACCGCAGCGCCGACCGCGACGCCGCCCAGCGCGAGCCACAGGAAGGTCAGCCCGGCCGACAGCAGCGAAAACTGGCCGGTCAGCGCGGCGGCCACCGCGAAACGGAAGCAGACCAGGCCGGTGGCATCGTTGAGCAGGGCCTCGCCCTCGATGATGTGCAGCAGGCGGCGCGGCAGCGGCACGCGGGTGGCGATCGCGGCCACCGCCACCGGGTCGGTCGGCGACACGATCGCGGCCAGCGCGAACGCCACTGCCAGCGGCATCGCCGGCACCAGCCAGTGCACGAACAGGCCCACGCCGAGCACCGTGAACACGACCAGGCCCAGCGCGAGCTGCAGCACCGGCCCGGCGTCGCGCAGCAGGCCGGCCTTGGGGATGCGCCAGCCGTCGAGGAACAGCAGCGGCGGCAGGAACAGGATGAAGAACAGGTTCGGATCGAGCCGCACGCCGTGGCTCGACACCGCCGCCACCCCGGCGCCGAGCGCGATCTGCACCAGCGGCAACGGCAGCGCGAACGGCAGCACGCGCACGAGATAGCCGCTCGCAAGCACGAGCAGCAACATCGTCAACACGATTTCGATCGATTGCATCGCAGCGCAGGGCGTGGCTTCGGCCGCGGCGACGGTAACGCCGCGCCGGCGCCGGCTGCAAACCGGCCTTGCCGAGCGACTGGCGCGCGCGGTCGTCGCGGCGAGCTGCGGCCGCGTCGCCGCGCCACTCGCGTCGCGCCATCGCGGCGCCGTGCGGCGGTTTCAGGCGTCCTGCAGCTGTGCCTGCGCCTCGCCGAGGTCGCGCAGGTGCTGCTCCCACCAGCGCGGCTCGCCCACGTGCGCGAACGCATGCGGAAACGCCGGATCGTGCCAGCGCGTGGCGACCCAGCCGGCCCAGTGCACCTGCCGCATCACGCGCAGCGGCTCGATCAGTGCGTGCTCGGCGGGATTGAAGTCGGCGAATTCGCCATAGCCCTCGAGCAGCGCGTCGAGCGCGGCCGCCGACGGCGCCAGCATCCACAGGTCCTGCACCGCCGGGCCCATGCGCGCGTCGTCGAGGTCGACGAAGTGCGGGCCGCCGTCGGTCCACAGCACGTTGCCGGCATGGCAATCGCCGTGCAGGCGGATGCGGCGCGGCGCGATCGCGGCGAAGCGTGCCTCGACCAGCGTGGCCAGTGCCGCGCAGCGCGTGCGGTAGGGCTCGATCACATGCGCCGGCAGCAGGCCGCTGCCGATCGCGCCGTGCGCGGCGTCGCGGATGAAGGTCTGCGCGTCGAGCGCGCCACGCGCGGTGAACCCGGCGCGGGCGCCGATGCCGTGCAGGCGCGCCAGCAGGCGCCCCATCCACGCCAGGTGCTCGCGCGACTCGAGTTCGGGCGCGCGCCCGCCGCGGCGCGGATACAGCGCGTAGCGGAAGCCGGCGTGCTGCAGCAGGGTCACGCCGCGCAGCACGAGCGGCGCCACCACCGGCAGCTCGGCCGCGGCCAGTTCGAGCGCGAAGGCGTGTTCCTCGGCGATCGCCGCATCGCTCCAGCGCGCCGGGCGGTAGAACTTGACCACCAGCGGCGCGGCGCCGTCGAGACCGACCTGGTAGACGCGGTTCTCGTAGCTGGGCAGGGCCAGCAGGCGGCCATCGGTGGCGAAGCCGGCCGCCTCGACCGCATCGAGCACGAGGTCGGGGCCGAGCGCGGCGTAGGGCGCGGTCGGCCTTGCGCTCATGCCGACGCGGCCTTGCGCGGCACCACCGCGAGCGTGAGCCGCGCGATGCACACGAGGTGGCCGGCGGCGTCCTCGATGCGGATCTCCCACACCTGCGTGTTGCGGCCCAGGTGCAGTGGCCGCGCCGTACCGGTGACGAGGCCGGCGCTGACCGCGCGCACGTGGTTGGCGTTGATGTCGAGCCCGACCGCCATCTCGGCGGCGTCGAGGCACAGGTTGCCGGCGAGGCTGCCGAGCGACTCGGCCAGCGCCACCGAGGCACCGCCGTGCAGCAGGCCGAACGGCTGGCGCGTGCGTGCATCGACCGGCATCGTGCCGCGCACGAAGTCGGCGCCGACTTCGGTCACGACCATGCCCAGGTGTTCGACCATGCAGCCGCGGTTCCAGGCCGCGAGCTGGGCCAGGTCGGTGGTCTGCTTCCAGATGCCCATCGCAACGGTGCTCCTGTCGGTGATGGGCGACTATAGCCCGCGCCGCCGCGTGGCGTTGCATGGGGCCGCCGTTGTGCGACCCTTGGCCCGCCACCTCCACCACCGACCAAGGATTGCGCCATGCGTTGCTGCAGCGTGTTGCTCGTGTTGCTGCTGTTCGCCGCGCCGCCGGCGCAGGCACTGCGCTGCGGCAACCGCCTGGTCGCCCTCGGCGATGTCGAACTGCAGGTGCGCGAGCGCTGCGGCGAGCCGTACTGGGTCGATCGCTACGTCGACACCGAAGTGTTGGGCGCAAACGCGCCCGTGCAGTACCAGAAGGATGTCGAGGTCGCGGTCTGGTACTACAACTTCGGGTCGCGCCAGTTCATCAGCCAGCTCGTGTTCCGCGACGGCACGCTTGCCGCGCAGGCATCGCTCGGCTATGGCGTCGACACGCTCGGCAGCGACTGCGATGCGAACCGCAACTGGGTCGGGCTCAGCGTCGGCGAACTCGTCGCCCATTGCGGCGAGCCGGCCGCGCGCCGCGCCGCGAGCGGTTACGTGGTGCGCCGACCTGCGCCGGGCATCGAGCGCTGGCGCGACCTGCGCGAGGAAGACTGGACCTACGACTTCGGCGCCAACCTGCGCCCGCGCGTGATGCATCTGCGCGAGGGGCGCGTCGTCGGCGTCGACACGCTGCCGCGCTGACGCGCGCGGTGGCACCCGCTTGGCAGGTCGCCGCGGTGGCGGCGCGGCGCGGCCTGCGTGTTCAGGCCTGGCTCGGCAGGCGCGGCACGCCGTGTTCGCTGCGTTCCTCGAATGCGATCGGCCGCGTGTCGACATCGGCACGCGCGGCCAGCGGCGCCACCGCCAGCAGCGCGTCGCCGCGCGGCTGGTGCAGCGCGTTGGCCCAGGCATTGGCGGCGCCGGCATCGTCGCCAACCGCGCGGCGGATCGCGCCGAGCACTTCCCAGGCGGCCGGCGTGGCGCCGAGCGCGAGCGCGCGCTGCACCGATTCCTCGGCGGCTTCGGGTTGCGCCAGTTGCAGGTGCAGGCGCGCCAGCGTGATCTGCAGCGCGGCGCTGTTGGGCGCCTGGCCGAGCCAGTTCTGCGCGCGGGCGAGCCGCGCCGGCGCTTCGGCCTGGCCGAGCTCACCGTAGGCGGCCGCGAGGCGATCGCTCCATTCGTGGCGTTGCGCCGCCTCGATCTCGTCGAGTGCGGCCAGCATCTGGCCCAGCGCCGCACTGCGCCGCGCGAACGCCTCGACCAGTTCGGGGCGCCGGCGCTGCGCGCGTGAACTCTGGTGCCACAGCGCGTTGAGGGCAGTGGCATCGGGTGCCGCCGCCAGCGCGGCGGCGAGCGTGCGCAGTTCGAGTTGCGCCTGTGCCTCGGCCGTGAGCGACTGGCTGCGCGCGAGCGGTGGCAAGGCGTCGAGCGCGACCTGCGGCTCGCCGAGCAGCAGCGCGGTGTCGACGAGCAGGTGCCGGCCGCGCAGCGACAGGTCGTCCTGCGCGGCCTTGTCCTTGAGCAGGGCCAGCGCCTCGGCCGCCTGTCCGGTATCGACGAGGAAACGCGCACGCAAGGCGTCGCCGACGCGCTTGCCGCTGTCGCCGAGCTCGCCCAGCGCCTGGCTGGCGCGATCCTCGGCACCGCGTTCGTGGGCGGCGCGCGCGAGCAGCAGCAGGGCAGGGATGCGCAGCGGTTCGTGGTGGGCGGCCTTGGCCAGTTCGCGCTCGGCGCGCAGGTAGTCACCTTCGGCGTAGGCCAGCATGCCGCCGGCAAGCCGCTCGCGACCACGGCGACCGGCCGCGCGGCTCCAGGCGCGCAGCGGCCAGCGCAGCAGCCGCCAGCCGAGGGCGAGCACGAGCCAGCCGGCCAGCAGCGCGGCCAGCGCGACCACCACGCTGGTTTCGAGCAGCGTGTGGCGGAAGCGGATCAGCACATAACCGGGATTGGCAGCCAGCCACTGCCAGGCCAGCGCGCCGGCCACCGCCACGATGAGCAGCACGAGGGCCCAGCGCCACAGCCTCATGAGCGATGCTCCGTCGGCGCCGCCACCGGTGCTGCGGCGGGCGCCGCCAGCGCCCGCGTCGCGCGCAGGTTGCGCAGCTCCTTGAGCGCGCTGCCCAGTTCGGGCAGGGCCGGTGCGAGCGGTGCGCCGGCGAGCGTGTCGATGGCGGCCAGCGCGGCCTGCTGCGCCGGCGTCTGGCCTGCCGGCAGGGCGGCGATGCCGGCGCGCGCACGGTCGAGCGCAGCGCGGTAGCGCGCGGCATCGCCGGCGAGCAGCGCCGCCTGCGCATCGCGCAGGTCGAGCGCGATCAGACCTTGCGCGATGCCGGGATCGCGTTGCGCGTCGCTACTGGCCTCGACCTCGCTGATGCGCACGAACGGCGCCAGCCAGGCGCGCCAGCCCGAGGGCGCGGCGGCGGTCGGCGCGGCGGTCGGCACCGCGACGAGTGCGGGCAGCTCGGCGCGCAGGCGCTCGATCGCGGTGAAGTTCGCGCGCAGGTCGGCCGGACGCGCCGCCTCCAGCGCCGCGCGCTCGGCATCGATCGTGCGCCGCACGGTGGCGAAGGCGGGATCCTCGGCCGCCGCGAGCGCCGCATCGGCAAGGCGGTAGGCCGCGATGGCGGCATCGGCATCGTGGAACAGGGCAAGGCGCTCCTGCGCCTGCACGAGCAGGAATTCGGCTTCGTTGAGCGCCAGCACGTCGCGGCCATTGAGGCGTTGCTCGGCCAGGTGGGCCACCGCATCCTCGACATGGCGCAGGCGTTCGCCGAGGCCGAACAGTTCCTCGCGCAGGCCCTTGTTGACCGTGTCGGCGTCACTGAAGCGCGCGCGCAGGCCATCGAGGTCGCGGCGGCGCTGCTCGCTGCCCTGCACGATGGTGTCGACCTGCGCGGCGAGTTGCGCCACGGCTTCGCTGGCGCCGCGGTCGCGCTCGGCGAGATGGCTGCGCCACGCGCTCCAGCCCGCGACGAGCAGGGCCAGCAGCGCCATCGACAGCGCGAGCAGGCCGCGCCGTGGCGCAGTGGCTGCTGGCGTGTGCACGACCAGTGACTGCGTATCGGACAAGCCTTTGTCCCCGGACGTATCGCTCATGTGCCCATGCTAGCCCAACTCGTGACGCAGTGCGTCATCGGCGTGCCTGCGGCCGGTCCGCGAGCCAGTGCGCGGCTGCGGCCAGCATGTCGCCACCGACCGCGCTGGCGGCCACCACGATCTGGCCGAAGCCGCGTTGCCGCGCCTGCGCCGCCAGGCGCTCGCTGGCGACGATGAGCGGCTGGGCGCGCCAGCGCGCGGCCAGTGCCGCCGGCAGCAGCGCGCACAGGTGTTCGAGCGCTTCGCCGCTCGACAGCAGGCTCAGCCAGGGCTCGGGCGCAGCGGCGAGGGCGGCGAAGTGGCGCCGGCTGAGCCGCGGTGCCTGCCGCGCGTAGACGTGCAGGGGCTCGACCCGCGCGCCGCGCGCCGCCAGTTGCGGCGCGATCAGGTTGCGCCCGCCCGGCGCGCCGACGAGGGCGATGCGTCGGCCGCGCAGCCGCGCCAGTTGCGGCATCGCCAGCAGCGCCTCGCTGTCGGCGCCGCTGGCGGGCGCCAGCGCCGCCACGCCATGCCGTGCCAGCACGCGCCGCGTGCCGGTGCCGACCGTGAACACACGCGCCGCCGCTGGCGCCTGCCAGTCGAGCGCGCAGCAGGCATCCACCGCCGCGGGGCTGGTGAAAATCCAGTCGTCGCAGCGCATCGCGTGCAGGCGTGCGCGCAGTTCGGGTGTGTCGTGGCGGCGCAGGCTCAGGCCCGGCAGCAGCACCACGGTCGCGCCGCGCGCGCGCGCCTGCGCGGCCAGCGTCCGCGCGGTACCGGCCGGACGCGTCAGCACGAGGGTGGCGCCGGCCAGCGGCAGCGACGGTGGGGCGATGGTCTTGGTGGCGCGCATGCGCCGGCATGATAATGCGCCGCGCGCCGCAGCCCGCGGCGCACTGCCGCTGCCAGCACGAGGAATTGCGCCCATGTCGACCGCCGCGGCTGATCTCGAGCGCGACCTGCTTGCCACGATTCCGCTGGCGCGGGCGATGGCGCTGCGCGTGGTCGCGCACGAGGGCGACTGGCTCGAACTGGCGGCGCCGCTGGCACCGAACATCAATGACAAGGGCTGCGCCTTCGGTGGCAGTCTCGCCAGCCTGATGACGCTGGCCGGCTGGGGCGTGCTGCACCTGGCCGCGGCCGCGCATGGGCTGAATTGCGACATCTACGTGCAGGACAGCACGATCCGCTACCTTGCGCCGGTTTGGGGCGAACTGCGCTGCCGGGCCCAGCCGGCCGCGGGCGAATCCTGCGCCGACATGCTCAGCGCGCTGGCCGCGCGCGGCAAGGCGCGGCTGCGCATGGAATGCGCGGTGGCGCTGCCCGACGGCGGCGTGGCGGCCACGCTGAGTGCGCGCTTCGTCGCGCTGCGCAACGCAGCGGCGGCCTGATCGCGCGCGCCTGCCCGGCTTGATGCACAATCGGCGCGTCCCGCACCGAGAATCGCCATGCGCCGCCTGTTGCCGCTCGTCCTGTCCGCCATCGCCTGCCTGCTGCCGGCCGCTTGCGCCAATCAGGAAATCCGTTCCAAGCAGACGATCCTCACCGAGACGCTGCGCGCCTATTCGGCGGCGATCCGCTGGGGCGAATACGAGCAGGCCGTCGGCTTCATCGATCCCAAGATCCAGGCCGAGCATCCGGTCACTGCGTTCGAACTCGAGCGCCTGCGCCAGGTGCGCGTGAGCAACTACGACGAGGGCCAGCCGGTGGTGGTGTCGCCCGACGAAGTGCGCCAGGTGGTGCGGCTCGACCTGCTCAACGTCAACACCCAGGTCGCGCGCAGCATCGTCGACCAGCGCAGCTGGCGTTACGACGCCGCCAGCAAGCACTGGTGGCTGACCTCGGGCCTGCCCGACATCACGCGGCGCGACTGAAGACGCGTGCCGAGCGGCGCCGATTCCGCGATAATCGGCGGCCGTCCCGCCTGCGCCCGTCGCCATGTCCGAGTTCATCCACCGCCTGCCCGAGTTCCTCGGCAACCACCTGCTGCTCACGCTCGCCTTCGTCGGCGTGCTGGTGGCCTTGCTGGTCACCGAAATGCAGCGCCTCATGCGCGGCGGCGCGGCGCTGACGCCGGCCGGGCTGACCCAGCTCATCAACCGCGAGAATGCGCTGGTGATCGACATCTCGGCGCAGGCCGAGTACGAGAAGGGCCACGTGCCGGGTTCGCGCCATCTGCTGCCGAGCCAGGTCGATCCCGAGTCGAAGGAGCTGGCCAAGGCGCGCGAGACGCCGATCGCACTGGTCTGCCGCAGCGGCGTGACGGCGGCGCAAGTCGCCGGCCGGCTGCGCAAGGCCGGCTTCGCCAAGGTGTTCTGGCTCGATGGTGGCATCGCGGCCTGGCGCGAGGCGCAGATGCCGCTGGTCAAGGGTCGCAACTGAACCTGCGGCCTGGCGCGTGCGTGAACCGCGCCGGCATGGGATAATCGCCCTCTTTTCCCTCCAGCTAAGGAAATCCCCATGGCAAGCAGCAACGGCGCCGCCGACGGTCAGGGCACCGCCCAGGCCCAGCTCAATCTGCAGCGCATCTACATCAAGGACGTTTCGTTCGAAGCGCCCGGCGCCCCGCAGGTGTTCCAGGAACAGGGCCAGCCCAACGTCGAGCTCAACCTGAGCCAGCGTGCCAACGCGCTCGGTCCCGACGTCTACGAAGTCGTGCTCAGCATCACGGCGACCTGCAAGGTCGGCGACAAGACCGCCTACCTCGCCGAGGTGCAGCAGGCCGGCATCTTCGGCGTGGTCGGCTTCGACGACGCCAGCCGCAACGCGATCCTCGGCAGCTACTGCCCCAATGCGCTGTTCCCGTACGCGCGCCAGGTCATTTCCGATCTCGTGCAGAGTGGCGGTTTCCCGCCGCTGTTCCTGCAGCCGATCAATTTCGATGCCCTGTATGCGGAGCAGGTGCGTCGCCAGGCCGAAGGTGCCGGCGCGCAGGCGGCCAACGCCTGATCGGCGTCCGACCGCGGCGATGGGCGGCGGCGTGACTTCCAGTGGCAAGGTGGCGGGACGATGAGCGTCGCCGCCACCGCCGTGCTGGGTGCCGGTTCCTGGGGCACGGCGCTGGCCGTGCAGCTCGCCCGCAACGGCGTGCCCACCACCTTGTGGGGGCGCTCGCCGCAGGCCATCGTCGACATGGCCACGACGCGCCACAACGCGCGTTACCTGCCTGATCTGGAGCTGCCGGCCGAGTTGCAGCTCAGCGCGATGCTCGAACCGCTGGTGCGCGATGCGGGCACGCTGCTCATCGCGGTGCCGAGCCATGCCTTCGGCGCCCTGCTCGACGCCATCGCGCCGTGGGTGGCTGCCGGCACCGGCATTGCCTGGGCGACCAAGGGTTTCGATCCGGCCTCGGGACGTTTCCTGCACGAACTCGTGGCGCAGCGCCTGCCCGGCCATCCGGCGGCCGTCATCACCGGACCCTCGTTCGCGCGCGAAGTCGCGCAGGGCTTGCCGACCGCGTTGACCGTGCATTCGGTCGACGCCGCGTTCGCGCAGGCGGTGGCGCTGCAATTGCATTCGGCGCGGTTTCGCGCCTACACCGGCAACGACGTGCTCGGTGCTGAACTGGGCGGCGCGATGAAGAACGTGCTCGCGGTGGCGACCGGCGTCGCCGATGGCATGCACATGGGCCTCAATGCACGCGCCGGTCTCATCACGCGTGGGCTGGCCGAAATGCTGCGCCTGGGCGCGGCCCTGGGCTCACGCCCGGAGACGCTGATGGGTCTGGCCGGCCTCGGCGACCTCGTGCTCACCTGCACCGGCGACCTCTCGCGCAATCGCCGGCTCGGCCTCGCGCTTGGCGAGGGCAGGCCGCTGGCCGAGGCCGTTGCCGCAATCGGCCAGGTGGTCGAGAGCATCGAGACGGTCGATACCGTGATGAAGCTCGCCAATGCCCACGGCGTGGAACTGCCGATCACCGCGCTCGTGCAGAAGGTGCTGCACGAGGAACTCACGCCGCGCGAGGGCATGGCGGCGCTGCTTGCGCGCGAGCAGAAGCCCGAATATCCGCCAGGCGCCTAGGCCCGCCCCGGCACTGCCCATGCGCGGCGGTGGCGGTCCGCCGTTCCGGTCGCGACCTGCGCCGCGCACGCACTTCGATGCCGCACTGCCGGTGTCCTCACTCGGCGCTCTGCACGCGCGCCGGGTCGCGCGTTGGCGCCGCCGCCAGCGCGCTCTGGTCGCGGGCCATGCGGGCACTCGCGCGCACATGCACGGTCGGCAGCAGCGTGACCGGCAGCACGTCGACATCATCGAGCGCGACCTCGGTGGCGCCATCGAGCCGGGCGGTCACGCTGAGCGCAGGCAGCAGGCTTGCCGCCACGGGCGCGTCGTCATCGACTTCGATCGTGGTGGCGATATTGGCTTCGACGCGATGCACGATCGCGAGCACGCTGGTCAGTACGCCGGCGCCGGTGGCGATCGCGAACAGGACGGGACGCAGATTCATGGTGGACTCCATTCAAGGGACTTCAGTCACTCCATCGCAAGGGTCGTGCCAACGCTGCGGCATGCTGCGCCGGGCCCGCATCGGCGGCGCTGGCGCAGCCCGCTCGCGTCGCCGCACGCGCGTCACGCGCCGCGCGCAAACCCGCGCCAATGCTGCAAAAAACGCCGTGTGCGCGAGCACTCTGGCACGGCTGCACAAGCCCGCGCGCAGGCGTCGTCGATCGGCCGCGCCGGTTGCCTGCACGTGGTCGTTGCGGCCGTGCGCGACCGTTCGCGGACAGTCGCGGACAGTGGGCGCAGCCTCGCCGTGGGCGAGGCCCGCGGTCCCTATCGGGCAGCGCCGTCGAAACCGAGTTGGCGCCAGGCCTCGTACACGACGACGGCCACCGCATTGGACAGGTTGAGACTGCGGTTGTGCGGCCGCATCGGCAGGCACAGGCGTTGCGCCGGCGGGATCGTGTCGAGCAGCGGTTGCGGCAGGCCGTGGGTTTCCGAACCGAACAGCAGGGCATCGCCGGGGGCATAGGCAACGCTGTCGTAGCGCGTGCCGCCGCGTGTCGACAGCGCGAACAACCGACGGGGCTGCACCGCGGCCAGCAGGGCCGCGAAGTCCTCGTGCACGCTGATGCGCGCAAACTCGTGGTAGTCGAGCCCGGCGCGCCGCATGCGCGCGTGGTCGAGCGCGAAGCCGAGCGGTCGCACCAGATGCAGCGCGGCGCCGCTGTTGGCGCACAGCCGGATCACGTTGCCGGTGTTGGGTGGGATCTGCGGCTGGTGCAGGATGACGTGGAGCACACCGCATTATGGCGGCGCGCGGCAGGCCGGCCAATCGCGCAGTGGCCGCAGTCAGCGCCGAGGCGAGCGCCGCGTCGGGAGCCAGCCCGCCGGCGCGCCGCCGGGTGGTCGTGGCGGTCGGTACCGTTGCATGCGCCATGCGCTAAACTGTGCGGTTTCGGCCCAGTCGGACACGGGCCGACGATTGCCGCGGCGCCGCGACGATGACGCCTGCGGTGCTTCGAAGGTCCGTTTGCACGCTGGCGCAGGGCGTGTATCCATGCCGCGCACCCGCTGCCTGCCCACAACTCCATCCACCCTGCACGAGGAACTCCCACCATGCGTCAGTTCTGGTTGAGCGCGCTCGCCACGCTCGTTCTCGGCAGCACCGCTGCCGCTGCCACTGGCAGCGATGCCATCGACATTCCGTACACGCGCTTCACCTTGCCCAACGGCCTGACCGTGGTGGTCAGTGAAGACCACAAGGCGCCGATCGTCGCGGTCAGCGTGTGGTACCACGTCGGTTCGGCCGATGAACCCAAGGGCAGGAGCGGGTTTGCGCATCTGTTCGAGCACCTGATGTTTCAGGGCTCGGAGAATCATCGCGACGAATATTTCCGTCCGTTCGAGCTGGCTGGCGCCACCGACATGAACGGCACCACCTGGTACGACCGCACCAATTACTTCGAGACCGTGCCGACCACCGCGCTCGACATGGCGCTGTGGATGGAATCCGACCGCATGGGCCACCTGCTCGGCGCGATCGGCCAGAAGGATCTCGATGAACAGCGCGGCGTGGTGCAGAACGAGAAGCGCCAGGGCGAGAACCAGCCCTATGGGCGGGTCGACCAGCGCATTTCGGCCAACGTGTTCCCGGCCAACCACCCCTACCACCACGACACCATCGGTTCGATGAAGGATCTCGACGCGGCCACGCTGGCCGACGTCAAGACCTGGTTCAACGACTACTACGGCGCCGCCAACGTGACCGTGGTGCTGGCCGGCGACATCACGCCCGAGGTCGCGAAGGAGAAGATGCTGCGCTACTTCGGCGACATCCCGGCCGGTCCGCCGGTGGCGCGCCAGCAACCGTGGACGGCGCCGCGCAGCAATTCCACGCGCGACACCATGGTCGATACGGTGGCGCAGACGCGCATCGTGCGCACCTGGAACGTGCCGAATCTGGCCGATCCCGACGAGGTGCCGCTCGAGCTGGCGGCAGCGGTGCTCGGCGGCGGCAAGACCTCGCGCCTGTACCAGCGCCTCGTCTACCAGGACAAGCTCGTCGATGCGGTGTCGACCGATGTGCAGTCGTTCGCGCTGGCCTCGCTGTTCCAGCTCAGCGCCGACGTCAAGGCCGGTGTCGATGGCGGTCGCGTCGAGCGCGCCATTGCGCAGGAGTGGGCGCGATTCCTCAAGGACGGCCCCACCGCGGAGGAACTCGAGCGGGTCAAGACGGCAACGCGGGCGCGCTTCATCCGTCCGCTCGAGAACGTCAACGTCAAGGCCTCGATCCTTGCCGAGGGGCAGGTCTACCGCAACGATCCGGGTGCCTGGCGCAGCGATCTGGCGCGACTGGATGCCGCCACCCCGGCCAGCGTGCGGGCCGCCGCGCGCAAATGGCTGGCCCGCGGCGACTACACCCTGACCGTGGTGCCGGCCAAGCCAGGCCAGAAGCTCGTGGCCGAGGACGAGTCCGAGCGCGCCGGCCTGCCGGCCGCGCCGGGCCGCCCGGCGGCCAAGTTGCCGCCCAAGGCCGACTACCACACCGTGCCATCCACGGTCGATCGCAGCAAGGGCGTGCCCGTGGTCACGAACTTCCCCGATCTGACCTTTCCGCAGATCGAGCGCGGCAAGCTCGGCAACGGCATCGAGGTCGTGCTCGCGCAGCGCCACGCGATTCCGGTCGTGCAGGTGCAGATGCTGTTCCGGGGTGGGTTTGCCGCCGACCAGGGCCGCAAGCTCGGCACCGCTTCGTTCACGATGGGCATGCTCGACGAGGGCACGACCACGCTCGATTCGGTCGAGATCGCCAAGCGCAGCCAGCGGCTGGGCGCGATCGTGTCGACCGGTGCGAGTCTGGACAGTGCCGCGGTCACGCTCAATGCGCTCGACGCCGAACTCGAGCCTTCGCTGGCACTGTTCGCCGACGTGATCCGCAATCCGGCCCTGCGCAGCGCCGACATCGAGCGCGTGCGCGGCCAGTGGCTGGCCGGCATCGCGCAGGAAAAGACCCAGCCGACGCGCCTGGCGCTGCGCACCTTGCCGCCGCTGCTGTATGGCGCCGGCCACGCCTATGCGATCCCGTTCACGGGGTCGGGCGATGAAGCCTCGATCAAGTCGCTCGACGTCGCGGACATGCGCGGCTACGTGCGCGATTACGTGCGCCCGGACAACGCCACCCTGCTCGTCGCCGGTGACACCACGCTCGAGCGCATCATTCCGCTGCTCGAGGCGGCGTTCGGCGACTGGCACGCCCCGGCCACGCCGATCCCCTCGCGCAACATCGCTGCCGTCGCGCTGCCGCAGGCACCGCGCGTGTTCCTGCTCGACAAGCCCGGTGCGCAGCAGACCGTGATCCTGGCCGGCGAGGTCGCGCCCTCGACCAAGGCGCCCAACAACCTCGAGATCGAGACCATGAATGGCGCCTTCGGCGGCAGTTTCACCTCGCGTCTCAACATGAACCTGCGCGAGGACAAGCACTGGGCCTATGGCGCGGGCAGCTTCCTCAGCGACGCGCTCGGTCAGCGCCCGTTCGTGCTGTACGCCCCGGTGCAGACCGACCAGACCGCCCCGGCGCTGGCCGAGATGCTGCGCGAGGCGCGCGAGGTCGTCGGCGACCGGCCGCTCACCCACGAGGAGATCGACAAGATCAAGGTCGGTGACGTGCGTGGCCTGCCGGGCGCGTTCCAGATGACCTCGGCCGTGCTCGGCACGCTGGCGCGCAATGCGCTCTACGACCGGCCCGACGATTACGTGACCACGCTCAAGGCGCGCCTGGAGGCGCAGACCGACGACGCGGTGCGCGCCGCGGCCCGCGAGGTGATCCATCCCGAGGCGTTGACCTGGTTCGTGGTCGGCGACCTCAAGCAGATCGAGGAGCCCGTGCGCAAGCTCGCCGTCGGCGAGCTGAAGGTACTCGATGCCGACGGCAAGCCGATGCCGTGACCGCGCGGTGGGGCTGGTTGCGCCGCAGCCAGCCTCACCACCGATTCAGCACGCGCTTGCGACCATCGCGCGCCGCCCTGGAGATCGAGCCGTGATGCGTGGATTCGTCGTCAGCCTCAGCACCGCCCTTGTCCTGGCCGCCTGCAGCTGGGGCATCCGCCTCGATTCGGGCGGCCGCAACGTGCAGACCGTCTGGACCGGCAACGTCAGCGGCTGCGTCGACAAGGGACGCGTGACGGTGTCGGTGCTCGATCACGTCGGCCCGGTCAACCGCCGCGACCTCAAGGTGCGCGACGAGCTCGAGGTGCTGGCCCGCAACGAGGCTGCCAGCATCGGCGCCGACACGATCCAGCCGCTCGGCGAGCCACGCGACGGCGAGCAGGCGTTCGCGGCCTGGCATTGCGGTCGCCGCATCGGCAACGCCGCCACGGTGCGGCCGTCCACCGCGCCGCGCGATGACGCCGGCGCGGTGCAGACCTACCCGATCAAGGATTGAGCGCGCGGCGTCGCGGCGCCGCCTGTGCTGGCGGCCGCGGCGCGCTGCGGTGCGTGGAGTGGCCGCGAGCGGTCGCGGTGGCAGCCGTGCGTGGCCGCACGATGCTGTCGAACGACGCGAAGCTGGCGGCGGGATCGAACCGGCAGGGGCCGGCGGCGACGCCGCTCGCGACGAGGGTCTGGCAGGCCTGCTGCAACTGCGCCACGCTCGGCTGCGGCGCGCCGTTGATCCAGGCCCGCAGCGCTTCCCAGCCGGCCAGGCCTTCGGCGACGTTGAAGCCGCAATGGCTGGGCTCATCCTCGGCCACGATCGCGCTCACCCATTGCGTGGACGGCACCTGGTTGCGGATGAATTCCTGGTTGGCCGGAATCACGAGCTCGTCGCGGCTGGTGTGCAGCGACATGATCTTGGCGGCGCCAACCTGGCCGTGGAAGTCCGAGGCCGCGCGCAGTGCCTGCGCGGCGACCGGATCGGCGATGAGGCGCGTGATGCGCGCCGCCACCAGCGGGTCGTCGCCATAGTCGACGCCTGCCGTGGTGAACGGGTTGAGTCCCGCGAGCTTGTCGGGCGCGCGCACGATGTCGGCCAGCCCGAAGGTTGCGTAACCGATGTTGGTCAGCAGGAACTGTTCGTCGCTGAGGTGGGCATAGGCCATGAGCTCGGCCAGCCGCCGCTGCTTGTCGGCACTGCGCTGCGCCGGCGGCAGGTTGATGCCGGTGCAGCGGTTGACCTGCAGCAGCGTGTCGAGCACGACGAGGTTGTCGAGCATGCCGCCAAGACCCGACAGATCGCCCAGCTGGGCCGGGATCATGGCGAGGTCGAAGGCCCACCACAGCGGCTGCGCACCGTGGCGCAGTTCACCGGCGCCCTCGCAGATGGCCGCGTACCCCAGGCGCAGGTCGATCGCGTAGTCCCACAGCCGCGAACCCGCGGCGGCCGGACACATCGCGAACACGCCCTGCACGGGCGGAAAGCCGTCGGCCTCGGCCAGCTTGAGCGCCACCAGTCCACCGAGCGAACCTCCGAACGGCAGCATGTGGCCGGGTGCGCCGAACTGTTGCGTGAACCGCGCCACCAGGTCACGGTTGTCGTCGATCGCGTCGAACATGGCCCAGCCGCGCTCGCGGTAGCTCGAGGCGGCGATCGCATAGCCTTGCGCCAGCGCCACGTCCTTGAGCGGTCCCAGTCCCGGCGGCCCGTCCGGCGCCGAGAAATCGAAGCCGTGCTGGTAGAGGATCAGGGTGTCGCCCGCGCTCCAGCCGGCCGGCACCGCGATGCGGTACCAGGCGCCCGACGCCATCTGGCCGCTGGTCTCCTGCGCTGCCGCGCTGGCGGCGGGGGCAAGCAAGCAACTGCAGACGAGCAGGCAAAGGGCGAACACTCGGGGCATGCGCCGCGACTCCGTGACAGGATCAGGCCTCAGACCGTAGGCGGCGCCACCTGAGCGAGGTCTGAAGGTCGCCCGTGAACCGATCGCAGGTAGAATCACCAACCATGCCAATCACGATCGAATCCCGCGCGCATTGTCGGGCGTCATCGGCGCGTGCCCGCCGCGCCACCAGCCCCGTCCATTGCCTCGCGGTGGCAGGCGCCGGCAGCTTGCGCGATGGCCCCGCCCATCGTCAGCCGGTCCGAGGGAACTCGCGACTCGTCGACACGGTCACACCGCGCGTCGCGCGCAGCGGCCGCCTTCCGGGCGAGGGTGGCCGTCCGTCGAGGCAGCCCTGTCCAACCCGGGTAGGCCCCAGCGGTGCGTTCCCGATCGCGTGCCATTGACGGCAGGCGGTGCATCGTCACCGCGCCGTCGCCCAACCTTACCGATCCATATCCCGTCCGGAGACTGTCCATGACCCGACTGACCATTCTTGCCGCTGTGCTGTTGCTGGCGGCCTGCAGCAAGCAGGCGCCTACCGATGCGCAGCTCGTGACCCTGCTGCATGCCGGCGGCTTGGCCAGGGCCAGCGACACCAGCCGCCCGCTCGATGCGATCGCAGTGCAGTGCCTGAGCACGCACTCGGGCGACGCCGCCCTGGTGCGCGATTTGCCGCCGGCCGCGTTGACCGACGCCGCCAAGTCGCAGTGCCGGAGGCGGGTCGAGCTGTGGCTTGCCGACAGCGCCCGCAATCCCGACGGATTCAAGTTCGCCGACGTCAGTGCCGCGCCGGTCGCCGCGCGC
>NZ_JAHCAQ010000026.1 GCF_019634845.1 Dokdonella sp.
GCGCGAACGGGCACAGGTGGTTCCAGATCTCGCCGAGCTGGGCCGGCGTGTAGATGTGGCCGCCGCTGAAGACCGTGTAGTAGAGGTTGCGGTTGCGCACCCAGCCGTTGTTCTGGAAGCGCGTCACATCGCCGGCTGCGGTATAGGGCGGGCTGTACAGTGGATCGCTCGAGCCCAGATGGATGTCGACGGGAATCTTCGGCTGCACGCCGGCCAGCAGCGCGTTGCAGGTCGGCGGACTTGAGCCGTTGTCGGTGCAGGCGTACCGTTCGAGCGAGCCGGCGCTGACGCCGTAGGCCGCGAAGTAGTCGGCATTGTCGAGCGCCAGGCCGTGGCCATAGTGCGCGCCGGCCGAAAATCCCCACAGGTAGATGCGGCTCTGCTCCACGTTGTAGTGCGCGAGCGCGTCATCGAGCACGGCCGAAATCTCGGCCAGGTCGCCGCTGGCACCCCAGCCGCCTTGCGTCGAGTTGCCGACCGGCGCGACCACGATGAAGCCGGCGGCGTCCGCTTGCGCACTCCAGCTGTTGCGCGTCTGCTGCGCGGCAGTGGCCGTCTGCGCGTTGGCACGGCGCAGAGCCAGCAGCAGCGGCCACGACTGGGTCGGCGCATAGCTGGCAGGCAGATACAGGTAGTAGCTGCGCGTACCCAGGCCGGTCACGCTGATCGTGCGTGTCACCGCGCCCGGCCAAACACCGCCGCTGCCGTGCGACGGCTGCGCCGGGATCGCCGGCGCGGTTTCGAAGCCGCTGGCGAACAGCGGGTCCGATTGCGGGCAGGCGCTGGCCGGCAGCACGACGGTCTGCGCGGCAACGGCGGTGGCCGGCACTGCCGCAGCGAGGATCGCGCCGACGATAATCGATGGGAACTGACGCGGCATCAGGCTATCCCTGGTCGTCCGGTAACGGGAGCGGGCGACATTCGGCCCTGCGCCACCCTCCACCATACGCCACCGTTTGCGGCAGCGCACGATGGCCAGCTTGGTGAAGATGACGTTAATATCCCAGCTCATTCGTGGCAATCCACGCAAGAACTTTCTCCAAAGGAGCAGCGGTATGCAACACAGCCATCGTCGCAACCAGGTCGCCCTGGGGCTTGCCGCCCTGCCATTCGCGTTGGCGATGGCCTTGGGCACGGGCAAGGTGCAGGCCGCCGGGTTCCAGCTGCAGGAAAACGACGTGCAGGGCATGGGCCGCGCCTATGCGGGTTCAGTGGCGCCCGGCGACTGCGCCGTGGTGGTCAACAATCCGGCGGCGATGAGCGAGTTCCACACCTCGTGCCTGCAGTTCGACCTGACCGCAATCAATTTCAGCACCGAGTTCCACGGCAGTGGCACCGATCTGCTCGGGCGTCCGTTGACCGGGAACAACGGCGGCGACGGCGGCACCACGCTGCCGGTGCCGGGCACCCACTTCATCATGCCGATCAATGACCAGTTCGCGATCGGCGCGGCAATGAGCGTGCCGTACGGCTTCCAGACCGAGTACAACGACCGCTGGATGGGGCGTTATCTGGCGCAGACCACCAAGCTGCAGTCGCCCGCGCTGACGTTCTCGGCCTCGTGGAAGGTGTCCGACGAGTTCTCGCTCGGTGCGAGCCTGATTGCGCAGCGCACCGCGGCCACGCTGGGCTCGGCGATCAACCTCGGCACGATCCTCGCGCAGCCGACCAATGGCGCCTGGCTGCCGCAGGAGGCCGATGGCCGCGGAACGCTCAAGGGCAACGACTGGGGCTGGGGCTTCGATCTGGGCCTGTTGTGGAAGCCGACCGACAGCGACCGCATCGGCGTCAATTTCCACTCGCAGATCGACCACACGATTTCGGGGCGTGCCAAGTTCGAGGTCCCGTCGAACCTGCTGCCCTACTTCAATGGTGCCTTCGTCGATACCGATGGCAAGGCGGACTTCAACACTCCGGCCTACGCGCGCGCGAGCTGGTGGCACACCGCCAACGACCGCCTGAGCTTTGGCGTGGATATCGGCTTCACGCGCTGGTCGAGCTTCAAGCAGCTGTATGTCAACTACGCCAATCCGGCGCAGGCGCCTTACAACCGCGCCACGATCTTCGGCTTCCAGGACACCTGGTACGCCTCGGTCGGTGCCGATTACCGCCTCAACGACGAATGGACCCTGCGCGCGGGCATCGCCTACGACCAGACGCCGACCGTCGATGCGCATCGCGACCCGCGCGTGCCCGACGGCTCGCGCAAGTGGATCGCATTCGGTGCCGGCTACCGCTACAGCGACACCCTCAAGTTCGATTTCGGCTACGTGCACCTGTTCGTCGACGACGGCAAGATCAACGACACGACGGCGACCTTCGACACGCTGGTTGGCCATTTCGAGAGCTACGGCAATCTGCTCGGCGTGTCGGGCCAGTACACGTTCTGAGCAGCGGTCGGTACTGGGCGCGCAGCGCGCCCGATACCGCAGCGGGCGCGCAGCGCCGCTGTCGACGATGGTTGGGGAGGGAGGTGGCGGGCACCCGCTTGACGGGTGCCCGCCGCGTTTTGGGTGGCGCCGGCCCGTTGCCGAGCGCCACGCCGGGCGTGGCGGCGAGGGCGGCGCTGTCCGCCGCCGCGTCGCGCGACGCGCATGCCGTCTGCCGCGTGGCGATCAGGGCTCGAAGCCGTTGACGAAGATCCGGTCCCAGGTCTGGTTCTCGTAGGGGCCAGGATCGGTCGCGCCGAAGCGCACACGCAAATTTCCATCGAGATCGGCGCCGCCCAGCGGATAGTAGGGCAGTGGCGCCAGCCCCTGATTGATGAGCGGCGACGCATCGCGCAGGCGGAAGTTGCCATTGGCGGGATCGACGAACATCGGATCGCCCGCGAACGCATGGGTGGTGGCCAGTGCCAGGTTGCCGCTGAGGGTGGGGATGAGGCTGTAGTCGGCGGCGGCGCTGCCGTTGCCGGCGCCGATCACGGCCATGCCTTCGATGTTGAGGTCGGAGATCGCGTTGTCGTGGAACAGGCTGTTGAGCACGGCCAGGTTCACGCCCGCAGGCAGTCCCGCCCCGACGCCGCAGCCGCGCCCGCTGTTGCCGGGGCAATGCCCGCGTGCGAACGTGCTGTTGGCGATGATGATGGCTGGCGACACGTTGCCCGGTGTTGTCACCACGGTGATCGCCGCGTGGCCGAATGCAGTCGCGCTCGCGTCGTTGTGGTCGAACAGGCTGTTGGCGATGCGCACGAAGCCGTTTTTCGCATACAGGTCCGCGCCGCCGCCGAAATAGCCATCGTTGTGAGTGGCGATGACATGGTCGAGCCACAGTTCGGTGAATCCGTCGGAGTACGAGTTCATCTGCACGCCGCCGCCGCGCTCGAACGTCGTCGAGTTGCCGTAGCCGTTGGCGAGCGTCAGGTTCATCACGCCCAGGCGCGTCGACTGTGTCGTGCCAGCCGGTGGCATCAGGAGTATCTTCAGCACCCGTTGCTGGCCGGCTCCGTCGAGGATCGTGCGCGAGGCGTCCATGCGCATCTGCGCGCAGTCGTTGCCGTCGATCGTGTACCAGCCGCCCGTGAGCCACAGCCAGCCCGTGGTCTGCGCGGTGTAGGTGAAGGTGCCGGAGAAGGTCGTGTAGATGCCTTCGCGGATCCTGATTTCATCGTCGCCGGGCGAGGCCGCGGCCGCGGTCAGCGCCTGCTGCAACTCGGTGTGGTTGCGCACGCACCAGGTTGCGGCGTGGCTCAAGGGGGCCGCCAGCAGCAGGGCCAGCAAGGGAGTCAGGTTCGATTTGCGCATCGTCGTATCCGCGTTGTGGTACCGATCCAGTACGCGATCGGGCGGCCACAACCTCAACGACGTGATGCGGGCCTGCCCGCGCCGTCAGCCGGGATCGATCCAGGCCTGCCAGCGCAACGACGATCCGCCTGCGCGGCCCGCCCGCGCGGTCAGTCGCATGAACGGGCCAGGCCGCCGGGGCATCGGCGGAACCGCGCCACCGTCATGCGGGCCGGTCAGTCACCCAGGGTCAGCAGCGAGGCATTGCCACCGGCGGCGGTGGTGTTGATCGTCAGCGTGCGTTCGGTGGCGAAGCGCAGCAGGTAGTGCGGGCCACCGGCCTTGGGACCGGTGCCCGACAGGTTCTCGCCGCCGAACGGCTGCACGCCGACGACCGCGCCGATCTGGTTGCGGTTGACGTAGCAGTTGCCGACGCGTGCGCGCCGCGCGATGTGCTGGATCGTGTCGTCGACGCGGCTGTGGATGCCGAGCGTGAGGCCGAACCCGGTGGCGTTGATCGCATCGATGACCTGGTCGAGCTCGCTCGCCTTCCAGCGCACCACGTGCAGGGCCGGACCGAACACCTCGCGCGTGAGCACCGCGATCGAGGGGATCTCGTAGGCGCGCGGCGCGAAGAAGGTGCCGTGCGCGGCTTCGGGCGGCAGCTTGGCCTCGTTGATGAGCCTGGCGACGCCTTCCATCTTCGCCGCGTGGTCGTCGAGGCTCGCGCACGAGGGCGGGTCGATGACCGGGCCGACGTCGGTCGACAGCTTGGCCGGGTCGCCGACCACGAGCTCGTCCATCGCGCCCTTGAGCATCGCGATGACCTTGTCGGCGATGTCTTCCTGCACGAACAGCACGCGCGCGGCCGAGCAACGCTGGCCGGCCGAGTCGAAGGCCGAGGTGACGACATCCTTGACCAGTTGCTCGGGCAGCGCCGAGGAATCGGCGATCAGTGCATTCTGGCCGCCGGTCTCGGCGATCAGCGCCGCGATCGGCGCATTGCGCGCGGCGAGCGTGCGGTTGATCGTCCACGCGGTCTCGGTGGAGCCGGTGAAGCACACGCCGGCGACTTCCGGGCGCGTCAGCAGGGTGTTGCCGATCATCGAGCCCTTGGCCGGCACGAACTGCAACACGGCCTCGGGCACGCCGGCTTCGTGCAGCAGCCTGACCGCGGCGCAACCGACCAGCGTGGTCTGGTCGGCCGGCTTGGCGATGACCGCGTTGCCGGCGGCAAGGCCGGCCGCCACCTGGCCCATGAAGATCGCGAGCGGGAAGTTCCACGGACTGATGCACACGAACACGCCGCGGCCGCGCAGGAACAACTGGTTGGATTCGCCGGTCGGACCCGGCAGGTTTTCGGGTTGGCCGAACAGCTTGCGCGCCATCGCGGCGTAATAGCGGCACATGTCGGCCGCCTCGCGCACCTCGGAAATCGCCGCCGGGATCGTCTTGCCGGCCTCGCGCACGCACAGCGCGATGAACTCGCCGCGACGCGCCTCGAGCAGGTCGGCCGCATGTTCGAGGATGGCGGCCCGGCTCGCCGCCGGCAACGTATCCCAGGCTTCCTGCGCGCCGACCGCATTGGCCAGCGCCTTTTCGATCGTGGCCGCATCGGCATTGCGCGATTGGCCGACCACTTCGCGGCGATCGGCCGGATTGGTCACCTCGCGCGGCGTTTCGCCCGATTGCGCGCCCGGCACCAGTGGCGAGGCCGTCCATGGACCGCGATGGGCATTGACCGCCTCGGCGAGGGCCTTGAGTTCGTTGTCGTTGGCAAGATTGACGCCCATGGAATTCTTCCGTAGCTGACCGTAGAGGCCGACCGGCAGCGGGATGCGCGGGTGCGGCTTGGAGGTGCAGGCGCGCACCGTCTCGCAAGGATCGGCGACGAGATCCTCGACCGGCACCGCCTCATCGACGATGCGGTTGACGAACGAGGTGTTGGCGCCGTTTTCGAGCAGGCGTCGCACCAGATACGGCAGCAGATCCTCGTGGCTGCCGACCGGTGCGTAGACGCGGCAGGGTACGTTGAGCTTGTCGGCGCCGATGACTTCGCCGTACAGGTCGGTGCCCATGCCGTGCAGGCGCTGGTATTCGAACGGCCGCCCCTGCGCGAAGTGGTGGATCGCGGCGATCGTGTGCGCGTTGTGGGTGGCGAACTGCGGGTAGATGTACTCGCCGCCGACCGCGAACATGCGCCTGGCGCAGGCCAGATAGGACACGTCGGTGTTGGGCTTGCGCGTATACACCGGATAGCCGACCAGACCCTGCTCCTGCGCGCGCTTGATCTCGGCGTCCCAGTACGCACCCTTGACCAGCCGCACGCACCAGCGACGACCGGCGCTGCGCGCGGTCTGCGCCAGCCAGTCGATCACGTAGGGGCAGCGCTTCTGGTAGGCCTGCACGGCCAGGCCAAACCCGTTCCAGCCGGCCAACGACTCGTGGGCGAACACGGCGCCGATGATTTCCAGCGACAGTTCGAGCCGGTCGGCCTCCTCGGCGTCGACGGTCATGCCGATGCCGCTGCGCATGGCCAGCTGCGCCAGCTCGAGCAGCTTGGGCGTCAGCTCGGCATGTACCCGAGCGCGCTTGGCGACCTCGTAGCGCGGGTGCAGTGCCGACAACTTGACCGAGATCGACGGCGCGTCGATCACGCTCTTGAACGGGCCGCGCGCGCCGAGCGCGATGATCGCGTCCTTGTACGCGCGGTGGTAACGCTCGGCGTCGGGTTGGGTCAGTGCCGCTTCGCCGAGCATGTCGTAGGAATAGCGGTAGTCGCTGTAGCCCTTCTGTGCGCTGCGATCGAGCGCCTCGCCGATATTGCGGCCCATCACGAACTGGTGGCCCATGATGCGCATCGCCTGGCGCACGGCGAGGCGGATCATCGGTTCGCCGGCGCGCCCGATCAGGCGCTTGAAGCCGCCGGCGAAGTCGCGGCGGGTGTCCTCGGCGAGATTGACCAGGCGCCCGGTCAGCATGAGGCCCCAGGTCGATGCGTTGACCAGCACCGATTCGCTGCCACCGAGATGTTTCTTCCAGTCGGCCTCGCCGAGCTTGTCGCGGATCAGCTTGTCGGCGGTGGTCTTGTCGGGGATGCGCAGCAGCGCCTCGGCTACGCACATGAGCAGCACGCCTTCCTCGCTGGACAGGTCGTACTGGCGCATGAACGATTCGACCACGCTCTGCTCGCCGGCGCGCAGGCGTACGCGCGCGACGAGCTCGGCCGCACGCGCCAGCACCAGCGAGCGTTCGGTCGGCGGCAGGCTGGCCTGGTCGAGCAGTTCCTCGACGGCCTCGGCTTCATCGCGCGACCAGGCTGCGGTGATGCGGGCCCAGGTGGGGTCGGCCGCGGCAGGCAATTCGGGTAGCAGCGTCTCGCTCACGCACGTTCTCGGCAGCGCCCTTCGCGGCGGGTCGCCTAGTGTAGTGAGGCGCCCGATGGCGGCCAAGGACATGCCGTGGCGGGCATCGCGTCCGCTGCGCGTCGCCTCGTGCGGCGGTTGCCGCTGCGGCGCGGGCTCGACTATGATGCGTCAAATCGCCGCACTCAGCGTAGCGCACGCAGTCGCGCGGCGCGGCGGGATGGTTTCGGGGAGCCGGCGGTGGATCGCGCCAGCAAGCAGACAATCTTAAGGTGATGTCGATGATTTCATCCGGGGTGATGCGCGTCCGCCGCGCCGTGGCAGGCCTGGCGATGGCGGCGAGCGGGTTGGCGCTGGCCAATCCGCAGCCATGGCAACTGAACATGCCGACCGGCGTGACGTCGATCTCGGAGCGCGTCCATGGCGTGCACATGCTCGCGTTCTGGGTCTGCGTCGCGATCGGCGTGATCGTCTACGGCGCGATGGTCTATGCGCTGTTCAAGTTCCGCAAATCGCGCGGCGCGGTGCCGGCCAAGTGGAGCCACAACACCACGATGGAGCTGATCTGGACCACGATCCCGGTCATCATCCTCGTCGCGATGGCGTGGCCCGCGACCAAACTCGTGGTCGACATGGCCAACGTCGAAAGCTCGGAGATGACGGTCAAGATCACCGGCTACCAGTGGAAATGGCGTTACGAATACGTCGAGTACTTCGGCAAGGCCACTCCGGTCAATTTCGTGTCCACCCTCGATGCCGAGTCCAACCGCGTGCGCCAGACCGGGTCGGGGCTCGATCCGCATTCGGTGCAGGAGGGCGGCGAGAACGTCTACCTGCTCAATGTCGACAAGCCGCTGCTGCTGCCGGTCGGCGTCAAGGTGCGCTTCGTCATCACCGCCGACGACGTGATCCACTCGTGGTGGGTGCCTGATCTGGGCTGGAAGCAGGACGCGATCCCCGGTTTGATCAACGGCAACTGGACCCGCATCGACACGGCCGGCACTTATCGCGGCCAGTGCGCTGAGCTGTGCGGCAAGGACCACGGTTTCATGCCGATCGTGGTCAAGGCCGTGCCCAAGGCCGAATTCGAGCAATGGCTGGCCACTCAGGAGAGCGCCGCTGCCGCCGCCAAGACCGCGCAGGCCGCTCCTGTCGCCACGACCGCCACACAGGGCTGAGGCCCGCAAGATCCGAGGTTACAGCCATGGCCGCAGTCAATCCCGCCATCTCCGACATCCACGCCGACGAGCACGACCACAAGCCGCACGGCTTCCTGCATCGCTGGTTGTTCACCACCAATCACAAGGACATCGGCACCCTTTACCTGGTGTTCTCGCTGACCGCGTTCTTCATTGGCGGCAGCTTCGCGATGCTGATCCGTGCCGAGCTGTTCCAGCCTGGCCTGCAGCTCATGCAGCCGGAGTTCTTCAACCAGCTCACCACCATGCACGGCCTCATCATGATCTTCGGCGCGATCATGCCGGCCTTCGTCGGACTGGCGAACTGGATGATCCCGATGATGATCGGCGCGCCCGACATGGCGCTGCCGCGCATGAACAACTGGTCGTTCTGGATCCTGCCGTTCGCGTTCCTGCTGCTCGTGATGGAAGTGTTCCTGCCCGGCGGTGGCCCGCAGGGCGGTTGGACCATGTACCCGCCCCTGGCGCTGGAAGGCGGTGCCAACGTCGCCTTCATGATCTTCGCGATCCACCTCATGGGCATCAGCTCGATCATGGGCGCGATCAACATCATCGCCACCATCCTCAACATGCGCGCACCGGGCATGGACCTGCTCAAGATGCCGGTGTTCGTGTGGAGCTGGCTCATCACCGCGTTCCTGCTCATCATGGTGATGCCGGTGCTGGCCGGCGCGGTGACGATGCTGCTCACCGACAAGTTCTTCGGCACCAGCTTCTTCCACGCGGCCGGCGGCGGCGACCCGGTGATGTTCCAGCACATCTTCTGGTTCTTCGGCCACCCCGAGGTCTACATCATGATCCTGCCCGCGTTCGGGATCATTTCGGAGATCATCCCGACCTTCTCGCGCAAGCCGCTGTTCGGCTACCAGGCGATGGTCTACTCGCTGGCCTCGATCGCGTTCCTGTCGTGCATCGTGTGGGCGCACCACATGTTCGCCGTCGGCATGCCGCTCGGCGGCGAGCTGTTCTTCATGTACGGCACGATGCTGATCGGCATTCCGACCGGCGTGAAGGTGTTCAACTGGGTGTCGACCATGTGGAAGGGTTCGATCACCTTCGAGACCCCGATGCTGTTCGCAATCGCGTTCGTGGTGCTGTTCACGATCGGCGGCTTCTCGGGCGTCATGTGCGCGATCGTGCCGGCCGACTTCCAGTACCAGGACACCTATTTCGTCGTGGCGCACTTCCACTACGTGCTGGTCACCGGCGCGCTGTTCGGCATCATGGCCGCGGTCTACTACTGGCTGCCCAAGTGGTCGGGCAACATGTATTCGGAGAAGTGGGGCAAGATCCACTTCTGGTCGAGCGTGATCTCGGTCAACGTGCTGTTCTTCCCGCAGCACTTCGTCGGCCTGGCCGGCATGCCGCGGCGCATTCCCGACTACAACGTGGCGTTTGCCGACTTCAACATGATGTCGTCGATCGGCGGCTTCTGGTTCGGCCTGAGCCAGTTCATCTTCCTTGGCGTGATCATCCACTGCGTGTACTACTCCAGGCAGCGCGCCACGGCGCAGGTGTGGGAAGGCGCGCGTGGGCTCGAGTGGACCTTGCCCTCGCCGGCGCCGTACCACAGCTTCTCGACGCCGCCGGTCATCACCGACGACATGCTGGCGCACGGCAATGTCACGCACTGACGACTTCGAGCAGGGGCGTGCGCGGGCGCGCCGCACCGCGCTGATCGCCGGTGCGGTGGCGATCGGCATGTACCTGTTCGCGATCATCGAGATGGTCCTGGTGCAATGAGCGCAGGCGGCAGCCATCGCGGCGTGCTCAAGACGACGGCGATCGTCGTGATCTGCGCCTTTGCGTTCGGGTTTGCGATGGTGCCGGCCTACCGCATCGTCTGCGAGCACGTGCTCGGCATCCGTCTGGCGCAGACCGCGGCCAGCGCCAGCACGCTGGCCGGCATGAGCGAAGACACCAGCCGCACGATCACCGTGCAGTTCGTCGCCAACGTCAACAGCAAGCTGCCGTGGACGTTCGCCACCGAGCAGCCGATCATGCAGGTGCATCCGGGCAAGCTCGTCGACGCCTGGTTCGATGCCACCAACACGAGCAGTCACGACATCGTCGGCAATGCGGTGCCGAGCGTCGCGCCGAGTGCGGCGTCGGCGTTCTTCAACAAGACCGAGTGCTTCTGCTTCACCGAGCAGGTGCTCAAGGCGGGTGAGACGCGGCGCATGCCGGTACGGTTCTTCGTCGACCCGCGCCTGCCGCGCGATGTGCGCGAGCTGACCTTGTCCTACACCTTCTATGCCAACGAGGCCGCCACCCAGCGGCTGTCCAACACCGTTTCGCCGCCGCCCGCGGCGGGTTGACCACCAACCGATCGAGATCCTGTCATGGCGCAAACACAAGGTGCTTACTACGTTCCCCACGGCAGCCATTGGCCGATCGTCGGTTCCTTCGGCCTGATCGGCACCGTGGTGGGTGCCGGCATGTGGCTCAACGAGGCCGATGCCGGCAAGGGCATCATGCTGGTGGGCCTGGGCCTGCTCGTGATCATGATGGCCGGCTGGTTCGGTTCGGTGGTCCGCGAATCGCTGGCGGGTCTGTACAACAAGCAGGTCGACGTGTCGTTCCGCATGGGGATGATGTGGTTCATCTTCTCCGAAGTCATGTTCTTCGCCGCGTTCTTCGGCGCCCTGTTCTACGCGCGCACGTTCTCGGTGCCGTGGCTCGGCGGCGAAGGCCATGGCGCGCTGACCAACCTGTATCTGTGGCCGCAGTATTCGGCGGCATGGCCGACCAATGGCCCGCAGGACATCGGCGGTGCATTCTCGACGATGTCGCCGTGGGGCATCCCGCTGCTCAACACCCTGCTGCTGCTGTCTTCGGGCGTGACGATCACGATCGCCCATCATGCGCTGCGTGCGGGTCACCGTGGCCGCCTGCTCGTGTTCCTCGCGCTGACCGTGCTGCTGGGCGTGGTGTTCCTCGGTTTCCAGGCCCACGAATACGCCGAGGCCTACGAGCACCTCAACCTGACCCTCGGCAGTGGCATCTACGGCAGCACGTTCTTCATGCTGACCGGCTTCCACGGTCTGCACGTGACGCTCGGCGCGATCATCCTCGCGGTGATGTGGTTCCGCTGCGCCAAGGGGCACTTCACGCGCGACAACCATTTCGCGTTCGAAGCCGCCGCCTGGTACTGGCACTTCGTCGACGTGGTGTGGGTGTGCCTGTTCGTGTTCGTCTACATCCTGTAGCGCGCCAGCCGTGACGCGATCGCCGGTGCCGCACCGGCCCCGGCCTCGGCCCGCGCCGCGCGGGCCTCAGCCGCCGACGCCGTGCGGCTGGATCAGTCCGGTCTTGATGCCGATGATGATCAGCACGATCAGCACGACCGACAGCACGATGCGCCGGGTCAGCGCCTTGAGCGTGCGGTCGGTGGTGCCCTTGTCGCTCATCATGTAATACAGGCCCGCGCCGAGGTTGTAGAGGATGGCGAGCAGGAACGCGACGATGAGCAGAGTCTTGAGCATGGGCGTGACCACCAGCCGGGCGCAGCGCCCGGCGACCGCTCGATTATAGGCGCAGCGTCATGGCGGGCAGGCGCTGGCAGGTACCGAGTGTGTTCGCGGTCGCTCTCGCACTGGCGGGCTTGGCGATGTTCATGGCGCTCGGCACCTGGCAGGTACGCCGTGGGCAGGAGAAGGAAGCGCTGTTCGCGGCCTTCGATGCCGCCGAGAGCGGGCTGCCGGTGACGCTGGCCCAGGCCCGTGCGCTGGCCAGCCCGACCCGCTATCCGCTCGTCGTGGTGGCGGGCACCTTCGATCCCGATCATGCCTATGTGCTCGACGACCAACTGCACGGCGGCAAGGTCGGCGTGATGGTGTATGGCGTGTTCGCGCCGAGCGCGGGCGGACCGCCGCTGCTCGTCAACCGCGGTTTCCTCGCCCGTGACGCCGCTGGCCACGTGCCGCCGGTCCCGCCACCGCCAAGCGGTGTGCGCAGCCTGCACGCCCTGTATGCGCCGCCACCCGGCATCGCGCTGCGCATGGGCGGCGATGCGCTGGCGCGGCAGTCACACTGGCCCAAGACGACGATCTATCTCGATCTGGCCGAGGTCGCCGCCGACCTCGGCCATGGGCTCGATCCGCGCGTGCTGCTGCAGGTCGGTGCCGATGACGCGGCGGCGCATTTCGTGCGTGAATGGCGCCCTGGCGTGTTCCCGCCCGAGCGCCACTACGCCTACGCCTTCACCTGGTTCGCTTTTGGCGCCGCAGTCGTGGCAATCTTCGTGGTCCTGCATTGGCGCCGCCCGACTTCGGCCACATGACACCGCGCACGCGCAACCGCCTTGGTTTGATCCTGATCCTCCTGCTGTTCACCGCGCCGCTGCTCACGGCCTGGGTGCTCAGCGAACGCGGCTGGCTGCCGGCCGGCAAGCGCAACTACGGCACGCTGCTGCAGCCGCCGCGCGATCTCGCCGCCGCCGGCATCGTCGATGCCGACGGGCAGGCGCTGCCGTGGAAGGACGCCGAGTGGTCCTGGACCGTGTTCGCGCTGACCGGGCCATCCTGCGCCAGTGCCTGTCTTGCGCGCATCGACGAACTGCGCCGCGTGCGCCTGAGCCTCAACCAGAACGCCTCGCGCGTGCGCGTCGTCGTGCTCGGCACGCTGCCTCCCGCAGCGCTGGATGGGCTCGCGCCGGTGCGCGAGGTGCGCGATCCGACGGCCAGCCTGGCCGCGTGGCGGCCAACCGGCGCCGACGAGGTTGCCGTGGTGTTCGCCGATCCGCACGGATTCCTCGTGCTGAGCTATGGCGTCGGTTACGATGCCCGCAAGCTGCGCCACGATCTCGAGCGCGTCATCAAGAGTTGATCGTCCATGCAAGCATCGTCCCTCACCGGTCGGCTCGCCCTCGCCGCGGCGACCCTTGCCTTCCTCGTCATCGTGTTCGGCGCCTTCGTGCGCCTGTCCGATGCCGGCCTGTCGTGCCCGGACTGGCCGACCTGCTACGGCAAGGCGACCTGGCCCGGCCACGAGCAGGAAATCGCCCACGCCAACGAGGCGTTTCCGCAGCGGCCTTACGAGACCCACAAGGCCTGGCGCGAGCAGGTGCACCGCATGCTGGCCGGCTCGCTCGGCACGCTCGTGCTCGCGATCGCGCTGAGCGCCGCCTGGCGTCGCCGCGGCGCCGTCGCGGCGCTGGTCGGCGCGGCGGTGGCCGCAGCGATCGGGGTGGTGTTGTACATGAAGGGCGCCTACGCGGTATCGGTGGCGTTCTCGGCCATCGCCCTGGCGCTGCCATTCCTTGTCGCGGCGCGACTGCCGCGGCCGGCGCCGTACCGCGTTGCGGTGGCCACGTTCGCCGTGATCGTGTTCCAGGCCATGCTCGGCATGTGGACCGTCACCTGGCTGCTCAAACCGATCGTGGTGATGGGCCACCTGCTGGGCGGCCTGCTCACGTTCGCACTGCTCGCCTGGGTCGCGTTGAGCCTGCTCACGCGCTGGCAGGCCAGCCCGCAGCAGCGGGCCCTGCGCACGATGGCGGTCGTCTCGCTCGTGCTGCTGTCGCTGCAGATCGCCCTCGGTGGCTGGACCAGTGCCAACTACGCCGCGCTCGCCTGTGGCGCCGACTATCCCAAGTGCGCCGGCGCATGGTGGCCGCAGACCGATTTCCGTGAAGCCTTCGTGCTGTGGCGCGGCATCGGCGTCAATTACGAGGGCGGCGTGCTCGACGCCGCGGCGCGCGCCGCGATCCAGATCGCGCATCGGCTGGTGGCGCTGGTCGTGTTCGTCTACGTGCTGGCGACCGCATTCGCCAGTTGGCGGCGCGGCCTGCGCGGACTCGGCGCGGCGATCGCGCTGCTGCTGTGCATCCAGCTTGGCCTCGGCATCGCCAACGTCATGCTGCTGCTGCCGCTGCCGGTGGCGACCGCGCACAACGCCGGCGCCGTGCTGCTGCTGCTGAGCCTCATCGTGCTGCTGGTGCGCACGCGCCGCCAGGCGCCGCCGGCGCTGACCTGACCGCAGGGCGAGTCACGTGAATTCCCCATCCCTGCTGCGGCAATACCTCGAGGTCACCAAGCCACGCATCGTCGCGCTGATCGTGTTCACTGCGGTCATCGGCATGCTGCTGGCGGTACCGGGCGTGCCGCCGCTGCAGGAAGCCATCGCCGGTACGTTCGGCATCTGGCTGGCCTCGGCGTCGGCGGCCGCGATCAACCACCTGATCGACCAACGCATCGACAAGCTCATGGCGCGCACCCTGCACCGGCCATTGGCCACAGGTGCGCTCACACCGCGCCAGGTGCTCGTGTTCGCGCTCACGCTCGGCGTCCTGTCGATGCTGATCCTCGTGCTGTTCGACAACCTGCTGACCGCGGTGCTGACCTTCTGCGGCCTCATCGGTTACGCGATCATCTACACCGCGTTCCTCAAGCGCGCCACCTCGCAGAACATCGTGATCGGCGGCGCCGCCGGCGCGATCCCGCCGGTGCTCGGCTGGTCGGCGGTGACCGGCAGCGTGCATGCGCATGCACTGCTGCTGTTCCTCATCGTGTTCATCTGGACGCCGCCGCACTTCTGGGCGCTGGCGATCTTCCGGCGCGACGACTATGCGCGGGCGCAGATCCCGATGCTGCCGGTCACGCATGGCATCGCCTACACGCGCTGGCATGTGCTGTTCTACACCATCCTGCTGGTGGTCATCACGGTGCTGCCTTACCTCGCCGGCATGAGCGGCCTGTTCTACCTCGGCGGCGCGCTCGTGCTCGGCGGTGCCTTCCTGTGGTACGCGGTGCGGCTCATGAATCCGCCTGACGACTACTACGCGATGCGCGTGTTCAACTACTCGATCATCTACCTGATGGCGCTGTTCGCGTTTCTGCTCATCGATCATTACCTGCCGGGATCCGGGGTCGCCAACAGCGCCCTGCAGTTGCAGCGCATCGGCTAGCAACCGGCGTCGGCGTCGGGCGCGGCCATGCGCGGCTGCGCACAGCGACCCGGTCGCCGCGAGTACACTGCGCCATCCAGCGAGGACGCGACATGGCCCAGACTTCGGTATACGACTTCAGCGCGACGACGATCGACGGGGCCGAGCAGCCGCTGTCGGCGTACCGCGGCAAGACCCTGCTCATCGTCAACGTCGCCTCCAAGTGCGGTTTCACGCCGCAGTACACGGGGCTGGAGCAGCTTTACCGCGACTACCGCGCACGCGGCCTCGTCGTGCTCGGCTTTCCCTGCGACCAGTTCGGCCATCAGGAGCCGGGCGATGAGGCCGCGATCAAGGACTTCTGCTCGCTCAACTACGACGTCACCTTCCCGCTGTTCGCCAAGATCGAGGTCAATGGCGCCAACGCCCATCCGCTCTATCGCTTCCTCAAACAACAGGCCAAGGGTCTGCTCGGCAGCGAGGCGATCAAGTGGAACTTCACCAAGTTCCTCGTCGACGGCAAGGGCGCGGTGCTGCGCCGTTATGCCCCGACCGACACCCCGGCGGGCATCGGCAAGGACTTGGAGGCGATGTTGTGAGTGGCAGCGAGCGCGCGCTCGGCCGCAATGACCTGCGCACGCTCGTGCTGGCGGCCCTCGGCGGGGCGCTCGAGTTCTACGACTTCATCATCTTCGTGTTCTTTGCCACGACGATCGGGCAGCTGTTTTTCCCGCCCGACACCCCCGACTGGCTGCGCCAGTTCCAGACTTACGGCCTGTTTGCCGCCGGCTATTTCGCCCGACCGCTCGGCGGCGTGCTGATGGCGCATTTCGGTGATCGCAGCGGCCGCAAGCGCATGTTCATGCTGAGCGTGCTGCTGATGGCCCTGCCCACGCTCGTGATCGGCCTGCTGCCGACCTGGGCCACGCTCGGCCATGCGGCGCCGCTGCTGCTCCTGCTCATGCGCATCCTGCAGGGCGCCGCGGTCGGCGGCGAAGTGCCTGGCGCGTGGACCTTCGTCGCCGAACATGTGCCGGCACGGCGCGTAGGGCTGGCCTGCGGCACGCTCACGGCCGGCCTCACCGCGGGCATCCTGCTCGGTTCGCTCGTTGCCGGTGCAATCAACCGCGAACTCAGTCCGGCGCAGGTGCTCGACTGGGGTTGGCGCATCCCGTTCCTGCTCGGTGGCGTGTTCGGGCTCGGCGCCGTGTTCCTGCGCCGCATGCTGGCCGAGACGCCCGTGTTCGAGGAACTGCGGCGCCGCCGCGCGCTCGTCGAAGGCCTGCCGCTGCGCCGCGTGCTGGCCGGTCATCGCGGCGCGGTGCTGTATTCGATGCTGTTGACCTGGGTGCTCACTGCCGCGATCGTCGTCGTCATCCTGCTCACGCCGAGCCTCATGCAGGGTTTGTTCCGGATTCCCGCCGCCGCCGCCCTCGGCGCCAACAGCCTGGCGACGCTGGCCCTGACCATCGGTTGCGTGGTGTTCGGCATTGCGGCCGATCGCATCGGCGCCGCGCGGGCGCTGGCAATCGGCTGCGCGCTGCTCGCGGTCAGCGTGCTGTGGCTCTACCTCGGCGTGGCGCGCGATGCGACGCACTTGCCGCCGCTCTACGCGCTGGCCGGCTTCTGCGTCGGCGTGGTCGGGGTGATTCCGGTGTTGCTGGTGCAGGCGTTCCCGCCGGCGGTGCGCTACTCGGGCGTTTCGTTCGCCTACAACGTCGCTTACGCGGTGTTCGGCGGCCTCACGCCACAGTTGGTCAGCCTCATGGTGTTGCGCTCGCCGCTGGCGCCGGCGTGGTACGTGGTCGCGCTGTGCCTGCTCGGCCTCATCAGCCTGCCGCTGGCACGCCGCGTGGTGCTGCGCACCGCCGGCGATGGCGCGCTGGCCTGAGGCCAGCCCCCGCGCGCGGTGACCGCGCGCGGGCGGCATCGTTCAGGCGCAACCGCCGCAGCAGGTGCTGCCGGGACCGCTGTGCGGCCCGGCCTCGGTCGCGGCGAAGCCGGCGCCGCGGATCGCGGCCAGCGCCTGTTCGGCGTTGAGCCGGCCTTCCACGCGCACGCGGCGCTGCTCGATCTGCACCTGCACGCTGGCGCCAAGGTCCTGCGCCAGCAGGGCATCGGTGATTTTGGCGGCGCACTGTGCGTCGTGGATCGCGGGAACTTCGAACAACATGGGCAAGACTCCTGGTGTGGGCGGTTGCGTCGGCGCCGCTGCGGGTGGGACGCCGGGGCGCAGCATCGTCGCGGCGTTGCGGCGGCGCTGCCTTGATCCGGGTCAGTGCACGCGGCGCCGCTCGGCGCTGCGGTGCGCTGGCGCGGCGAGGCTGTAACATCGCGCGTTCGCAAGCGGAGGCGATGCCTGATGTACGACGCGATCCTCATCGGCGGCGGCCACAACGGCCTGGTCTGCGCCGCCTACCTGGCCCGCGCCGGCAAGCGCGTGCTCGTGCTGGAGCGGCGCGGGGTCGTTGGCGGCGCCGCGGTCACCGAGGAATTCCATCCGGGCTTCCGCAATTCGGTGGCGGCCTACACGGTGTCGCTGTTGCAACCCAAAGTGATCGAAGACCTGCAGCTTGCGCGGCATGGCCTGCAGATCGTGCTGCGCAAGGCCAGCAACTTCCTGCCGCGACCCGATGGCAGCTACTTGCTCACCGGCGCCGGGCGCACGCAGGACGAGGTTGCCAAGTTTTCGCGCAAGGATGCCGCCGCGCTGCCCGAGTACGAGCGTCGCCTCGACGCGATCGCCGACGTGCTGCGCGCGCTCGCGCTGCAGGCACCGCCCAACGTGACCGAGGGCGGCTGGCTCAAGGCGTTGCCCGAGCTCGTGCGGGCGGGCAAGCTCGGCCGGCGCCTCGGTGCGCTCGAAGCGACCCTGCGCACCGACCTCCTCGACCTGTTCACGATCTCGGCCGCCGAGTACCTCGACCGCTGGTTCGAGAGTGAGCCGATCAAGGCCGTGCTCGGCTTCGATGGCGTGGTCGGCAACTACGCCAGCCCATACACGCCGGGCAGCGCCTACGTGCTGCTGCACCACGTGTTCGGCGAGGTCAACGGCGTCAAGGGGGCGTGGGGCCACGCCATCGGCGGCATGGGTGCGATCACCCAGGCAATGGCGCGCTCGGCCACCGCCGCCGGCGCCGAGATCCGCATCGGTTGCGGCGTGCGCGAGCTCCTTGTCGAGGACGGCCGCGTGACTGGCGTCGTCACTGAGCACAGCGACATCGTGCACGCGCGCGCGATCGTCGCCAACGTCAATCCCAAGCTGCTGTACGAGCGCCTGCTCGCGCCCGACCGCGTGCCCGCGCCCACGCGCGAGCGCATGGCGAACTGGCGCTGCGGTTCGGGCACGTTCCGCATGAACGTCGCACTCGACCGCCTGCCGAGCTTCACGGCGCTGCCGGGTGCCGGCGATCACCTGACCGCGGGCATCATCATGGCGCCAAGCCTGGCCTACATGGACCGCGCCTATCTCGATGCGCGAGCCCATGGCTGGTCGCGCGAGCCGATCGTGGAAATGCTGATTCCGTCCACGCTCGACGACTCGCTCGCGCCAAACGGGCAGCATGTGGCGAGCCTGTTCTGCCAGCACGTCGCGCCGGTGTTGCCCGATGGCGCGAGCTGGGACACGCATCGCGAGCCAGTGGCCGACCTCATGCTCGACACCGTCGAGCGCTACGCGCCCGGCTTCAGGGCCAGCGTGCTCGGTCGCCAGATCAAGTCGCCGCTCGACCTGGAACGCGACTTCGGCCTCATCGGGGGCGACATCTTCCATGGCGCGCTGTCGCTCAACCAGTTGTTCAGCGCCCGCCCGATGCTGGGCCAGGCCAATTACCGCGGCGCGCTGCCGGGCCTGTACCTGTGCGGCGCCGGCACCCACCCCGGCGGCGGCGTGACGGGCGCGCCAGGCCACAACGCCGCGCAGGCGATCCTCGCCGATCTGCGCTGAGCCACGGTCCGCTGGCCGGTTGCGACCACGCTCGCCGCCTGCCCGGTACGCGCAGCGCGGCCATGGCACGCAGCTTGCTTGATGCGCGACAGGCGCGACAACACGTCTGGCCCATGCCTTGCATGGATGCAGGCAACCCGGGTGGTCGCATGGTGGCGTTGCGGCGGGCCGCGCTACGCACCCTCGGGGTGGTCGGCGATTGCGCCATGACCCAGGTCAAGTGACCCTGGGCGTGAGCGTGACGTCGGTCACAATTGTTTGCGTCCGTTGGTCACATTCTGACCGATTGCGTCACGAGGCTTGGGTAAGCTTCCGTTCGAGGGAGCTCCATCCGAACGTGACCGACTGGCCGGCGCCGCATTGCTGCGGCATGGACGCGGGCGCACGTCGTTGGGGTTGCCGCACCATCGTTTTCACTCTGGGGTTTGCACATGTCCTCCATAACGCCAACCGATTCCGCCAACGCGCCGGTGCCTGGGCAGAGGCGCGTCATGCGCGGCCTGCACCGGTATGCCGCCGTACTGCGCAGCCGACTTGGCTGGCCGGGCGCTGCAGCCGCTGTGCCGGCAGCACATGCGACGCCATCCGGCCTGATGCTGCGCTGCGCACGCGCGCTGCCGGCCTTGACCGCCCTGGCGGTCCTGCTGGGTCTGGGCGCGAGTGGCGCGGCGCTGGCCGAAGGGTCGCGCACCCTTCATCCGGCGACGGGCCCAGGGTCCACCGGCAACCGTGGCGTGATGGATCTCAGCAACGGTTTGTATGCTGGCGTCGCGCGCCAGCGCCAGTTCCTGTACGTGTATGCGCAAGCGGGCGAAGTCATCCTGCTCGGCTCGCGCAACCGCAGCAACGGCGGTGATGTCCTCGTCTACAACCCGCAGTCGTTCGGTGCCCGTGGCAACGAGACGATCCCGGCAGCCTCGAACTTCAGCTGCGCCTCGCAGGCAGGACGCGGCACCATCGCCAATCGCGCGCAGGAGTTGGCCGGCCCCAACAGCGCCGATCTCACTGCGACCGTGCCCAACGGCTTCGCTCCCTGCTGGTACGTGGCGCCGAGCACGGGCATCTACGGCGTGCGCTTCACGGCCGCAACCAGCGGCAATCAGACCAATACCGCCGACATTGCCGATCCACGCATATCGACATCGCTGGTGTCGGCCTGGGACGTGACCGTGCGTGCCAACCTGTCCTCGTTGGCCGATCTCAATGGTCGTGTCTTCACCTACGCGTGGGCGATCTATCTCACCGCCAATGGCCGCGTCATCACCAACGACCTGCACTATGTTTCGAGCGACGGCTTTCGCTATCGACAGACGTTCCGGGGGCTCGATCCCAATCGGGCGGTGTTCTACGCCAACCCCAAGGGGTTCATCGACGCTGGTGCGCCGTTGTATCACGACCTGCGCGGTAACAGTGCGGACGTGAATGCAGGACCTTCCTTCACTGCGGGCGTCACGGCCGAGGCCCCGACCTATCCGATGTTCTTCAGCGACGTCGCCCCGGCCGGACCGAATGCCGTCGAGGTCAATCGCGTGCTGAGCGCGCTGGCGATTCCGCTCGTGCCACAGCAGCCGCAGCTCAGCGCTCCCACTTTCGTCGGCAACGCCGGTGGCTACAACACCACCGTGAATTCCGGCGGCGTGTTCACGTTTACCACGCTCAATACGTTGACCTACGAGATCGTGATCCGGCGTGGCAGCGTCGGGCCTGGCGCCGACCCCAATCATCCGCCTGGCTGCGTGGATGACTACGATCCCGCCAACGTGTGCAACCGCGTGCTCACGGGCGTGGCGCTGTCGGGCAACCATGCGATCCTGTGGAATGGCCTTGACAACGCCGGCTTCGCGTTCCCGGTGGGCAATTTCGACTTCCAGATCGTCGGTCGCAACGGGGAAATCCACTTCCCGATGATCGATGTTGAAGGCAACGCCAATGGCGGTCCTTCGCTGGTCAAGCTCAATCCGTTCAATGCGGCCGAGGCCGCCACCGTCTACTACGACGATCGCGGTTACCGTACCGCCGGCGGCACCCTCATCGGTGACCTCAATGGCCATCTGTGCGGCGCCGGCAATGCCGAGGTGCAGCCCACGCCGACACATTCGCTGACCGGCGTCGATGCGACCAACGCGAACCTCGGCGGTTCGGGCCACTACTATCGTTACTGGACCGGCAGCAGCGATCCCAACACCGATTGCGACAACAGCGCCGCGACCTACTTCGGCACGGCCAAGGCCCTCGACCTGTGGGCGCTGGAGCGCTCCCCGATCATTCACGAGCCCGTTGTCATCATCCCGCCCACGGTTGGCGTCGATGTGGGGACGATGGTCAGCGTCACGCCTGCGGTGCTGGCGGGCGATACGGCCTATGGAAGCTTCACGTTCACCAACGCCGGCGATACCACCGCGACCGGTGTGACCTACAGCGTCGCCCTGGGCAACCCCGGCGTGCCTGCCACTTGCCCCACGTCGGTCAACTTCACGCTCGTGCCGGCCGGTGTCACCGCAACCTACAACCCCGCGCCGGCCTGCACGATCACGTTTACCGGCATGCCGACGTCGCTCACGCCTGGACAGTCGCTCAACTTCAACTTCAACTACGTCGTGCTGCCGACCAATCCTGGGCCGATTCCGATCACGACGAACATTGCCGCAGCCAACGAGAACAACAACGTCGCGCCGAACACCGCCACTGCACAAACGGTGGTCGCAAAGCCCGTCATCACGCTGAACAAGAGCGCGGTGCCGGCGCCCGCAACGCTGGTCAACGTCGGCGACACGATCACCTATACGGTCAGCGTGGCCATCGCCAATGCGCCGTTGACGAGCGTGTTCACCCTCAGCGACGCGCTTGGAACCGGCCTCACGTTCGGCTCGGTCAGTGCGCAAAGCCCGCAGTTCAGCTGCAGCGGCAGTCTGACCTGCACATTGCCGATCGGTACCGGCATTGGTACCTACACGGTGACATACACGGCCAGCGTCAATGCGGCGGCATCGGGCACGGTCGCCAACAACGTCACCGGCAGCGGTGGCGGCGGCGACAGTCCGCCCACCTGCACGACGTGCAGTGTCATCCACACCCTCGTCAACCCTGCGCTTGGCGTGGTCAAGGGCGAGACCTCGGCGGGTCCGTACACGGTGGGGCAGACGATCAGCTACTCGATCGTGGCGACCAACACGGGCAACGTGACGCTGCATGGAGTGACGATCAGCGATGCGAGCGCGACGCTCGGCGCGTGCACGCCGGCGCAGCCGGCGACGCTGGCGCCGTCGGCGACGCTGGCGTGCGCGGCGACACACGTGGTGACGCAGGCTGACGTGGATGCGGGCAGCTACGTCAACACCGCGACGGCCGACAGCGACGAGACGCCGCCGGTGTCGGACACGCATACGGTGCCGTTCACGCCAAACCCGGCGCTCACGTTGACCAAATCGGTCACCTCCATGGGGCCGTATGGGCAGGGCAGCACGATCACCTACAGTTTCACGGTTCTCAACAGCGGCAACGTCACCCTCACTGGCGTTGGCGTCAACGACCCGCTGCTCGGTGGTGCGATCGCCTGCTCGCCAACGACGCTGGCGCCAGGCGCCAGCGCCACCTGCGGCCCGGTCAACTACACGGTCAGCGCGGCCGATGTGATCAGCGGTCATGTCGACAACACCGCGACCGCAAGCGGCACACCGCCGAATGGTCCGGCGGTCACCGATTCCGACTCGGTTTCGACGCCGACCATGGCGCCGACCATCACGGTCAACAAGACCTCCAATCCGGCGTCCGGGACGAGCGTCAACGCAGGCCAGACCATCACCTACACGCTCACGGCAGTCGTGTCGGATATGGCACTGGCGACGAACCTCGTGCTGA
>NZ_JAHCAQ010000027.1 GCF_019634845.1 Dokdonella sp.
TTCACACCGCTACGCGCGCGACCTTGCCGGCGCGCGCCAACGCCGCGATGCGCTCGATCTGGGCGTCGTCCAGGCTGCTTCGACGCAGCGCGCGTCAATGTCGCGCCGCGAGCACCAGCGCGGCCTGATCGAGCAGGCGAGAGTCGGACGGATCGCGGCCGACCAGGCCATCGACACCGCTGCGCAGGAGTGTGGTCGCGCGGGCGACATCGCCGCGCTGCGCAAGGATCAAGCCGCGCAGCAGGTCCAGACGCAGCAGCCACAGCCCATCGGCCTGCACGGCCTGGAGTGCCTTCGCGTCGAGGCCGTCGACGAGTATCGATGCCGCGTCGGTCGAGCCGGCGTCGATGAGGGCGGCAGCAAGCCAGAACGCCGTCGCCTGCACCTGGGGATTGCGCGCGGACAATTGCGCGCCGAGGCGAGCGTAAGCCGTTTGCAGTCGTGGCACGGCTTCCTGCGTCTGCGTGTCTTCGTAGTAGGCCTGAGCCAGGTTGGCGAGTGCGATGTTGGTGAAGTTGTGCTCGTCGCCGAATTTTTGACGCAGGCCGGCGTATGCGCGCTGGCCGTAGTCGATCGCCTTGCGCCAGTCGCGACGTTGCATGGCGACCGAGTAGAGATCGCCGAGGATCATGAGGTTGCGCGTGTGGCCTTCGCCGAGCAGGGCCACGATCCGGCCCTGCGCATGCAGCAGTCGAGCCTCGGCTGCATCGGGATCACCGCCCAGCGTGTAGGTGCGCGCTACCTGCGCCTCGGCGAACGCGGCGACAAGGCCATTGTCATCGTCGCGTGCGTTGACCTCGGCGATCAGCGTCTCGCCTTCGCGGCGAGCCTGCTCCAGCCGTCCGGTCTGGGTGAGCACGCCGATCAGGTCCATGCGCAGGGAGTCGAGCATGTAGCTGTTGTCGGGTTCGGCAAGGCGCAGGGCGGCGATCGCTTCCTGGTAGGCAGGCAGCGCGGCTGCATACTCGCCTTGGTTCATCGCCCATGTCGCGCTCGCCGCAGCGAGCAGGGAGCGCCGTTGCGGATCGCGCGAGTCGCCTATTGCGCGCGCAAGCGCGTCGATCTGCGCCTTCGACGTCTCGAACTGCGAGGTGCGGGCGAGCAGGCGCGCGAGCAGCGCCCGCGCACGCAGGGTGTCGAGTGCGTCCTCGCCCTGTTCGCGAAGCCGCAGTTCAAGGGCGCGTCGCGCCTCGGTCTCGGCTTCGGGGAGCAGCTCGATCGTATTGAAGAGTGTCGCCAGGCTGGCGCGCACCGATGCCTCGGTCAGTGGCTGCGCCTGGAATCGCTGGGCGATGCGCTGGCGCGCACCCAGCAGGAGTTCCTTCAGCGACGCACCACCGCCCTGCGACAACACGAGTGGATTCGAGCGTCCGATCAGATCCTCGTTGAGGAAGCGATTGATGGCGTTGGCGCGGGCGAGTGCAAGCCGGGCCTCGTCGCGCGCACGCGAGGCGGCAAACCACAGTCCCAACGCGGCAACCAAGCCGGCCGCCAGTGCGACACCGAGGGCGATTGCGAACGGACGTCGGGCGCGGCTGCGCGCGAGCGCGATCCGTTCGCGCCGCGCCTCGGCCTCGCAGGCTTGCGCCTGACGGACCGCCGTGCGACGCGCGTCGAGTGTGCGCAGGCGGGCAGCCAGTTCAGCGGCCCCGCTCAGGCGCCGCTGCGGATCGCCGTCGGTGGCGGTGCTGATGTCGTCGCGCAACAGCGGATCGTCGATGTCGCGCTCCCAACCCGAGGTCATCGGGCGGGTGACATCACCGGCAAGCAGCTGGTAGAGCATGATGCCAAGCGCGAACACGTCACTTCGCGCCGACGGCGATTGACCGCTGAAAATTTCCGGTGCGATATACAGCGGCGTCCCCAGGTCGCCATCGGTGACGGCGCTCTGGGTCACGCTCATCCCGAGTCGCGAGATACCGAGCTCGTCAAGCCGCTCCGGGTCGAGCAGGCGGCCGCTGCCGAAATCGGTGAGGCGTACGTGCCAGCCACCGCCCTCAGGGGCGACGAGGACATTGGCCGGCTTCAGATCCTTGTGCAGTACGCCGACCGCGTGTGCCGTGGCCACGGCGTCGGCAAGCTGGACAAACAGTGCGATGCGCTCATCGGTGGACGTCGCGGCCAAATGTTCGCGCGACCAATCGAGCAGGTTGTCACCGCCGTAACCGCACTCGAGAAAAAATGGCGGTTGCTCGAAGTTCCAGTCGACGATGGCGACGAACCCGGCATCGTCGCTGGCGCTTTCGTGCAGCACGCGCAGCAGCGTCGCCTCGCGCTTGAGCGCGCGCAGCGGTTCGCCCCCGCCCGCGAACTTGTACACGCGCAGCGCATGCGTGCGCGGCTGCTCGGCGAGCCAGACTTCGCCATCACGCCGCGCACCGAGCTGACGCCGCAACACGAAGTTCTCGCGGCCCGGTACGGCGTCGCCAGCGGCCAGTCTGAGCTCACTGACGATCCGATTGCCGACCGCAGTACGCGACACGGGCCCGACCAAGCGATAGCCGATCCGCGCGTGGGTGACCAGATGCTGCGCATTGCTCTCGCCGAGCGCCCGGCGCAGCTTGGCGATCGCATTGGGCAACACCTTGTCGACGGTGACCCGGCCCGACCACACATCGCGCAGGAGTTCTTCCTTGGTGACCACCTCGTCGGCATGCCGCAACAAGTAGGCGAGAACGGCCAGCGCACGGTGTTCGATCTCGACGCGCAGACCGGCGACGCGCAGCTCGACCTTGGCTTCGTCGAATTCTGCGCTGCCGAAGCGGAACAGGTGGCAGCGGGCTCCGGGCTGGGCGGGATCGTGCATGCGGCGTCGGGAGGCAGCGCGGGGGCACGAGACCCCGACGCGCCGATTGCTGGCGGGCTGGCCAGCAGGATACACGAGCGGCCTGCGGGCGTGGATGGGCGCAGCGCGAGCGACGCGTGGACAAACCGTTACCAAACCGTGGCCTGCATGGCCACCGTCGGGCGGCAACTTCGGCTACGGTGCGCAGCCCCGCCGGGCGCCGGCTCATCAGCTGGCGCAGCGGCGCCGATGTCCGCTCGAGACCACCTTCAAGGAAACCGTCAAATGAGGCTTCGTCCAGTTCTGCTGACTCTCGCCATCGCCTGTGCCGTCCCGGCACTCCACGCCAGCGCGCAGGGCATCCCGTGGCAGGCCGTCATCGGCAAGGGTTCGAGCGTCGTCGTGCCGGGATTGCCTGCCACGGCTCGCAACTATGGCGACGTTCTGCTCGGCGATGCCGGTGCGGCGCGCGTTGGCGTGCGCATGATCACGAGCGGCCAGCAGGGCTATTGGGCTCTCCGCCAGGGCGTGTGGGTGCAATACATGAAGGAAGGGGTCACCGACGCGGCTGGACCGGGGCGCAGCGGCGGCGAGGCTGGCCATGTATTCCTCGACTATTCGTCCGGGTTCGGCGATGCCGGTGTCGATGGGCAGCGCGTGTTCGTCGCCAAGGCCGGCCCTGCAGCCAATCCCGCGGCGGCGACGTGGGGCGTGTGGCGCTGGGACCAGCAGGCCAACGTGGAAGTCGTGCGCATCCTCACCGATGGCGCCCTCGGTCCTGGCATGGGTACGGATTGGAGGTATCAGTCAGGCTCGTCCCTCACCGCCCGTGCGATGAACGGGGGCCGCGTCCTCGTCAACGCCGATGTGACCTCGCCGTCGGGTCAGCCCAACCGCCTGCTGGTCCAGTCGCGGCCCGGCCAAGGCAACCAGCCCTGCATGTTGCGCGGTTCAACCGCGCGCGATCTCGCGCCCAATCTCACTGCGGGCGACTATTTCAATGCCTCGTGGGGCCTGGGTTCGATCGCCATCACGCCAACCAATCGAGTCTATGGTGCGTTCAGTGCGAGCAGTGGCGAAGGCGTGTGGGAAGTGTGCGACGGCGCGCCGCGTCCCCTCGCAGCCAGCGGTCGCGCCGACGCGCTCGGCCCGGACATCGGCTTGGCCACGGCGCGCTTCACCAGTGGCTTCACCACGCCGCGACCGGGTGAGGAAGGCAACGTCACCTTCTTTGCGAACTATCGCCCGACTGCCAACGATGCCAGTCGCGCTGGCCTGTTCTGGAACGACGGCACGGCCAATCGCCCGTTGGCCATGAACGACGCCGCCGGTCAGCACGGCCCCCACTTTCTCGACGCGGTCTGGACCTCGTTCAACACCGGCACCCTGATGTCGGCCGGAGCGTGGAGCGCATTCATTGCCAATACCCGCACCGGGGACGGCGCTTCGCAGCAAGGCCTGTGGCGCGTGAGGGCCGGCGCCGCACCGGAACTGGTGGCACTGTTCGATCTCGCGGGTGCCTACGGGCCTGAACAAGGCCGCATGTGGCACAGCATCCATGCCAGCGCAATCCTGTCCAACGGCGACATCCTCGCCGCGGCCTACACCAATCCCGACAACGAACATGCGCTGTGGCTCCTCAGGCGCGGACAGGCGCCGCGCCGCGTCCTCGCCGCCGGCCAGACCGTAGCGGTCCCGACCAGCACAGGACTTGTCGCCGACACGGTGGTGGATTTCGGCGTCGACGACTCCGGACCGGCGCTGTACGGCGGCGGCTCCGACTCCTGGGTCGGTGCCGACGGCAGCGTGCTGGTCCAGGTCACCACGGCGACGTATGGCAGCGTGCGCGCCATGGCGATCCCGTCCGATCCGACCGATCGCATCTTCACGGATGGCTTTGACGATTGAAGTGGTGGCTATCGAAAATGTGCGCTTCGCGACGCCACAAACTGGCGCCGCGCATCGTGAGATCCGACCTTGCAACCGATACTGGGAAAGCCAATGAGTTCAACGCAACTTGAAGATTTCGCCGTGCACGTGAAGCACAAACTGGCCGCACTGTGGGCGGCATTGATGTTCTGCTACATCTACGGCGACTACTTCGGGCTCTACGTGCCAGGCAAATTGCGGGGAATGCTTGCCGGCGACGGGCCGATTGGAGCCACGAGCCAAGGCACGCTGGTGGCGACCTCGATCCTGTTGGCGATCCCCGGGCTCATGGTTTTCCTGTGCCTGGTGCTGCCACCGAGGCTGAACCGTTGGCTCAACATCGTGCTGGCCCTGTTCTACATCGTCATCATGCTGCTGACCATGCCCGGAGCATGGTGGTTCTATATCGTTCTGGGCATGGTTGAGATCGCACTGGGTGTGCTCACGATCTGGTACGCGTGGCGCTGGCCAAGGCGCGCGTGACCAAGCCGGTCCGGCGCCGGCGCCGCCGGGTCCAGTCGCAGCGCTGCGGCACGCGCCCGGCGCAGCACTGAGCACGGCGGACAGCACAGCCACGCCTGGCCCTGCGCGGG
>NZ_JAHCAQ010000003.1 GCF_019634845.1 Dokdonella sp.
GCGCTGGACAGCCCACTCATCGTTCTGCTCGAGCAGCACGGCGCCGATGAGGCGGCGGATGGCCGCCTCGTTGGGGAAGATGCCCACCACGTCGGCGCGGCGCTTGACCTCGTGATTCAAACGCTCGATGGGGTTGGTGCTATGCAGCTTGGTGCGATGGGCGCACGGGAAGGTCATGTAGGCGAGGACGTCGGCTTCGCTCTCGTCCAGCAGCGCCGCGAGCTTGGGCACGGTGGGACGCAGCTGGTCGGCGATACGGCGCCATTGCTCCTTGGCGGCCTTCGGCGTGTCTTGTGCGAAGGCGGTGGCGATGAAGGCGGCCACAACGCGCTTGCCGCGTTTGCCTGCGTACGCCAGGGCATTGCGCATGAAGTGCACGCGGCAACGCTGCCATGCGCAAGTCAGCACTTTGGTCACGGCGGCCTTGATGCCGGCATGGTTGTCGGAGATGACCAGCTTGACGCCGCGCAGCCCGCGCCGGGTCAGGCTGCGCAGGAACCCGGTCCAGAACGGCTCGGCCTCCGAGGCCCCGACGTCCATGCCCAACACCTCGCGTCGACCATCGGCATTGACGCCCACCGCGATGATCGTGGCGACGCTGGCGATGCGACCTTCCTGGCGTACCTTCACGTAGGTGGCGTCGATCCACAGGTACGGCCAGTCGCCTTCGATGGGGCGGCCCAGGAAGGCGTTCACGCGCTCGTCGATCTCCGCACACAGGCGCGACACTTGGCTCTTGGAGACACCGCTGCCGCCCATGGCCTGCACCAGGTCGTCCACCGCCCGGGTGGACACGCCCTGGATGTAGGCCTCCTGGATCACGGCAGTGAGCGCCTTCTCGGTCATCCGCCGCGGCTCCAGGAAGCTCGGCAGGTAGCTGCCTTGCCGAAGTCGCGGGATCCTCAGCTCCACCGTCCCGGCGCGCGTCTGCCAGTCGCGCTCGCGGTAGCCATTGCGCTGGACAAGCCGCTCCGGATTCTTCTCTCCGTAGCCGGCCCCGGTACGGGCGGCGACTTCCAGTTCCATCCGCCGCCTCATCGGCGCCGTGCTGCTCGAGCAGAACGATGAGTGGGCTGTCCAGCGCGCCCGCTACATGCCGCGCGACACCATGAACGAGCTGCTTGCCGACCCGTCCACTGCGCAACTGTCTGACATGGCAAACTGAGCCCCGTAGCTCCGCCTGCACCCGAGTCCATCGGAACTGGAGTTACACCACGGAGTGGGACACGATCCGGACCCGTCCAATCGCACCACCCAAAAGCCGGAGTTGCTCCAGCCCGTTCCTGTGTTCAGGCGCCGTTCGAAGTGGCCGATCTGGCCACAACCCTTCGCCGGCTCACCAACCTGGTCAAGAATCGGGTCATATCGCTCGATGAGCGCAACGAGGTCGGCGTGGTCCCCTGGTTCAGAGATGCGATCATCGTCCTGGTAACGGTGAAGCAGGGCCTTGTAGTGGTCCAGTGCGCTTTTTTGGGTCCGGAAGCTGTGGGGGCCGATCTCGACGGGTTTTGCCATGCCTTCCTCTCCTCACCACTGATTCCAGAGATCAACCGCCACTTCGACCAGTGCATCACAGTCCGTCTGAGACCAGCAGGTGTGGTAGCCATCACGAAGCAAGTAATACTGTTCGTTGGCGCAAACCAAGTCTGTCTTGGCTGCATCCTGCCGATACCAGTTGAGGATGTTGGCCACGCAGTCCTGATAGCTGGTTGTGAACTCCTCATTCGGTACGTTGTACAGCAGGCCCTCGATGTAGTACGAGGGCGCAATACCGGCCTCGATCAAGCCACTTTCGACCAGTCTGCTGCGCATGTTCTTGAACACGCGGGCCATCGGCTTTAGCCACTTCGATGATGCCTGATGCTTCGCCGTCAGATTCGCCGAATGCTGCTTCGGGTAGTTCGCAATTCGTTCGCCGGCAGCGTTGAAGAAGCAGATGCCTTCGACGTACTCGGAGTCGCTCGCTGACCGGAACTTGAAGTACCGCCGGAATTGCGTCGCGACAATCACATCCGACTTGCGCCGTGAACCGCTCGCATCGATGGCAATTGCCTTGTCGCCAGTTTTCACCGCTGATCCGTATTGGTCTTCAAGCACCGACAGCACGTCCCGCTTGAAGTCGGTGTGCGTGTAGGTCGCGTCGCTGAATGCCTGCTTGTAGGCTGATTTTTCGTCATCGGACAGCGATTCGAGATCGCTATGGAAGCAGTCATCGAGCCGAATGACGATGTCCACGTCGCTCTCGGCATAGATATTCGTGTCGTTGCCGTATGAGCCTTGAAGGAACACCTTGAAATTCTTGCCGGCGTAGGGCGTGGTGCTCGCCTCCAAGACGCTTTTGATCGCGTTATAGGTGTTGCTCGACTGGGTAATTGATCCCTGATGGGACCACGTTTCGAGCTGTGATTCTGGAATAGGCATCTTCCCCCCCTGGCTATATCAAATACTCGCGAAGCTGATGCTCCCGTGACGCGAACGACTCCCGCCCTCGCTGGAACAAGATGTCCAGCTTATTGATGTCGTGCTCCAGAAGATCGGTCGCCATTTCAGGGGTGACATAGGAGTCACTGATCCGAATGGTCGGTATGTCATGGAAAAGGATCTGCCGCAGTTGGTCCATCGACTGCGTGTTGATTTCCAATGTTTTCTGCAGCAACTGCACGCTAACGAGATATTTCTTCGCGAGCCTCATCAGGAAGCTCGGCTTCGGGTCGGGGTAGACACCCACGCCAACGCTCACCAGCCGGATGTCCTTGCGGTCACTTTGCAGTGCCTGGACTGCGTCGGCGATCGCGTACAGCGTCGGGTTATTTGCGCAGTACCCGCCATCGATCAGTTCGATATCCTCGCCCATTGATGTTCTTACGATCGTCCGCTCAAAGAACGGGTAAGCCGAGCACGATGCCTTGACGGCGTCTGCGATGCTTACACCAAAGCCTGGGACGAACGTGCCGACACGCCCGTGCGCTTGGGCAACGCTGCCCTTGAAGATCATTGGGCGCTCGGTCAGCCACTTGGCTGTGACGATCCCTACGCCTGTCTTCACGTCACTGAACGTTGTATTGCCGAAGACATCGCTCGCCAGATTTTTCAATGCCTGCGACCTGGCCGGAGCGGTCTTCTGTGACATCACGGTAGGCACGTGCTTGCGGTAAAGCTGCAGGATGGAATCGATGTCGTGGCCGAGCGCAATCAGTGACGCGATGATCGCGCCTGTGCTGGTCCCAAAAACCAGATCGAATTTCTGGTGAAGTGGGCACCCGACCATAGCCTCGATTTCCTTGAGTACCCCCAGTGTGTAAAAGCCCTTGGCACCGCCGCCGTCTAGCGTCAGGACGCGCAGCAAGGTAGGTGACGTCGAGTCCTTCTTCGATTCCACCATTTTCAACGCCCTCACCAAAACTGATGAACACATGCAATGCCGGCGATCATCAGCGCAATCTCGGGCTGAAATCGTGCCGCGCCAGCGTCTCTGGCTTGAGGTGAAGCTCTGCGAAATCTTGCATGGCGCCCGTACCGATCCTTTTATCGCTGCGCCGCTTGTAGTTATCACAATACGACGCACACACAAATCAAAATGGAGTCATAGACAGATTCTATGGCAGACCATATACTTTCCGCAATAACCCGCACAAGCATTCGCTAACCCGAACGAGCCAGCCAGGATGTCGAACGAACAGCTTGCAGATCTAACCCAGCCACAACGCGACCGGCTCGCGTTCGTGGAGTTGCGCGTGCGCTTCATCGGGGAGATACGCCGCCAGGACTTGGTCACGCGGTTTGGCATCCAGTCCGCCGCCGCATCCAGGGACCTGGCGCTGTACAAAGAGTTGGCCCCGGGCAATATCGACTACGACCCCAAGGGCAAGTCCTACGTCCTGGGGCCGGACTACCGGCCCGTCTTCGACTTTCCACCGGAGCGGGTGCTGTCGTGGCTGACCCAGGGCTTTGGCGACGGTGAGCCGATGCGGCTCAAGGCGTGGGTGGCCAGCGAGAGCCCGTCACGGCTCACGCATCCGGATCTGGATGTGCTGGCGAGCGTGACCCGGGCGATCCACCAGGAGTGTCCGCTCGGCATCGAGTACCACTCCATCTCCAGTGGTCGCACCGAGCGGGAGATCGTCCCGTTCGCGCTGATCGACAACGGTCTACGCTGGCATGTCCGCGCCTTCGACCGGAAGTCCCAGGAGTTCCGGGATTTCGTCATCACCCGGGTCAAGCGCCCGGTCCTCATGAGGGATGCAGATGTGCAGCCCCATGAGCGCAGTGATCAGGACATCCAATGGACCCGAATCGTGGAGCTGGAGATGGTGCCGCACCCGGACCAGCCCCGTCCTGAAATTACGGAGATGGACTACGGCATGGTTCGTGGGTCACTGCGGATGAAGCTGCGTGCCGCCACGGCTGGATACATCTTGCGGCAGTGGAGTGTGGACTGCTCTCCGGACCACAGCATGCGCGGTTACGAATTCAGGCTCTGGCTGAAAGATCATCTGGCGCTGTACGGCGTCAAGAACGCTGTGTTGGCGCCTGGCTACAAGGTTCCTAATGGCATCAATTGTGATGTTAAAAATGGTGGTTATTGAATGAGCGACTTCTTTTCGGAAAAAACGCAGATAAGAATAGGCGAATACATGCTCGTCGTAACTCCCAGAAGTTACGATTCTGACTCATTCAGCTGGACCGACACCAGTTTGTCGTGTGTTAAATACGATATAGGCGAAGTGGTTTCAGATCTGGTCATTTCTCCTGGCTCAGATTTCGTGAAAGTGATCACGTCAGACGACAGCAATAACATTGCCGTCGTTTGCGAATCGCAGTGGTATGAAGACCTTTATGTTCTTAGGTTTCCATCTCTGGAAATAATCACGTGCTACGAGGGAAATGATTACAAAGATGGTTCTTCAGAAGGTTTTTTTGATGGTTCATATTTTTTTGCGTTACCTACATTTTCGTTTGAGGGCGGCTGCGGCGGGTTGCGGAGAATCTCACTAATAGATGGCACTGCAGTTGAGCTTTTGCCGCCAAAAATTTTGGATGATCTACGCGTTTGGCTTCGGCCAGTAAACGCTCTTGCTGAACAGGGAGAGTCGTCTCGAGTAATATTGCCAACACCCTATGGCCTGCTTGGATACTCGTATGACAGAAATGAAAAAATACTAGACTTGGACTACGTTCCTGGTCGATTGCGAGTATTCATTGGCGGTTTTTCTTATTCGACGAATAAGTGTGTGTATGAATTCACTGCCAAACCTGGCGGCACAAGGTTTCTTGATTCGGACGGCCAAGAATGGGTCACCACTCGCCCGACCAAAACAAGGGAGAGCAATAAGGTGGCCTACGACCCAAGACGCGCGCTGGAACTGCTGCGGACCGGCTCCGGACGCGCCGATGCCACTTTCCGCGACGGCCAAGAAGATCCCGTTCGTCACATCGTCGAAGGCAAAGGCCGCTTGCTGGTCGTGCAGAAGACCGGGTGGGGTAAGAGCTTTGTCTACTTCATCGCGACCAAGTTGCTGCGGGAAGCGGGAGCCGGCCCGGCGTTATTGATTTCGCCGCTGTTGGCGCTGATGCGCAACCAGATCGCTGCGGCAGAGCGCATGGGCGTTCGCGCCGCCACGATCAACTCCGACAACGTCGACGACTGGACCCAAGTCGAGGCCACCCTTGCGCGTGGGGAAGTCGACATCCTCTTGATCTCACCCGAGCGCCTGGCGAACGAGCGCTTCCGCACGCAGGTCCTGGCCGGCATCGCCGCACAGATCTCGATGCTGGTCATCGACGAAGCGCACTGCATTTCCGACTGGGGCCACGACTTCCGTCCTCACTACCGCCTGCTGGAGCGGATCGTCAAGACGCTGCCGCAGAACCTGCGGCTGCTGGCCACCACGGCAACGGCGAACAACCGCGTGATGGAGGATCTCGCTGCTGTGCTCGGTCCGAAACTGGACGTCTCGCGCGGCGACTTGAATCGGACGTCGCTCACCCTGCAAACCATCCGCCTACCCAGCCAGGCGGAGCGCCTTGCCTGGCTGGCAGAGCAACTGACCACACTGCGGGGCCACGGCATCATCTACGCGCTGACGGTGCGTGACGCCAATCAGGTCGCCGACTGGCTCAAGACCCGGGGATTCAACGTCGAGGCCTACACGGGCGAAACGGGCGATCGTCGGGAGGCGTTGGAACAGGCGCTGCTCAACAATGAGGTCAAGGCGCTGGTCGCCACAACGGCGCTGGGCATGGGTTACGACAAGCCCGATCTGGCCTTCGTCATCCACTACCAGATGCCAGGCTCGGTCGTCGCCTACTACCAGCAAGTCGGCCGTGCCGGGCGCGCGCTTGACTCCGCCTACGGCGTGCTGCTCAGCGGCCAAGAAGAGTCTGACATCACTGACTGGTTTATCCGGAGTGCCTTCCCAACCCGACAAGAAGTTGCCGACGTCCTGGGAGCGCTTGAAGACGAGCCCAATGGGCTGTCTGTCCCCGAACTACTGAGTCGAGTCAATCTGAGCAAGGGCCGCGTCGACAAAACGATCGCGCTGCTATCCCTCGAAGCGCCGGCACCCATCGCCAAACAAGGCAGCAAGTGGCAGCTCACCGCCGCCACCCTGAGCGAGGCTTTCTGGGAACGAGCCGAGCGCCTCACGGCCCTGCGACGCGACGAGCACCAGCAGATGCAGTACTACGTCAGCCTGCCGTTTGGTGAGCACATGGGCTTTTTGATTGGCGCGCTCGACGGCGATCCAAGTGTTGTCACAGAGCCTGCCTTACCGCCATTGCCTGCAACCGTGGATACCGAGCTGGTCAAAGCCGCCGTCGAATTTCTGCGTCGAACCAGCTTGCCCATCGAGCCCCGGAAAAAATGGCCCGATGGTGGAATGCCCCAGTACGGTGTCAAGGGATTCATCGCCCCTGCCCATCAGGCCGAATCCGGCAAGGCGCTATGTGTCTGGGGCGATGCCGGTTGGGGTGGCTTGGTTCGACAGGGCAAATACCACGACGGCCACTTTTCCGATGACCTCGTTGCTGCGTGTGTGAAGATGATTCAAGAGTGGAATCCACAGCCGAGCCCGACTTGGGTGACCTGCGTTCCTTCACTTCGGCACCCCGAATTGGTACCGAATTTCGCGCAACGCTTGGCTGCTGCGCTGGGTCTGCCGTTTCATATGGTCATCGCAAAAACAGACGCAAGGCCCGAACAGAAAACGATGGCAAACAGTACACAACAGGCGCGCAACATTGATGGTTCGCTCGCACTCAACGGTCAGCCCATTCCTCCCGGACCAGTCCTCTTGGTGGATGACATGGTCGACTCGCGCTGGACGCTAACGGTGTCTGCATGGCTGCTGCGCAAAAGCGGCAGTGGCGCAGTTTGGCCTATGGCCCTTTCACAGACGGGGCACGACGAATGACGCCAGTCCTCTCACCCAACACCCAGGCGATCCTGCTGCTGACTGCGCCACTCATTGCCGGACGAGGCACTGCTTCATCGGATCTGCTCTCGCCTGGTGAGTACAAACGTCTCGCGCGTCATTTGCGCGAAATCCAGCGTCAGCCTGCGGATCTCCTCTCGCCGGATGCAGCTGAGATCCTGCGTGCGTGCCAACCGGTGATTGACGAGAGCCGCCTGCAGAAATTGCTGGGGCGCGGATTCCTGCTGAGCCAAGTGATCGAGCGCTGGCAGGCACGTGCCATCTGGGTAGTTAGCCGTGCCGATGCAGAGTACCCACGCCGCCTGAAGGCCCGCCTGCGCGAAGACGCCCCGGCAGTGCTCTACGGCTGTGGCGACATGGCTTTGCTCGAAACCGGTGGGCTTGCCGTCGTCGGATCGCGCCATGTCGACGACGCCCTCATCGACTACACCATGGTAGTCGGCCGGCTCGCTGCTCGGGCAGGGAGAACGCTTGTCTCCGGTGGCGCCAAGGGCATCGATCAGGCCGCCATGCGGGGTGCGCTTGAGGGAGGTGGAAAAGTTTGTGGCGTGCTGGCAGACAGTCTGGAAAAGACCGCCATGAACCGCGAGCACCGCAATCTGCTGCTCGATGGTCAACTGGTGCTGATTTCTCCCTACGACCCGAGTGCCGGGTTCAATGTTGGCAACGCCATGCAGCGGAACAAGCTGATTTATGCATTGGCAGACACCTCACTGGTGGTCAGTTCCGACCTCAACAAAGGTGGTACCTGGGCAGGCGCTGTCGAGCAACTCGACAAACTCAAGTTTGTCCCGGTCTTCATTCGATCAACGGGCGAGTCTTCCGCCGGATTAGATGGTTTGCGAAAGAAAGGCGCACTTCCCTGGCCTAACCCGCAAGACGTGGATTCGTTCGAGGATGTGTTCAACGTGGCGATGCCAACGCCGACGGCATCCCCACAGGTTGGTTTTGCGCTGTTTTCAAACGAAGAGCCAACGTCGGCTGATGCCAAGCCAACGGCGCCCGTGCCACCCGACGCCGCGCCATTGCCTCAGGCCGCGAGCGAGCCATCGGCGCCGGTCGACATTGTTTCCGATGCGCAGCCACCCGCTGCGGTATTGGAAGAACTGCCGCCAGTCACACCAGAGGCTGTGGCGCCGATAGACGAGGCCAAGGAATCTCCGCAGCTGGAATCGACCCCTGCTGAAGTGCTCTTCGCTGCCGTGCGCGCTGCGATTCAACAACTCTTGAGTGTGCCGATGAAGGACGCCGAAGTGGCCGCCGCGCTGGACGTGTCAAACGCGCAGGCCAAGGCATGGTTACAGCGTCTGGTTGACGAAGGCGTACTAGAAAAGCAGAAGAAGCCAGCGGGCTATGTCGTCAAGCAAAAACGGTTGTTCGAGTAAACCATGACGATGCATCGATTTAGTTGCCGCGCCCCGCACGCACCCGAAATAACTAAAGATCGGAGGCGTAGGTGATCGCAAAACTCGAACGACTCATCGGCGAAATCGGCGACCTCAACAGCAAGTTGATCCTGCTGGTCGGCCCCAGCCGCAGTGGCAAGACCCAACTGCTGCGCCAGCTCGGCGCCAAGCTCAACATCGAGCTGCTCAACGTCGGCCTTGAACTGGGGCGCAGGTTGGCTGCCACACCGAACAACAAGCGCGGCTTCTCGGCGGGCGAACTGCTGCGGGAGATCGCGGACAAGGAACGAACTGAAGATCCGCTGTTGCTTGACAACCTCGAGTTGTTGTTCGAGCCCAGCCTGCAGATCAACCCGCTTGACCTCGTCAGGCGGCTGGCTCACTCCAAGCGCGTCGTGGCCGTCTGGCCTGGCGAGCTGCGCGGTGATCGCTTGGTGTACGCCGACATGAGCCATCCAGAACATCGTGACTACAGCCGTGATGGCGTGGTCGTACTCGAAATTTGACCGAATTAAGAAACGGCGGGGAAGAGAGAATCATATGGCCAAGAACATGAAATACGGAGATCTGATCCAGTTCGAGCAGATCGAGTCAGTCATTCAGCTGCTCGATGCCGGGCGTCCGGACGAGGCCAAGAAGCTCGTCGCGACCTACGTCATCTCCGACGACATGGCCGAGCGGATCTCCAAGCTCATGGTTCCCCAGCTCAGTTTTGACGACTCGGTCGATCACAAGGGCGTGCTGATCGTCGGTAACTACGGCACCGGTAAATCGCACTTGATGTCGGTACTGTCGTTGGTGGCTGAAGACGCCGCCTACGCATCGATGATCCGCCACCCCAAGGTCGCCGAGGCGGTTGCCCCGATCGCTGGCCGCTTCAAGGTGCTGCGCATCGAGGTGGGCGGGCTGCAGATGCCCCTGCGCCAGATCATTACCCTGCAGCTTGAGCGCTTCCTCGAAAAGCTCGGTGTTGACTACACCTTCCCGACGGCCGACAAGGAGCTCAACAACAAGGACTCCTTCGAGGAGATGATGGCCGCGTTCGCGGAGAAATTCCCCGCCCAGGGCGTGCTGCTGGTGGTCGACGAGTTCCTGGAGTATCTGCAGTCCCGTCGCGACCACGAGCTGGTGCAGGATCTGGCCATCCTGCGTCAGATCGGTGAAGTCACCAAGCACCTGAAGTTCCGCTTCGTGGCTGGTGTGCAGGAAGCCATTTTCGACAGCGTGCGCTTCCAGCATGTGGCCGACAGCATGCGCCGGGTCAACGAGCGCTTCACCCAGATCCTGATCGACCGTCAGGACGTCAGCTTCGTCGTCTCCGCGCGCCTGCTCAAGAAAACGGCCGACCAGCAGAACAAGATCCGCGAATACCTCACGCCGTTCGCCAAGTTCTACGGCTCCATGAACGAGCGCATGGATGAGTACGTGCGGTTGTTCCCGGTTCACCCGGACTACCTGAAGACCTTCGAGCAGATCCACTTCACCGAGAAGCGAGGCGCGCTCAAGACCATCGAGACCGCCATGCTGGCCATCCTCGACCAGGAAGTGCCCGCAGACAAGCCGCTCTTCATCAGCTACGAGAGCTTCTGGAACACCATCAAGGCCAACTCGGTCCTGCGCGCTGACCCGAACATCAAAGAAGTCATGCGCGTGTCCGAGGTGCTGGAGTCCCGCGTGCAGCAGGCCTTTACGCGCCCGGCCTATAAGGCCATGGCGCTACGGGTCATCAACGCGCTGGCCGTCCACCGGCTGACCACGGGTGGCGACATCCATGTGCCCATCGGCCCTACGGCCGCCGAGCTACGCGACGCCCTGTGTCTGTTCCAGCCAGGCGTGGAGGACATGCCGGGCGATCCGGCCGAGAACCTGTTGTCGATGGTGCAGACCGTGCTGCGGGAAGTGCTCAAGACCGTCAACGGCCAGTTCATCTCCAAGGCACCTGACACCGAGCAGTACTACCTCGACCTGAAGAAGGACATCGACTACGACGCGCAGATCGAGAAGCGCGCCGAAGCCCTGTCCGACAACGCGCTGGACCGTGCCTACTACAGTGCCATCAAGGCGCTGATGGAGTGCAGCGACGATCTGCGTTACCCCGGCTTCCAAATCTGGCAGTACCAGATCGAGTGGCAGGAGCGCCGCGTCGAGCGCATGGGCTACCTGTTCTTTGGCGCACCGAATGACCGACCCACGGCCCAGCCTGAGCGCGACTTCTACATTTACTTCATCCAGCCCTTCGACAAGCCGAAGTTCAGCGACAACAACCTGGCCGACGAAGTGTTCTTCCGCCTGAAGTCACCGGACGAGGACTACAAGCGCTACCTGTCGCAATACGCGGCAGCACTGGATCTGGCGTCCACCGCCAGCGGTGGCGCGAAGGCCATCTACCTGTCGAAAGCCCAGGACTCGCTGCGATCCATGAGCAAGTGGCTGCAGGAAAAGCAGATGACCGCGTTCGAGGTCACCTATCAGGGCAAGACCAAGACGCTGCAGGACTGGTCCAAGGGCGTGTCCCTGCGCGACCGCGCGCGTCTTGGTCCTGACGAGCGCATCAACTTCCGCGACGTGGTGAACATCGTCTCCGGCCTGGCACTCGGCCAGCGCTTTGCCGACATCTCACCCGAGTACCCCACCTTTTCTGTGCTGATCACCGAGGCCAACCGCAAGCAACTGGTGGGCAATGCCCTGCGCGCACTGGCCGGCGGCACACGCACCAAGGACGCCGCCGCCATCCTCGATGCCCTGGAGCTGCTCGACGGTGACCGTGTCGATCCCGCCACCTCCCGCTACGCGCAGGAGGTTCTGAACCGACTCAAGGCCAAAGGGCACGGCCAGGTACTCAATCGCAGCGAACTGTTGTCGGGCACGTCTGATGTGGAGTATTTCGCCCCGATCAAGTACCGGCTGGAACCCGACCTGCTGGTTACGGTGCTGGGTGGCCTGGTCTATTCCGGCGATATTGTGCTGTCGATCACCGGCGACAAGATCGACTCCGGCAAGCTAGTGCAACTCGCAGAGCGTTCGCTGGAAGAGCTCAAGCAGTTCAAGCACGTCGAGGCGCCCAAGGAGATCAACCTCGCGGTCCTGCGCGCCTTGTTCGAGTTGTTCGACCTGCCGTCCGGCCTGGCCCAGAAGGCCAGCCAGGGCGATACCGAGCCGGTCATCAAGCTGCAGGAGAAAGTCAGCGCGCTGGTACCGCGTGTGCTCAAGGCTGGCTCCGACCTGCAGCAAGGCAAGCTCGGCTTCTGGGGCCAGAACCTGCTGCGTGAAGAAGAAGCCAAGGACTGGCACGCCCGGCTGGATTCGCTGAAGAAGTTCACCGAGTCGCTGGCGCCATACAACACCGTCGGCAAGCTCAAGAACCTGCGCGTCACGCAGGAAGACCTGGACAGCCAGAAGAAGAATCTGGAGATCCTCGCCGCCGTCGAGCGTCTGCTCGAACTGGTGGTCGAGCTGGGCAGCACAGCGTCCTACCTCTCGCAGGCCGAGATGGTGCTGCCCGCCGAGCACCCTTGGGTGAAGCAGGCCGAGGCGGCGCGCAAGGCGCTGCAGGACAAGCTGAGCCAGGACCGCACAGCCGAGCACGCCTCCGAGTACCGGCAGACGCTCAACCAGCTCAAGAAGGACTACATCACCGCCTACATCGCCAGCCACAGCAAGGCGCGGCTGGGTGTGGCCGAGGACAAGACCCGCAACGCCCTGCGCAAGGACGATCGCCTGCTGGCGCTGCGCGTGCTGGCCGGCGTGTCGCTGATGCCCACCAGCCAACTCACCGCGTTCGAGGAGTCGCTCAACGGTCTGAAGAGCTGTTCCTCACTCGATGAGCCGACGCTGGTCACGGCCGCCGTCTGCCCGCACTGCCAGTTCCGCCCGTCTGCCGAGCAGTTGGAGTTGATCCCGGCGGCCAACCGCCTGCACAAGCTGGATGACGATCTGGACGAGCTGCTGGCCAATTGGCAACAGACCCTGCTGGAGAACCTGGAAGACCCGTTCACGCAGGACAGCCTGGGCCTGTTGCCGCCCGCGTCCAAGAAGCTGATCGACGCCTTCCTGACCTCACGCAAGCTCCCGGACCCGATGACCAGCGAGTTTGCCAACGCCGTGCAGGAGGCGCTGTCGGGGCTGGAGAAGATCGCGGTCAAGGGCGACGAGATCAAGCAGGCGCTGCTGCAAGGCGGCTCGCCGGCCACGCCGGACGACCTGCGCAAGCGCTTCGACACCTTCATGAACGAGCGCTGCAAGGGCAAAGACGCCACCAAGCTGCGCTTCGTGATCGAGTGACACAAAGTGATCGCCCGACCATGACAACAAGAATTTGAGGACCGACTGATGAGCGATCTTTTCCAGAACCATGCGGCCAAGTCAGGCCCGGTTGAATGCCTCGGGCAAACGTTCCCGAGCGATGAGGCTCGCCGCGAGCACTACCTGAAGCTGCTTGCCGAGAAGCTCAAGGACCCCGCATTCCGGAAGATCGAAGGTTTTCCTGTCGGCTCGGACGAAGACATCCTGGCGCTGTCTGATCCGCCGTATTACACGGCATGTCCGAATCCGTTTATCGGGGTCTTTGTCCAGCACTACGGCAAGCCTTATGACTCGTCTGTTCCGTACAGCAAAGAGCCGTTTGCAGCCGATGTTAGCGAAGGTCGAAATGACCCGATATGTAACGCTCACAGCTATCACACCAAGGTTCCGCCAAAGGCTGTAATGAGGTACATCCTTCATTACACAAACCCTGGCGATCTCGTATTTGATGGCTTCTCTGGAACTGGGATGGCTGGGGTTGCTGCCCAGCTGTGTGGCGACCAATCCGCAGTCCAATCCCTTGGCTACAGGGTGGATGCTAACGGGGATATTTTTGGAGAGACCCGGAACGAACAGGGCGAAACAAAGTGGGAGAAAGTTTCAAAAATTGGCGTTCGCAAATCGATCCTGAATGATCTTTCCCCAGCTGCGACATTCCTTGCACACAACTTCAATTCCGCGTCAGACCCGATTGCATTCGAAGCCAAGGTCAAGAAGATATATGACGAGGTAAGAGCAGAGTGCGCCTGGCTTTATGAGACCTCTCATACGGATGGCGTATCGAAGGGGCAGATTAATTACGCTCTTTGGTCGGACGTCTTTAACTGCCCTGAGTGCGCAGGGGAAATAGTCTTTTGGAATGTGGCAGTTGACCCGGATGCTGGCGAGGTCAGAGAGCGATTTGATTGCCCTCATTGCTCAAAGAATCTAAACAAGAAAGCGCTTGAGCGCGTCTGGATCACGAAACACGACCGGTTAATCGGTGCGACCGTCAAGCATGCAAAACAGATCCCGGTGCTAATTAATTACACCCTTAATGGACGACGGTACGACAAGAAGCCAGACCTGGGTGATTTTGCGTTACTCGAAAAAATAGAAGAGAAGGACATCCCCTATTGGGTTCCAATAGATGAGTTGCCAGATGGTTTTAACACCAGGCAACCGAAGTACTCCCACGGGATTACGCATGCCCACCATTTTTTCTACAAAAGAAATTTATGGGCGCTAGCGGCATGCTGGAGTCGAGCCGATTCGCCAGAGTTGAAGTTTATGTTCACATCCATGATGTACAAGTCAACTCAACTCTGTGCGCCGCTCATGTCGAATTATTTCGCTGCGCTTAAAGGACAGAATCGGGGAGGCTGGGTAGGAAAGGAAAGAACGGGAACACTCTATTGCCCCTCAATTCACAGCGAGGTTCCTATATTTCCGCAGATTTCTTCGAGGTCATCTTCGGCATTTGTCAATGTTGGAAAGATTGAGAACGTTGCGATTGGCACATCATCGACATCAGTCTTGGATATCGATTCCAACTCTTTAGACTATGTTTTTATTGACCCACCTTTCGGCGCAAACATCAATTATTCAGAAATGAGCTTCCTCTGGGAGGCATGGCTAAAGGTGCGGACGAACAATAAGACTGAAGCCATTGAAAACGACATTCAGGGAAAAGGTGCCAACGAGTACCGTCAAATAATGACGACTTGCTTCAAAGAGGCTTATCGCATTCTGAAGCCAGGAAGGTGGATGACTGTTGAGTTCTCTAACACGAAGGCTTCGGTTTGGAACAATATTCAAACCGCTATATCTGAGGCGGGATTTATTGTTGCCAATGTCTCCGCGCTCGACAAGAAGCAGGGAAGTATCAACGCATACATTTCGACAATTGCAGTCAAGCAAGATCTTGTTATTTCTGCATACAAGCCGAATGGTGGACTGGAGAATAGATTTGAATCCTCCGGTGGAACAGAGGACTCAGTTTGGGACTTTGTTCGAACTCATTTGAGTTATCTGCCAACCGTAAAGGTAAGAAATGGCAGTTTGGAGTTCATCGCCGAGCGAGATCCAAGGATCATTTTCGATCGAATGGTCGCGTGGTTTATTCGGCACAATGTCCCGGTTCCCATGTCCACGCATGAATTTCAAGCAGGCCTGCTGCAGCGCTTTGTTGAGCGGGACGGGATGATTTTTCTGCCTGATCAGGTTTCTGAATATGACAAGAAGAGGATGCAGGTCTCAGTCGCTCCTCAGATGGAAATGTTTGTTTCCGATGAGCGCAGCGCAATTGATTGGTTGACCGATTTCTTGAAACGGCGTCCTTCAACATATCAGGAGATTCATACTGATTTCATCAGCCAGTTGGGTGCTGGTTGGAAAAAGCACGAATCAAAACCTGAGCTTGCCGCCCTTTTAGAGGACAACTTTATCGAGTACGACGGTACTGGCGAGGTTCCGAGCCAGATACACAGTTATCTGTCTACCAATCACAAAGATCTTCGCGGGCTGGAGAAGAACAGTCCGGCGCTTGTGGCCAAGGCCAAGGATCGTTGGTACGTCCCAGACCCTAACAAGGCGCAGGACTTGGAGAAGAAACGCGAGAAGGCGCTGCTCAAGGAGTTTGACCACTACCGAGCGTTCACGGGGCGCCGTCTGAAGGAGTTTCGCCTGGAAGCGCTGCGCGCTGGCTTCAGGGCCGCGTGGGGTAATAAGGACTACCAGACGATCATCGACATTGCGAAGAAGGTTCCCGATGAGGCACTGCAAGAGGACGAGAAGCTGCTCACCCTCTATGACCTCGCGCTGACCCGTACCGAAGACGGGATCTGATCGTGGCCGGTAGCGGGTTCACCATCGGCGATTGGTGCTGGTTGACGCGGCAGGCATCGCCATGCCGCGTGATCGAGCGTCAAGACGTGTGGGGTGAGGTGGCATATCGCGTCTGGCTGCCGGCCAAGGACGCGGTGGTGCGTGCGCGGGCCGTGGATCTGGCCTCGTTGGAAAGCGTGCGCCCGAGCGTGGAGCAGATCCTGCACACCACAGCGGCCGCCAAGCTGCTGGATGCGCTGGAGGACAACCTGCTGTTGGCGCCCATCCAGTCCAGCGTGGTGCCGCTGCCGCACCAGCTCTACGCGTTGAACCGCGCCATCAGCCGCGACCGCATTCGCTACCTGCTGGCTGATGAGGTGGGCCTGGGCAAGACCATCGAGGCAGGCTTGGTGCTGCGCGAGTTGAAATTGCGTGGCCGAGTGAAGCGCATCCTGGTGGTGGCGCCCAAGGGTCTCGTGCGGCAGTGGCAGGCCGAAATGCGCCTGCACTTCGGCGAAAAGTTCCAGTTCATCGAACCGTCCGAGCTGGCGGCCTTCCGCCAATGGCGCAGCGGCGGCGCGGGCGAGGAAGAGAACCTGTGGCGCATGCACGATCAGGTGATCTGCTCGCTGGATTCGGTGAAGCCGCTGGAAGGCCGTCGCGGCTGGAGTCTGGAGCAACTCAACACCTACAACCGCGAGCGCTTCGAGGACCTGATCTCGGCGTCGTGGGATCTGGTCATCATCGACGAAGCCCACCGCATGGGTGGCAGCACCGAGCAGGTGGCCCGCTATAAGCTGGGCGCCGCGCTGGCAGAGGCCTCGCCCTATCTCTTGCTGTTGTCGGCCACGCCGCACCAGGGCAAGACCGACCAGTTCATGCGGCTGATGCAGCTGCTGGACCGCGAAGCCTTCCCGGATGAAAGCAGCGTCAGCCGCGACCGAGTGCGTCCCTTCGTGATCCGCACCGAGAAGCGCGCATCGATCAACGCCGAGGGCCAGCCGCTGTTCAAGCCGCGTGCCACCCGGCTGCAGGCGGTGGCGTGGCAGGCACGGCACGGCTCGCAACAGCGCCTGTACGAGGCGGTGACCGACTATGTGCGCCACGGCTACAACCAGGCCATGGCCGCCAAGCAGCGCCACATCGGCTTCTTGATGATCCTGATGCAGCGGCTGGTGACGTCCAGTACGGCAGCCATCCGCACCACGCTGGAAAAGCGTCAGGCCCTGCTTGAAGCACCGCAGCCGCAGGCCAACCTGTTCGAGAACACCAGCGCCGACGAGTGGGCAGATCTGGACGGCCAGTCCCAGGTGGATCTGGCGATGCAGTCCAGCGGCTGGGAGCTGGAGAAGTCGGAAGTCGAGATGCTGCTCGACTTGGCGCGGGAAACCGAAGCCGCCGGCACCGATGCCAAGGCCGAGGCGCTGCTGGAGCTGATCTACAAGCTGCAGCAGGAGGAAGGCGATCCGGCGCTGAAGGTGCTGATCTTCACTGAGTTCGTGCCCACGCAAGCGATGCTGGCCGAATACCTGGAGAGCCGTGGCTTCTCAGTGGCGACGCTCAACGGCAGCATGGATCTCGAAGCCCGCACGCGCGCCCAGCAGGTGTTCTCCAAGGATGTTCGCGTGCTGATTTCGACGGATGCGGGCGGTGAAGGTCTGAACCTGCAGTTCTGCCACGTCATCGTCAACTTCGACATGCCGTGGAACCCGATGCGGATCGAGCAGCGGATTGGCCGGGTAGACCGCATCGGGCAGAAGCACGTGGTTCGCGCCATCAACTTCGTGCTCGAAGACACCGTGGAGCACCGCGTGCGCCAGGTGTTGGAGGCAAAGCTCGAGGTCATCGCGCAGGAGTTTGGCGTCGACAAGGCGGCCGACGTGATGGATTCGGTCGAAGCCGACCCGATCTTCGACGAGCTGTTCGTGCATGGCCTGCAGAACCCGGATGCCATCGAACAAGAGTGCGACGCGGTGGTGTCGCAGCTGCGCTCCACGCTGGCGGAGTCGAAGAAGAACAGCGATCTACTCACCACAGAGCACGATCTGGACGCTGACGACGCCCGCAAGTGGCGCGACCACCCGGCGCAGTTCTGGCTGGAGCGCGCCATCACCAGCGGGTTGGCTGCGCGCGGCGGCTCGGCAGCAAAGGTTGGCAAGGCGTGGCGCGTAAAGTGGGCGGACGGCAGCGAGTCGGCACAGGCTTGTTTTGACGCCCGCACGGCGGATGAGAACCCGGAGTTGGAATGGGTCACGATGGAAGACCCACGCGCCCGGGCAGTGATCAGCGAGCTGCCGCGCTTTGTTGCCGGCCAGCCACTGCCGGTGATACGGGTGACCGGGTTGCCCGACTCTGTGCGCGGCATCTGGTCGCTGTGGGAGATCAGCCTGGCCGCTGAAGGCTTGAGCCGGAAGCGCTTCCTGCCGGTGTTCGTCAACGAGGAAGGTCGCCCCTTCGTACCCACTGCCAAGCGCGTGTGGGACCTGCTGCTGACCGAGACCGTGGATGTTCATGCCGTGACCGGCGCCGAGGAGTCGGTGAAGTGGTTCGAGGCCTCGCACGCGGCCGCCAGCGCCCAAGGCGAACGGATCTTCACCGAGTTGCTGAACGAGCACCGTGCCCGACTGAAGGAAGAACGCGAGCGTGCGGTGTATGCCTTCGAAGCCCGAGGTCAGGCGATTGGACGGATCGGCCTGCCCGCCGTGCGCGAGCATCGGCGCAAGCGACTGCAACAGGAACACGATGCGCGCATGGCCGCTCTCGATGACATGGAGGCCAGCGTGCCGGATTTGAATGCCGTGATGATGGTGCGCGTCTCCGGCGATGTGATGCCCGGAGGACAGGTGGGATGAGCCAGTGGTCAGAACGCATTCTCAGCCACTTCACGGCCGATCTTACCCAGCTATGGGTGGCGTGCGACCCTGATGATGTGTTGCTCGACGAGAAGCTGCTGACCGAGCTGCGCGGTCGCGGCTTCGAGTTGATGCTGTACGAGGACCCGTTTGCCTTTCGCGCGGAGTATGAGGAGCGTTACCGCGCCGCATGGGATCGCGGTGAGCAAGGGCCTGCGCCCTCGCTGGTTCTGCATCTGCGCAGCGCCGATGCGAATGTCTTGCCGTGGGACATCGTGCATCACGGTCGTGTGGTCCGGCTCAGCCTTGCGGAGCTATTCCCGAAGCTGGCTTACAGCGCGGTACAGCAAGTCGAGCCGGAGCACTTTGCCGGGCTGTTTCATGCCCATCAGACCGAGCTGCAGTCGGCCAGGGGCGAGAACGAGTCGAAGGACTTCATCCTCGAACACGTCTACCAACTGGCGCCCAGGTCGATTCGCAACCCAGTGGACTTCTGGCGCGAGCTGCTGCGGATGCACTTCGCCAACCGCTCGTTGCCACCCCTGTTCGCCCAGCACGCGGCAGGCATCATTCAGGGCAAGGGGCTGTTCACGGATCTGCCCGTCGCCACATGGCTGGCATCCAAGAGCGCGCTGCTGCGCGTGGTGCAGGATGCGTGGTACCGCTATCTGAAGACCCAGGGGCTGGACGGAACCCGCACTGGCGAACCGCCACCACCAGACTACGTCGCCAAGATCGAGATTCCGTTCGATCACTCCGATGTGCAGGTGCTGGTCGATTCCATGTTCCTCGACGGCAGCTTGCATCCGTTGGCGGTGCACAGCGTTCCGGCGGGGATGCCGAGTTGGATCAAGGCCGGGATCGTCCAGGACCCGGCGGCACTGCAGGCATTGGTGCTCAAAGGCATCGATGGCCTGATCGAAGCGACACCAACAGCGACCTCTTCGCACAAGGACTGGAGCGAGTTCGCCAAACGCTACGGTGAAATCCTGGCCCGCACGCATGGTTTGCCAGGCACGGAAGGCAGTGAACACCTGCCGGTGATTCGGGAGCGGATCAAGACCTTGCAGGCGCAATCAGACGAGGGTCTGCGAGCTTGGGTCGCAGCCAAGCATTACGCCGACCTGATCCTGCAGCCGGTAACCAAAGGCCCGGTGATGGTGCACCACGTGCCGCGCTTCTTGCGGCATCGGCGGTCCGCAGGGGAAACCAAGGTGGCTCTGCTGGTATTCGACGGGCTGGCCTTCGACCAGTGGGTACAGATCCGCGAGCGCCTGATCGCCACCACGAAACGTTTCGCGTTCGACGAGGGAACCGCGTTCGCATGGCTGCCGACCGTGACATCGGTGTCGCGCCAGGCGCTGTTCTCCGGCCTGAAACCGCGCGAGTTCGACGACTCCATCGACAGGACGGACAAGGAGGAATCCTTGTGGAAGACGTTCTGGCAGAACGAAGGCGTCAACTCGAATGAGGTGATGTATCGACGTGCGCTGCGTCAGACCCATCAGCTCGACGCGCTGGAAGCGGATTTGATCGACCGGCGCCCGAAGGTGGTGGGCCTGGTCATCGATGAGGTTGACGATCGGCTCCACAAGGAGCGGTCCAAGAAGGATGTGGCGATGTGGATCGGCAACTGGCTGACGACCGGTTTCGTCGACCGGTTGTTCTCGCTGCTGCTGGACAAGGGATACCACATCTATCTCACGGCTGACCACGGCAACGTGGAGTCCACCGGCGTCGGCAGACCCAGCCAGGGCGTGATTGCCGAGACGCGCGGCGAGCGTGTTCGGGTCTACCGGAGTGAGTCATTGCTGGCCGATTCCGCTGCGGCCTATCCCACCACAGTGAGGTTGGACATCGCTGGACTACCCGCGAACTTCATGCCCCTATTCGCAGGCGGACGAACCGCCTTTGTGCCGGAGGGCGAGCAGGTGGTGGTCCACGGCGGGGTGTCGATCGAAGAGTTGATCGTGCCCTTTGTGAAAGTCAGTTATGTGATTGGTACCGAATGAATTCATCAGCCCCAAAAATAGGCTTTGATCGGTTCATTCAGCTTGATTGGGCGGCTGCGGCACTGAATGTTCGTGCAGGCGTGGCTGGGCTAGATGATCTGAATGCACTGCTCGATGCAGCCGAGCTTGGCGTGGAAGCCAAGAAGAAAACACGCACCGTCCTGAATCGGTTGTGGCTGGAGCCGCGCGCTGAACTGGTTGACTTCGCGGATCGCGGCGCGGCCATCCACCAGGCGCAGCCGGACATTCCGGTCGCCGCGTTGTGCTGGGGCATGTCCGTGGCGACGTACCCGTTCTTTGGCAAGGTGGCTGAGCTGGTGGGCCGCCTGTCCGCCATTCAGGGCGACTGCGCGTCCGCCGAGGTCCATCGGCGCATGAGTGAAACCTATGGGGAGCGCGAAGGCACCCGGCGCATGACCAACATGGTCATCCAGAGTCAGGCGAGCTGGGGCGCAGTGGAGCGGGTCGAGAAAGGCAAGCGCGTTATCCGGCTGGCAGCAACGGCCGTCGACAACGACGAGCTCACTGCCTGGTTGATCGAAGCGGCGGTGCGCTACGCCGGCAAGCCCGTTTCCGTCCCGAGCCTGCAGTCGCTGCCAGTGCTGTTCCCATTCACCCTGACGCGGCCCCTGGCCTACGTGGTGTCGAGCAGTGCGAACCTGATCCTTCGGTCGGAAGGACCGAGTAACCAGTTCGTCGCTCTGCGCAGCACGATTTGAAGAAGAAGGAAGAATATGGCTCGCATCGAAAACCACAAATACAGTATCGAGGAGGCATTCAGGGAGTGCTTCTATCGTCCCGGACTACCAGCGCGAGTACGTCTGGACGGATAAGGAAGTGCATCAGCTGCTGGAGGATATCGGCGAGCAGATCGATGCGGGCACCACGCGGGAATACTTTATCGGTACTGACCTGCTCCCCATTTTCAGGGCCAGTCTGATTTAAGTAGAGTCCGCCAACCCAGCGAGGCGGACATGAAGAAGCGGTTGACCGAAGAACAGATCATTGGTTTCCTGAAGCAGGCGGCGGGCGCGCCGATCAAGGAGCTTTGCCGCAAGCACGGCTTCAGCGACGCGTCGTTCTACCTGTGGCGTCGGAAGTTCGGCGGCATGGACGTACCTGATGCCAAGCGTCTGCGGGCGTTGGAGGCAGAGAACTGCAAGCTCAAGAAGCTGCTGGCCGAAGCGATGCTGGACAACGAGGCATTGAAGGTCGTCGCGCGGGGAAAATTCTGAGCCCGCAGGCACGACGCGACGCCGTCGTTGTCATGCGGGCCGAGACTCATGTGTCCGAGCGGCGCGCCTGCCGCGTATTGGGCCTGTCGCGCAGCGTGCTGAAATACACCTCCCAGCGAAAGGACGATGGCCTGCAGCAGCGCCTGATCGAGCTGGCCGGCGAGCGACGGCGTTTCGGCTACCGGCGGCTGCACATCCTGGTGGAGCGCGAAGGGTTCGAAGTCAATCACAAGCGCGTCTGACCTACAGCGATGCTGGACGTGGGTGTATCTCTCGCAGTTGGTCGGAACGGATCTGACTCGGGACGCGCACTACGCCATCAACGAGGACGGTTCGGACTACGACGATGGCGTCGGCGGTCCAGCCTACGTCGCAGGTCGAGACGGGGTAGATCTTGAACCGCTTGCTTCGGCGCAAGACGCCGCTGCCAGGCTCGCTGCGCAGAAACTGTTTGAACAGATCGAATAGAACGCACGGTAAGACTGCTGGCTTTGCGCTAGGGACGTTTGCCCACTCCGATAGCCAATGCTGCAATCCAACCGCTTGATTCGTCCGCGCGTAACTCTTTGATCTGTATGGCGCTGACTTATGGCCACTGCGGACTTCGGGCCAGTTTCAGGGAGTGAGGTCGGAGCGAGGAATGGCCAGGAGAGAGTGGAATATGGCCCGGAACGGGCTGGAAGGCTGACCGGTGCAGTCCGCAGGCTTCCGCAGGAACCCCCAAGAACACGCGGGAACCGGCGCGATCGGGCAAGAAAAAACCCCAACCGAGAACGGTTGGGGTTTCATTATTGGTGGAGGCGGCGGGAATCGAACCCGCGTCCGAAGGCGCTCCGCGCCAGGCGCTACATGCTTGTCACGCTGTTTGGTCTCATCCGGCGGCAACACAACGTGCGAGGCGCACCGCCGGACCAGCCTCTTGGATTTGATCCGCGACCGAAAGGCGCCGGTGCGGACGATCCCGTGATAGTGACCCTACATCCACGAGCACGGGCACAAGTGGGTTCGGGGCTAGGCCTTAAGCGGCCAGAGCGTAGACGTCGTCGTTCGCGTCTAGTTTTTTGCCATCGGATTAACGAGGAAGATGACGCCCTCGGCATGCTCCCAGCTACTTCACGTCCCCCGTCGAAACCAGGTCGCCCCCGGGGTCGTCCGATGGTGGTGGCGATCGTGGCGAAAATCAAGTCGCGGCGTCAGGCTTCGCGGTTCCTGGCGCGCATCGCGCGCTGCTTCTCGCGTTGCCAATCGCGCTCGCGCTCGCTGTCGCGCTTGTCGTGCTCCTGTTTGCCGCGGGCGACGCCGAGGTCGAGCTTGACGTGGTTGTTCTTCCAATACATGGCCAGCGGAACCAGGGTGTAACCCTTGCGCTCGATCGCGCCGATGATCTTGTCGATCTCCTCGCGATGCAGCAGCAGTTTGCGCGTGCGGCGGTCGTCGGCCACGACGTGGGTGGAGGCCGAGATCAGCGGCACGATGGAAGCGCCGAACAGGAAGATCTCGCCACTCTTGACGATCGCGTAGGCATCGCCGAGATTGACGCGGCCGGCGCGCAGGCTCTTGACCTCCCAACCTTGCAGCGCGATGCCGGCTTCGACATGCTGGTCGATGTGGTATTCGTGGCGCGCACGCTTGTTGAGCGCAATCGTGGCGCTGCCGCGTTTGTCCTTGTCGTTTGCTTTTGCCATGGGGAAGTACGGGGCTTGTTCCTGTGATCGGGATGCGTCGCCAGTTCGTGGAACGCCTTGCGTGCGCAGCACGCTGCGCCGGGCGCAGTATTGCCGCAGCATACCCGAGGCGGTGTGCGGGCGAGGGCGGGGTGGTCAGCTGATGGCGGCTGTCGACGACATCCTGGTCGAGGTGGCCTATGCCGAACCCGGGCGCCAGTTCCTGCGCGCGCTGCGGCTGCCGGTTGGCAGCACGGTGGCGGCGGCGCTTGCGGCGTCGGGTGTGGCCGAGGTCTGTAGCATCGATCCGGCGCACTGCGCGGTCGGCATCTGGTCGCGCCGCGTGACGCTGCAGAGCGTGCTGGCCGATGGCAACCGCGTCGAACTGTACCGGCCGCTGCGGATCGATCCCAAGGAGGCGCGCCGGCTGCGCGCGCAGCGCAGGCGCTGAGCCAGGTCAGCCCTCGCCGCCGCGTTTCTTCTTCTTCTTGTCTTCGTCGGAGCGCTTCTCGTCGGGATACTGGCGCTTGTACTTGCGCGCATCCGCCATGAGCTGCTCGGGATTTTCCGGAAAGTAGTCGCCTTCGATGCTCGCCAGGGTGTCGTTGTCGAAATGCAACACGAGATCCTTGCGATCCATCTTGTCGCGACCGCGACGCATCGTCGACACGTAGTCCCAGCGGCTCTGGTCGAACGGGCTGATGACCGACGGCGAGCCCATGATCAGCAGCACCTGGCGCTTGCTCATGCCCGGTTGCAGAGCCTCGACCGAACCCTTGTCGAGCAGGCTGCCCTGTTGCGCGTCGACCTTGTAGATGAGGCCGCAGCCGGTGAGCGGGGCGAAAGCGAGGAGGGCGAGCCAGCGCATGCGCATGCAGGGCGGTTCCGAAGCGGTGAAAGGGGCGATGATACACTAGCGGGCGCGCCGGCAAGGCTCGAATCAAACCAGGGCATGAACGCCGCAGCGGGAGGCATGTGATGGAATCCAACGAACTGCGCAAGGCCGGCCTCAAGGTCACCCATCCGCGCATTCGCATCCTGGAGATCCTCGACAAGCACGAGGGCAAGCATTTCACGGCCGAGGACATCTACCGCCAGTTGCTCGACAACGAGGACGACATCGGCCTGGCGACCGTGTATCGGGTGCTGACCCAGTTCGAAGCCGCCGGCATCGTGCTCAAGCACAACTTCGAGGGCGGCCAGGCCGTCTACGAGCTCGACCGCGGCAAGCACCATGACCACATGGTCGATGTCGAGTCGGGCAAGGTGATCGAGTTCTCGAGTGAGGAAATCGAGCGCCTGCAGCACGAAATCGCGGCCAAGCACGGCTACGTGATCGAAGATCACAGCCTCGTGCTCTACGTGCGCCCGCTGGCGAAGAAATAGCGGGCTACGGGCCGCTTGTCGACAGCGTTTGCGCGTCGCTTGCGGCGCGCAGAAAGCTGCGCTGTTCCGGCCGTCGGTGGGCGCACGATGGCGCTGCGCAGGCCGCCCGGCCCACGCCGTCCCGCTCAGCTCTTCTTCCCCAGCATTTGCCTGGCATGGGCGCGGGTTTCGCGGCTGATTTCGACGCCGCCGAGCATGCGGGCGATCTCCTCCTCGCGCGCGGCCGCATCGAGGGTGTCGATGCGCGTGTGCGTGGTCGCGCCATCGCTGGCCTTGGCGACGCGCAGGTGGGCGTGGCCTTGGGCCGCGACCTGGGGCAGGTGAGTCACGCACAGGACCTGGCGCTGGTCGCCCAGTGCGCGCAGCTTGTGGCCGACGATCTCGGCGACCGCGCCGCCGATGCCGGCATCAACCTCGTCGAACACCATGGTGCCGATCGCGTCGCTGCCGAGGGCGGCGACTTCGATGGCCAGACTGATGCGCGCCAGCTCACCGCCCGAGGCGACCTTGCGCAGCGGGCGCGGCGCCTGGCCCGGGTTGGCGCTGACGAGGAACTCGACGCGCTCGCTGCCCTGCGGATGCGGTTCGCCGCCGGCTGTGGATTCCAGCGCCACTTCGAGGCGGCCACCGGCCATGCCGAGTTCGGCCATCAGCGCACTGACATCGTCGCCAAGGCGCTGCGCGGTTGCGCTGCGGGCCTGCGTCAGTCGTTGTGCGGCCCGTGCATAACGCTGCGCGATCGCTTCCTGCTCGGCGAGCAGACTGCTGATGCTTGCGCTCGCGCCTCGCAGGTTGGCCAGTTCCTCCTGCAGACGCCGCGTCAGCGCCGGCAGTTCGTCCATGCGCACGCGATGCTTGCGCGCGAGTTCATGCAGCCGGCCGAGTTGCGCCTCGGCTTCGGCCAGTTGCGCGGGATCCAGTTCCAGTGCCGACTGGTAGCGCGCCAGCGCGTCGGTGGCCTCGCCGAGCTGGATCTGCGCCGAGTCGAGCAGCTCCGCCAGCGGCGCCAGACGCGTGTCGAGCGTGGCGAGATGACTGGCCTCGCCATGGGCGCGGGCGAGCAGGCGCGCCAGCGCCAGATCCTCGTCGCCGTCGAGCCGTTGCGTCAGCGTGGCGCAGCCGCGCATGAGTTCGCCCGCATTGGCGAGCCGGCGATGGCGCTCCTCCAGCTCGGCCAATTGCTCGGCGCCGAGCGTGTGGCGTTCGAGCTCGGCGACCTGATGGCCAAGCCATTCGATGCGCTCGCCGGGGTCGGCGCCGCGCGACAGCGCATCGATGCGCGTCGCCAGTTCGCGCCATTGCCGTGCCAGGTCGGCGACTTCGTCGAGCATCCGGGCATGGCTGCCGAAGCTGTCGAGCAGGGCGAGCTGCTGGACGCGCTCGAGCAGGGCCTGGTGCTCGTGCTGGCCGTGGATTTCGATGAGCCCGGCCGCCAGTGTCTTGAGCTGACCGAGCGTGACCGGTCGCCCATTGATCCAGGCGCGCGAGCTGCCTTCGCTGCGCAGCACGCGGCGCAGCTGGCAGGCGCCATCCTCCTCGAGGTCCTCGGCCACGAGCCAGTCACGCAGGTCGGCGCGGCCGGTCAGGTCGAACTCTGCCGATAGTTCGGCGCGCTCGCAGCCGTGTCGCACCATCGTCGCGTCACCGCGCCCGCCGGCAAGCAGCAGCAGGGCGTCGACCAGCAGCGATTTGCCGGCGCCGGTCTCGCCGGTGACCACGGTGAGGCCGGGACCGAAGCTGACATCGGACTCGCCGACGATCGCGAAATCCTTGACGTAGAGGCTTTTCAGCATCGCATGGGTGTTGCTGCGGAAGGCGCCGCACGCTAGCACGCGTGGCGATGGCGGCCAAGCCGCGCGCAGGCATGGAAATCACCCGGCGGCGGGCTTATTGTGTAGGCAATGCAGCTGCGCGTCCCGTCGATGGGCACACGCACCGGAGATTGATGAACGCGGTATCCCGACATCTCGATGCACGTGCGCGCCATCTGCTGCGTTCGTTGATCGCCCAGTACATCCACGAGGGCCAGCCGGTCGGTTCGCGCTCGCTGTCCAAATCCTCGGGTCTGGACGTGAGCCCGGCGACGATTCGGAACATCATGGCCGATCTCGAGGATTTCGGTCTGGTCGCCGCGCCGCACACTTCGGCCGGACGGGTGCCCACCGCGCAGGGCTATCGGGTGTTCGTCGACAGCCTGCTGGAAATGCAGCCGCTGGGCGAGGGCGAGCTGGCGCAATTGCGCCGCGAGCTGCCCACCGAGGCGGCCACCCCAGACCTGCTCGGCAGCGCCAGCGCGCTGCTCTCGCAGATGACCCATTTCGTCGGCGTCGTCAGCGTGCCGCGGCGCGAAGAGTTCCCGTTCCGCCAGATCGACTTCGTGCCGCTCGATGGCGGCCGCGTGTTGGTGATCCTGGTGTTCACCGACGGCCAGGTGCAGAATCGCGTGATCGTGCCGCAGCGTCCCTATGCGCCATCCGAGCTCGAGCAGATCGCCAACTTTCTCAACGCCAATTTCAGCGGCCTGCGCATCGACGAGATTCGCACGCGCCTGCTGCGCGAGATGCAGGACGAGGGCGCGCGCCTCAACACTTTGCTGACCGCGACCATCGAGGTGGCCTCGAAGGCATTCCAGGACAGCGGCAACGACATGCTGGTGGCCGGTCAGACCAACCTCATGGGCCGTCAGGACGGCGCCGACGTCGATCGCCTGCGCGAACTGTTCGAGGCTTTTCAGCGCAAGCGCGACCTGCTGCAACTGCTCGAGCGCTGCGCACATGCCGACGGGGTGCGCCTGTTCATCGGTGAGGAATCCGGTTTTCCCGCACTCGATGGCTACAGCCTCGTGACCGCGCCCTATGGCGTGGACAGTCGCGTGCTCGGCGTGCTGGGCGTGATCGGCCCAACGCGCATGGCCTACGAGCGGGTGATCCCGGTGGTGCAGGCCACCGCGCAGATCATTTCCAGCGCGCTGCGCCGCGCCTGATACGCCTGCGGGTCTACGAATCGGCTACCATCGGCGGCTTTGCGCCCGGCCATGGGCCAGAGCGGCCTTGAAGCTGGTTCCGAAGGCCGCATTAAGCGGTTTCGTGCAGGTCGGATACATCAGCGCAGGCTGCTGCCGCCATTGGCGGGGCAGGCGCGATCGAATGGGAGGAAGGAATGCAAAGCACCACGCCGATGCCGGAGGCGACGCCGGCGGATGCGACCGATGCGGTCGATCAGGGCATCCAGACACTCAGCCGCCAGTTGGGCGAGGCCGAGGCCAAGCTCGCGGAAATGCGCGAGACGGTGTTGCGCGAGCGCGCCGATCTCGACAACCAGCGCAAGCGCCTGCAGCGCGATCTGGATCAGGCGCGCAAGTTCGCCAACGAAAAGCTGCTTGCCGACTTGTTGCCGGTGCTCGACAACCTCGAGCGCGGGCTCACCGCCGAGACCGGCGATGCGGCGGCGCTGCGCGGCGGCGTGGAACTGACCCTGCGCGAATTCGAGCGGGTGGTTGGCGCGCATGGGCTGTGCGCGGTCGGTGTGGTCGGTGAGGCCTTCGATCCCGAACGCCATCAGGCGATGGCGATGGTCGAGGCGCCCGGGCTGGGTGCCGGCAAGGTCGCGCTGGTAATGCAGAAAGGCTATGTGCTCAACGAGCGCCTGCTGCGACCGGCGATGGTGTCGGTGAGCAAATGAGTCGGGCGCCGTTGCGCGGCGCTTGAAAGCGGCCATACGCCCCATATTTTCGAGACAGCGCGGCATTCGGCCGCAACCAGATCAATCGCGGGAGACAACACAATGGGCAAGATCATCGGTATCGACCTTGGCACGACCAATTCGTGCGTGGCGGTGATGGAAGGCAGCACGGCGCGCGTCATCGAGAACTCCGAGGGTGATCGCACGACCCCATCGGTGGTCGCCTTCAAGGACAACGAAGTCGTCGTCGGCGCCACTGCCAAGCGTCAGGCCGTGACCAACCCCAAGAACACCTTCTACGCGGTCAAGCGCCTGATCGGCCGCAAGTTCACCGATGCCGAAGTGCAGAAGGACGTCGGCATGGTGCCCTACGGCATCGTCGCGCACGGCAATGGTGACGCCTGGGTGGAAACTTCCGACGGCAAGAAGATGCCGCCGCCGGAGATTTCGGCCAAGGTGCTGATGAAGATGAAGAAGACCGCCGAGGATTTCCTTGGCGAAGCCGTCACCGAGGCGGTGATCACGGTGCCGGCCTACTTCAACGACAGCCAGCGCCAGGCGACCAAGGATGCCGGCCGCATCGCCGGTCTGGAGGTCAAGCGCATCATCAATGAGCCGACCGCGGCCGCGCTCGCCTATGGCCTGGACAAGAAAGGCGGCGATCGCAAGATCGCGGTGTATGACCTGGGTGGCGGCACCTTCGACATCTCGATCATCGAGATTGCCGAAGTCGATGGCGAGAAGCAGTTCGAAGTGCTCGCCACCAATGGCGACACCTTCCTCGGCGGCGAGGATTTCGACAAGCGCGTGATCGACTACCTCGTCGACGAGTTCAAGAAGGACCAGGGCGTGGATCTCAAGAACGATCCGCTCGCGTTGCAGCGCCTCAAGGACGCGGCCGAGCGCGCCAAGATCGAATTGTCGTCCTCGCACCAGACCGAAGTGAACCTGCCCTACATCACGGCCGATGCCTCGGGCCCGAAGCATCTCAACATCAAGCTCACGCGCGCCAAGCTCGAAGCGCTGGTCGGCGACTTGGTCGAGAAGACCATCGCGCCGTGCCGCACCGCGCTCAGCGATGCGGGGCTCAAGGTTTCGGATGTCAACGAGGTGATCCTCGTCGGCGGCCAGACGCGCATGCCCAAGGTGCAGGAAGTGGTCAAGGACTTCTTCGGCAAGGAGCCGCGCAAGGACGTCAACCCCGACGAGGCGGTTGCGGTCGGTGCGGCGATCCAGGGCGGCGTGCTGTCTGGCGCGGTCAAGGACGTGCTGCTGCTCGATGTCACCCCGCTGTCGCTGGGTATCGAGACGCTCGGTGGCGTGATGACCAAGCTGATCGAGAAGAACACCACCATTCCAACCAAGGCCAGCCAGGTGTTCTCGACCGCCGAGGACAACCAGAGCGCCGTGACCGTGCATGTGCTTCAGGGTGAGCGTGAGCAGGCGCGTTACAACAAGTCGCTCGGCAAGTTCGACCTCACCGGCATCCAGCCGGCGCAACGCGGCATGCCGCAGATCGAAGTCGGCTTCGACATCGATGCCAACGGCATCCTGCATGTCTCGGCCAAGGACAAGAACACTGGCAAGGAGCAGCGCATCGAGATCAAGGGCAGCTCGGGTCTGTCCGAGGACGAGATCCAGCGCATGGTGCGCGACGCCGAGAGCAACAAGGAAGAGGATCGCAAGTTCCACGAGCTCGTGGCTGCGCGCAACAAGGCCGATCAGCTCATCGCCGCCACGCGTGCGGCGATCAAGGAACACGGCGGCAAGGTGGCCGGCGAGATCGGCCGCATCGAGGAAGCGCTGTCGGAACTGGAGAAGGTCGCCAAGGGCGAGGACAAGGCGCAGATCGAGGCCCGCACGAGCGCGCTCGAGCAGGCCGCCCAACCGCTGTTCGCGGCGGCACAGGGGGCGCCGGGTGGCGCCGACGCCGGTGCTGCGCATGGCGCCGGTTCGGCCGCGCAGGATGACGTGGTCGACGCCGAATTCACCGAAGTCAAGGACGACAAGAAGTAAGTCACACACGGCGCCGCCCGCCTCGACTGCAGGCGGCGCCGTCACGGCGCGCGGCTGGCGCGCGGCGTCGGGGGACGCGGGGAGGAGACGATGGAAAAGAACCGCGCCGAGGCGTTTTCCGATGGCGTGATCGCCGTGATCATCACGATCATGGTGCTCGAGCTCAAGGTGCCGCACACGCCGGACTGGGCGGGCCTGCTCGCCAACGCGCACGCGTTCCTGAGCTACGTGCTCAGCTTCGTCTACGTGGGCCTGTACTGGAACAACCACCATCACCTGTTCGCCTCGTGCAAGCATGTCGACGGCAAGGTGATGTGGGCCAACCTCCATTTCCTGTTCTGGCTGTCGCTGTTTCCATTCACGACCTCGTGGCTCAACGAGGCCACGCCGCGGCCCGCTGCGCTGCCGACCGCGGCCTACGGTTTCGTGCTGCTGATGACCGCGTTGGCGTGGTTGCCGCTCGGGCGCGCCCTCATCACCTGCAATGGCGGGGCGCAAGGGCCGCTCTCACGCGCGATCGGCGGCGGCCGCATGGATCGCAAGGCCGTGCTGTCGGCCGCGCTGTATCTGGTTGCGCTTGCATGCGCGCCGTTCGTACCCATTGTGTCCTGCGTGATCTACGCGGCGGTTGCGTTGCTGTGGATCGTTCCTGATCGTCGCATCGAACGCGAATTGACCGACCGATGAAGAAAACCTGTTACTACGAAGTGCTCGGCGTCGCCCGGAGCGCAGGCGATGACGAGCTCAAGAAGTCGTTCCGCCGGCTGGCGATGAAATACCACCCGGACCGGTGCCCGGACGATCCCAAGGCGCAGGACAAGTTCAAGGAGGCCAAGGAGGCCTACGAGGTGCTCGCCGACCCGCAGAAGCGCGCGCTGTACGACCAGCATGGCCATGCCGCCTTCGAGCACGGCATGGGCGGTGGTCGCGGCGGTTTCAATGGCGATGTCGGCGACATTTTCGGTGACATCTTCTCCGACATCTTCGGCATGGGCGGCGGTCGCGGCCGCGCGCGGCGCGGCTCCGACCTGCGCTACCTGCTCGAGCTCGACCTCGAAGAAGCCGTGTTCGGCATCGACAGGACCATCGACGTGCCCACGCTGGTGGAGTGCGCGACCTGCCACGGCGCCGGCTCGGCCGACGGCAAGACCTCGACCTGCGCGACCTGCCAGGGCCATGGTCGCGTGCGCATGCAGAACGGCATCTTCTCGATCCAGCAGGCGTGCCCGCATTGCGGCGGCGCCGGCAAGGTGGTGAAGAATCCGTGCCGCGACTGCCATGGCGAAGGCCGCGTGCGCGACGAACGCACGCTGGCGGTGAAGATCCCGGCCGGCGTCGACAACGGCGATCGCATTCGCTTGGCGGGGCAGGGCGAGGCCGGACCGGCCGGCACCGTGCCGGGCGACCTCTACGTGGAGGTGCGTGTGCGCGAGCACCCGATCTTCCAGCGCGACGGCGACGACCTGCATTGCGAGATCCCGCTGCGCTTCGGCCAGGCTGCGCTCGGCGCCACGCTCAAGGTGCCGACGCTCGATGGCGAGGCCGAACTGGCGATCCCGTCCGAAACCCAGACCGGCAAGCTGTTCCGCCTGCGCGGCAAGGGCGTCAAGTCGGTGCGCAGCGGTCGCGCCGGCGACCTCATCTGCCGCGCCGTGGTCGAAACGCCGGTGCGGCTCACCGCCGAGCAGCGCGAACTGTTGCAGCAGTTCGAGGCGACCTTCGGCGACGATGCGGCCGCCCATTCGCCGCGCGACAGCAGTTGGCTCGATGGTGTCAAGCGCTTCTGGGATCGCGTGACCTCGTAAGCCCGGCGTGGCGGCATTCGTCCGCGCCGCATCTGGGCTACCATCGCGCTCCGATTCCATGGAGCGCGCGATGCCAGCATCGATTCCCGTGGTCGTCCACGGCGCCAGCGGCCGCATGGGGCAGCAACTGCTGCGGATGCTTGCGCACAGCCCGGGCCTGCAGCTCGCCGCCGCACTGGTGCGCAGCGAGTCGGCCGTCTGCGGTGCATGCGTGGATCCATTGCGACCCGACGGCCTGCGCTACACGAGCGCGCTGACGGCGGCCGTCGCTGGCGGCGTCATGGTCGACTTCAGCAGCGCCGCCGCCTTCGACGCAGCACTTGCCCTCGCGCGCGAACGCGGACTCGGCTTCGTGAGCGGCACCACGGGACTCGATGCGCGCCAGCGCCAGGCCTTGCAGCAGGCCAGCGGCGAGATCGCCGTGCTGTGGAGCGCCAACTTCAGCATCGGCATCGCCGTGTTGACGCGACTGGTGCGCGAAGCGGCGCGCACGCTGCAGGGATGGGACTGCGAGATCATCGAGGCGCATCATGGCCGCAAGCTCGATGCGCCATCGGGTACCGCCCTCGCGCTCGGGCGTGCCGTGGCCGCCGCGCGCGGCCAGGATTTCGACACGGTCGCGGCGATCGCGCGCAGCGGCAGCCAGGCGCCGCGGCAGGCGGGCCAGATCGGCTTTGCCGCGCTGCGTGCCGGCGACATCGTGGGCGAGCACGAAGTCTGGCTGGCGACCGCAGGCGAGCGGCTCGAGCTGGTCCATCGCGCCAGCGATCGCAGCCTGTTCGCGCGCGGCGCACTGACCGCCGCGCGTTGGCTCGCGGCGCGTCCGGCCGGTTGCTATGACTTCGGTGCGGTGGTGGCCGATCCGGGGGCCTGAACCGGCATGGCCCCGACCGGCGCCTGCAGCTGCCCGCGCCGGAAGCCGGCGATGGCCGTCCAGGTCGTGCCGAGGCGGTCGATCCCGCCATGCCGTGGCGTTCCCCGGCGAAGGACAGCATCAGCGGCGGCGGTCGCCCACGCCTGCACGGGAATCGCTGCCCATCATCAGAACTGCAGCTGCAGGCGCGCCGCGATTACCGTGGGGTCAAGCACGACGGACTGTTCGCCCGCGCCGCCCGGCTGTCTTCGGCTGTGTACGCGGATGTAGTTGGCTTGCAATTTCAGGTGCTGGCCGATGTACCAGTTGGCGCCGATCGTCCAGTCGCCTTGGGTGCCGCCGTGGACCGGACCGTCGTCGAGGTCGAGGCGGCTGTAGCGCAACGCGACTTCGAACGCGCCAATGTCGCGCAGCGGTCGCACGTTGCCGATCGTACCCTTGCCATAGGGGCGGCTTTCGCCGGTCAGCACCCAGGAGCCTTGCACGTAGTAGCCCGCGCCGTCGAACGCGGGCCTGCCCCGCGGGCTGGCACTCATCCGCAGGTACTCGCCCTGCAGCAGCAACGGACCGTCGATGTAGGCCGCCTCGAGGCCAAGGCGCTTGATCGGACCGGGGAAGGCGAGGCTGCCGGTGTCGACCAGGCGCGTGGTGATGAGACCCGCCTCGGGCTTGGCGCGAAAGCGCGCGGCGGGATTGGCGACAACGCCACGGCCGTCGGTCACTGCGTCGCGATCTTCGCTCGAATAAGCCAGCCCCAGATGCAGCACCGTGGCGCGCTCGCGCGGCTTCGCGCCGGGCTCGCGCCTGATTGGTGTCCACACGATGCGCGCGGCCGGTCCGTTGCCATCGTTGTCGCCGCCCAGATCGCCGCCGTGGAAATAAGCGAGCTGGAACAGCCAATGCGGCACGCCGGCATAACTCCAGTCGGCGCCGATACGGCGACCCATGTTGGCCGCCTGCACGGGCAGTGCGCGCTCCAGGAAGGTCGTCGCGCCCGAGCTGATCGTTTCTTCCCAACCAACCGGCGTCTTGAACTGGCCGATGCGAAAGTCGCCGAGCCGCTTGCTGCTGTAGCGCACGAAATTGTCGAGCCACTGGCCATGCACGCCGGCGCCCGAGGGCGTGGTCTTGAAGCCGCTGACGGTGAAGTCGTAGCCGATGCTGAGATCCCAGCCGTCCGGCAGTCGGGCATTGAAGCTGAACTCCTTGCGCCGCCACGCATTGGCGTCGGCGAGCAACGGCGCGCCGGTCGACGGGTGGGTGGTGGCGCCGGAAAATCCGTTGTAGTCGTACTGGTAGAGGCCCTTGAAGGCGAACTCGTAGCCCTCGGCCGGTTTCCATCGCGTGGGCCAGTCGCCGAGCAGGCTGGCAGCGGGCAGGGAGGCGGTATGCAGCGCGAGCAGCAGGCTCGCGCTCAACAGTCGTCGTGCAGTCATGGCAGGCAGGTCGCTATGCAGGAAAGGGCAATGCCTGCCAGCGTGCCGCTGCCTCGTTGCAGCCGGGTGACGGCTCGGTGTCGGCCGCGTGTCGGCACGCTCGCCCAACAAGCTCACTCGGCCGGCGTCTTGTGCGGATACGCGCACAGATCGCTGATCACGCAATGCGGGCAGTCGGGCTTGCGGGCCTTGCATACGTAGCGGCCGTGCAGGATGAGCCAGTGGTGGGCGTCCTTCAGGTACTCCTGCGGCACCACCTGCATGAGCCGGTCCTCGACTTCGCGCACCGTCCTGCCCGGTGCCAGGCCGGTGCGGTTGGCAACGCGGAAGATGTGGGTGTCGACCGCGATCGTGGGCTCGCCGAAGGCGGTGTTGAGCACGACGTTGGCGGTCTTGCGGCCGACGCCGGGCAGCGCTTCCAGCGCTTCGCGCGAACGCGGCACGACGCCGTCGTACTGGTCGACCAGCATGCGGCAGGTGGCGATGATGTGACTGGCCTTGGCATTGAACAGGCCGATCGTGCTGATGTGGCGCTTGAGTTCCTCCTCGCCGAGCCTGAGCATGGCTTGCGGCGTATTGGCCAGCGCGAACAGCTTGCGGGTGGCCTTGTTGACGCCGACGTCGGTCGCCTGCGCCGACAGGATGACCGCCACCAGCAGTTCGAACGGCGTCGTGTACAGCAGCTCGGTCGTGGGCCGTGGGTTGAGCTCGTGCAGGCGCCGGAACAGCTCGCTGACCTGCCTGGCTGGCATGCGGCGTGGCGGTTTCGGCTTCGACATCGCGGTCGTGCGCCGGGCGCTCAGCGCGGCTTGCCGTCGGGCGCGGCGCCGCCCTGCCGGGCGGCCTTGCGGGCGCGACCGCGGGCGATCGCTTCGAGCACGGCGGCGTGGCTCAGTGGCGCCACCGGACCCGGCCCCGCGGGCGCCGGGTTGGTCGGCGCCGCTTGTGTCGGCGGTGGCCGGGCGATGCCGGCATGGGCTGGCCGCAACGATGTTTCCGCAGCGACCGCGAGCCGAAGCGTGCGTGCCTCGAAGCGCGCGCGCGCCTGCTCGGCGCGCGCCAGCAGCGCGGGGCGCGGCAATGGCGCGGCGCCAGCGTCGAGCAGGGCGATGCAGTCGACCGGACAGGCCGGCACGCACAGTTCGCAGCCGGTGCATTGATCGGCAAGCACCGTGTGCATGTGCTTGGCGCTGCCGATGATCGCGTCGACCGGACAGGCCTGGATGCACTTGGTGCAGCCGATGCAGACCTCCTCGTCGATGACCGCAAGCTGCGGTGCGCGCTCGCTGCCACAGGCCGGATCGAGCGGCTTGGCGGCGCGGCCGAGCAGGGCGGCGAGCGCGGCGATGCCGGCACTGCCGCCCGGGGCGCAGCGGTTGATGTCGCTGCGGCCGTCAGCGACGGCCTCGGCGTACTCGCGGCAGGTCGGATAGCCGCAGCGGCCACACTGGGTCTGCGGCAGCAGCGCATCGATGCGCAGCACGAGTGGAGCGGCGACCGGCATGGCTCAACCGGCACCGACCATGGCGGGCGTCTTGCGCGATCGCGGTACGGACTTTCGCGCAGTCGCGCCCGTGGCTGGCCGGCGGACGTGGCGCATGCTCGGCATGCCTATTTGACGCTCGCGCCGGGCTGCGCGCCGTCATCGGCGGCGAGCAGGAACAGGTCGCTGCCGCCGCTGCCGGCCGACAGGATCATGCCTTCGGAAATGCCGAAGCGCATCTTGCGCGGGGCGAGGTTGGCGATGAACACGACGTTGCGCCCGACCAGTCGCGCCGGCTCGGCATAGGCGGCGCGGATGCCCGAGAAGATCTGGCGCCGGCCGAGTGCGCCGGCGTCGAGTTCGAAGCGCAGCAGTTTGTCCGAACCCTCGACGAAGTCACAGGCGAGCACCTTGCCCACGCGCAGGTCGAGCCTGGCGAAGTCGTCGATCGAGACGGTCGCAGCCGCGGCCGATGGTGCGGGGCTGGCCGGACCGGTGCCGGCGTTGCCCGCTGCGGCGGCATTGGGTGTGCCGACCTCGGGAGCGGTCGCGGCGGCGGGCTTGAGGGATTCCTTCGAGGCTTCGATCATCGTTTCGATCTTGTTGGGGTCGATGCGCACGGTGAGTGCGGAGAACTCGGCGATGCGCGTGCCGAGCGCGGGGGTGGCGGCAGCGGCAAAGCGCGACCAGTCCTCGGCGAGGAAGGCACGCGCGCGCGCGGCGATCGTCGGCACGATCGGCTCGAGCCAGATCGACAGCAGGCGGAAGCCATTCAGCGCCAGCGTGCAGGCGACGTGCAGCTCGTCGCGCCTGGCTGGGTCCTTGGCAAGCAGCCACGGTGCCTTGGCGGCGACGTAGGCATTCGCTTCGTCGGCGACTTCGACCAGCAGCCGGACCACGCCGGCGTAGTCGCAGCCATGGTAGAGCTCGGCGCAGCGCGCCAGTTTCGCCACCCAGCCGTCGTAGAGCGCGCGCTCGGCCGCTGGCAGCGTGGCGGCGAGTTGGCCGTCGAAGAACTTGTGCACGAAGCCGGCGCAGCGGCTGGCGAGGTTGACCCACTTGCCGACCAGATGCGAATTGACGCGATCCTCGAACGCCTTGAGGTCGAGGTCGAGATCGACCGGCGCCGCGGTCAGCATGGTGGCGAAGTAGTAGCGCAGGGCGTCGGGTTCGAGCCCGGCGTCGAGGTAGGTGCGCGCCATGACGAAGGTGCCGCGCGACTTCGACATCTTCTCGCCGTTGACGGTGAGGTAGCCGTTGACGTGCAGCGCATCGGGCGTGCGCAGGCCGGCGCCATGCAGCATCGCGGGCCAGAACAGGCCATGGAAATTGACGATGTCCTTGCCGAGGAAGTGGTGCATTTCGGCGCTGGCGTCGAAGGCCGGGTGCGCGGTCTGCATGAACGCATCGAACGCGGCCGGCCCGAGTCCGTTGGCCGCGCCTGCAGCGCTGGCGCAGTAGTGCTTGAAGCTGGCCAGATAGCCGATCGGGGCATCGAGCCAGACGTAGAAGAACTTGCCCGGCGCGTCGGGGATCGGAAAGCCGAAATACGGTGCGTCGCGCGAGATGTCCCAATCGCGCACGCCGCCATCGGCATCGAGCCATTCGCGCAGCTTGGCCGCGACCGAGGCATGCATGACCGGCGTGCCGCCGGTCAGCCTGCCGCCGATCCAGTCGCGCAGCAGCGCCGTGAAGTCGCCGACCTTGAAGAAATAATGTTCCGACTCGCGCAGCTCGGGCGTGGCGCCCGACAGCACCGAGCGCGGCTCCCTCAGCTCGGTCGGGGCGTAGGTGGCGCCGCAGACCTCGCAGTTGTCGCCATATTGGTCGGGCGTGCCGCAGTTGGGACAGATGCCCTTGACGTAGCGATCGGGCAGGAACATCTGCCGTTGCGGGTCGTAGAGCTGGCGAATCGGGCGCACCGCGATGTGGCCGGCCGCGCGCAGCCGCGAGTAGACCAATTCGGCCAGTTCACGGTTCTCGGTCGAGTGCGTCGTGTAGTAGCAGTCGTGGACGATGCCGAAGTCGCGGAAATCGCGCACGTGACCGGCGTAGATCGCCTCGATGAAGGCCTCGGGCGTGGTGCCTGCCTTCTCGGCGGCGAGCATGATCGGCGTGCCATGCACGTCGTCGGCGGCGACGAAGTGCACGCGGTGGCCTGCCATGCGCTGCGCGCGCACCCAGATGTCGGTCTGGATGTAGCCAAGCAGGTGGCCGAAATGCAGCGGACCGTTGGCATAGGGCAGGGCGTGGGTGACGAGGATTTGTCTGGATGCCGGCGCGCTCATGCGTCGAGGATTCCGCGTGCGTTGCTGCAAAGCGCAAATTATGACACGCCCACGCGACGACGGCCCCCGGCGCGTGGGCACGGGAGCCGTCGCAAAACGGTCAGTGGCGGTTGGCGCAGCCGATCAGGGCGACTTGCGCTCCCAGGTCTGGGTGCGGCCCAGCAGCGAGAAGCCGATGTAACCGCGCACGTCGAGCTTGTTGCCGCCGTCGGCCGGCGTCAGGGTGACCTTGTAGATCTTGCCGGTCTTGGGATCGAGGATGCGCCCGCCGCTCCAGCTGGCGCCGTCGCGGGTGACGTCCCAGAGGATCGTCATGCCTTCCACCGGCTGATCCTTGCGCTCGCCGGTGCAGTTCTTGCACAGCGGATGCGGGCCGTCATCGGACTGCAGCACTTCGAGCACCTTGCCCTGCAGCTTGCCGCCATCGTCGGTGATCTGGACGATCGACTTGGGCTTGCCCGTGCTGTCGTCGATCGTGGTCCAGGTGCCGACCGGCGTGAGCTCGGCGGCGAATGCGGGCACCACGAAGGCAAGGGCCAGGGCAAGCACAGCGCAATTGCGGTACGACATGTTGCGAACTCCGTACGGATTGGAATGGTTAGCCTTGCCGAGCCGGCCGCGTGAGGTCAAGCGGCGGCGCGACATCGACGCCCGCTGCTATCATGGCGCTCTCGCAGGTTCCCCCGTCCGCCCCATGACAGACTCGCTCGAACAGCGCGTGCGGCAATTGCTTGCCGGCATCGTCGATCCGCACTCCGGCAGCGATCTCGTTGCCGCCGGCGCGGTGCGTGGCGTGGGCGTGGCTGGCCGCGACGTCGCGGTCGACCTGTTGCTGGCGTATCCCGCGCTGGGCGCGCGCGAGGCGCTCACCGCGCGCGTCAAGCAGGCGCTTGAGGCCGACCCGGCGATCGATCACGCCGCGGTCGGCATCGAATGGCGCGTCGCCGCCCACGAAGTGCAGAAGGGACTGGGGCCGCTGCCCGGCGTCAAGAATGTCATCGCGGTGGCCTCGGGCAAGGGCGGCGTGGGCAAGTCCACCGTCGCCGCCAACCTGGCCCTGGCGCTGCAGGCCGAAGGCGCCACGGTCGGCGTGCTCGACGCCGACATCTACGGGCCCAGCCAGGTGCTCATGCTCGGTCTGAACGGCAAGCCCGAGAGCCGCGACGGCAAGCGCATCGAACCCAAGATGGGCCACGGTCTGCAGGTCATGTCGATCGGTCTCATGGTCGAGGACGACACCGCCATGGTCTGGCGCGGACCGATGGCGACCCAGGCGCTGACGCAGATGCTCGGCCAGACCAATTGGCGCGAGCTCGACTACCTCGTCATCGACCTGCCGCCCGGCACCGGCGACATCCAGCTCACGCTGTGCCAGAAGATTCCGGTCTCGGGCGCCATCATCGTGACCACGCCGCAGGACCTCGCGCTGCTCGACGCGCGCAAGGCGCTGCGCATGTTCGACAAGGTCAATGTGCCGGTGCTCGGTGTCGTCGAGAACATGGCCACCCACGTCTGCTCGAAGTGCGGCCACGAGGAACACATCTTCGGCGAAGGCGGCGGCGCGCTGATGGCGGCGCAGTACGACGTGCCGCTGTTGGGCAGCCTGCCGCTCGACATCCGCATCCGCGAGCAGGCCGATGGCGGCACGCCAACGGTGGCTGCATTGCCCGACTGCGACCTGACCGCGCGCTATCGCGCCATCGCGCGCAACGCAGCAGCACGGCTGGGCCTGCGCGCACGCAACCAGGCCGGCGCGATCCCGCGCGTGGTGGTCAAGGACGACTGACGCCCGGTGCGCCTGCAACCGACTTCCCGATTTCCCCACTCAGTTCCCGCACCCATGTCCATCAAGAGCGACAAATGGATCCGCCGCATGGCGCAGCAGCAGCGCATGATCGAGCCGTTCGAGCCTGCCCAGGTCAAGCGCAGCGGCGAGCGGCGCCTGATTTCCTATGGCACCTCCAGCTACGGTTACGACGTGCGCTGCGCCAACGAGTTCAAGGTGTTCACCAACATCAACTCGACGATCGTCGACCCCAAGTCCTTCGATGCACGCAGCTTCGTCGACGTGGTGGCCGACGAATGCATCATTCCGCCCAATTCGTTCGCGCTGGCGCGCACGGTCGAGTACTTCCGCATCCCGCGCAAGGTGCTGACGGTGTGCCTTGGCAAGAGCACATATGCGCGCTGCGGCATCATCGTCAACGTGACCCCGCTGGAGCCCGAATGGGAGGGCCACGTGACGCTGGAGTTTTCCAATACCACGCCGTTACCGGCGCGCATCTACGCCAATGAAGGCGTGGCGCAGATGCTGTTTTTCGAATCCGACGAGGAATGCGAGACCAGCTACAAGGACCGCGGCGGCAAGTACATGGGCCAGACCGGCGTGACGCTGCCCAATGCGTGAATCCGGCCTGACGCCAGTGCCGTTCGCATGCGCCGCCGTGCCCGGCGATGGTAGGCTAGCGGTCTGCGTGACGGGCGCTCCCGCGGGTGGCCAGGCACGGCGCGGTCCGCAGCGTGGTGGGCTCCCGGCGCGTGTTTCGTTGCCGACCCTTGAACCATCGCACAACCGGCCTCGCGCGTGACGCTTTCCGCTACCAGCGCGCAGGCCATGCAGGCTTCCAGTCCGCCCAATTGGAGACACACCCAGTGATGCGCAGCATTTTCCCGATCCGCGGCCTGACCCGCGCCGCCGCGCTGGCGATCGTGCTGGCCTTGATGGCCGCATGCCACCGCAATGCCAATGTCATGCCGACCGCCGTGCAGGCCGCCAACATCCCCGCGAGCTTCGACGTGACGCTGCTCGCCGACAAGGATGGCCAGTTCGACTTCGACGGCGCTCCGCTGACGCCCGAGGACCTGCGCGGCGCGTTCCGCTACCGGCTCGAAGAACACCTGCCGCTGTCGACCGTGCTGCTCAAGCGCGGCGAGAAGCAGAAGATCAAGAAGGAACACATCGCCACGCTGGCGCGCATCGCGCTGGAGATGAAGTTCAAGGCGTTCATGCTCGAACACGACGGCGCGATCTCCGAGCTCGTCGCAACCGGCAAGAATGCCGACGCCGCGGCTTCGGACTGACCGATTCCGCACAACAGCTACCAGGAGCAGATCGTGAACAAGATCATCGTTGGACTTGCGGCGCTGGCGCTGGCCTTCGCCGGTGGCGTGGCCAGTGCCCGTTCGGACATCAAGGACGGCAACGCCATGGTGAAGCCCGAGAAGAATGCGCGCTATTCGATCGACGGCGCGACGATGGGCAAGGCCGAGCTGTACGGTTACATCGGCGACCTGCGCGACACCGACCACATCACCGGCATCGTGCTCAAGAAGGGTGGCGACGACGAACAGCGCCACATCATCGCCACGATCGCCAAGACGCTGGGCCTGAAGTCCTATGAGCAGGACGGCCGCGAGCTGCGCGAGTTGCCGCAGCCCGAAACGGCGCCCCCGGCACCGGCCGTCGATGCCGCGCCGGCGACCGACAGCGAGACCGGACACTGAAGACGAGTTGCTGCCGCGCGCGCATCGTGCCGCCGCAGTCGCGGCGGCACCGCGCGCGGGTGATGATGGCGGCATGGGCGCTCGCGATGGCGTGTACCGCGTGGACCACCGTCGCCGCCGCAGGACCGATCGGGTTCGTCGGTGAAACCTTCCACGACTGGAAGGAGCGCCTGTTCGGCAAGGGTCATCGCGTGGCCGAAGTGGTCGACGCTGCGCCGAGCGGCCCGATCGTGCTCACGCCGGGCCAGCCGCTGCGCGTGCGCATCGACGCCAGAGCGCCGCAGCGCGAATTTGCCAAGGGCAGCAGTCACTATCGCGAGATCGTGTTGCCGCAGACGCTGGCCCACGCCTCGTTGCGCCTGCAGGTGGTGACCCAGCGCCAGCACGGGATCGGCAACACCGTGCTCAAGCCGTTGCTGTACGTGCACGGCGAGGGCGATACGTTGCGCGACCCGGTGGCGGTCAAGCCGCTGCATCTGGACATCCGCCCGTTCCGCAAGTCGCGCTTGCTCGGTTGCGTGCGACTGGACGACGTGCGGCGCTTCATCCTTGCCGCCGATGCCGGCGCCATCGGCAAATCCTACGAAGCCGAGGTGCGCGATGCGGTCAAGGCGCCGACCGCCAGCGGCTTCTACTACACGACCGACACGATCAAGGCGCGCCTGCCGTATGCGGGCACCGGCACCGTGATCCTCGACATCAGCGCCGAAGACTCCAGCAAACCGGCTTGCTGACGCGCAGCGCTGCCGCGGCGGCGGGGTCGGCGGCCAGGCGCGCCGACGCATCCGCTCACGGCAGTGCGTCGAGCGCCGCGCGCAGGGCCCGGTCCAGCCGCAGGTCGAGCGCAGGCACGGCCGGAGCAAGCCCGCTCCAGCGTTCGAGCAGGCCCGTCAGCTCGTGCGCGGCATCGCTCGGCGCGCGGCCGCCCATGCGGGCCGACAGGCGCTCGACCTGGCGCGCCCGGCGGCGTTCCTGGTCCTCGGCCGGTGAATCGATGCCGGCGAGCGCTTCGAGCTCGACCATTACGTCGCGGTGTGCATCCGTGGCCTCGGCCGCGCGCGACTGGCCTGCCAGCGCCTGCTCGAACCGTTGCGTCAGCGCGATGCTTGCGATGTCGCTGGCGGCGACCTGCGGCCACTGCGTGCGGGCGTCGTCACCCGTGCCGGTTTCGGCGTTGCGGCACAACCGATAGCGCTCCTGCCAGGTGAGGAAACGGGCCTGGCGCCGCGCGCGCTCGCGCGCGTGCGCTCGGTCACGCAGGCGAGCCTGTGCCGCGGCATGGCGTTGGCGCAGGCCGGCATCGTCCACACGCAGCGCGTTCCACGCGGTCTCGATGCGCGTCACGGCGCCGCGCTCGGGTTCGGCCTCGGTGCTGGCGATGGCCTCGAGTTCGGCGCACAGCGCGAGCGCCTGGTTGCGGGCCTCGTCCTCACGCTGGCTGCGTTCGGCACGCTGCGCATCGAGTTGGCCAAACACGCGATCGAGGGCGCTGCGGAACTCCTGCCATTGGGCCTGGTCGCGTGCGCGCTTGCCGTTGCCGGCCTCGCGCCAGCGCGCCTGCAGGTCGCGTGCGCTGGCGGCAGCGCCGCGCGGCAGCTCGCCGGCCAAAGCCTGGGCCTGGGCGATGAGCCCGCTCTTGAGCGCGGCCACGGCGTCGTCGCGCCGCGCGATCTGCGCATCGAGCGTACGCAGCGCGTCCTTGAGCGATTGCGCCAGCCCCTTGCGCTCGCGCGGCTCGATGCGGTCGAGATCGCGCAGTGCGTCGGCACTGGCCTGGCGCAGCGTGCGCACGAGTGCCGGGTCGGTGGCGTCGGTTGGCAGCGCGGCAATCCGGGCGAGCAGGGCGGCGACCTGCGCCGCATGCCCTTCGCGCAGTTCCTGGCGCTTGCGGAAGTAGCCGCGGGCCGGTTCCAGCGCGGCGCGGCAGGCACCGTGGAAGCGCCGCGCGAGCCCGCCCACGCGCGCACTGCCGCCTTCGACCTTGTCGAGCAGTTGCCACTCGCGCTGCGCATCGCGGACCTTGGCGGCGACCGCATCGGGATGCAGGCCGGCAGCCGGCAGCGCCTCGAGGTCCTCGCACAGCTGGCGCCGGCGCTGGTTGTCGGCCCAGTGCTGCCAGCGAGCGAGTTCGGCGTAGCGCTCCTGGGTGGCGGCCAGCGCCTGTTGCAGCGCGCCGGGCAGGGCGCCTTCGATCTGTTCGCGCAGGGCGTCGGTGCGCGCCTTGGCCTGGTGCGCCTGCGCGGCGGCACCCGCATCGAGCGCCTGCGCGCAGTCGCGCTGGGCCTGCTGCAGATCATGCAGCAGCGCCCGCTGGTGTTGCTGACGTTCGCGCTGTGCGGCCTGTGCTTCATCGAGCGAGGCCGCGAAGCGTGCCTGGGCAATCAGGTTGGCACTGAGGTCGGCGGCGGCCGCGTCGTCCGCGCTCGCCTCGCTGTCGGCAGCGGGCGCCGCCACGGTGGCTGCGCTGGCAGTGTCGGCACCACCGGCAACGGCGGGCGCGCTGCTGGCCGCTGCGGGCGGTCGCGGCGCGCGGGCGGCTGCGATGAGTTCGAGCGCGGTGGCAAAGCGCGTGCGCAGCGACGCCGGGGCGAGCGCTTCGACCGCACGCCACTGCGCGATCAGTTCGGCCTCGAGCGTGGCGGCTGACGGCACGCGCAGGCTCTGTTCGATCTGTTCGCACAGCTTGCGTGCGCGCTGTTCGACGGCCGCATCTTGGCCGCTGGCGATGCGCAGCGCCTCGATCCGTTCGCGCGCGCGACGGCTCACCGCCTTGTCGGACTTGCGCGCGCGTTCGGCCAGGCGTTCGAGCTGTTTCTCGTCGTCGATCCGCTCGACCAGTGCGAGGCGGATCGCGGGATCGGGATCCTCCAGCGCGCGAGTCAGCAGCAGGCTCGGCTTGTCGATGCGCGCGAGCGCGGCCTGGCGCAATGGTGCTTCGGTGGCCCGGTTGGCGACGTGCTCGTCCAGTTCGGGGTCTTCTTGCGCGCGCAACAGGCGCAGCCGCTCGGCCACGCTCGGTGCCTTGGCATGGCGGCCGGCGAGCAGGTCCAGCCACAGGCTGCGCGCCTGCTTGCGCACCTCGGCGTCGGCGTCGTCGTGCGCCATGCGTTGCGCCATGGCCGGGTCGGCCAGGCGCTGCAGGGCGGCCAGGCGCACCTGCGCGTCGTCGTCCTCGCGGGCGAAGCGGGCGAGCTCGGCGATGAGTTCGGGGGTCTGGTCGCGTGCTACCGCGTCGCGCCGCTCGCTCGCGTTGCGTGATTGCCAGCGGGGCTTGTTGAACAGGGCGGTCAGTTTCATGGCGATACGCAGGGTCGTTGGCCGGAGCAGCCCTTCGCGGGCCGGACGGCGCGGCTCAGAACAGGGTACGGATGATGTGGATGCCGGCGGTGTATTCGCCCAGCACGGTGCCGAGCGTGACGAACATGAAATTGAGCAGGGTGCGTGCGATGCGGTTCTTCCACCAGCCGCTCCAGTGGGCGACGTCGTCGCGCAAGGCGTCGAAATCGGCGACCCGCGGCTTGCGCAGCCAGGCCTCGACGCCGGCACTGATCGCCGACGCCGGGATGCCGGGCCGGAACGGTTTGAGCGGGGCGGCGATGAATGCCGCCAGCACGCTCAGCGGGTGGGCCGCGGCCGCGATCGCGCCGAGCGCGGCGAAGCCGCCCGTGAACAGCACCCAGGCGAGCAGGGCGTCGGTGCCGGCGCGGGCGCCGCGCGTGAACGCAAAGCCGATCGCGCCGGCGATGACGATGAAGACGATGGCGGCGAGCACCTTCGGCCAACGCGAGGGCGGCGGCGTGGTCGCCAGGCGCTCGATCAGCGGCTGCGGCGCATCGCGCTGTGCGAGCAGTTCGTGCTCGATGCCGCGCAGATGGCCAGCGCCGATCACGACGAGCACCTTGCGCGGGCTGCCGTCGCCGGCGTGCCGGCGCAACTGCGCGGTCATGAAGCGGTCACGCTCGGCGATCAGCGCCTCGTACAGGGGCGGCGATTCGCGCGCGAATTCGTTGAACATGCTGCCGAGCAGGTCGCCCTGCTTGAGCTTCTCGATTTCGTCCTCGCTCACCTCTTCGCGCGTGAGCAGACTCGCGCCGAGTCCGCCGACGATGGCCATGCGGTCGAGGAAACCGACCGCACGATGGGCGCGCTTGAGCGTGGTGCCGATCTCGCGGTCGATCAGCCACAGCGGCAGGCCGCGTTGCTCGGCGCCGTCGATGGCCGCCTTCATCTCGGCCCCCGGCTCGATGTGGAACTGTTCGGCGAGGCGGCGCTGGAAGGCCGACAGTGCGAGATTGGCGGCGACCAGCCCGACCTTGCGCTGCCGGATCACCTGGAACAGGTCGAGATTGCGGAATGCCTCGGGGTTGCGGATCGACTGGTAGCGCGCCTGGCACAGCTCGACCGCGACCGCGTCGAACGATTCGCGCGTCAGCATCTCGCGCACCGCATCGGCGCTCGCGCGCGAGACATGCGCGGTACCGAGCAGGACATATTCCACGCCATCGCGCTGGACGCGCGCCAGCGGCTGCGCGGCCAGCACGTCGTCGGTCCCGGTGGCCACTTCGGCGGCGGTGTCGGTCATGTCAGTCGCGGTAGCGGCGTGTGAGGTCGGCATAGGCGTCGATGCGGCGATCGCGCAGGAACGGCCAGATGCGGCGCACGTCCTCGCTGCGCGCCAGATCGATCTCGACCAGCAGCAGTTCGGCAGCCTCGCTGCCGGCGCGGGCGAGGAATTCACCCTGCGGCCCGGCCACGAAACTCGTGCCCCAGAACGCGATGCCGCGTCCGCCGTCGGGTGCGGCCTCGAAGCCGGTGCGATTGCAGACCAGCACGGGCAGGCCGTTGGCGACCGCGTGGCCGCGCTGCACCGTGATCCAGGCGTCGCGCTGGCGCTCGCGCTCGGCAGCGGTGTCGGCCGGATCCCAACCGATCGCGGTCGGGTAGAGCAGGATGTCGGCGCCGGCCAGCGCCATCAGGCGCGCCGCTTCCGGATACCACTGGTCCCAGCACACGAGCACGCCGAGCTTGCCGAGCGAGGTTGCGATCGGCTCGAAGCCGAGGTCGCCAGGCGTGAAGTAGAACTTCTCGTAAAACGCCGGGTCGTCGGGAATGTGCATCTTGCGATAGCGGCCGGCGATCTGCGCGGAGCGGTCGAACACGACCGCGGTGTTGTGGTAGAGGCCGGCCGCGCGCCGCTCGAACAGCGAGGCGACGACGACGAGCTTGAGTTCGTCGGCCAGCGCGCCAAGGCGCTGCGTGCTCGGCCCGGGGATCGGCTCGGCACGGTCGAACTCGGCCACACTCTCCTGCTGGCAGAAATAGGGGCCGTTGTGCAGCTCCTGCAGCAGCACGAGCTCGGCGCCGGCGGCCGCGGCGCGGCGCAGGCCGGCTTCGATCGCGTCGAGGTTGGCCTCGCGACTGCCGCGGTCGATTTCCTGCAGCAGCGCGGCCTTGAGTGTGTGTGCCATCGCCATCGGGTCCAGCAACAAGACAATCGTCGATGGTAGCGCGAATCGCCGCCGCGCAGGCTGCTAGGCCGCCAGCGTGCCGGCTGGCAACTGCATGGTCAGGCAGTGGACGCTGCCGTTCTGCCAGATGAGCTCGCGCGCATCGACGGCAACGACCTCGCGCCCCGGATGCGCGGCGGCCACCACGGCCTGCGCGGCGGCATCGGCAGCATCGGCGTAGGCCGGCATGATGACGCCGCCGTTGACGATGAGGTAGTTGGCATAGGACGCCGCCAGGCGCCGTTCCCCGTCGTGGATCGGGCGCGGCCACGGCAGTGCATGCAGGCGATAGGGGTGCCCCGCCGGCGTGCGCAGCGCCGCCAGTTCGGCGTGCATGCGCGCCAGCTCGGCGTGGTGGATGTCGCCCGCATCGTCGCAGGACTGGAACACGATCGCATCGTCCGGCGCGAAGCGGGCGAGGGTATCGATGTGGGCGTCGGTGTCATCGCCCTGCAGATAGCCGTGTTCGAGCCACAGCACGCGCTCGGCATGGAAGGCGTCACACAGCGTGCGGTCGAGCTGTGCGCGCGACAGATCAGGATGCCGTTGCGCAAGACAGCGCAGCGTGGTCAGCAGGCTGCCGCGACCGTCGGATTCGATTGCGCCCCCTTCGAGCGCCCAGTCGATGCGACGATGGCGCGTGCCGCCGGCGAACAGGCCAGCGGCGATGAGCCGGCCGACCAGCGCGTCATCACGGTCGGCGCCGTACTTGCCGCCCCAGCCCGTGAAACGGAAGTCGAGCAGCTCGCGTGCGCCGTCGGCGACCAGCGTGAGCGGCCCCGAATCGCGCAACCAGGTGTCGTCATAGGGCGCCAGTACCCAGCGCAGGCGCTGCGGCGCCACGCCGGCCGCGGTCAGCCGCTGGCTGGCACGCGCCTGCACCTCGGCATCGGCCACGCACAGCACCACGGGTTCGAAGCGCGCAATGGCGGCTGCGAGCGCGGTGTAGGCGGTTTCGATGCGCGACAGGCGCGGGCCCCAGTCGGTGGCGGCATGGGGCCAGGCAATGACGACCGCTGCCTGCGCTTCCCACTCCGCAGGCAGGCGCCAGGACTGCGCGGTCATCAGGACGTCGGGTTGGCCGCGTCGACCACGGTGTGGATCACGTGGTTGCGTTCGAAGTACACGGTGTAGCCCGCATAGCGCCAACGGTTGATCGTCGGGTGCCTCGGCGCATCGCCGCCGGCTGCCGGCAGCTTGTCGACCGGTGCGCCGAAGCGGCGTTCGACCTGGGCCATGCTCATGCCGCGCGTGGGCACGCTGCTGCCGGTGTCGGCTGGCGCACGATGGTGGCGCGCACGGGCCGGCTTTTTCGCAGCCGGCGCCGCCTTGACCGTGTCAGTGGCGACGGCGGCGTCCTGTGCCTGCGCCAGCGGCATCGCCAGCGCGCCGACGAGGAGTGGCAGCGTCATCAGAATGGACTTGCGGATCATGCTTCAACTCCTTGTCAATCAAGGGAAAGCCTCGGACCACGGGCCTTGCGCTTTGTAGCAGAAGCGGCCGCCGGATTCCATCGTCCCGCGCAAGGAATGCGGCGAACGGCACGCTTCGGGCAGCAAAAAGGGCCGCATGCGGCCCTTTTGCGTGAACCCGTGACACCAGGCGCTCAGCGCTGGCGCGCCTTGAACCGCGGGTTGCTCTTGCAGATCACAAACACCTTGCCACGGCGGCGCACGACCTTGCAGTCGCGATGGCGGCTCTTGGCAGACTTGAGGGACGACAGCACTTTCATGGGACGCCTCGCAACGCAATACGGAACGGGAAACGCGGGATTCTACTTGAATATGCTCGGAAAATGGAAGCCCCGCGCGCACGGGTGTGGGTGGCCGGCACGCTGTCGGCGATTTCCTACAAACGATCACGGCGGATGACGATGGCTTGGCGGTTGCCGCGCGCCGAGCATGACCTGGCACGGTGGCTGCTGGCGCGGCCCGTGTGGACTGGGCTGTGGCGGCAGCGATCGCCAGGCCAGTCGCAGGCGCCAGTCAGCGGGAATGACCATGGACAGCGAACGATCATTGAACGAGGTCATGGCGGCGCTGCGCCGCCTGCAGGCGACACGCGCCAGTTGCACCGCGATCAGGCCGGTGTATGCGAAGCTCAGCGCCGAAGAGCTGGCGCAGCGCGCGCGCATCATCGACACCGTGGTGCGCACGCGCAATCTGCTGCACTCGTTGCAGACGCGCGACGACGAGCTCGAGGGCACGGTCTCGGCGGCGGCGCTGCGGCGGGCCGAGGCGGCGCTGCGCTGTTGGTGACTACCCTGTATGCGCCTAAAAGATGGCGTATGTATATTATGTCAAATACGATCAGCCGCCCAACGCTTGGCGATCGTTACCCCGATGGTTCGCCGCGGCCGGTACCCCGGGTCGACGACCCTCGCCCAGCGTCGTCGCCGGCATCACCTTGGCGCGGGCGCAACGTGCCCGCGGCGCGCCGCTGAACGCCTACAGCGCACCGAACCGGCGCGCCAGCGCGCTCTTCACGACCTGTGTCAGCGCCATGTACGCCGCGAGAATCGGCACGAGAAACAGCCAATACGCCCCCGGCAGCGGCCGGAAGCCGAATTCATCGGCGAGCGACGAGTACGGCAGCAGCGCGCCGACGACGCAGACCGCGATGCCGGTGACGGTCAGCGGCAGGCTGGCCCTGCTCTGCACGAACGGCAATTTGCCGGTACGGATCACATGCACGATGAGGGTCTGCGACAGCAGCGACTCGATGAACCAGCCTGTCTGGAACAGGTCCGCCTGCGCCGGCGTGTTGGCCTTGAGCACGAACCACAGCAGCGCAAACGTCGCATAGTCGAAGATCGAGCTCACCGGGCCGATGCACAGCACGAAGCGCGTGATCGAGCGCATGTCCCATTGCCGCGGCTGCGCGAGATACTCCTCGTCGACGGCATCACTGGCCACGGCCGTCTGCGAGAAGTCATACAGCAGGTTGTTGAGCAGGATCTGCACCGGTGCCATCGGCAGGAACGGCAGGATCAGGCTCGCGCCGAGCACGCTGAACATGTTGCCGAAGCTCGAACTGGCGGTCATCTTGATGTACTTGAGGATGTTGCCGAATACCTTGCGGCCTTCGAGCACGCCCTCTTCCAGCACGCGCAGGTTCTTGTCGAGCAGGATGATGTCGGCCGATTCCTTGGCGATGTCGACCGCGGTATCGACCGAGATGCCGACATCGGCGGCGCGCAGCGCGGGACCGTCGTTGATGCCATCGCCGAGGAAGCCGACCACGTGGCCGCCGCGGTGCAGCGCCTCCACCACGCGCACCTTCTGCTGCGGACTGAGCCGCGCGAACACCTGGGTGTCGCGCACCGCGGCGGTCAGCGCCTCGTCGCCGAGTTGGTCGATCTCGGGGCCGACCAGCAGGCGCTGCACGTCGAAACCGACCTGGCGGCACACGTTGCGCGTCACGGTGTCGTTGTCGCCGGTCAGCACCTTCACCGCGATGCCGTTCGCATGCAGCGCGGTGATCGCGTCGGCCACGCTGTCCTTGGGCGGATCGAGGAAGGCGAGAAATCCCATCAGCGTCAGCGCGGATTCGTCGGCGATCGAATAGGCGGCCTTGGCTGTGACCTCGCGGATGCCGACTGCGATGACGCGGAAGCCATCGTCGTTGAAGTCGCGCGCCACGTCACGCGCGTGGCTGGCGGCGTCGGCGTCGAATGGCGTATCGACGCCGGCGCGGTGCAGCCGCGTGCAGTTGTCGAGCAGTTCGGCCACCGCACCCTTGGCGATGAGGAAGTGCCGCCCGTGTGGATCGCGCACCACCACCGACATGCGTCGGCGCGAAAAATCGAACGGCACCTCGTCGACCAGCGTGTAGTGGCTCTGCAGGCGCTGGCAGGTGTCGGCGTCGGCGGCGCCGAGTACGGCCACGTCGAGCAGGTTCTTGAGGCCGGTCTGGTAGTGGCTGTTGAGCCAGGCGAATTCGAGCACGGCCGCATCGTCGTGGCCGGTGGTGTCGACGTGACGTTCGAGGATCACGCGGTCCTGGGTCAGCGTGCCGGTCTTGTCGGTGCACAGGACGTCGATCGCGCCGAAGTTCTGGATGGCATTGAGACGCTTGACGATGACGTCCTTCTTCGCCATCGCCAGCGCGCCCTTGGCGAGGTTGATGGTGACGATCATCGGCAGCATCTCGGGCGTCAGTCCCACTGCCACCGCAACGGCAAACATCAGTGCTTCGAGCCAATTGCCCTTGGCCACGCCATTGATGAGAAACACCAGCGGCACCATCACCGCCATGAACCGGATCATGAGCCAGGCAAAGCGCCGCACGCCCTTGTCGAAGCTGGTCGGCACGCGCTGCCCCACCAGCGATCCGGCGAGGGCGCCGAAGTAGCTGCGGGCGCCGGTACCGAGCAGGATGCCGCTGGCGCTGCCGCTGATCACGTCGCTGCCCATGAAGCACAGGTTGCGCGCCTCCAGCGGCGTGTTCGCCGCGCCATCGGCTTCGGCGAACTTCTCCACCGGCATCGATTCGCCGGTGAGCGCCGCCTGGTTGACGAACAGGTCCTTGGCCGCGAGCAGGCGCAGATCGGCCGGGATCATGTCGCCGGCCGACAGCTGCACGATGTCGCCGGGCACGAGTTGTTCGATCGGCACTTCGGTGCGCTGCGCCAGCGCTGCGGCATCGGCCGCGTCGGCACCTGGCTTGCGTCGCGCGCTGGCCGTGTTGCTGACCATGCGGCGCAGCTTCTCCACCGCCTTGCCGGTGCGCGATTCCTGATAGTGGGACAGGAATACCGACATCGACACCATCGCCATCATGATGATCGCGCCGACCAGGTCGTCGCTCAGCCACGACACGGCCGCGAGTACGCTCAGCAGCACGTTGATCGGATTGGTGACGAAACGCAGCGTGAGTTCGATCAGCAGCGGACGCTTGCGTTCCTGCGCGATGACGTTGGGGCCTGCTTCCTGCAGTCGTGCGGCGACTTCGCCCGGATCCAGGCCGCTGCCGTCGACACCCAGGCGCGCGAGCACGGCCGGTGCATCAAGGCGGGCGAACTCGAGCAGCGGCTGCGCGGTCGGCGCGGCAGGTGCCGTCGCCCCCAGACGCAACGTGACCGGTGTGCTCGCCGCAGCCGCGACGATGGCCCTGATCGGGAGCCTGGGCATGGACAGTCCTCGCTGCGACAGGGGCATGGACGCTGCCGCTTGATCCTCGATCCGGGTGCGCGCCGATGCGGCGGCGCAGCCCGCGCGGGGCCAGCGATGGCAGGTGGCAGCGCGACTTCGTCCAGGACGGTTGCGGTCGACGACGCCCGCTCGGTCGCCGGTCTGGCCAATGCCGTCACCGCCGCGCCTGCCGATTGTGCAAAGCGGTGCTTTCAGGCAGCTTTCCCGCCACCCAGCCGCGTGCTCACGGCATCGGCGAGCGCTGCCGGCAGCAGCGCCGTGATGGGCACGTACCAATGCCCGGCGCGCGCGAAGGCGGCGCATTTGACGGCGTCCTTCTCGGTCATGAGCACGGGCAGGTTGTCGCCGAAGTCGAGGTCGGCGGCGGCGAAGGCGTGGTGGTCGGCAAAGGCATGCTCGCAGACCTCGAGTCCCGCCGCGCGCAGGCTGGCGAAGAAGCGGGCCGGATCCCCGATCGCCGCGACGCCATGCACGCGCTGGCCGGCGAAGTCGGTTACTGGCCGCGGTGGCGCCGTGCCCGCCAACGGCACGGCCTGGCTGCCGACCAGTTGCATCCCGATCTCGCCAGCATGCGCTTGGTTGCCGTTGCAGACGCGGAAATCGACCTCGTGCAGGCGTGTCAGCGGCTCGCGCAAGGGACCGGCCGGCAACAGGCGCCCGTTGCCGAAGCGGCGCCGGCCGTCAATGACGCAGATCTCGATGTCGCGGGCCAGGGCCGGATGCTGCAGGCCATCGTCGGCGATCACCACGTCGGCGCCCTGCTCCAGCACGAGGCGCGCCGCCTCGGCCCGGTTGCGCCCTACCGCAACGGGCACGCCGCAGCGCCGGCGGATCAGGCAGGGCTCATCGCCGGCGAGCGTCGGCGACGTCGCATCGTCCACGCGCATCGCCACACGCGCGCTGCCGCCATAGCCGCGGCTCACCACGCCAGGTCGCCAGCCGCGCTCGCGCAGGGCCGCGACGAGCGCGATCACGAGCGGCGTCTTGCCGCTGCCGCCGACCACGAGGTTGCCGACCACGACCACGGGCACGCCGATGCGCGCAGGCCGGCGCAGACCGAGCGCGTACGGCAGTTGCCGCAGCGCCGCCAGCGCGCGGTACACCGGCACCAGCGCCGCCAGCCACCACGGCACGGCGGCCGACTCGTACCAGATGCGGTTGAGGCGCTGAGCCAGGTCCATGCTGTCGCTTGCTGCTCGCACGTGGTTCATTCCGGGCCGTCACGATACCCGAGACCCTGCCTGCGCAGGGCCTGCCGCAGCCGCGGCGCTGGCGGCAGGCCGCTCAATCGCTGGCCAGCGGCGCTGCACCGTTGTCGCGGAACTGCAACCGATGCAGCGCGGCATAGTGGCCCTGGCGGGCGATGAGCTCGCGGTGCGTGCCCTGCTCCACCACGCGCCCGGCGTCGAGCACGACGATGCGATCGGCGTGTTCGATCGTCGACAGCCGGTGCGCGATGACGAGTGTGGTGCGGTCGCGCATGAGACGCTGCAGCGCATCCTGGATCAGCCGTTCCGATTGGGTGTCGAGGGCGCTGGTCGCCTCGTCGAGAATGAGGATCGGTGCGTTCTTGAGCAGCGCACGCGCGATCGCAATGCGCTGACGCTGGCCGCCCGACAACAGCGCGCCACCTTCGCCGATGCGGCTGTCGATGCCCTCGGGCAGCGCGCGGATGAACTCCATCGCGTTGGCGGCCTCGGCCGCGGCGATGATGTCGGCCCTGCTGGCGCCGTCGAGCGCGCCATAGGCGATGTTGCGCGCGATCGTGGTATCGAACAGCGTGATGCCCTGCCCGACCCAGGCGATCTGCCGGCGCAGGCTTGCGAGCGTGTAGTGGGGCAACGGCACGCCATCGAGCAGGATCTGCCCGCTGCCGGGTTCGTGGAAGCGCGGGATGAGGCTGGCCAAGGTCGACTTGCCGCTGCCCGAGCGTCCCACCAGCGCCGTCACGCTGCCACGCGGGCAATCGATGCTGACCGCGTGCAGTGCCGCGCCGGACGCGCCCGGATAGACCATGCCGACCTCGCGCAGCGACAGGTCGCCGCGGCACTGCGTCAGTTCGATGTGGCCGGCGTCGGTTTCGGGAGCGCGATCGATCAGCGCGAAGATCTCGTCGGCTGCGGCCAACCCGCGCTGCAGGTTCGCCTGCACCGTGGTCAGGCGCTTGAGTGAAGGCAGGATGCCGCCCATCGCCATGATGAGGGCCGTGAAGGCGCCGGGGGTGAGCGTGCTCAACATGCCCGGTCGGGTGGCGAAGAACACGATGAGGGCGAGCGAGATCGCGGCGATGAGCTGCACCAGCGAACTGGCCAGGCCATTGGTGGCGGCAACCTTGACGCCAAGCACACGGGTCTGTTCCGACACCGCGTTGAAGCGTGCCGATTCGTAGGCCTGGCCGCCGTAGACCTTGACCTCGCGCTGCGCCGCGATGGTCTCCTCGACCACTCCACTGACGGTGCCCATCGAGGCCTGAATGCGCCGGCTGATGCGCCGGTAACGGCGCCCGACGTAGACCACGAGCGTGCCGACCAGCGGCACCATGACCAGCAACGTCAGGGTCAGCGGCACGCTCGCATTGAGCATGACCAGCACGTAGAAGATCACGCTGAGACCGTCGACGACGGCCACCTTGAGCGAGTCGGTGGATGCCTGCGCCACTTGCTCGGCCGTGTAGGTGATGCGCGCGATCTGGTGGCCCGACGGCTCGCTGGCGAAGAAGTCGCTCGGCAGGCGCAGGTACTGGTCGAACACCTGCTGGCGCAACTGCTGGACCACGCCTCGGCCGATGTAGGCCGTACCGTAGTCGGTGGTGTAGACGGCGATGCTGCGCACGAGGAAGATGGCCACGATCACGATCGGCATCCATAGGATCATGCGTGCATCGTGGGCCACGAACAGGTCGTCCAGCATCGGCTTGATCGACTGCGCGAACAGGCCCATGCAGGCCGCATCGACGATCATCGCCAGCACCACCAGCAGCGCCAGCACCCAGTAGCGGCGCGCGTATCCGAGCAGCCGCGCATACAGCGCCAGACCCGAACGCAGCGCGGCGCGCGGTGCGCTCACTTGGCCGCCGCGGCCGGCGTCTGCGTGGTGGCGATCGACAGGTGCGTGAAGCCGAGCTGGGCCAGCGCATCCATCGCCGTCACCACCGCCTGGTGCGGCGTCAGGGCATCGGCGCGCAGGATCACGGGGCGGGCGCGATTGTCGCCGCCAAAGCGTTCGATGCTCTCCTTGAGTGAATCCAGCCCGGGATTGAGCACCTCGTTGCTGTCGATGTAGTAGCGCCCGTCGCGGTCGATCAGGATCACGAAGGCTTCGCGCGCGACGTCGCTGTCGTGGGTGTCGGCCTGTGGCAACGTGACCTGCATGCGCGAGTGCTGCACGAAGGTCGTGGTCAGCACGAAGAACATGAGCAGTGTCAGCAGCACGTCGATCAGCGAGATCACGTTGATCTCGAAGTCGTCCTCGCGGCGCCCCGCTGCAATGCGCATGGGCGGCCTCAGGCCTTGGCTGCGGCGGGTCGCGCGGCCACGCGCGGCGCCGCAACCGGCGCCGCGGCAGTGCTCTCGCCGGCCACGGTCAGCTCGTCGGTGAGCAGGAACACCTGACGTTCCATCTCGACCACGAGATCCTGCACGCGGCCACGGAAGTAGCGGTGGAAGGCGTAGGCCGGGATCGCCACGCACAGGCCGGCCGCGGTACACACCAGCGCCTCGCCGATGCCGCCGGCCATCTTCATCGGATCGCCCACGCCGCTGACCATGACCGCGAGGAACATGCGGATCAGGCCGAACACGGTGCCGAGCAGGCCCAGCAGCGGCGACACCAGCGCGATCGTGCCGAGGGTGTTGAGAAAGCGCTCGAGGCGGTGCACCACATGGCGGCCGGTATCCTCGATGCGTTCCTTGATCACCTCGCGCGGCCGGTTGCGCACGGTCAGCGCCGCGGCCAGCAGTTCGCCCAGCGGCGAGTTGGCGCGCAGCGCTTCCAGATGGCCGGGATCGAGCGCGCGCGAGCGCGCCCATTGCCGCACCTCGTCGCCGAGCCCGGCCGGCACGATCGCCTTGCGGCGCAGGGTCCAGAAGCGCTCGAGGATGATCGCCAGCGCGATCGCCGAGCAGAACAGGATCGGCAGCATGGCCCAGCCGCCGGCAATCAGGAGTTCAAGCACGCCACACCCTTGTCCAATCGATCGGTCATCGCCGCGCCGATGGCGCGCCGACCGCAGCGATGATACCAGTGCCGTCGGCGCAATCAGCCCCTGCCGCGTGGCGACCCCGGCACGGTTCACTCGCGCCAGTAGCGGCGCTGCCGCTCGCGCTCGCGCCGCGTGATCCGCGGCGGCCCGGCACCGGCCAGCGCCAGCGTGATGGCGCCATCCTGCGCGGTGTTGGACAGGCTGACGCCAGCGGCGGCATAGCGCGCCAGCGTGCGCGGTGAGGGATGGTGGAAGCGGTTGCGCCAACCAGCCGATACCAACCCCAGCCGCGGTGCGAGCGCGGCGAGGAAGGCGGCGCTCGATGATCCGGCGCTGCCATGATGCGGCACCACGAGGGCCAGCGCCGGGCCTTCGCCGACCCGTGGCGCGATGCCGGCCTCGGCGCCCGCGCCGATGTCACCGGGCAGCAGCAGGCGCCCGCCGCTGGCGGTGACGAGCAGTACGCAGGAGCGGTCGTTGCTGCTGGCGGCGGCCGGTTCGTCCGCACTCGGACCGAGCATGCGGAACTCGACCCCATCCCAGTTCCAGCCCTGCCCCGCCCGGCACGGCTGGGCCGCGACCTCGCCGCGATCGGGTTCGCCGGCCAGCACCTGCGGCGGCGCGAATGCGCGCACGACAGCCGGCGCGCCGCCGGCATGATCGTTGTCGCCGTGGCTGACGATGAGCAGGTCGAGGTTGCGCACGCCCAGTGCGTGCAGACTTGGCAGCACGGCCGCCTCGCCCAGATCAAAGCCCGACGCAAAACGCGCCCCGCTGTCGTAGAGCAATGTGTGGCGCTGGGTGCGCACGATGACCGCCAGGCCTTGGCCGACATCGAGCACGACCGCCTCGAAGCCGCCGGGCGGTGGCGTGGGGCGTACCGGCAGCAGCAGCGGCAGGAACAGCAGCAGGCCCAGTGCGCGTGCCGGCACGCCGCGCGGCAGGAACAGCCAGGCCGCGCCGAGCATCGCCAGCAGCAGCGCCCATGGTGCCGGCGCCGGCAGATAGCCATGCGCCGCCGGCCAGGTGGCGGCCCATTCGAGCAGACGCCACTGCTGGTGCGAGAACCAGGCAGCCAGCAGCAGCGGTGGCGTGGCCAGTGCCGGCACCAGCAGCAAGGCCAGCGTGCCGGCCAGGCACAGCGGCACGATGACGAAGCTCACCAGCGGCACCGCGATGAGGTTGGACAGCGCGCCGACCAGCGACGCCTCGCCGAAGAACCAGATGCCGAGCGGCAACAGCGCCACCGTCATCACGATCTGACCGCTCGACAGTTCGTGCAGGAAGCCCAGCAGCGAACGCGGCCCGCGCACGATGCAGAGCATGAGGAAAGCAACGCCGACGAAGGACAGCCAGAAACCGGGCGCCAGCGTCGCCAGCGGATCGGCGACCAGGATCGCCAGCATGGCCAGTGCCAGCGTGTGCGCGCCGCTGGCGTTGCGGCGCAGGAGGCGGGTGAGCGCGAACACGCCGATCATGAGTAGCGTGCGCAAGGTCGGCAGGCTGCCGCCGGCGAGCACGCCGTAGGCGGTTGCGCTGGCCAGCGTCGCCAGCGCCTGCACCTGTGGCAACGCCACGCGCAGGCCCAGCGGCGGGTGCAGCAGCCAGGCCAGCCACGCCAGCGCCGCGCCGAACAGGCCGGCCACGCCGACATGAAAGCCCGAGATGGCGATCAGATGCGGGATGCCGTTGATGCGGGCGACGCGCCAGTCCTCGTTGTCGAGCCCACGGGTGTCGCCGATCGCGAATGCCTGCAGCAGCGCGGCATCGTGCGCATCCGGGACGCGTGCCGCGATGTCGCCGGCCAAGCGTTCGCGCAGCGCATCGACGCACCAGGCGCGCTGGCCAAGTGCCGCGTTGACAGCGTCATCGCGCACGTAACCGACCGCGACGACGCCGCGCTCGAGCGCCTGTCGTTCGCTGTCGTAACCGCCCGGGTTGACGAGGCCGCGTGGGCGCTTGAGGCGCAGGCGCAGGCGCCAGCGACTGCAGGCGCGCAGCTGCGCCGGGACCTCGTCGTACCACGACAGCCGCAGCAGGCCAGCGAGCGGCACGCGGCGTCCGTCGCGTTCGGCCTGCTCCACGCGCAGCGCAAAGCGCGTGGCATCCTCGCGCCGCAACGGCAGGCCCTCGACCTGCCCCACCACGACGAAGTCGTGCCCTTCCTCGGCGCGCGGCAGGCGCGCGTCGAGGGCCAGGTCGGCGCGCAGCGCACACCAGGCAAAGCCGAGCAGACACAGCCCGAGCAGACGTGCGCGCGGCAACCACAGCAACGGCACCGCGATCGCGCCGAGCACCAGGTCGAGCCAGCGTGGCGGCAACTGTGGCAGGGCATGCACCGCAAGCACGCCGGCAACCGCAGCCAAGGCGCCGGCGGCGCCGAGCAGCGGCAGCGCGCGGGGACTGGCTGGCGGCTTCCTGCCCATGGCCGTGGTTCACCCGCTGGCGCGTGTCACATCGTGCAGCGAGCCGCCGCGCAGTTCGACCACGCGATCGGCGCGGGCGGCAAGTTTGGCGTCGTGGGTGACCAGCACCAGCGCGGTGCCGATTTCTTGCTTGAGCTCGAGCATGAGCTCGTAGACCTGCGCCGCGTTGCCCTCGTCGAGATTGCCGGTGGGTTCGTCGCCGAGCAGGCAGGCCGGGCGCGTGACGAGGGCGCGCGCCACCGCGCAGCGTTGACGCTCGCCGCCCGACAGCTCGCCGGGCTTGTGTTCGAGCCGCGCACCGAGTCCCACGCGCTGCAGCAATGCCGCAGCCTGCGCGCTCGCCGTCGCGATCGCGCTGCCGCGGATCAGCAGCGGCATGCAGACGTTCTCCAGGGCGGTGAACTCGGGCAGGAGGTGATGGAACTGGTAGACGAAACCGAGGGCGCGGTTGCGCAGCTCGCCGCGCGCGCGATCGGACAGCCGCGACATGGTCTGGCCAGTGACGCTGACCTCGCCGGCGCTGGGGGTGTCGAGGCCGCCGAGGATGTGTAGCAGCGTGCTCTTGCCCGATCCCGAGGCGCCGATGATGGCAAGCGATTCACCCCGGTGGACGACGAGATTGACCTCGCGCAGCACTTCGGTGCGCAGCTTGCCTTCCTCGTAGGTCCTGGCCACGCCGGTGGCGCGCAGCACGACCTCGGCGGCGGCGACCTGCGGCGCCGTGCGCGCGGTGGCGGTGGCCGCGGTCGTGGTCATGGCGCCGCCCCTGCGCAGCGGCCCCATGCGCGAGCGACGCGCTGGCGCCTGGCGCGGGCCTGGCTTCGCGGCCATCGCGGCGTGATGGTCGATGCCTGTTCGTGCATGACAGCGAGCTTCACTGGCCGCCTCCCGGTCTCTGCTTACTCATACCGCAAGGCCGCGGCCGGCTGCGTGCGCGCGGCGCGCCGCGCCGGATACAGCGTGGCGAGGGCGCAGAACACGAAGGCCGTCACCGTGATCCAGGCCACGTCGCCCCAGTGCAGGTCACTCGGCAGCTCGCTGATGTAGTACACGTCGGGCGACAGGAAGGTGACGTGGAAGGTCTGCTCGATCCACTGCACGAGCGAACTGAGGTTGAGCGCGAGCAGCACCCCGAACAGCACGCCGAGCGCGATGCCGAGCGTACCGACGAGGATGCCCTGCACCATGAAGGTCGCCATCACGCTGCGTGGGCTCTGGCCCAGCGTGCGCAGGATCGCGATGTCGGCCTGCTTGTCCTGCACCAGCATCACGAGCGTCGAGACGAGGTTGAACGCGGCCACCGCCACGATCAGCGACAGGATCAGGAACATCACCTTCTTCTCCATCGCCACGGCCTTGAAGAAATTGCTGTGGCCCTGCATCCAGTCGCTGACGCGGTAATAGTTGCTGCCGAGGTTGGCACTCAGTTCGCGGCCGATGTCGCGCGCCACCGCGTAGGCGCGGAACATGTCGTCGAGCTTGAGGCGGATCCCGGTCGGGCCGTCGAGGCGATACAGCACCTGCGCGTCATGCATCTGCATGAGCGCGAGGCCCGAGTCGTATTCCTGCATGCCGACCGCGAACAGGCCGACCACGCGCATGCGCTTGCTGCGCGGCAGCGCGCCGATCGGCGTGACGCTGAAACTTGGCGTGTACACCACGACCCAATCGCCGATGCCGACGCCGAGTGTCTGGGCCAATTCCTGCCCCAGCACGATGCCGAAGCCGCCTTCGACGAGATCATCGAGTTTGCCGGCCACCATGTGGCTGCCGACATCCGACACCTGCTGCTCGAGGGCGGGCTCGATGCCGCGCACCAAGGCCCCGCTCGAGCGGGTGCCCTGGATCAGCGCCTGTCCTTCCACATAGGGCGCTGCGCCAACCACGTGCGGATTGCGCCTGGCGATCGCGATCGCGCCGGGCCAGTCGCGCACCGAGCTGTCGACGCCCTCGATCGTGGCATGCGCGACCATGCCGAGGATGCGCTGCTTGAGTTCGCCGTCGAAGCCGTTCATCACCGAGATCACGGTGATCAGCGCCGTCACGCCGACTGCGATGCCGAGCACCGACACGAACGAGATGAACGATATGAAGTGATTGCGGCGCTTGGCGCGCGTGTAACGCAGGCCGATGAACACTTCCAGTGGGCGGAACATGCGGCGGCGATCCTCAGCGCGCATTGGCTCGCGCGCACGGCGGGGCAGACAGGCCGACGTACGCGCGATGCGACGACGGCGGCGCAGAGTGCCGCATGCGCGCGGGCGCGGCAAGTCGGCCACCGGCGCGGCGTGATGTAGGAAGATCGCGCATGCCGTATTGTCTGCCTGCCGATCCGCCCATATTGACTCGTCCATGAATGACTCCAGCGGCCTCACCCCCGTCCTGCGCGATGCCCTGACCCGCGCGCTCGCCCAGGTCAACCAGGTCGTGCTGGGCAAGCCACGCGAAGTCAGGCTCGCCTTCGTCTGCCTGCTCGCCGGCGGGCACCTGCTGATCGAGGACATTCCCGGCGTGGGCAAGACCACGCTCGCTCATGCGCTGGCGGCAACGCTCGGCCTGAGCTTCCAGCGCATCCAGTTCACCTCCGACCTGCTGCCGGCCGACATCATCGGCGTGGGCATCTACGAGCGCGAAAACAAGCGCTTCGAATTCCATCGCGGTCCCTTGTTCACCCAACTGTTGCTGGGGTTCAGCCGAGATACGTGTAAAAATGCCCCACGAACCTATAATAGTTCTTTCAATGCAATAACTTAGCCGACATTTTTCTTCTTCACCGGCTGCGCTAGCAGATCGAGCGTCGGGCACGGAGCGCCTGTCGCCGCATGGCGACATTCATCCACCAAATGCTCAAGGTCGGCTTCCAGTTGTCGTAGGTCATCTAGTCGCCGTCGTATTTCGGCCAACTTCAGTTCAGTCAGGTGGCGAGTCTGTTCGCAGGCGCGCTGGCCTTTGACCGCCAGCAGCCCCGCAATCTCGTCGAGACTGAACCCCATCGCCTGTGCCCGGCGGACGAACTGAAGCCGGCCGACATCGTCTGGACCGTACCGCCGCACGCTGCCCATGGGGCGCTTAGGCTCTGGCAGCAGACCTCGCCGCTGGTAGTAGCGGACTGTTTCCACATGAACGCCGGCGGCTGCAGCCAGCCGGCTGATCGTCATTGCGCCAGCAGCCATCCACTTGACTCCGTACTTAGGTACGGAGATTACCATGCGGGTATGGCCCTACGCCCCGCGCATTCCTCCCTCCCTGCCCTCATAGGAGCTGCCGTCGCGACTATCGGCGCGTCCGTGTGCTGTGTCGTGCCCTTGGTGCTGGTCCTGATGGGTATCAGTGGCGCCTGGATCTCCAATCTCACTGCACTGGAGGCTTGGCGCCCGTGGTTCAGCGCGGCCACGTTGGTGTGCCTGGGCTGGGCGTTCTGGAGGCTCTATGGTCCAACCCGACGCTGCCACATCGATGGCATTTGCGTCGATCCCATGCGATTGCAACGCCAGCGGTGCTGGCTGTGGTTCGCCACTGGCCTGATCGTTCTACTGCTGCTCTTCCCTTACTACATCGGCTGGTTCCTGTAGGAGTCCCACATGCACAAGATCCTTCTCAGTCTGGTACTCACGGCATGGATGGGCCTGGCTTGGGCGGCTACTCCAAAGCAGGTAGTCCTGCAGGTGGAGAACATGACTTGTCCAGCGTGCAACATCACGATCGAAAAGGCGTTGGACGCGGTACCGGGTGTGACGACGAAGCGTATTGATGCCAAAGCCGCCACCGTGTCGGTGGGGTTCGATGCCGAGCGGACCAACGTGGCTGCTATCGCGAAAGCCATCACCAACGCCGGCTTTCCGGCCAAGGTGAGCGCGAACGGTGGCTAAGACGCAGCTGCAAAGTACGCTTACGTGCCCTGCATGCGGGCACCAGGCAACCGAAACCATGCCCACCACGGCGTGCCAGTTCTTCTATGAGTGCTCCGCCTGCCACACGCTCCTGCATCCTAAAACAGGCGATTGCTGTGTGTTTTGCTCCTTCGGCACGGTGCCGTGCCCGCCTATCCAGCAACACAGTTCCTGCTGCGGCCATACAGGCTGAATCCCGCTACGCAATCAGGGCCAGCTCGATTTCGTACGGTTCCGGAAGATCGTCCACGTCGATCAGGTAATCGCCGAAGCGCTTCACGTGACTGGTCACGTAGGGGCTGAGCGTAGCCACGTCCTCCTGGGTGATCTTCCAGCCAGCCCGTATAAGCGTCTTGATGATGCGGGTTTGTTCGACCACGTTATGGAAGATGACGGCGTTGGCGACCAGGTCGTTGTACTTGACTGCCTTCTCCTGCTCGAGCGGATCGTTATCGGCGATCACGCCCTCTCCGCCGAAGAAGAAATACTTGGAGAATCCGTTATAGGCCTCGACCTTGTTGGTGGAGGCGGTGATCTGCTCGCGCAGCTCGCGGTCGGAAATGTATTGCAGCAGGAACAACGTGCGTACCGCGGCCCCCAGAGCCCGAAAGGTCTGGTACAGCCGATTCTTGCGGCTGTAGTTGCCAAGCTTGCGCAGCAGTGTCGACGCCGCGATCTTGCCGGACTTGATCGACAGCACCACTTGCATCAGATCCTTCCAGTGGGTCTCGATCAAATCCCAGTCCACGTCTTCCCGGAACAGCGCGTCGATGTGCTCGTAGCGGCTGTCCTCCTCCGGACGGAAGAACCGGTAGTCGCGCCAATTGCGGATACGCGGCATCAGCTGGATGCCCAGTAGATGCGACAGCCCAAACACCGGCAACGATTGGCCCTGAGTATCGGCGTGGACGGTGTCAGGTTGGATATCAGAGGTGTTCTTCAACAGCCCGTCGATGATGTACACCGCTTCCCACACACCGCAAGGGATGAAATGACTGAAGAGCGCCACGTAGGTATCAGATACGTGGTGATAGGCAATGCCGCCGTAGCCGCCATAACGGATGTGGTATGACGCGAGCAGATTCTGGTCGTACAGGTCGTACTTGGTGCCGTCGGCCGCGGCACGCTTCCCGTCACCCCAGAGTTTTGGGAGTTGCAGGCCGGCATAGCTGTTGATGATGTCGCGACAGGCCGCTGCCAGCTTGTTCGCATCCACGTGCCGGCGATTGACGAACGACAGCATGTGCGCGGAAGCGGCGCCACGCAGGTGCCGTGCGGCTTGGGCCGGGCCAAGGTTGCAGCCATAGGTGAACGCCGTCAGCACGTAGCGCTCGGTCGGCTGGTCGATCTTGGTGTCGGATCCGGACAGCGGTCCGAAATGCCGCGGCCAGCCGGTCCAGTGGGCCACGTCGCACAGGATCTCGATGACGCTGCGCTCGCGCAGGCGGTCGAGGATCGCGGTTTCCAAGGCGCGAGCACCGCGGCTCATGTCCTTGGCCTTGTGGCGTTTGAGCACCGGCAACCCGTCGTCGTCGATGATCACCTGGCCGTTCTCCAGATAACCCTGGTCGGTCAGGTCTGCAACCTGCATCAGCTTGCTCTGCAGCGCATTGACGAATCCCACCGCAGAGGCCGGCAAGCCTACTTGGCGACAGTAGTCGTCCAGCAGCGGCTCGCACTGCTCCCAAGGCAGCAACTGCTGGCGGTAGTCGGCGTAGGTTTCCGAGCCGCGTACAGCCACGTCGCCGGATTTCAGTTCGTTGGCCAGCGAGGAGAACACGCACACCTCGAACAGGCGGCGATGGATGCGTTCCTCTCCCTGTTCGGTGCGGCGGGTAATGGTCTTTCGCCAGAGATGGGTCGTGAACGCCAGATCGACCGGTTCATCGAGCCAATCGCCGCGGGCACGCTCCTGCGACAGGATCAGCTCGATAGCATCCATCAACGAACGGTCTTCGGTGGTGGATTCCAGGTCTAGCCTGCGCACCATGCGCAGGATGGTGGCGCGGTGGCTCTTATAGAAAGGCCACAGCAACGGCAGATGGTTGTCACCGCTGTGGGCGGCGATGGCCTCGCAATCGGCCTGTAGGGTCTGGGCGCCCCCGCGCGTGTTGACCAGGCGGCGGATTTCCCGTCCCGCGTCGGTGTCGCCAGGATGGCGATCGAGCACCTGGATCACATCCGACATCGTGGCCACGATGGCCTCGGTCTTCTCGCGGTAGCGCGCATGCAGCCGCTCCAGTTCCTCTTTACCGCGGTTGTGGATGTTGCCCATGCGTTTGATGAACATTTCCGCCAGGTCATCGCGGGTTTGCACGCGGGCGCGGTGGATCAGGCACAGTAGTAGCGCGTGTCGCTTAGCCGGGCCGAAATCGCGCAGCTCGGCGGCGTCCAGCGCCCGGGCCTCGGCAGCAAAGTGCTTGCGTTTGAGTTCTGGCACCTCCGCCAGATGTTGCTCGTCGCCTACCAGCTCGCCTAACTGGGCGATATGATCGATCAGTTCCTGGAAGTGCTGCAGCGACGAGCGCTTGGGCAAGCGCTTGATGGCCTGCAGTAGGCTCTTGGTGCGAACATCGGTGACGACCAGAAGATCGTCCAGCCGTTGCTTCTCGTCCACCGTCAGACGGGCGTCGATGAGGGCGAAGTAACGACCGTTGACCAGGGTCCGAATCCGGCGCGCCAAACGATCCAGCGCAGAGAACGCGGGGAGCTCGATGCGGTCGCGCACGAGTTGCTCGATCGCCACGTTGATCAGATCGGCCGGATTGTCCATGACGGCCGCGGCTTGGTGGATGGCGCGTGCCGCCACGTCCAGGCCACCATCGGCGTAGGCGCGAACCTGCAGATAGGTCCGGATGCGCTGGAAATAGCGGTAGCGCTTGTTCGGCGCGATGTCGGCGGGCTTGACCTGGACCCGGTACCGCAAGGCATTGCGAAGGTGGCGGACGACCGCGGCGGGCACTTCATCAATTGCCGGGAAGTAGCCCAGTCGCTGGAAGGATTTGAGCAGGAGGGCCAAGGTCAACCGATGGCCGGGTTGCCGGGCGCTATCGGTGATGAAAGCCAATTCGGCGTCGGTCGGCGTGTAGGCCGTGACCAGTTCCCGGACGACCGGGTTGCGCTTGAATTGTGGGTACGCGGTCCGCTCGATCGACGCCATGCAGGTCCTTAGTCGGTCATGGGGATGGAAGTGTCGGCGCTGGCAGGCCAGCCTCGATGCGCTGGCGGGCGAATGGGTCGCCGCCATCGAGGTAGCGCATGGCCGAGTGCACGTCGCGCCAGCCGACGTACTCCATCAGCGCCTTGACATCCCACCCGTTGGCGTTGGCCCATCCAGCGAAACCGCGACGCAGGGAATGGCTGCTGTAGTCCTCGGCATCGGGAAGGCCGGCGGCCTTGAACAGGCGGCGCAGCAGCGGAATCAAACTGTTCGGATGCAGCGGCGTCTCGCTGACGTGGCCCCAGCGATCGACACCGCGGAACACCGGCCCCTGTATCAAGTCGGCCGCGGCAATCCATTCAGCAGTCGCAGTCACCGGACACAAGCGCGACAACGCCGGCACCTTGTACGTATTGCCCATGGCTTGGCGATCCCCCTTGCTGCGCGACAGGAAACAGGTCATGCCTTCACCGGGCACCAGGCGCAGGTGTTCGACCTGCACGCGGATCAGTTCGTCGCCGCGGAAGCCCCGCCAGAAGCCGAGGAGGATCAGGGCGCGATCACGCTGAAGGCGGAGTGCATCTGCGCAATCATCGCGTTCCCACGCAACTGCAATCTCGGTACCAAGCCAATCATCCACCTGGGCCAGTCGGGTCAACTGCAGCGGTTCGGCCTGCTTTTCGACCGAGGGGTGGAGGGTTTGAATGCCCTTGAGCACCTTGCGCACCAAGGGCGCCTTGGTCGGATCGACGAAGCCCTGTTCGGTATGCCACTGCGCCAACGCCGCCAGACGTTGCTTGAGTGTGTTGGTAGCCAGTTGGCCGGCGTACTCGGCCAGGTAACGGGCGACGTTGTCAGCGGTCGCCGGCAAATGACCACCCCACTCGACCTCGAAATGCCGCACCGCTGAGGCATAGCTCCGTCGCGTATTCTCGCGCGTGGCGGCTTCGAGGTACCGGTCCAGCGTCATACGCGGCACCGGGCAACGTCGCGCTTTGAGACGATTCCCGTGTCCCGCAGCGCATGGAGGATGGTGCAGCACTCGCGCTCGCCGCCGGCGCACTGGGCGATCACACGTTCCAGTTCCATGGCCATGCGCTGGAGTTCGTCGATCCGCAGGTGAATGTCAGCCAAGTGCGTCCGTGCGATCGCATCGACATCGCCGCACGACATCTTGGAGTCGTCTTCCAACCGCAACAGGCTGCGGATCTCCTCCAGGCTGAAACCCAGTTCGCGCCCGCGGCTGATGAAGCGCAGCCGTTCCACCTCGGCCGGGCGGTAGGCGCGGTAGCCGCTCGCGGTTCGTGCCGGCGGCGGCATCAGCCCGACACGCTCGTAGTAACGGATGGTTTCCAGGTGGCAACCGCTGGCGGCGGCGGCTTCACTGATCTTCATGTGCATCCCGCTTGACTCTGTAGCTATTACGGACTTTACGCTGCACTTGCTCCGGTGCCAACTCAGGGACCGGCACCTTCTCTCGCGGCTGCCCATTTCCCTGCTTGCAGCTCTAATCCGCATGCTGCACCTGACTCCCATCCACGCCCTGCACACACACCGCTGAAGAACAGTGACCCTGACCATGAGTGATTGCAGTTGCCATCACGAAGCCAAGAATGCCGCGGAGCGTCGGGTACTGTGGGTTGCCCTGGCACTGAATGCGGCCATGGCAGTTATTGGTGGCGTAGCCGGCTGGATCGCACAGTCCGCCGGCCTGCTGGCCGATGCGCTGGACATGCTTTCCGACGCCACAGCCTATGCGATCGGGCTGATTGCCATTGGGCGGACCGCTCGTTTCAAGGCCAATGCGGCCTGGCTGAGCGGCAGCGTGCTGCTGGTGCTCGGTGTGGGGGTATTGATCGAAGTGGGGCGTCGCGTGCTGCATGGCGCCGAGCCGCTGAGTGGTTGGATGATTGGCACCGCGTTGTTGTCGCTTGCGGTGAACGTCTACGTGCTGCGCTTGCTGGCGCCGCTGAAGTCAGGTGAGGTGCATTTGCGAGCAACCTGGCTATTCACCCGCGCGGACGTGGTGGCCAACGTAGGCGTGATTCTCGCCGGCGTGCTGGTGCTATGGCTAGGCTCGCCCTATCCGGACTTCATCATCGGCACCCTGATCGGCCTGTACGTCATCAAGGAGGCTGTGGAAATCCTCGGTGACGCACGGCGGGCGCGTCAGAAGGCGCGGAATCGCAGCAGCGCAACCGAGTAAGGCATGCTGCCCTGGCCTCGCCGCTCGCCCGCAGACGCCTTCCGAGAAGGCGCTGCCTGATGCAATTTCATAACACCCCCGCCGGCCGGTATCATGCGCCGATGCTTGCGACCGCTCCCAGCACCATGCTTGGCCGCCTACGTGCTTCGGCGCGGCTGGCGGCGCTGGTGCTACTGGTATTCGCGATGAAGATCGGCGTAGTCGCCGCCTGCGCCCAGCACGACTTTGCCCTTTTGGGGCTGGGGACTGATTCCACCCACCAGTTGATCGTGAATTCTGTGTCGGACACGGATGGCGCAGACCCGGCCCAAGGCACGTTGGCGCAGGGTAGCGCCTGCACGCACTGTAGCTGCCCCCATGCAGTGGCCGTCCCGGTGACGCCCCACACCATGGCAACAGCCCTGCCACACGCACGGTTTGGCTATGTCGTATCGGCCAATCGCAGTGCACCTGTGCTCCTGGAGCTTCGACCTCCCATCGTCTGATCGACATCCATCATCCCTCCACTCGTCATGCGTGGGAGGGGCCCGTCGATTCAGAGGATTGATTCATGCCTGTTTTCCATTCGTCACGGCGACGTTTCGTCGTGCGTGCGGCCGTCGCCCTGCTGGCCATCGGCTCTTGGCTCACACCTGCCTGGGCCGCTGACGCGAGCACAGCTCCGCCCGCCATCCGTCAAGCGCTGCAAGCCGCCTGGCAGCAGCACCCGTCTTACCGGGCGACCGAAGCGCAGTTGGCCGCCGCCCGTGCCCGCCTGACCGCCGCAGGACAGCCGCTGTACAACCCGGAGCTGGAGCTGTCCAGCGACGATGAAGGTACCGAACGAACGAACAGCGCCGGCCTGAACTTGACCTTGGACCTGAGCGGCAAACGGCGGGTCCGTCGCGATGCCGCCAGCGCCCGCGTCGATCAGGTCACCGCCGAAGCGCGGGTGCGCCGACGCGATTTCGCCCGGCAGTGGTTCGCCGGTTGGGCCGATCTGCAGACGGCGCAGCAGCGCGTGCGTACCGGCGAACGTCGGTTGGCGTTGGTGACCCGGTTTGCCGAACTGGCCGAGAAGCAATTCACGGCCGACGACATCTCCGGCCTGGAGCGCGATCTGGCGCTGCTCGCCCGGGATGAGGCGGAGGCGGAACAGGCGCAGTTGCTGGCCGACCAGGCCGATGCCGAAGCCCGCTTCCGCACGGTCGGCGGAACGTCCGAGTGGATCGCCGGCACGGCGCTGCCGACCGACCTGCTGCCGGCCCCGGAAACCGCCGTTGATGGTGTCGAGTCTCTGCCGGACTGGCAGGCCGCGCAGGCTGCGGCCACCGCCGCCGAACGCGAGGTCACGGTGGCGCGCCGCAACCGTATCGCAGACCCGACCGTCGGCGCCTATGGCGGGCGCAAGGAATACGACGTTGGTGGCCTGACCGACAATGTCGTCGGGGTCACCCTCACCATCCCGCTGTTCGTACGCAATTCGTACCGCGCCGAAGTCGTTGCCGCCCAGGCCGATGCGGACGTGGCGCAGGCCGATCTGCGGCGGGTGCAACTGGAACTGGAAGCCGACCGCCGCCGCACGATTGACAGCTATGCCGCGGCGTTCGCGGCCTGGAAGCGATGGAAGAACAGTCGCGGTACCGATGTTGACAGGCGCGCCAACCTGTTGGAAAAACTCTGGCGCGAGGGCGAACTCTCCACCGCCGATTACCTGCTGCAGCTCAAGCAGACCCTCGACACGCAACTCGCCGGTGCCGAACTCGAAGCGCGCCTGTGGCGCCACTACGCTGATTACCTTGCCGCCACCGGCCAGCTCGAACGCTGGGCCGGCCTGGAGGGTACCCCATGAGAACCCTACTGATGACGCCGTCCCGACTGATCATGCTGCCGCTTGCTGCGGCATTGCTGCTGGCGATTTCCGCTTGCTCGAAAGCGCCAGAGACTGAATCGACCCACGCGCCCACCGCCGAACATGCCGAGTCGGGTGAAGCCGATCATGCCGAAGGTGCGGAAGCGCACGCTGAAGCAGGCGAAGAAGGCGAAGCCGCCAAGCCAGTGAAGATGGACGAGGCCGCGCTCAAAGCCGCCGGTATCAAGTTGCAGACGCTGCAACCGTCCTCGCTCAGCGAGGAACTGCGTGCACCGGGCGAAGTGGTCGACAGCGCCTATGGCACGACCTTGATCACGCCCCGTGTCGAATCGCTCGTAGTCCGCCGGCACGCCAAGCTCGGTGATGAAGTGCGCGCCGGCGCGCCGTTGGTGACGCTGGCCAGCGTCGAGGTGTCCGACGCGCAGGCCGATCTGCGCATTGCCGAACAGGAGTGGCGGCGTGTCTCGGCCTTGGGTCGCGAGGCCGTTGCCGGCCGCCGCATCAACGAAGCCAAGGTGGCAGTCGAGCGTGCCCGCGCCAAGGCGCAGGCCTACGGCTTGCCTGGCACATCGAGTGGCAGCGTCAATGGTCAATTCACCCTGACCGCGCCGCATGCCGGCCGCCTCACCGAGGACGATTTTGTCGTCGGCGAGCGCATCGAGCCGGGCAAGGCGCTGTTCCGACTGGTGGACGAGTCGACCGTCTGGGTGGATGCCAAGTTGCCGTCTGGCACAGCCTCCCGCATTGAGGCCGGAAGCGCGGCAACCATCGTGGTGGGTGGGGAGCATCTTGTCGGCAAGGTGCTACGTAGCGCCCATCGCACGTCCGAAGCCACCCGCAATGCTTCAGTCCGGGTCGAGGTGCCGAACGAGGGCGACCGTCTGCATGGCGGCGATTTCGTCGAAGTGTATTTCGAGGCCGCTCCTGCGGCTAATACGGACAACAAATCCGCCACGCAGCTAGCCGTCCCAACCGATGCATTGGTGCAACTTGAAGGTGAAACCGTGGTATTTCGTCGCAACCGCGCTGGGGCTCTCGAACCCGTTCCGGTGCGCGTGGGTGAAGTGATCGGCGATCGCACCGTCATCCGCGAAGGGTTGAAGGCAGGCGATAACGTCGTGGTCGCCGGTGCGTTTGCGGTCAAGTCGCAGATTCTCAAGGCGCAACTGGGAGAGGGTCATGGTCATTGATCTCTCCCTCGTGATACGCGGAGGTGCGCCATGCTGAATCGCCTGGTCGAACTTTCCCTGCGCTACAAGTTTCTGGTGCTGATCGCTTTCGCGGTGGTGGCCTTCCTCGGTATCAGCGCAGTGCGCAACGTGCCCATCGACGCCTTTCCGGACGTCACGCCCGTCCAGGTCAACGTCTATACCGAGTCCCCCGGCCTGGCCGCGGAGGACATCGAACTTCTGTTGACAACCCCGATCGAATCGGCGCTCGCCGGTCTGCCGAAAGTGCAGGAAATCCGATCGGTCAGCCTGTTTGGTCTGTCATATGTCGCCGTCTATTTCGAGGACGACATGGACATCTATTTCGCGCGGCAGCTGGTCAACGAGCGACTGCAGGAGATTGGCGATCGACTGCCCGAAGGTTATGGCAAGCCGAGCATGGGGCCCAATACCTCCGGTCTGGGTCAGGTGTTCTGGTACACGGTCGAGCGTGCTCCGGGCGTCAGCAAGGATCAGGTCACCGACATGGACCTGCGCACCTGGCAGGAATGGACGGTGCGCCTGATCCTGCGCACCGCTCCTGGTGTGGACGATGTCTCCTCCTGGGGCGGCGGCGAGCGCGAGTATCAGGTCCAGATCGATCCGCAACGGCTCTATGCGCGCGGACTGGGGTTTGGCGACGTGATCAACGCGATTCCGGCCAACAACGGCCAGGTCGGCGGCAACGTCATGGACGTGGGGCGCGAACAGTTCCTTGTTCGTGGCCTGGGCCTGTTGCGATCTACCAAGGATATCGGTGAGATCGTGCTCAAGGCCGAGGATGGCGTGCCGGTGTATTTGCGCGATGTGGCCACCGTGGTGGAAGCCCCGGCACCGCGTTTTGGTGCGGTGACCCGCGACGGCGAGGAAGTCGTGCTGGGCATGGCCCTGGCGCGCATCGGCGAGAACGCCAAGGACGTGGTCGAAGCGGTCAAGGGCAAACTCGATGTCGTACGCGATGCGTTGCCAAAGACTATGGTGCTCAAGCCGATTTACGAGCGCACCGACCTGGTCAACAAAGCGGTGGGGACAGCAACTCGCGCGTTGATCGAAGGCTCGATCCTGGTGGCGATCATCCTGTTCCTGTTCCTGGGCGAACTGCGCTCGGCGCTGGTCGTGATCGTGACGTTGCCACTGGCGATGCTGATTGCCTTCATCGGGATGGGCCAGGTTGGCCTGTCGGCCAACCTGATGTCGCTGGCTGGATTAGCGATCGGCATCGGCATGATGGTCGACGGCGCGGTGGTGATGGTCGAGAACGCCTTCCGGATCATGGCCGAGCGTCTCGAACACGGCGAAAAGGTCGACAGGACCTCCGCGGTGCTGGCGGCGGCGAAGGAAGTGGCCAATCCGATTACGTTTGCGATCGGCATCATCATCGTCGTGTTCCTGCCGCTGTTCGCGCTGGAAGGACTCGAAGGCAAGATGTTCAAGCCGATGGCCTTCAACATCGCCTTTGCGATGGCAGGTTCGCTGATCCTGAGTCTGACCCTGATCCCGGTGCTGGCCTCGATGATCCTCAAGCCCAAGCCGGAGCGCGATACGTGGCTGGTCGCCAAAATCAAGCGCGGCTACCGGCCGCTGCTGGACAAGGCGCTCGCACGCAAGCGGGTGGTCGTGGTCAGCGCCGTCCTCGCGCTGGTGGCAAGCCTAGCGCTGTTCCCGTTCCTGGGTAAGGAGTTCATGCCGCAGTTGCAGGAAGGCTCGATCATGTGGCGCGTCACGGGCATCCCGTCGACTTCGCTGAACGAATCGATCAAGACCAGCAACACCATTGCCAAGGCATTCGAGCAGTTTCCGGAGGTCGAAACCACGCTGGCGATGATCGGCCGCGCCGAGAAGGGCGAAACTGCCGACGTCAACTACATGGAAATCTACACCGCCCTCAAACCTGAGGACGAGTGGACCTCGGGCCGAAACATCAAGCAACTCGAAGAAGCCATGCAGGAGACGCTGGAACAGGTCGTGCCCAACGTGGTGCCGGGCTACACCCAGCCGATCCAGATGCGCGTGGAGGAACTGATCTCGGGCGTGCGCGCGACCTTGGCGCTGAAACTCTATGGCGAAGACCTGGAGGAACTCGACCGCATCAGCGGCCAGCTCAAGACTGTCCTCGGCAAGGTGCAAGGGGTGGCCGATCTCTCGCTGGAAGCCAATGTCGGCAAGCCGCAGATCCGCATCCAGGTCGATCGTGACGAACTGGCCCGCCACGGCATGAACGCCGAGGAAGTGCTGACCATCGTCCGCAATGGCCTGGGCGGTGAGCCGGTGAGCGTGCTGCTCGACGGCGTGAAGCGGTTCGACATCGCGGTGCGGTTGAGCGATGCGACACGCGATTCGGTCGAGGCCTTGCGGCAGATCCCGTTGCGCACAGCCGCCGGTGCCCTGGTGCCGTTGTCGGAGGTTGCTGACGTGAGTGTGGCCGAAGGCTACTCCTTCGTTCGCCGCGAGCAATTGCAACGCTACGCCGTGATCCAGATGGACGTGCGCGACCGAGACGTCGACGGTTTCGTCAAGGAGGCTGAGGCCGCGATCAAGCAGCAGGTGAAACTGCCCGCAGGTTACTGGATCGAGTGGGGCGGCGCATTCGAGAACCAGCAACGCGCCTTGGCGAAGTTGGCGTTGATCGTGCCGATCACGATCTTCTTCATCTTCGTGCTGCTCTATACCGCGTTCAACTCGATCAAGTATGCCGCGCTGATCCTGGCCAACGTGCCGTTCGCCACCATCGGCGGCTTGATCGCACTGTTTGTAACCGGCCAATATCTGTCGGTGCCCTCGGCGATCGGTTTCATTGCGGTGTTCGGCGTGGCCATGCTCAACGGTATCGTGCTGGTGAGCTTCCTCAACGAGTTGCGCGACAAGGGACGATCGGTGCGTGAGGCCGTGATCCAAGGTACGGCCTTGCGGTTGCGCCCTGTGCTGATGACGGCCAGCGTCGCGATCCTGGGCCTGGTGCCGATGCTGCTGTCCAGCGGCGTCGGCGCCGAGACCCAGCGTCCATTGGCGACGGTGGTCGTGGGCGGCCTGATCAGCTCGACGTTTCTGACGCTGATCCTGTTGCCCGTCTTGTACGAATGGCTGGAAAACCGCGCTGAGCGCAAAGCACAGGAGACCACTCCATGAAACAGATCAAGGCGTTCGTGCACCGCAACCGGGTCACTGATCTGATCCACGCACTGGAGGCTGCCGGTTTCCAGCGACTGAGCCTGTTCGACGTGAAAGGCCTGCTACGCGCACTCAGTGCGCGCGAGCAGCAGTACTCGGTCGAGTTGGGCGACAAGGTCATCAATGAAATACAGATGGAGTTGTTCTGTGAAGACGATGACGTTGCGAAGGCGGCCGAGATTTTCCGGACCGTAGGGCGTACCGGCCACGCAGACGCGGGCTGGATCTACGTCAGTACGATCGAACAATCGATGCCAATCAACGACACGCCATGAGCGTGTGGGCGCTTGAGGGATACCACCATGAAACTGATCGTCGCATTCGTCCATCCCTCCCACGCCGGGCCGGTTGTGCGTGCGCTTGAACGAGCGGACCTATACCACCTGTCGCTCAGTCGTGCGCATGGCGTCGTGCAACCCGACGCACCCATCACGCGACCGGACATGGGCGCAGAGGGCGAGCCAGAGATCCGGCTGGAAGCCTACTGCGAAGACGCGCGTGTCGAGCAAGTCGTCGGGCTAATTCGAGAAAAAGGACACGTTGGCGGCCTCCCCTCGGGGGCCGTCTTCGTCCATCCGGTGGACCACGCCTGGCGTGTGGGTCAAGCAGTCACAGGAGACCGGTGATGGGTGCAGGTCACGATCACGGCACCAGCGAAATCAGGCATGAGAGGCCGCTGTGGTGGGCGTTCGGCCTGACATCGGCGTTCCTGGTCGCGGAGGTCGTTGGCGGCCTGTTGACCAACAGCCTGGCGCTGTTGTCCGACGCGGCGCACATGATGACCGACGTGATCGCGCTGGCGATCTCGTTGTTTGCAGTGCGGCTCAGCCGGCGCCCGCCCGACGCCAGACGTACCTACGGCTGTGCCCGCATGGAGGCCATCGGCGCGATGATCAACGGCGGGCTGCTGTTCGTCGTGGCCGGCTACATCCTGTGGGAGGCAGCGGGTCGCTTTCGGCAGCCGCCAGAAGTGGCCTCTGGAGGCATGCTGGTGATTGCGACCATCGGGCTAGTGGTGAACCTGATCTCAATGCGCCTGCTCAAGGCCGGTAGCGGCACCAGCTTGAATGTGCGGGGTGCCTATCTGGAGGTCTGGAGCGACATGCTGGGATCGGTCGGCGTGATTATGGGCGCGCTCGTCATTCACTTCACCGGTTGGACCGTGGTCGATCCAATCATTGCCGTGCTGATCGGCCTGTGGGTGCTCCCGCGCACCTGGACGTTACTGCGCCAAGCCGGCCATGTGTTGATGCAAGGCGTGCCGGCAGGGATAGATCTAGAAGCGATTCGTGGCGCGTTACGTGCCTGCCCTGGCGTGCGCGAGATCCATGACCTTCACGTATGGGCGCTGGGGTCACAGCAACCGATCCTGACCGCCCACGTGGTGCTACAGGACGGCGGCGTAGATGCAGAGCAGGTGCGACGCACATTGACCGAGACGCTGGAGGGGCGGTTCAACGTTCACCACGTCACACTGCAGGTAGAGTTGACGCCGTGCGCGGAGGAGTGCAATCGATCGTGAGGTGCGATGTGTGGTTCTGAATCGCTGGACGACCAAGTCGGTGCTGACAGTGCAGCTATTCGTCCGCCGTGGCGGTGGCGCTCGATGGCCTTTTCATCCGCAAGCTGCACGAGCAGGGGGCTGCCGGACAGTACGAGCATGGACGGTGCGTTGGGCCGCCTGCGCTCGGTTCTGATGACGTGGTTGACCGTGTGGAGAGTTAGCCCCACGTTCGTGCCGCTCACTGGGAGCTGAGATGCCAACCGAATAGCCGAAGAGAGGGTTGGCAGGGGTTCGGTAAGAAAACAGCGTCGGGTGGCCCCTCCCGCTGACGCTATGCGCGCATAGCACTGCTTTCTGTTCGAGATGGGGGCTGGATTCGGGGTGATTGCCGTTCAATATTCATTCGATTATTCTAGAAAAATGGAAACGAATCAGGTAATCACCGCGCTGACGGCGCTGGGCCACGCCACCCGGCTTGCAATCTTCCGATTGCTGGTCGAAGCCGGTCCGGACGGCCGCATGGCAGGCGAAATCGGCGAGGCGTTGGCCGTACCCGGCGCCACCCTGTCCTTCCACCTGAAGGAACTCGTGCATGCCGGCCTGATCAGCAGCGAGAGCCGGGGCCGTAACGTTTGTTACCGCGCCAACTTTGATGCCATGAACGTCCTGGTCGCCTATCTGACTCATAACTGCTGCGCAGGCTCCTCAGACACGAGCTGCAGCCCTGGTGTGGCGACCGCCCGCGCCTGCTGACTGCCGCCTCAGCCCCTCCCCAATCAAGGAACCCACCCCGTGAAGCGTCGCGTCCTCTTCCTCTGTACCGGCAACTCCGCCCGCAGCGTCCTGGCCGAAGCCACGCTTCGCGCCTGGGCCGGCCATCGCTTCGAAGTCTTCAGTGCCGGCAGCCAGCCGACGGGCACGGTCAATCCCTTCGCGCTGGGCCAGCTGGCGGCCGAGGGCATCGCCACCGCCGGCCTGCGCAGCAAGTCCTGGGACGAGTTCGCGACAGCGGATGCGGCGCCGATGGATCTGGTGGTGACGGTCTGCGATTCGGCGGCGGCCGAAACCTGCCCCGTCGTGTTCGGCGACTTCCTGCGCGCGCACTGGGGGCTTCCCGACCCGGCCGCGGTGGAGAGCAATGACGAGGACAAGCGAGAGGCGTTCCGCCAGGCGCACCGCATCGTCAAGGCGCGCCTGCAGGCGCTGCTGGCGTTGCCGGCCGAGATCTGGGACGACCGTGCAGCTCTGAAGGAGTCGCTCGATCGTATCGGCTTCGTGCAACCTGACGACGAGGGATCCGTCGATGGCTGAGGCAGCGCCCCGCATGGGGTTGTTCGAACGTTACCTGACCCTCTGGGTCGGGCTGTGCATCGTGGTCGGCACCGGTCTGGGGCACTTCCTGCCCGACGCCTTCGCAAGCCTTGGCCGCATGGAGGTGGCCAAGGTCAACCTGCCAGTAGCTGCCCTGATCTGGCTGATGATCATCCCGATGCTGCTGAAGGTCGACTTCGGCGCCATGCGGGAGGTGGGCAAACACTGGCGCGGCATAGGCGTCACCCTGTTCGTCAACTGGGCGGTCAAGCCGTTCTCGATGGCCCTGCTGGGGTGGTTCTTCCTCCGATATGTGTTCGCCGACTGGCTGCCACCCGACCAGGTCGACTCCTACATGGCCGGCCTGATCCTGCTGGCGGCCGCGCCGTGCACCGCGATGGTGTTCGTGTGGAGCAACCTGTGCCGCGGCGATGCGAACTTCACCCTGAGCCAGGTCGCGCTCAATGACGCCATCATGGTGGTCGCCTTCGCGCCGCTGGTGGCCCTGTTGCTGGGGCTGTCGTCGATCACGGTGCCGTGGGACACGCTGGCGCTCTCGGTCGGGCTGTACATCCTCGTGCCGGTCGCGGTCGCCGTCCTGCTTCGCCGCTGGCTGCTTGCCAGTGGTGGTCAGGCGAGGCTGGATGCGGTGCTCGCGCGACTAGGGCCAGTGTCACTGGTCGCGCTGTTGGCGACGCTGGTGCTGTTGTTCGGCTTTCAGGGCCGGCAGATCATCGAGCAGCCGCTGATCATTGCGATTCTGGCCGTGCCGATCCTGATCCAGGTGTATTTCAACTCCGGCCTGGCCTACCTGCTCAACCGTAAGCTAGGCGTCGCCCACTGCGTGGCAGGGCCGTCAGCGCTGATCGGTGCTAGCAACTTCTTTGAGCTCGCCGTCGCCACCGCGGTCGCCTTGTTCGGCGTGCAATCGGGTGCGGCGCTGGCCACCGTGGTGGGCGTGCTGATCGAGGTGCCGGTAATGCTGTCGGTGGTCAGGATCGTCAATCGATCCCAGCCCTGGTACGAGCGCCGACTTCGGGCGTCATAGTCCGAGCAGGCGAGTCTCAGGATGCCATTTGGCATACTGCCTAACGGATCGTTAGCCATCACACCAAATATGACTAGACATTCCAACTATTTGAGCATCAGGCATCGAGCCAAGCCCATACCATACGGCGGTGATGGAGTACTGCGAGAGGATGGCGACGCCAACTATGGCTTTAAGTACGTCAAAGGCGATGAGGCCGCGCTCCGCGCCATACCTGAGCTAGCTAAAGACTCGGCCTTGCTTGATCTGGCGCTTGCAATCAATTCTCATCAGACAGGCTTGTGCTCGGTAGGCTGCGTAAGTGGGCCTATCGACGACGATCAAGGACATCGAGACTCCGGATATATTGAGTTCGCAATAAACTCTAAGTCCGCTATTGCCGACGCAAAGAACTACTTTCCAATATTCTTCCACTTCGATCGCTTCTTGCACACTTCTAATTTTTCCGCACCAACTTCGTTCAATTGGGAGCTGGAAGGCGCAACATTCACGGAATATGGTAATTCGTCTGGTTTTACTTGCACAATTTTTATCAACACGGGCTACTCCGCTACACGCGAAGAGGCCACACACATCTGGGCTGAGTCGCTAGGAGCGCTCGCTCACTTTTTGCAGAGCGTGCCTTCTGAGAGCAGTGACTTCATCTACCCGCAGTGATGGCTAACAGTTCATTCAAGCCGAAGCCGCTTCGCGGCTCGGCTTAATTCAGGTGATATGCGACTCTCCAACACCCTAACTTCGATCACAAGCTGACTATCGGACGCGGTGGCGCCGCGCTTCATCAAGGCTTGGATCAATTATTGGATGGACTGGACCCGGATAATCGTGGCGTTCATGCCTTCGGCAGTGAACTCAAACTGCACTTTCTGACCGGCCCGCACTGAGGCGATCTGCTCGGGTGTGGCTTTGAAGGCCATCGTCATCGCCGGCCATTGCAGCACCTCTACCGGGCCGTGCGCGATGGTGATCTTGCTGGCTGCGGCATCGACTGCTTGCACGGTGCCTGTTGCCGACGCCGTCACGGCAGCGGACGCTTCGGCCGGTGTTTTCGCTTGCTCGGCTTCGGACATCGGCATCTGCTCTGTGGGCGCGGCCTGCACCGCTTCGGTGTTGTCAGGGGCCTGCGAGCAGCCTGCCAGAAGCAAAGTGGTGATGAGATAGGCGGGGATCTTCATTGGTGTTCTCCTGTGATGACATGGGATGACGGGGTGGACGAACGGCGGCGAGTCAAGGCGCGGCCGTGCAGCAACCGGTATGCGGCCGGAATCACGAGCATGGACAACAGTGGCGCAGTGACCATGCCGCCGATCATCGGGGCGGCTATGCGCTGCATCACTTCCGAGCCGGCACCGTGACCGAGCAGGATCGGAAACAGACCGGCGAGAATGACCGCGACGGTCATCGCCTTCGGGCGCACGCGCTGCACGGCACCTTCGCGGATTGCTGCATCCAGCGCTTCCTGGTCTGCGTGGGGATCGAGCGCAAGTTGGTGCTCCCAGGCATGGTGCAGATACAACAGCATCACCACCCCAAACTCGGCTGCGACGCCCGCCAGCGCGATGAAGCCGATGATCGTGGCCACCGACACCGCATGACCAAGCAACCAGATCAGCCATAGGCCACCGACCAGTGCCAAAGGCACGCTGGCCATGATCAGCGCAGCTTCGCTCACGCGTCTGAAAACGGCATAGATCAATAGAAAAATGATCACCAGCGCAATCGGCACCACCACCTTGAGCCTTTCCGTGGCACTGGCCAGATATTCGAACTGACCGGACCAGGCCACGGTCGTACCCGGCGGCAATTTGACTTGCCGCGCCACCGCATGTTGCAGATTGGCCACCACCGTGCCCAGATCGCTGCCGGCCGTATCGACGTAGACATAAGTGGCCAGTTGGCCACCCTCGCTTTTCAACATGGAAGGTCCTGCAACCACCGCGATGTCGGCCACCTGACTCAGCGTGAGTTGGGCGCCGTTTGCGGCGACGATCGGCAGTTGTCGCAAAGCCTCGACCGAGTCGCGCTCGGCACGCGGGTAGCGCACCACGATGGGATAACGCTCGCGCCCTTCAACGGTCTGGCCGATCGGATCGCCGCCCACCACCGTCGCGATCAACTGCTGCACGCGCTCCTGGGTCAATCCGTAGCGCGCCGCGGCATCACGACGGATGTGCACATCGACGTAGCGGCCACTGGTCGGGCGTTCAGCAATTGCCGAGCTGACGCCGGGCACGGTCTTCGCCACCGTTTCGATCTGGTCGGCCACGGTCTGCAGCGTGGCCAGATCGGTGCCCAGCACCTTGATGCCGATCGGGCTCTTGATGCCGGTGGAGAGCATGTCGATGCGATTGCGGATCGGCGGCACGAACAGGTTCGTCAGCCCCGGCACGCGTACCGCCTTGTCCAGTTCCGCCTTGATCTTGTCCATCGTCATGCCGGGCCGCCACTGGTCCTTCGGCTTGAAGGTGATCGTGGTCTCGAACATTTCCAGCGGTGCCGGGTCGGTGGCCGTGTCGGCGCGCCCCGCCTTGCCAAACACATGATCGACCTCCGGCACGGTCTTGATCATGCGGTCGGTCAACTGCACCAATTGCGAGGCCTTTCCGGCGGACAGCCCCGGCAATGCCGTGGGCATGTACAACAACGTACCTTCATCCATGGCGGGCATGAACTCGCTGCCAAGCCGGCTGAGAGGCAGCAGCGCGGTGAGCAGCAGCAATCCGGCCAGCGCCAGGGTCACCTTCGGATGGCGCAGCACCGCTTCCAGGATCGGCCGGTACAGCGCGATCAGGCCGCGGTTGAGCGGGTTGGCGTGTTCCGGCCGGATGCGCCCGCGGATCAGGTAACCCATCAGCACCGGCACCAGCGTCACCGCGAGCCCAGCCGCTGCAGCCATCGCGTAGGTCTTGGTGAAGGCCAGCGGCGTGAACAGCTTGCCTTCCTGCCCCTGCAGCGCAAAGACCGGCACGAACGACAGCGCGATGATCAACAAGCTGACAAACAACGCAGGCCCCACCTCGGTGGCAGCGTCGGCGATTAGCGACCATCGTTCTGCACCTTGTGGTTCACGTCCTTCGTTCGCGTTACGCCAATGTTCCAGATGCTTGTGGGTGTTCTCGATCATCACGATCGCCGCATCCACCATCGCACCGATCGCGATGGCGATACCACCGAGCGACATCAGGTTCGCCGTGACACCTTGCAGATGCAGTGCAATGAAGGCGACCAGTACGCCCAGCGGCAGCGTGATCACGGCCACCAGCGCCGAGCGCAAGTGCACGAGAAACAACACGCAGACCAGCGTCACTACCAGGAATTCTTCGAACAACTTGCTCCACAGATTGCGCACTGCGGCATCGATCAGTTGCGAGCGGTCATAGGTGGGCACGATCTCGACGCCAACCGGCAGGCTACGCTGCAGTTCCGCCAGCCGCGCTTTCACGGCGGCAATGGTGGTCTTCGCGTTCTTGCCAGTGCGCATCACGATGATGCCGCCGACCACTTCGCCTTGCCCGTCCAACTCGGCGAGACCGCGGCGGAACGTCGGGCCTCGTCGCACAACGGCCACGTCACGCAGCAGCACCGGCACGCCGCTGGCGTCGGTGGTGACCGGCACGTTCTCGAAGTCCACGCGGCTCTTCAGGTAGCCTTCGCTGCGCACCATCAGTTCTGCTTCGCCCTGTTCGATCACCGAGCCACCGTTGGCACCATTGGCAGCTCGAACGGCGTCCACCAATTGCGCTACCGTGATGCTGCGGGCGGCCAGCGCCTGCGGATCGGGTACGATTTGCCACGCCCGTTCCATGCCGCCCAAAGTCGCCACTTCGGCGACATTCGGCACGGTCTTGAGCTGGTAGCGCAGGAACCAGTCCTGCAGCGCACGCAACTGGCCGAGGTCGTGCTGGCCGGTGCGATCGATCAGCGCGTATTCGTAGATCCAGCCCAGTCCCGTCGCATCGGGGCCGAGCGCGGGCGTGACACCGGCCGGCAGGCGGTCCCGCGCCTGGCTCAGGTATTCCAGCACCCGCGAGCGAGCCCAGTACAGGTCGGTGTTGTCATCGAACAGCACGTCGACGTAGGAGTCGCCGAAGAACGAGAAGGCGCGCACCGTCGTCGCGCCGGGCACCGAGAGCATGGTGGTGGCCAGCGGATAAGTGACCTGATCCTCGACCACCTGCGGTGATTGGCCCGGGTAGCTGGTGCGGATGATCACCTGGGTGTCGGACAGGTCCGGCAATGCATCGACGGGCGTGCGTGTCACCGAATACGTGCCGATCATGGCCAGGGCCAGTGCGGCCAACAGCACGAACACGCGATGCGCAATCGCGGCGCGAATCAGGGCGGCGATCATTGCCGATCTCCCATCGGCATGCTCGGCATGGGCGCGCTCGTGGTTGGCGTTGGTTTGGTGGAGGTGTCATTCAGGCGTTCCAGCGCACCGGACAGACTCGCCTCCGAATCGATCAGAAACTGGCCTGAGACCACGATCTTCTCGCGGCCAGTAAGCCCGGCGAGGATCTCCGTGCGCCCACCACTGCTGCGTCCGGCGCGCACCCGGACGGGACGGAAGCCGCCGTCGGCGTCTTGCACGATCACGCGGCTATCGGCACCAGTGGCGATCAGTGCCTCGGTCGGTACCAGCGGCACTGCGGCACCATCCTGTGGTTGCAGCGTCACCTCGGCGAACATGCCAGGCGCCAGGACGCCATTGGGATTGCGCAGCACGATGCGCGCCCGCTGTGTGCGGCTGGTGGTATCGACCAGCGGCAACAGCGCTTCGACCTCACCGACGAACGTCTGACCAGGCGCTGCGCTGACGACGGCTTCCACCGGAGTACCAGGACGCAACGCCATCGCACTGGCCTGCGGGATCGCCGCTTCCAGCCACAGCGTGTCGGTGCCGTTGATGCGGAATAGTGGTGTGCCCGGCATCACCGTCTGACCTTCGCGGGCGAGCACTTCGGTGACGACACCGTGTTTCGGTGCGCTCAGCGTTACGCTGCCGTCGCGGGCCATGCCGCCAGGCACGCCCAACACGCGCAGGCGTTGCTGGGCGGCAGACTGTAGTTCCCGCGCCGAAGCCGACTGCGCCTGGCGCAAGGCCCGCGCCTCGGCCAGTGCACTGCTCCAACTCGGTGCCAGCAGCGAGGCCAGCGGCTGGCCGCGCGCTACCTTCGTGTACGGGGCTTTCACCTGCACGTGGCTTACGAGGCCTTCGACGCGGGCGCTCACCACCGATTCCTGACGCAAATCCCAGGTCAGCGTGCCCGGCACGCGCACCGTGGACGCCAAGCGGCCGATTTCGACTTGCGCAGTGCGGATGCCGACACTCTGCTGCAATCCGGCGTCGATGCGCACGCTGCCGCCGGCGACTTCGTCGGCGTACTTGGGCACCAACTGCATGTCCATGAAGGGCGACTTGCCGGCCTTGTCGAAGTGCTGGTCCGGCGCCATCGGGTCGTACCAGTACAGGACCTTGCGCTCGGTCTGGCTCGCCATTGGCGTGGCCGTTTGCTTCAGGTCGTGGCCGGCATGGCGCTGCGTCCACCAGTAGCCGGCACCGAGTCCCACGGTCAGCAGCCCAGCAGCGGCTGCCGCCAACATCAAACGGTTCGTCGTGGATGTCATGGCGTGGTCTCCGCGGGCAGTAGATAGGCCAACGCTGCCCAGGCGCGGCCGAGTTCGCCCAGATGGCGGGCGTGCTCGATGTGCAGTTCGATTTCGTCGCGGCGCGCTTCCAGCCACGGTTGCAGGTCACCGCCGCCGGCATAGGCAGCCAACGCTGTCTTCGCGCGGTCGTGGGCCAGCGGAAGGGATTGGGTTTCCTTGCGGGTGACCTGACGTTGCAGGCCCTGCCAGTCGGCCAAAGCGCGGCGGACGACTTCGATCTGGACGCGACGAGCATCCTCGCGTTCAGCGGACACCGCATCCAATTCGGCTCGCCGTGCTGCCACGCCTCGATCCTGCCGATTGCGGGGGAACAGCGGCAGGTCGACAGCGAATTCGACCATCAGCATGTCGCTACGCGATACGCCTCCCGATGTTCGGTCGCGTTGCCCATAGGTCACACCGAGGCTCCAGTCTGGTCGCTTCTCAGCGATGGCAGCATCGATTTGGGCTTCGGCCAGGGCTTCGCGTGAGCGCCACGGCAGCAGTGGTCCTTGGCGGTCGATTGAGGCCAGCAGCGTGGCCGGGGCGACGGGCAGTTCCGTCAACTCGGGCGGTGCGTCTTCGGCGTCCATATCCGCCGGATCCACACCGAGCCACCGCGCCAAGCCAGCGCGAGAGGCTTCCAACGTGGCTAGCGCGGCATCGATCCGGTTTTCCAGTTCCAGCGCCGCAGCTTGCGTGGCCAGAGTGTCAGTTACCGTGCCAGTGCCACCCGTCAAACGCGCCTCGGCTGTGCGCACGGCGATGGAAGCCGGTTCCCGCAGGGTCTGCAGCGCGACTACTTCGCGCTGGGCGGCCCACAGGGCAATCCAGGCCTCGGCCGTGCCGCGTCGAACCGCCAACTGTTCGGCCACTGACAACGCTTCCGCTTGCTCGATCCCGCGATCGGCTACGGCCTGACGCGCTTGGCGTTTGGCACGAGCCGGGAATTCCTGCATCACGCCGATCTGCTTCATGGTCATGTCGTCGGCGCGGAATTCGAACGCGTCGGGACCGGTGACCGGCCAGCTGGTCAGACCCAGCGTCAGTTTGGGATCGGGCAAGGCGGCGGCGCGGGCGGCTTCTTCCTGCGTGGCCGCGATTTGCGCTTGGCGGGCCTTGAGCAAAGGAGCGCGTTCGGCCGCCAGCCGCTGCGCGTCATTGAAAGAGATGCCAGCCGCGATGGACCAGGCGGGCGTGACAACGAAACCGATGGCGAGGGCCCACACGGGCCAGCGACAAGTGCCGCACCAGCGGTGCAGCGAGAAAGAAAAGGACATGAGACCTCCGAGCACACAACGACGAGCGCGCCGCCGTGATCGGCAGCGCGGGGACGGGGTGCGGTCGGGGTCTAGATCTGCAGGCTACAGAAGCGCTGCGCCGGCGGGGGATCGGACCGGCAGGTCGGTACGTCTTCGTAGTGCTGGTCCTGCACCGGCGTCAGCAGGGCTTCGGTCAGGGTGAAATGCAGCGCCGGCAGTGCTAGCGGCGGCACCTGCGGGGCCTTGAGATCAGGATTGGTGACATGCTCACGTTGGCAGTGCTGGTCGCACAGCACCGGCGCAGTGGGGTCCGGCATTTCCATGCCTTCGCAGCCGGCCATCATCGCCTTCGGCTCCGGTGGCGTCTCGCTGACTGGGCACACGTAGGCGGCCAGCGCGACCTGCTGGAACAACAGCGCCAGCAACGCCAGCCAAGCAAAGCGAAGGCGGAGCGATCGAGTCCGGAGCACGCGCAACTTCATGGACCTCTCTCGCAACACAACGTCGCGCCGTGGCGAGCGGAAGCCATGGACAGACTTTGCGTGAGAGGGGCCAAGGGCTGGAGCATCGCCGATCTAGTGTACTGCGGGCTGTTCGCTTGGAAGTGCATTGAATCCCGAAAGTTCCCGGTACAGGCCATTTCGTACTGTCTGGCAGCCGTCGGGCACCACCTGTGGAGCATCAGGCGGGATAAACTACTATTATCCCGCCTAAATTTACAGCCAAAGCTCGATGATTCACGTGGTTGAAACGATATGTAATTACATGGTATGTAATACATTACGAAATCGTCCGGGGAGGCGGCCATGGCCCGTGCTGGGTTGTACAAGAGCGATGTACAGAAGGCCCGCGACGCGCTGCGGGTGCAGGGCAAGCACCCGTCGGTGGACGCGGTGCGGGTGGCATTGGGCAACACCGGCTCCAAGACCACCATCCACCGCTATCTGAAGGAACTGGAGGAAGAGGAAGGGCAAGGCTTGGGCGCGAAAGTCGCTGTCAGTGAGGCGCTACAGGACCTGATCGGGCGGCTCGCCGGACGTCTGCACGAGGAGGCTGAGACCGTTGTTGCCGAGGCCCAGCAGCGTTTCGAGGCGCAGTTGCAGGAGCGCGGACAAGCACTGGAGCGTGCGCAGCAGGAAGCCGTGGCCTTGAGCGCCCAGCTCCAGGGCAACGAAACGGCGTTGCACGACGAAAAGACCGCTCACGCGACCACCCGGCAGGCCCTGGCCGACCGTGTCACCGAGGTCGCCCAGCTCGGCGAGCGCATCGCCGGCCTGACCACACGCCTGGCCGAGCACGAGGCCCATGCGCAGTCGCTGGAACAGAAGCACCAGCACGCCCGCGAGGCGCTGGAGCACTACCGGACCTCGGTCAAGGACCAGCGGGAGCAGGAACAGCGCCGCCACGAGCACCAGGTGCAGGAGTTGCAGGTCGCGCTACGCCATGCCAACGAGGCGCTGACCGCCAAGAACCACGAGTTGGTACAGCTCAATCGCGACAACGGGCAGTGGCTGGAGCGCCACACACGCCTGGAGCGGGAACTGACCCAAGTGCGGCAGGATGCAGACGATCGGCAGAAGGAACTGGACGCGCTGCGGCTCACGGCCATCGAGCACCAAGCCTTGCAGACGCGCTGGACGCAAGATACCCAGACGCTGGAAGCTGTACGGGCAGAATTGGGCGGTGCTCGCGCCGATCTAACGAAGGAGCGGGAGCGTCGCGAACAGGCTGAAGCCGACGCGTTGCGGGCCGGTGTGCGCAGGGACACGCTGGAGCAGGTGCTGGCGCAGTTGCGCCCAGATCAAACTCCCGGCTCAGTCGGCAAGAAAAAATCGGCAACCAGATGATTTCACGAAAAAAATCACGTCCTATGGGGCATTTTTACACGTATCTCGGCCGAACCCCTTGCTGGCCGACGAGATCAATCGCGCGATGCCGCGCACGCAGAGCGCCCTGCTGGAGGCGATGGCCGAGGGCCAGGTCACGGTCGACGGCGTCACCCATCGGCTGGAGGCGCCATTCTTCGTGGTGGCAACGCAGAATCCACTCGACCTCATCGGCACCTGGCCCCTGCCCGACTCGCAGCTCGACCGCTTCATGCTGCGCATGAGCCTGGGCTATCCCGATCGCGCGGCCGAACAAGCGATGCTCGGCGGCGGCGACCGACGCGATCTGGTCGCCTCGCTCGGGCCCTGCCTCGGCGCGGCGCAGATCCTCGAGCTGCGCCGCGCGGCGGCAGGCGTGCTGGCGAGCCCGGCGCTGCTCGAATACGTGCATGGCCTGCTCGCGGCCAGCCGCAACCATGCCGCCATCCGCATCGGCCTGTCGCCGCGCGCCGGACTTGCGCTGCTGGCTGCCGCGCGCGCCCATGCCCTGCTCGACGGCCGCGCACACTGCCTGCCCGAGGACGTCCAGGCCGTGTTCGCGTTCGTTGCGGCACATCGTCTGGTGGCCAACCTCAATGTCGCCGGCGATCGCTCGCAGTTGGCCCAGGCGCTGCTCGAAGCCACCCCCGTGCGCTGACCGATGCCGCGTGTGCTTGCCGCCATGCGCAGTCGCCTGCTTGCCGTCGCGGAGCGACGGCTGCCTGCGCTGACACGCCTGCGCCTGCCCGAGCCAGTGCCGCTGACGCTGCATCGGCGCCGCATCTATGTACTACCGACCGCATTCGGGCTTGGCTTCGCCGTACTGCTGCTGGTGATGCTGCTCGGCGCGCTCAATTACGGCAACAACCCGGCGCTGCTGCTGACCTGCCTCATCGGCGGCATCGTCGGCGCGAGCCTGTTCGCGGGCTTCCACGCGCTGCATGGCCTGCGCCTGTTGCAACTGCATGCGCCCGAGATGCATGCGGGCGCACGCGCGGTGCTCGGCCTGCGGTTCGATCCGGCGGCGCGGTCGCGGCCGGGTCTGCGCCTGCGTCACGACAATGAGGAACTGGGCTTCGCGCTGCCGGCGGTACCGACCGTCGTCGAACTGCCGTGGACCGCGCCCGGGCGCGGCTGGCAGCGCTGCGGGCGGCTGCGGCTGTGGACCGAGTACCCGCTGGGCCTGTTCGACATCTGGAGCTGGGTCAATCCCGCACCAGCCTTTCTCGTCTATCCCGCGCTCGAAGCCGACGCACCGCCACTGCCGGAGGGCCAGGGCGCCATCGGCGAGCGCGCCCGTCACGGCGACGACGAGGAACTGGCCGGCCTGCGCGACTATCGCAGCAACGATGCGCGGCGCCTGATCGCGTGGAAGGCCTCGTTGCGGCACGACCATCTGCTCGTGCGCGAAGTGGAGCCGCGCGCCGGTCTGGCACTCACGCTCGACTATGACCGGCTGCATGGGCTCGGCCACGAGGCACGCATCCGCCGACTGGCGGCATGGGTGGTGGCGGCCGATGCGCAGGCGGCGAGCTACACGCTGCGGCTGCCTGACAGCTGCCTCGGGCCGGCGCGCGGCGCCGAGCATCGCCGCGAATGCCTGCGTGCGCTGGCCCTGCTGCCCGCTGCGGAAGCCGTCCCGTGAAACGCGTGCTCGATCGTGCCCAGTTCGCGTTGCTGGTGGTGGCGGTGGCCGCCACCATCGCGACCCATCTGCCGCACCTGCCGGCCTGGCTCGCGCCTGCGCTTGCGCTGGCGATCGGCCTGCGTGTGGGCTGGCGACGCGGTCATCCGGGTTCGGTGCGGGCGATCCTGCGACTGCCGCTCGCGGCCGCCCTGCTGGTGGCCGTGGTCGGCGAATACGGCAATGTGTTCGGTCGCGATCCGGGCAGTGCCTTCGGCTGCGGCCTGCTCGCGCTCAAGCTGCTCGAAACCGAGACGCCGCGTGACGCGCGCGTGGCACTCGCGTTCTGCGCCTTCGTGCTGATGTCGGCGCTGCTGTTCGAGCAGGGCCTGCCGTTCACGCTGCTGGTGTGTGCGGTGCTGATCCTGCAGGTCGCCGCGCTCAATCGGCTTGAACCTGCACCACTGCCGGGGCGCCAGCCGCTGTGGCGTTCGCTGGCACTGGCCGCTCGACTTGCGCTGGTGGCGACGCCGCTGGCGTTGGTCGGTTTCGTGCTGGTGCCACGCCTGGGCACGCCGCTGTGGGGTTCGCCCGGCAGCGACGGGCTCGGTCGTACCGGCCTGGCCGACAGCATGGCGCCGGGTCAGTTCAACGATCTCATGCTCGACGACAGCCCGGCGCTGCGGGTGACGTTCGACGCTGCGCTGCCGCCGCCGAGCGCGCAGTATTTCCGCACGCTCGTGCTGAGCGACTTCGACGGCACGACCTGGACGCGCGTCATGTCGGGCCTGCGCCATGCGCCACGCCCGGTGCAGGCCGGCAGCGGCCAGCGCTACGACTACCGCATCACGCTGGAACCGAGCCGGCAGCGCTGGTTGCCCGCACTCGACGTGCCGGTGAGTGTGCCCGCCGGTGCCGTGCTGGCCGGCGACGATACGCTCATCGCCAACCTGCCGGTCACCCAGCCGCGCGAGTATGCCGTGACCTCGATCAGCGGCGGCCGCGACGTGGAGAGTCTGCCCGGCTATCTGCGCCAGCGTCTGCTGCGCCTGCCGCCGGACGTCGGTTTGCGCGCGCGCGCCCTGGCCGCGCAATGGCGCGCCGAGGCCGGCAACGACGCCGGCGTGGTGGAGCGCGCGCTGGCGCTGTTCCGCAGCGACTTCAGCTACACCCTGAGCCCCCCGCTGCTCGGGCGCGATTCGATCGACGAGTTCCTGTTCGATACCCGTAGCGGTTTCTGCGAACACTACGCATCGGCGTTCGTGTTCCTGATGCGCGCCGCCGGCATCCCGGCGCGCGTGGCGACCGGTTACCAGGGCGGCTGGTGGAGCGGTGCCGGTGGCTATCTGCTGGTGCGCCAGTCGGACGCACATGCCTGGGCCGAGATCTGGCGCGATGGCGTGGGTTGGCTGCGCGTGGACCCGACCGCGGCGGTGGCGCCGCAGCGCATCGACCTTGGCGCGCGCCAGGTCAATGACGCGCCGAAGTGGACCCAGGCAGGCTGGGTGCGCGCATTGCGCAACCACGTCGATCTGGTCAACCGCTGGTGGACCCAGGGCGTGGTGCGCTTCGATGCGCTGCGCCAGCGCGCGCTGCTGAGCGAATTTGGCATCAGCCACAACGAACATGGCGATCTGCTGCTGATGCTGGCGGGCGCACTGGCACTGCTGATGCTGCTGGCTACCGTGTGGGCGCTGCATGCGACGCGCGACCGCAGTGGCGATGCGCTCGACCGGGTATGGCGGCGCTTGCGGCGCGATCTGGCCCGCGCGGGCGTGGCCAGTCGCGACTGCGACGGGCCGTCCACGCTGTGGCAGCGCGTGCGCGACATCGATGCCGAACTGGCACGCTCGCTGCAACCCGTGATCGATGCCTACGCGCGCTTGCGCTATGGCGTGGCGCGGCCCGACGATGGCGAGGTGGCGCGGCTTTCGCTGAACGCACGCCAATGGTCGCGCCAACGGCTGCAACGCCGCCGGCTCGCGCGTTGTCTACAATCGGTGGCTGCAGCGACCGGCATCAACACTGCCTTGCATCGAGGTCGATCATGAACCGAATCATTGCGATTACCGCACTCGCCGCCGCATTGGGCGCCTGCGCCAGCGTGCCGACGGCACTGCAGGGCAACTTCGACAAGTCCACGCCGCGCGACGCCGTGGCGCGACAAGACAGCGCTGCGGTGCGTTGGGGCGGACAGATCATCAATGTCGAGCCCAAGGCAACCTCGACCTGTTTCGAGATCATTTCCCGACCGCTCGACGCGAGCGCGCGCCCACAGCGCGAGCAGGAAGCCAGCGCCGGCCGCTTCATCGCCTGCCATCCGGGTTTCTTCGACCCCGAGCTGTATGCACGCGGGCGTGACCTCACCGTGGTCGGCCACGTGACCGGCAGCCAGATCGGCAAGGTTGGCCAGTTCGACTACACCTATCCGGTGGTCGAGGCCAGCGCAGTGCACCTGTGGCCGAAGCGGCCACTCTACGTGAACAACCCCTACTACGACCCGTGGTACATGGGGCCGCCGGGATGGCACGGTTACTGGGGCTGGGGTTGGGGACCGTATTGGGGTCCCGGACCGATCATCATCCGCGACCGTCACCCGCATCCGGAGCCGCGGCCAGCACCCGAGCCCAAGGCGCGGCAGTGAGCCGGCAGGTCCCGGCGCGCAGGATGTCGTGACCGGCGCCGCCGCGACGCTGCCGTTTGCGCCGACCGGCCGAGCTCCACGCGCGGCGCGCAGCCACGCCGCAAGTCTGCATCGCGTCACATCCGGCGGGTGTGCCAATGCGACCGTGCCGGCGCGTGATCGATGCGGTCATTCCTAGCCGGGAGGCCAGTGCAGCGCACGGCCTGCGAGCAGATGCAGGTGGATGTGGTAGACGGTCTGGCCGCCGTCGCGGTTGCAGTTCATGACCACGCGATAGCCATCGTCGGCGAACCCCTGCTGCCTGGCCCATTTCGCCGCCGTGACGATGAGCTTGCCGATCAGCGGTGCATCGGCATCGGTGAGCTCGTTCATCGTCGCGAACGGCTTCTTGGGAATGAACAGCACGTGCACCGGGGCCTGCGGATTGATGTCACGGAAGGCCAGCACGTCGTCGTCCTCGTAGACGATGTCGGCGGGAATCTCGCGGCGGATGATCTTGGCGAACAGGGTCATGGGCGGATGCGCTCGGCAAGCGGGAAATGCGTCGGCAACAGGCTCGCAGCTTGCGCCGACCCGTGCAAGGGCCGGTCGTGCCGCGCTGCGCGGGCGGGCTTGCGCAAGGCGGTGCGCGTCACGCCGCCACCCACCTCACAAGGCCTGCCGCCCGCCGAAGGCATGCGCCAGCGTGCCGCGATCGATGAACTCGAGCTCACCGCCGAGCGGAACGCCATGCGCGAGGCGGCTCGCGCGCACGCCGGCCGCGTGCGCGAGCTGCGCCAGCATGTGAGCGGTCGCCTCGCCCTCGACGGTCGGATTGGTGGCGACGATGAGCTCGTGCACTTCACCCTCGGCCAACCGCTGCGCCAGCAGGTCGAGCCCGAGCTCGCGCGGGCCCATCCCGTCGAGCGGCGACAAGCGTCCAAGCAGCACGAAGTACTGGCCGCGATAGCCGGTGGCCTGCTCGATCGCGAGCTGGTCGATCGGTGTTTCCACCACGCACAGCAGGCTGCGATCGCGCGTCTGGCTTGCGCACAGCGCGCACACGGCCTCCTCGCTGAAGGTGCGACAGCGCGCACAGTTGCCGATGCGCTCGACGGCCACGGCCAGCCGCTCGGCCAGCCGCCGGGCGCCGTTGCGGTCGCGCTCGAGCATGTGGAACGCCATGCGCTGCGCCGTCTTGGCACCGACTCCGGGCAGGCAGCGCAGTGCTTCGATGAGTTCGCTCAACAGGGGCGATGAGGACATGGGGTGACCGCGCGCTGGTGGCGCATCGCTCTCAGAACGGCAGCTTGAAGCCCGGCGGCAGGTTCATGCCGGCGGCGAGGCCGCCGAGCTTCTGCTGGCTCAGTGCCGCGACCTTGTTGACCGCGTCGTTCACCGCGGCCGCGACGAGGTCTTCGGCCATCTCGGGATCGTCCGCAAACAGTTTGCGGTCGATGCTGACGCCACGCACCTCATGCGCGCCGCTCATGCGCACGCTGACGAGGCCGCCGCCGGCCTGGCCGGTGACTTCGGCCTGCGCGATCTCGGCCTGGGCGCGCTTCATGTCTTCCTGCATGCGCTGGGCTTGCTGCATCAAACCGGCAAGTGGACCCTTCATCTCATCACCTTTGCTTGTGCGATCCGTCCGTCCCGCTCGCCGGCGTTCCGGCGGCGGCGGCTGACGATCATGCGGGCTTTTGCAAAGCCCATTCGCGGCCAGCCACGGCCGCACTCCTCGAACACCTGCCTCAACCCAGTGGACGCACGCTGTCGGCGATCACGCGGGCATCGAAGGTATCGACCAGCGCGCGCACGACCGGGTCGCGCGCGACCGCACCCTCGGCCTCCGACTGGCGCGCAGTGGCCGCCTGCGCGCGCTGCCGCGCGGGGGTGTGCGCCTGCGCCTGCGCCGTCCGCTCGAACCGCACGCGGATGTCGCGCCCGAGCACGTTCGAGATGCTGCGTTCGAGCTGCGCCACCATCGATGCGGTGAGCAGGTGCTCATGCGCCGCTTCGATCGCCAGTCGCAGCGTGCTGGCGTCCAGTGTGAGCAAGGTCGAGTGTTGCGCGATCTGTCCCAGCGGCCCGCGCAAGCCCGCGCGCTCGATCAGCGCGGCCCAGTCATCGACGGCGACCGGCTCGGCGCATCGCGCGCCGGCATCCGCAGCGCCGCTGCCGGCTTGCGTCATGCCGGACGTCGGCGTGGCGGCGGGCTGCGTGGCGGCAGGCGGCGTGGTGGCGGGCTGCGTGGCGGCAGGCGGCGCGACTGCGCCGGTTGCCCGCGCAGCGGGGCCGCGCGCGCTCGCCGCTGCCGCGACCGGGGTGCGCCCATCGCTGGCGCTGCCCGCCGCAGCGCCGCCCGGCGCGAACGCGAGCATGCGCAACAGGCACATCTCGAAGCCGACGCGCGGCGTTGGTGCAAGCGGCAGGTCGCGCCGCCCGGTGACGGCGATCTGGTACCACAGTTGCACGTCCTGCGCCGACAGCTCGGCGGCGAACCTGCCGGCGGCCGCATCGGCCGACGCGGCGACGAGCTGGGCCACTTGCACCCGGTGCAGCAGACCGGCGAGCTCGTCGAGCACCTGGGCGAAATCAGGGGCGAAGCCGGCGATGTGTTCGATTTCGGCGAGCAACGCGGCCGCATCGCCGCGCGCCAGCGCCACCAGCAGTTGCTGCACCTTGGCGCGCTCGACCGTGCCAAGCATTGCGTGCACCTCGCTCGCCTGCAGCGTGCCACCGCCATGGGCGATCGCCTGGTCGAGCAAGGACAGCCCGTCGCGCAGCGAGCCGTCGGCGGCAATGGCCAGCGTGTCGATGGCCTCGGCGTCGAAGCCCACCTGCTCAGCCTCGAGGATGTGCCGCATCTGGCCACTGATCTGCTCGGGCGACAGGCGCTTGAGGTTGAACTTGATGCAGCGCGACAGCACGGTCACCGGCAACTTCTGCGGATCGGTGGTGGCGAGCAGGAACTTGACGTGGGGCGGCGGTTCTTCCAGCGTCTTGAGCAGCGCGTTGAAAGCGCTGCGCGAGAGCATGTGCACCTCGTCGATCAGATAGACCTTGTGACGACCGCGGGTCGGTGCGTACTGCGCGTTGTCGATGAGTTCGCGCACATTGTCGATGCCGGTGTTGCTGGCAGCGTCGATTTCGAGCAGGTCGACGAAGCGTCCGGCGTCGATCTCGCTGCAGGCGCTGCACTGGCCGCACGGGTCGGAGGTCGGACCGCGGTCGCAGTTGAGCGACTTGGCGAATATGCGCGCGATCGTGGTCTTGCCCACGCCCCGCGTGCCCGTGAACAGGAACGCGTGATGCAATCGCCCGCTGTCGAGGGCGTGGGTGAGCGCGCGCACGACGTGTTCCTGCCCGACCAGTTCGGCGAAGCGGCGCGGGCGCCATTTGCGTGCGAGGGCTTGGTACGACATGGGCAATCCGCAGGCGAGTGCGTGATTGTAGCAGTCGCGGCGCGGCGACTCGCCGCATGGGCGAGCGCGCGTGCTGGCATCGACACGAAGGGTGGCGGCTCCGCCAGCCGATCTCCGGCACCCGCATCACCTGCTACCGTTGCTTCCTTCCGGACCTGGCGGAGTTTGCAGGCTAGCGTCGCGAAGGGACCGACGGAGCCACCATGAAGCGTGCCCACGTCATCGACGCGGGCGATCAAATTGGCGGAGAGGGCGGGATTCGAACCCGCGAAGCGGTTTGACCCGCTTACGCACTTTCCAGGCGCGCTCCTTCAACCACTCGGACACCTCTCCAATGTTTCTCATCCCGCTGCGCACTGCGTGCGCAGGGCGGGATGGCTCGGCACATCCTGTGCCTCACTCGGACGCCCAGTCCGATGTCACTCACCCGTACGGTACAGCGTCGCAGGGCGCGCGAGGATACTAGGGACGGCGCGATCAATCCACACTCGCGCCATCGCCACGCCGATCGCGATCGAGCGAACTGTCGCTAACGCCTTGATGTGCAACGGCGCCGGAACCGTCATCGGGCGCGGCGCGCAGGCCTGCACGATCCGTCGCCGCACCGGATCGGCGCGCACCTTGCTGGTGCGACCGCTCAGCCGATGAGCACGAACACGAGGATCAGGACCAGTTGCGCGAGCGGATACAGGCTGGCGCGATCGAACAGGCGCGCTGCGCGGCGCCCCTCGTGCGACCGCAGCAGCGCCACCGCCGGCACCAGTAGCAGGTAGCCGCCGATCACGAGGCTCGCGAGGCGATAGGGCCAGCCCAGTGCGAGTGGCGACATCACGGGCAGCGCCAGGCTCAGCAGCACGGTCACGCACAAGGCAACGAGCACCACGCGACCCGCGATGCGTGGCCCGAACACGAGCGGGATCGTGCGCGCACCGACGCGGCGATCTTCCTCGACATCGTTCCAATCGGCCGGGATGTTCTGGCCACCGATCTCCCAGGCGATGAGCCAGGCGACCATCAGGGCGAGCCATGCGGGTGACGGCTCGGGGATCACCGCGAGCACCGCGGCCACCGGGCCGAGCGCCTTGACGCAGCCGCTGACGAGCACGCGCCACCAGCTCAGCTTGAACAGCAGGCAGTAGATCGTCTCGAGCACGGGGGCCGCCAGCACCACGGGCAGCAGCCACGGGTTGAGCCACCAGGCACCAGCCAGCGCGCCGGCGTACCACACCACGAACCAGGCGATGCCACGGCCGAGGCTGAGCTTGCCCTGCGCGATCGGGTAGCGCAGATCGGAAGCCTCCACCGAATAGCCCGGGTTCGGCCCCGCGCCGGCGAACTTTTCGCGGTCGACCCGCACCCCGATGATGTCGTTGAGCGCGTACAGCGCCGTGTAGCCAGCCACGGCGGTGAGCAGCGCCACGGCGAGCACGGGCCAGCTCGGAAAGTGGCCGAGCCACAGCAGCGCCGCGAAGCCGGGCATCGCGATGTCGAGCACGCCGTGGGTGGATCGCGACAGGGCGAGATACTTGCGCAGCATGCTCAGGCCCGCTTGACGAAGCTGGCCATGTAGTTCACGTCTTCCCTGCCTGGCGCGACGCGAAAGCTCTTGTTGAGCGGGTTGAACATGAGACTCGCGCTGCGCAGGAATGCAAGTCCGCTGGCGCCGGCCCAGCGCCGCATCTCGTCGGGGCGGATCAGCTTGGCGTACTCGTGGGTGCCGCGCGGCAGGATGCGCATGACGTACTCGCCGCCGACGATCGCGAACAGCCAGGCCTTGAAGGTCCGGTTGATCGTCGAGAACACGACATGGCCGCCGGGCTTGAGCAGGCGCGCGCAGGCGTCGATCACGGCAGCGGGATCGGGTACGTGCTCGAGCATTTCCAGGCAGGTCACGACGTCGTAGCTGCCTGCCTCGAGCGCAACGAGCTCCTCGACGGTCTGCAGGCGATAGTCGATGTCGAGCCCGCCCTGGCGTGCATGCTGGCGCGCAACCTCGAGCGTGAGGTCGGACTGGTCGATGCCGACCACATTGGCGCCAGCCTTGGCCAGCGTCTCGGTGAGGATGCCGCCGCCGCAGCCGACGTCGACGACGCGCGCGCCGTTGACGTCGGCATGGTCGAACACGAACTGGCTGCGCAGCGGGTTGATCACGTGCAGCATGCCCATCTTGCCGGTGGGGTCCCACCACAGGTTGGCGACACGGTTGAACTTGTCGATTTCCTGCCGATCAACGTTCGAGGGCTGGTTCATGGCTGTCCTTGAGGCGGGTGTGCAACGCGCGCAGGGCGCCGTCGAGTTCCGCGCGGGTGATGTCGTTGGCGAAAGTGCAGTGGCCCAAACCGGCTGGCAGCGGCACGCGCTGCAGGCCATTGCGGTGTTCGATGCGGTCGAGCAGCGAATGCCACATGACCTCGCCGTCGAGCACGCCGTAGTCGAGTTCGATGCCGAGCGCCGCCACCAGCGCGAAGATGCGGGCGGCCTCGGTGGCGCGCAGCAACTGGCGCCGCTCGGCGATCATGGTCGACACGAGGATGTCGAGCAGCACCGCCTCGCCGTGCAGCAGGCGCTGCTCGTGGCGCGTCTCCAGCCCGTAGCTGAAGCTGTGGCCGAAATCGACCTTGCGCGCGAGCTCTTCTTCGTACAGGTTCGGCGTGAGCTCGTCGAGCATGCCGCCGATGGCGCGGTCGAGGATGAGATCACCGGTCGGGTTGGCGAAGTGCGCGGCGACGCTGGCGGCGCCATGCAGTTCGAGTGTCTCGAACAACACGCCATCGCGGATGATCGCGAGCTTGATGATCTCGCACATGCCGTTGAGCAGGTGGCGGCGTGGCAGTGTCACCAGCAGTGACTTGTCGAGCAGCACGGCTTGCGGCGGCTCGAAGCTGCCGAGGCGGTTCTTGTTGCCATTGAAGTTGATGCCGGCCTTGATGCCGAGTGCCGCATCGACGTAGCCCATCAGCGTGGTCGGCACCTTGAGGTGCGGCACGCTGCGGCGATAGCTGGCGGCAACGAAGGCGACGACGTCGGTCAGCACGCCGCCACCGATCGCGATGATCGGCTCGTCGCGGCGATGGATCGGGAATGCGTCGAGCGCACGCAGGATGTCCTGCCAGATCTCGACCGACTTGTGTTCCTCGCCACCGGGAAACACGACGATGCGGGCGTCGACCCCACGCTGGGTGAAATAGCCGCGGATCGCGCTGCCGTGGTGGCGCGCGACCTCGCCATCGACCACCACGAAGCGGCGGCCGCGCGGGCGGCCGAACGCCATCAGCGCCTCGTTGGCCGGATCGAACAGGCCCGGCGCCTTGATGACGTCGTAGGCGATCGGGCGGTCGACGCGGACCTGCCAGCGCATGCCGGTCCCGCTCATGCCGCATCCAGCCAGTCGGCGCGGCGGGCCAGGATCTCGCGCGCCACGCGCTGCGCGTCGGCGAGGCTGTGGTTGCGGTAGTTGCCGCACTGCTCGATGTTGGCGTAGGGCACTTCGCGTGCGTGCTCGATCGCGGCGAGGATCTGCTCGAGCGTGTCGCACAACCGCCCTGCCCGCCCCTCATTGCGGAACGCGAGGTAGAACCCGGTCTGACAGCCCATGATGCCCACCGAAACGAAATGCGCCGGCAGCAGGCGCATGAAGCCTTCGAGCAGGAAGTGTTCGACCGAATGCAGTTCGGTGCTGGTCAGGTAGTGGTCCGCATTGGGGTGGCGCACGCGCAGGTCGACGCAATAGATCGCCTCGCCATCGGCCGCGCCTTGTGCCGAGCGCAACTTGACGCTCGGCGCCTTGAGCCGGCGATGGTCGAGTTCGCCGACGAGTGCGGCGCGCCAACCGAGGATTTCAGTATCGATCATGCGGATGTCTGACAACGGCGCCGGTCAGTGGGCGCCCACGAACGGGGCAAGGTGGCGGTAGCTGTCGTCGAGCGCCTTCTGCCAAGAGGCAACGTGGTGGTACAGCTCGACCGAGCCATAGCCGGAAAAACCGTTGTCGGTCAGCGCCTTGAAACTTGCCGCGAAGTCGAGTGTACCTTCGCCCGGGATTTCGTGGAAATGCACCACGCCGGTCAGCGTGTTGGCCACCATGCGCTGCTGCAATGCCGGGCCACGCACGCCGCGCAGCCAGGCCACGATCGGTCGCGTACGTTCGAGCACGTCGAACGACAGGCCCGGCACCGAGATCATCCAGGTGAAGATCTCGTCGTCCAGCGGCGAGGCACCCGCGTACAGGCTGCGGTAGTCGAGCGTGGCCAGTGGCCGGGTCACGCCGCTGCGCGCCAGCAAGGCATCGATGCGGCTGCGCCGCGCGGCGGACGGCGTCTGCTCGCGGAAATAGGTCGGATGCTCGCGGTCGAGCAGCAGGAACTCGGCGCTGTCGGGAAAATGCACGAGCACGCTGGCGAAGCCGAGATCGGGCGCCAGCTCAGCATGGTCGTCGACCACCTTGAGGTTGTAGCCGGCCTGTGCGTCGGAAATGTGCAGGTAGCGCGCATGCGGCGCGGCTTCGCCAAGCGCCTTGATGTAGTCCGGTTCCGAGCAGTAGGCGTGGCAGATGTCGATGTGCAGCTTGAACTTGGGCGAATCGACCTTGCGCATGAGATCGAGGCCCTGCGCGAGCGTCTCGATGTACATGCCCGGCTCGGGCTCGACCAGCAGCGTGATGTCCTCGTCGTCGCGGATCTCGCGCAGGCATTCGTGGATCGAGTCGACCAGCAATTCACCGGGATCGACCTGCGGGTGGGCCACATGCTCGGCGCGGATGAAGCCGCTGCCGAACGTCACGAGATTGACGCCCAGATGCCGAGCGACGTCGATGCCGCGCCTGACCAGATCGATGCGGCGCTTGCGCGCGGCGCGCGACAGCGCCATCAGTGAGGGCTCGTGGGGGCGCAGCGGATCGAAGAAGTGCGAAGCGGTGGCGACGCAGGCTGCCTTGACGCGGCGCTGGTCGAGGCGCTGCTTGACCCGGGCGAGATAGGCGTCGTCGATGTCGAAGGGGTTGAACTGATCGCGATGGAACGAGATCTCGATGCCTGGATAGCCGGCCCGGTCCACCGCGTCGATCGCGTCGAGAAAGTCGAGTTCGGTCAGGCCGAAGGTGCTGTAGCTGAGCTGGATCTGGCCCATGACTGGTCCGCTGCAAAGACTGGAGACTGAAGGTCGTTGGTACAGCGGCCCGCTGCCGCGGTCAGCCCAGCCCGACGCGCGCCGCGCCCCCGATGTCGGGCGCGCGAGGCTGCGTTTCAATGGCCGGACTGGTTGCCGGCGCGGAAGGGATCACTCGCGCCCGGGCCACGGCGCTCATTGTACCCAGTCCAGGGGCCGGCCTTCACGGGCCCGGCGTGGCGCCGCGCTCGGCCGGCTCGGATGCCGGCGCATGCCGCATCAGCGGCGGCGCCAGCGCCAGCAGCTCGCCACGCCGCGCCACGCGCCAGCCGCCGCGCTGCATTGCCGCGGCTTCGGCTTCGCTGCCGTAGTGGTAGAGCACGAGGCGTTGGCGCAGCTCGGACGGGTACTCGCGCGCCAGGTCGTCGGTGCCGCTGTGTGAGGGATTGCCCTGCAGGCTGCAATCGTGGGCGACGAGCTCGCCGCGCCCGGCGTGGTGGCCGAGCATTTCGGGGATCGGGCGTGTGTCACCGGTCCAGACCACGCTGCCCGGCAGGGCGAGTCCGTACGACGTCTCGGGCGCATGGTGGCGCGTGGCGAACACCTCGAACCACAGTCCTTCATGCCAGAACCCGCGCGAACACGGCACCAGCTGGAACGCATCCCAGTAGTTGGCGCCGCCTTCGGCCAGCGGTTCGGGAAAATCGGCCACGCGCGCCTGCAGCAGCGGAATCAGCTTGGCGTGTGCGTACACGCGCAGGCGACCGCGCCGCGCCGGATCGAACCAGGCCTGGTAGAACAGGCGCTCCATGCCGCCGACATGATCCATGTGGGTGTGGGTGACGTACACCGCCGGCGGCAATGCCGCGTAGTGTGCCAACCAGGCGCTCAGCGCCTCGGGGCCGCAGTCGATCATCAGCAGTGGCACGCCATCACGCTCGAGCGCGCCGCAGGCGGACCCGAGTTCGGGTGCGTTGGCATTGCCGACGCCGACGAAGCGCAGTCCGAGACTCACGCGCCGCCCCCGCCACTGGCCATCGCCGCGTGGTAGGCGGCCAGCAGTGGATGCCAGAAGCCGGCATCGAAACCGATGATGCGACGCGCTCCGAGTTTGTCGAACGAGCGGCGCAGGCGCACGAGGTTGGCGCGTTGCCACACGAGCTGCGGCTTGCGCAGCCGGCCACGATCGAAGTCGAGCAGCCAGATCGTGCCGTCCGAGCCGACAAGGATGTTCGAGGCGTTGAGATCGGCATGCCACACACCGCGGGCGTGAAAGCGCGCGAGGGTGGCACCTACCGCACGCGCAAGCGCCTCGTCGAGGCGCTGCGCGGTCATGCGCGCCGCCAGTGGCTCCACCGCCTCGATGCGGCGCGTGAGCAGATCGGCGCGATAGCGCAGGCCGCGCCGGCGATAGCGTGCCGCCACCGGCGCCGGCACCGGCAGGCCGGCATCGGCCAGCGCGGCGAGCAGGCGGAATTCGCGGAACGCGCGCGTGCGCTCGGCGCCGAACCAGGCATACGAATCGCGCGTGAAGCGTGTCATCAGACCGCCGCGACGATAGTGGCGCAGCGCACAGGCGCCGAGCGGGGTGTCCACGAACAGGGTTCCTCCGCGGCCACCATCGACGCCGTGTGCACGCCCCAACGCCTGCCAGTACGCCGCATCGAGCCACTGCGCCTGCGGCTGCTGCGCAAGGCCGGCGTCGACCAGCAGCGCACCATCTTGCGTCGGTTGAACTTGCGCGTGGATCATTCGTCTGACAACTTCGCCCGCGCAGTCCGCGCGCCCCTGTCCCAATAGTAGCAAGCAGCGCATGATCCGACCCGACTCCGTCGCCACTGCGCCCGCATCGCTGTGCATCCTGCGCACCTCGGCGATCGGCGACGTGACCCATGTGGTGCCGCTGCTGCGTACGGTGCAGTCGCACTGGCCCGCCACGCGCCTGACCTGGCTCATCGGCAAACTCGAGCACAGGCTGCTCGGCGACCTGCCCGGCGTCGAGTTCATCGTGTTCGACAAGGCGGCCGGGCGCTCGGGCTACCGTGCGGTTCGCACCCAGCTGGCCGGGCGCCGCTTCGATGCACTGCTGCACATGCAGGTCGCATTGCGCTCCAACCTGCTCAGCCTGGCGGTTCGGGCGCCGCTGCGCATCGGCTACGATCGCGCCCGCGCCAAGGACCTGCATGGTCTGTTCGTCAACTGCCGCATTCCGGCGCGCAGTGGCGAACACGTGCTCGACGCGATGGGCAGCTTCCTCGAGCCGCTCGGCCTCAAGCAGGATCAGGTGCGCTGGGACCTTCCGATCCCCGAGTCGGCGCGCGCGTTCGCGCGCGACCACCTGCCCGACGATGAGCCCACGCTGGTGGTCTGCCCGGTATCGAGCCATCGCCTGCGCAACTGGCGGCCGGAGCGCTATGCGGCCGTGATCGACCACGCGACCCACTCGCTGGGTTGGCGCGTTGCGCTGTGTGGCGGGCCGAGTGCGTTCGAGCGCGACTTCGGCGACGCGATCCTCGCCCACGCCCGTTCGCGCCCGCTCGACCTCATCGGCAAGGACACGCTCAAGCAGCTGCTCGCCGTGCTCGAACGCGCCACGCTCGTGCTGTGCCCCGATTCGGGCCCGATGCACATGGCCAATGCCGTCGGCACGCCGGTGCTGGGCCTGCACGCCGCGAGCAATCCGGCGCGCTCGGGCCCCTATTCCGACCGTCAGTGGTGCGTCGACCGCTACGACGCGGCGGCCCGCAGGTTCCGCCACAAACCGGCCGCGGCACTGGCCTGGGGCAGCAAGCTCGAATATCCCGGGGTGATGGATCTGATCGAGACCGATGCGGTCATCGAGCGGCTCGAAGCCTTTGCCACCCGTGCGGTGGGCGCTCAGGCGCGATAATCGGCGTAGGACTTTTCCTCGACGAGCGTCGAGCCGAGTTTTTCGTTGATCGCGCGCTTGATCGCCGCGCGCTCATCGTTGCGGAAGTACACCGCGCGCGCCAGTTCGATGAACTCGGCATCGAATGCCTGGGCCTTTTCCTTGAGCCGGATGCGGTCCTCGATATCCCACAAGGTCTGGTTGACCGCGCGCAAGGCAGCCCGCTCGGGTGCGATATCGGTGCGCGACGCCGGATGGGCAGCCCAGGTGGTGCCGAGCAGCTCGAGTTCGGTGCGCACATTGGCGAGCTTGGTCGCGTCGCTCATGTGCTGGGTCTTGATCTCGAGAATCGTGATCTTGTCGATCAGTTCGCCGTAGGACACCGGAGTCGAGATCGTGCTCATGGTCTGCCGCCTCCTGTTGACATGTTGGCGGAGAGGGTGGGATTCGAACCCACGTTACGGTAGAACCGTAAACCGGATTTCGAATCCGGCGCATTCGACCACTCTGCCACCTCTCCACATGTCCCGCCGATGCTGCTGAGTGCAGGCCACACCGGCGCATTGTTCGCATCATCCTGATGCTCACCCCTCGCTGTCGCTCGGGGCCAGCCTTGCGGCTGTCCCGATTCGCTCCCGGCGAATCGGTCGACCACTCTGCCACCTCTCCACATGTCCCGCCGATGCTGCTGAGTGCAGGCCACACCGGCGCATTGTTCGCATCATCCTGATGCTCACCCCTCGCTGTCGCTCGGGGCCAGCCTTGCGGCTGTCCCGATTCGCTCCCGGCGAATCGGTCGACCACTCTGCCACCTCTCCACATGTCCCGCCGATGCTGCTGAGTGCAGGCCACACCGGCGCATTGTTCGCATCATCCTGACGCTCACCTCGCGCTGTCGCTCGGGAATGACCCGCGGCTGTCCCGATTCGCTCCGGCGAATCGGTCGACCACTCTGCCACCTCTCCACATGTCCCGCCGATGCTGCTGAGTGCAGGCCACACCGGCGCATTGTTCGCATCATCCTGATGCTCACCCCTCGCTGTCGCTCGGGGCCAGCCTTGCGGCTGTCCCGATTCGCTCCCGGCGAATCGCATGCTGATCCTCTGGCTCTCGCCAGGGGCGCGCATCATACGTGGCCCGGAGCGCGCGGACAACCCGAACGTGCCCGGCGCGGCCGGCACGCGCCTCCTGCGTCACCCGAGCCGGGGGCCGGCAGCGAGCGCGGCACTCGCCACGCGGGCCTTTCGGCACATCGCCGGGCGGTTCCGGCGCGCTTATGCTGGCGCCCGACACCGTCACCGAGGAGCTTCCGCATGCGTCCGCGCCCCGTACTCACCGCCCTCCTCGCCTGCGCTGCGCTGGCGGCGGCGCTGCCCGCGACGTTGCAGGCGCAGGACAAAAAGCCTGCCGATGGCAAGGAGGCCGAATTCAAGCTGCCGCCGTTTCCGGCCGACCGGACCGTCAAGCAGAGCACCGTGCTCGACGGCCGCACTCTCGCCTACGACGCCACGGTCGGCTCACTGCCCGTGCTCGATGACAAGGGCAAGACGATCGCCGAGGTCATGTTCATCGCCTACACCGTGCCGGGCAAGGACCGACCGGTCACGTTCGCGCTCAACGGGGGTCCGGGCGCGGCCTCGGTGTACCTGAATCTCGGTGCGCTTGGCCCCAAGCGCGTGCAGTTCGGTGCCGAGGGTGACAGTCCTTCGGACCCGGCGATCGCGCGCGACAACCCCGGCAGCTGGCTCGACTTCACCGACCTCGTCTTCATCGACCCGGTCGGTACCGGTTTCAGCCGCGCCCTGGTCGATGAAGCGGAGGCGAAGAAGCACTTCTATTCGACCGATGCCGACATCGAATACCTGTCGCGCATCATCTACGACTGGCTGGTCAAGAACCGGCGCCTGGAAGCGCGCAAGTACCTCGTCGGCGAAAGCTATGGCGGCTTTCGCGGCCCACGCATCACCCATTACATGCAGACGCGGCTCGGCGTGGCAATGAACGGCCTCGTGCTGGTGTCGCCCTATCTCGATCCGGGCGCGAGTGCCGATGGCGACCTGTCGCCGCTGCCATGGATGCTGACGCTGCCGACCATTGCGGCCGCCAATCTCGAACGCCACGGCAAGCTCAGCGATGCGGCGATGGCCGACATCGTCGCCTACACGCGCGGCGACTACGTCACCGACCTGCTCAAGGGGCGTTCCGAGCCAGCGGCGCTCGAGCGTATCGTGCAGCGCGTGACGACACTCAGCGGTCTCGATGCCGACTTCGTGCGCCGCTCCGGTGGCCGCCTCGACACCCAAGCGTTCCTGCGCGAGGTGTTCCGCAGCGAGGGCAAGCTCGGCAGCCGTTACGATGCCAACGTGACCGCTTGGGACCCGTTTCCGTTCGCGCCGCAACAGCGCACCAACGACCCGATCCTCGACGGCATCATCGCGCCGACCACGACCGCGATGGTCGATTTCATCACGCGCACGGTGGGCTGGAACTACGTCGGCCGTTACAACGCGCTCAGCTACGAGGTCAACAGTGCCTGGGATCGCGACAGCAAGGGCCGCGAACGTGGCTCGGTGGCGCAACTGCGCCAGGCCGTGGCGATCGATCCCAAGCTGCACGTGCTGATCGTGCACGGTTGGGGCGACCTGTCGTGCCCGTTCATGGCATCGGTGCTGATCGTCGACCAGATGCCGCTGATGGGTGATCCGGCGCGCGTGCAGGTCAGGTCCTACCCGGGCGGTCACATGTTCTACAGCCGCCCCGACAGCCAGGCGTTGCTGCGCAGCGACGTCAGGAAGCTCTATTCGGCGCACTGAGGCAGCCACCGCCGCGCGCTGGCCCGGGCCGAGCCGGCGCGCAACCCCGGCGAGCGCGCCGCTGCGTTCAAGCGTGCCGATGGATATGGCCTGCACAATGCCGATGCCTTACGCTCGCGCGATGGCAGCGGACGATCCGACCGACGAGGATTTGATGCTCGCGTACGGCGCGGGCGATCTGCTCGCGTTCGAGACGCTGTATCGACGCCACCGCGGCGGCCTGTACCGCTTCCTGCTGCGCAACCTGCGCCATCGCGCCGATGCCGACGAACTGTTTCAGGAAACCTGGAGTCGCGTCATCACCGCGCGCGAACGCTATCGCCCCGAGGCACGCTTCACGACCTGGCTGCTGCAAATTGCCCACAACCTCGTCGTCGACCGCTTTCGGCGCCAGCGCCCGCAGGCTTCGGAGGAAGAGACCGAGGCCGTCATGCGCACGCTCGACGCGCCCGACGGCGAGCGGCCCGAGCGCGTGCTGAGCGAATTCGAGGAACGCCGCCGCCTGCAGCTCGCGCTCGAGGAGCTGCCTGAAGAGCAACGTCTGGCCTTCATCCTGCGCATCGAGAACGGCCTGGGCCTTGAGGAAATCGGCGCGATCACCCATGTCGGTCGCGAGACCGTGAAGTCGCGCCTGCGCTACGCGCTGGCACGCATCCGCGCGAGGCTGCAGTCATGAACCTGCCCAACGACGACCGCGAACTGGAGCGCCTGCTGCACGATGGCGGCGGTGAGTTGGGCACGCTGTACCGCAAGCTGTCGCGCGTGGAGCCGCCGCGTCGGCTCGACCGCAATGTGCTTGGTGAGGCCGCGCGTGCCGTGCATGGCCGTGCCCCGCGGCGGCAGCGCTGGCTGGTCGGGTGGTCGTCGGCGGCCGGTATCGTGTTTGCGGCAGGCATCGCCTGGCACATCGGCCACGATGCGCTGCGCAACCCGACTCCGGCGGGCACCAACCTCGATGCACGCGTGCAGACGGGCGCCACCTACGTGCCGGTCGGCAGCGTCCACGCCCCGCAGGTCGCGCCGGCGCCGGTCGCGGCGGAGGTCGAAGCCGGTTCGGCTTCGCGTGCCGCGGCCGAGAAAGCGCGTGTCCAGCCAGCCCCCGCGCCGGCTCCGGTCGCCGCGCCACGCGCCTTCCCGGCCGACGCCATGCGCCCGCGCGCTGCCGCCAAGTCGCTCGCAGCTCCTGCAGCCTCGGCGGTCCCTGCGGCGTCGACCGCCGCCGCCGCGCCGCAGCTCGAATCCGCCGCGCCGGCAGCGGCGCCTGCGGCTGGGTCGATGGCCGTGACGAGTGGCTCGGGCGCGGCGGCGGGGAGTGGCGCGGCCAACCTTGAGGCAATCACCGCGACGGGCGACAAGCGCAGTGCCCCCGCGACCGATCTCAAACGCTCGGCCGAGCTGCGCAACGACCTGCGTCTCAGCCCCGGGGACTGGATCCGCCGCGTGCGCTGGCTGCTTGCCCAGGGCCGTCATGAACAGGCGGTGGAAAGCCTGCAGCTGCTGCGCCGCACGCATCCCGAGGTCGAACTGCCTGCCGATCTCCAGTCGCTGCCGTGACGCGCCGGCATGGCTGACGCAATGACGCTGCAGGGTCCGGCGCAGCTGCAGCAGGAAATCCGCAAAAGCCGCTTCCTGGCACAGGCGGCGCCGGCGGCCGACGCCGCGTCGGCGCTTGCCTTCATCGAGGCCGCGAGCGTGCGCGAGGCCAGCCACAACTGCTGGGCTTGGCGCATCGGCAACCTGTATCGCTTCAATGACGACGGCGAGCCCGGCGGCAGCGCCGGGCGGCCGATCCTGGCCGCAATCGAGGGCCAGCGCCTGGATCAGGTGGTCGTGGTCGTCACGCGCTGGTTCGGCGGCATCAAGCTCGGCGTTGGCGGCCTCGTGCGCGCCTATGGCGGCACCGCCGCCGAATGTCTGCGCACGGCGCCACGTCATCCGCTCGTGACGATGTGCCAGATCGCCGTCGACTGCGATTTCGCGCTGGCGCCGCTGCTGCATGCACGGCTGCGCGAATTCGGCGCCTGCAAGCGCGAGGAGAGCCACAACGGCGCGGGCGTGCAACTGCGCATCGACGTGCCTGCCGACCGCCGCATGGCGTTCACGCAATTCGTGCGCGAAGCCAGTCGCGGACGTGCCCTGCTGCGCGCGCTCGACTGAGACATGACCGCGCGTGGTATCGCCCGCGCGAAGGCTCTGCGAAAATACCGCCATGTCACGCCCCGCCGAATCTGACGCGCCACGCAAGTTGCGGGCGCTGACGCGCCTGGTGCCCTATCTGCGCCCGTACCGCGGCCTGCTCGCGGGCTGGCTTGGCTTTCTCGTGGTGTCATCGACGGCGACGCTGGTGCTGCCGCAGGCCGTGCGCGTGATGATCGACAATGGCTTCGTGCGGGCCAATCCAGCGGCCATCAACGCCGCCTTCCTCGGCCTGTTCGCGGTAGCGGCCGTGCTCGCGATCGCCACAGCCGCACGCTTCTTCTTCGTCACCCTGCTCGGCGAGCGCGTGGTGGCGGACCTGCGTCGGCGCCTGTACGAGCGCCTGCTCACGTTCGACCAGACCTTCTACGAGAGCACGCGCACCGGTGAGCTCGTGTCGCGCCTGGCGGCCGACACCGAACTCGTGCAGACCGTGGTCGGATCGACCCTGTCGCTGGCGCTGCGCAGCGTGGTCACCCTGCTCGGCGGCGTGGCGGCGATGGTGTGGACCAGTCCGCGTCTGGCCGGACTCACGCTGCTGGTGATCCCGGCCGTGGTGCTGCCGATCGTCGTCTTCGGCCGACGCGTGGCGCGGCTGTCACGTACGAGCCAGGACTGCATCGCCGATGCCTCGGCCATCGCCGGCGAAACGATCGGCGCGATGCATACGGTGCAGGCCTACACGCGCGAGGCAAGCGAAGCCGAGCGTTACGCGGCGGCCGTGCTGCGTGCGCTCGCTGCCGCCCGCCGCCGCATCGCGATGACGGGCTCGCTGACGGCGCTGGTGATCCTGCTCGTGTTCGGTGCGATCACGCTCGTGCTGTGGGCCGGCGCCAAGGCGGTCATGGCCGGAACGATGGCGCCGGGCGTCTTGAGCCAGTTCGTGCTGTACGCGGTCCTCGCCGCGGGCTCGGTCGGTACGCTGAGTGAGGTCTGGGGCCAGGTGCTGCGCGCCGCCGGTGCGCTGGGGCGCATCGGGGAGCTGCTCGACCTGCAGGCGACGATTGCCTCGCCGGCGTTGCCACAGGCGCTGCCGCGACCGGTGCACGGGGCGCTGCGATTCGAACACGTGCGTTTCCATTACCCGTCGCGCCCCGATCGCGCGGCGCTGGCGGATTTCACCCTCGAGGTGCGGCCCGGCGAAACCATCGCCCTGGTCGGGCCGTCGGGCGCGGGCAAGACCACCGTGTTCCAGCTGCTGCTGCGCTTCCATGATCCGGCGCAGGGACGCATCACGCTCGATGGAGTGGATCTGCGCGCACTGGCCCTGCCCGAGCTGCGCGGCAGCTTTGCGCTGGTGCCGCAGGATGCGGTGCTGTTCGGCGCCAGCGCGGCCGACAACATCGGCTTTGGTCGCGACGGTGCCAGTCGTGACGCGATCATCGCCGCCGCGCGCGCCGCCGAGGCCGATGCCTTCATCCGCGCCATGCCCGAGGGTTACGACACCTATCTCGGCGAGCGCGGCGTGCGCCTGTCGGGCGGCCAGCAGCAACGCATCGCGATCGCGCGCGCGTTGCTGCGCGATGCGCCCGTGCTGTTGCTCGACGAGGCGACCTCGAGTCTCGATGCCCAATCCGAGCATCTGATCCAGCAGGCCGTCGATCGACTCAAGGCCGGTCGCACCACGCTCGTGATCGCGCATCGGCTGGCCACCGTGCAAGGTGCCGACCGCATCGTGGTGATGGATGCAGGCCAGATCGTGGCGCAGGGCACGCACGCCGAGCTCGTCGCCGCCGGCGGCCTGTACGCGGAACTGGCGCGGCTGCAGTTTGCCGCCTGACACCACACGCCGGCATGCGCCAGCGCGGTCGCACCGCTGTCCTGTCGTGACGTGCCGGGCGGGCCGGTTCGTCCGCCCGCTGGCCTACTTGGCAGGCTCCACGCCCGCCGCCTGCGAGCCCTTGGGGCCCTGCACGACTTCGAAGCTGACGCGCTGGCCTTGCTGCAGACTGCGGAACCCCTGCGAATTGATCGCCGAATAATGCACGAAGATGTCTTCGCCGCCCTCCTCGGGCGCGATGAAGCCAAACCCCTTGGCGTCATTGAACCATTTGACGGTACCGGTACGCATCGCCCCCAATCCTCCCCATCCAACCCTGCTGCATGCGGCGCGGCTCCCCGCCGGCGACGTTGCCGACGCACGCGCAACGCATGCGCTCATCTAACATCAGTTGGCGTTCAGGTTCAAGGCGGCGCCCCGCAAGGCGGCGAGTCAGATCGCGCGACCGCGTCGAACGCGACGGCGACCACGCCGACGGCGTCCGCGGCGTCATCCGCGGGCAGGCACTGCGCCTGCCGCGGAGGCGGCGTGTTCAGGCCGTCGTACCGGCGTCGAGCAGGCCGCTGAGCAGCGGCACGAGCTGGGCCGTGCTGGAGGCGACATTGGCGAGCACCTCGTCGAGCGTGATCTCGCCTGCATCGGCGCAGCCGGCGGCCCAGTTGGCGACCAGCGCCACGCAGGCGTAGTCGAGCTCCAGCTCGCGTGCCAGGGCGGCCTCGGGCATGCCGGTCATGCCGACCAGATCGCAACCGTCGCGGCGCATGCGCTCGATCTCGGCGCGCGTTTCGAGCCGCGGGCCTTGGGTGGCGCCATAACAGCCGCCGTCGATGGCGGCCACACCGGCCCGGTGCGCAGCGGCCAGCACGGCCGCGCGCAGGGACGCCGAATAGGGTTCGCCGAAATCGACGTGGCGCACCTCGGCGCCGGCCACATCACAGTAGCTGTCGAGTCGCCCGCGGGTGTAGTCGATGATCTGGTCCGGCACCACGATGCAGCGCGGCGCCATGTCGGCGCGGATGCCGCCGACCGCGTTGACGCCGATCACGCGCCGCGCACCGAGGTGATGCAGCGCCCACAGGTTGGCCCGGTAGTTGACGCGGTGCGGCGGGATCGTGTGCGATTCGCCGTGACGCGCCAGGAATGCCACGCGATGGGCGCCGACCTGCCCCACCATCACGCTGTCGGAGGGCGCGCCGTAGGGCGTGTCGATCGCGTGCCGTTCGATGCCGGTCAGTCCCGACCAGCGATACAGGCCGGTACCGCCGATGATGGCCAGGGCGAGCGCGCGCATCACTGCCCCAACGCGTAGATTGCCGGCAGGTTGCGGCCCTGCTCGTAGTAATCCATGCCGTATCCGAACACGTAGCGGTCGGGCACCTCGACGCCGACGAAGTCGGCCGCGATGCTGACGCCGCGGCCATGCGGCTTGCGGCACAGCACCGCGATCAGGACGCGCGCAGCCCCCTCGTCCAGGCACCAGGCGCGCACTGCGTCGAGCGTGTGTCCCTCGTCGAGGATGTCGTCGACGAGCAGCACGGTGCGGCCCGTGAGCGCCACTTTCGGGCGCCGGATCCAGTGCAGCTCGCCGCCGCTCGTTTCGCCGCGGTAGCGCGTGGCGTGCACGTAATCGAACAGCAATGGGGTGGCGATGCGCGTGGCCAGCTGACCGGCGAACGGCAGGCCGCCCTGCATGATCGTCAGCAGGACCGCGCCGCTGGCGTCGAGCGAGCGGTCGATTTCCGCGGCCATGCGCGAGATGGCGGCGTCGAGCGTGGCGCTGTCGTGGATGAGATCGGCACCCTGCAGCGCAGCGGCCAATGGATGATCGGATGGGTTCATGTGGCCTCTGCGGTGTCGAGCGCGCCAAGGCGCGCGATGAAAAGGTCGCGTTGCGGGTTGTCGACGAGAGCCTGCCAGGTCGGCGCCACGGCGCCCTGCAGCACGGCCAGCCGTGCCGCCGGGCAAGGTGGGTGGCGCCGGGCTGCGGCGATCGCCTCGTCGACGATGGCCGGCGAACAGGCCAGCAGCAGGTCGCAGCCTGCCGCCAGCTGGGCGTCGACGCGGGTCGCGATCGGACCGATCGATTCGGCTGCCGCCATGCCGATGTCGTCGCCGATCACGGCACCCCCGAAGCGCAGTTCGCCACGCAGGATGTCCTCGATCCAGCGTCGCGAATAACCGGCCGCCGCAACGTCGACGGCCGGGTAGGTCACGTGCGCCATCATCACCGCCTCGGCGCCGGCGGTGATCGCATCGGCGAATGGGATGAGATCGCTCGTGCGCAGCAGGTCGAGGCTGCGCGGATCGATCGCGGCATCGAAATGGGTGTCGGCGACGACGCTGCCGTGGCCCGGGAAATGCTTGAGCGTGGCGGCCATGCCGGCCAGGCGCATGCCGCGCAGGCAGGCCAGCCCCAGTTGCGACACGACCTGCGGGTCGGCATGCAGGGCGCGCTCGCCGATGGCGAGGTTGCCGCGGGCGAGGTCAAGCACGGGCGCGAAACTCAGGTCCACGCCGATCGCGCGCATCTCGCTGGCCATGATCCAGGCATGTTCCTCGGCCAGCGCCACCGCCGCCTGCGGATCGCGGTCGTAGCGCTCGCCCAGACGCGCCAGCGCCGGCAGGCGGGTGAAACCGTCACGGAACCGCTGCACCGGTCCGCCTTCCTGATCGACGCAGACGACAAACGGCTCGCCTCGCTCGACGCGGATCGCCTCGATCAGCTCGCCCACCTGCTCGCGACTGGAAAAATTGCGCGCGAACAGGATCACGCCGCTGACCCGCGGCTCGGCCAGGCGCGCGCGGTCGGCGTCGAGCAGCGTGTGGCCGGCCAGTCCGATGATGAGCATGCAGTGATCCTTGCAGTCGCAGGCGCGGACGCGGCGTCGGTCGGCGCGCCCCTGCCTGCGCAATCGCCTATTGTAGCGGCCCCGGCGCCATGTGCCGCATGTGGTACCGGCGGCCGCGGCGTGCGGGTGACAAGCCACGCCGCAGCGCTGCCGAGGCGCCGCACGAGGCGCGCGTGGGCGCCGGCGCTATTCGCGCACGAACGTCGCGATCGACTCCACGTGCGCGGTGTGCGGGAACATGTCCATCACGCCGGCGGCCTCGAGGCGGAACCCGTGTCGATTCACGAGGATGCCCGCATCGCGGGCGAGCGAGCCGGGATGGCATGACACGTACACGATGCGGTTGGTGCCCTTGCGCGGCAGGTAGTCGAACACGCCGGCCGCGCCCGAGCGCGGCGGGTCGAGCAGCAGCTTGTCCCAGGATTCGCGCGCCCATGGCGCATCGCGCTGGTCGACGGCGAGGTCGGCGGCGAAAAACCGCGCGTTGTCGATGCCGTTGCGCAGCGCGTTGTCGCGCGAGCGCGCGACCAGCGCGGCCTCGCCTTCCACGCCGGTCACGGCCGCCACCCGGCGTGCGATCGGCAGCGTGAAATTGCCGAGCCCGCAGAACAGGTCGAGCACGCGATCGCCCGGTGCGAGTTCGAGCAGCTCGAGCGCGTGGTGGATCATGCGCAGGTTCATGTCGCCATTGACCTGGATGAAATCGAGCGGCCGGAACGCGATGTCGACGTCGAACTCGGGGATCGCAAACGACAGCGCCACCGTGTCGGGCCACAGCGGCGTCACGCTGTCGGGGCCGCCCGGTTGCAGCAGGATCGCCAGCCCGTGGTGGCGCGCAAATTCGACGAGTGCGCTGCGGTCGGCGTCCGACAAGGGCCGGAGATTGCGCAGGGTCAGCGCCACGGTGTCGTCGCCGGCCGCGATCTCGATCTGCGCGATGTCGGCGCGCGCCTCGAGGCCGCCGATCAGCGCGCCGAGCTCGGCGATGCGCAGGCCCACCGCCGGCAGCAGCGTGTGGCACTGGCCGAGGTCGGCGATGAAGCGCGGATTGTCCTCGCGGAAGCCGACCACCACCTTGTCCTTCTTGGCCACCCACTTGACCGACAAGCGTCCCTTGCGGCGATAGCCCCAAGGTTCGCCCGTGAGTGGTTCGAGCCAGCGCGCCGGTGCCACCTTGCCGATGCGCTCGAAGTTTTCGGCCAGCACATCCTGCTTGGCCGCGATCTGCGCCGCGGTCGGCAGGTGCTGCATGCTGCATCCGCTGCAGGTGCCGAAATGCGGGCAGCGTGGCTCGATGCGCTGCGGCGAGCGCACGAGCAGTTCCTCGATCCTGGCTTCGTCGAAATGCCGGTTGCGCTTGACGATGTGGACGCGCGCGGTTTCGCCGGGCAAGGCGCCGGCGACGAATACGGTCTTGCCGTCGCTGCGGCGGGCGACCCCGCGACCATCGTGCGCGAGGTCGGTAATGGAGACTTCGATGAGGGCCGTCATCCGGATTGCACTGCCGCGGCGAGAGGGCGGCGGATCACTTGCGCTGCCAGAGGCTGTTGGAGTCCTGATAATACCAGCCCGCCTTGGCGCGCTCGATCCACTGCTGCGCGAAGGTGGCGCGGATCTGCCCCGCCCAGTCGGCATGGCCATTGGCCAGCGCGATCTCGCGGTACACGGCTTCGCGGTCGCGGTTTTCGTCGGCCACGGCGGCGTTGACGGCAGCGCGCTGGGGCAGCGCGATCGCCGCCGCATCACGCACCGCGACCAGGCCGTCGCGCGTGAAGCCGAGCGCGCCGCTGTCGAAATGAGGCCGCAGCACGCTGCTGAAGCGTTCCTGCATGCGCGCCTGGATGGCCTGGATCTGCGGCGTCTGCACCGTGATGTCGGCGCCCTGCGCATAGGCACTGGCGATGACGAGGTCGAGCAACGCCGCGGCCGGCGGCTGCTGCGGCGGTGGCGGTGACGGCGGCTCATTCGCAGCCGGCGCCGGGCTGTCGCCGAGCACCTTGTCGACGAACTGGCTGGCGGCCTTCTGCGCCGCGGCCTCCGGAAAGTACACGTTGATGGTCACGCAGGCGGCAGGCAGCGCAAGCACGACGAGCAGGATCACGGTGGCAAGGCGGGAACGCATGGGATCTCCGGGGTCACTGGATGATGGGGGCCTGCCCCTGGGTTGCCTCGTGCAGGCGACGCACGAGGGTGGGCCAGTCGACATGCCGTCGATGGCCGACGATGTCGATGCGTGGCAGGCCGGCGCCCTCGACGATAGCGTAGCCACGCGCCGCAAGCGAATCGCCGTTCGCCTGCGGCGGCGCCAGCGGCTCGATGCCGCCCATCGTGCAGACCTGGTCGCGCAGGCGGCAGCGCAGGCCCAATCGCGCGAACCCGAACGTGTTGACGAGCTTGAGCGCCAGGTTCTGCAACATCGGCGCGCCGCTGGCAATGCCGGTGATGTCGTCGACCGCCTTGTAGCTCATGCGCCCGCCACCCTTGGTGCGCAGCCAGGCATCGAACGCGACCGTGCTCCAGTCGAGCAGGCGCAGGTCGTTGATCGTGCCGTACAGGCGCCCGCTCATGCTGCCGAACGAGAACGCGCTGGTGAGCTGGGTCAGGTCGAAATCCTCGAAGTGGATGTTGGCGCCGAGCGCGGGCGCGCTGCCGAACGGACGCTCCAGGCTCATCGTGTTGACGCCGAGGTGGCCATCGAACAGATACAGGTCGAGTCCGCCATGGAAGTCGATGCGATCGCCGACGAACTCGATCTCGGGCACGCCGCCCGACAGGTTGCCGGGAAACACCGGCCAGCCGAACGCGGCGGACATCTGCGGCAATTGCGCCTGGATGATCGTGAACGAGGCTTCGTAGCGGTCGCCGCGCGGCGAGGCCGGTTGGGCGACGAACTTGCGCAGATTGAGCTTGCCGCCGAACACCTCGATCGCCAGCGGCTCGAGCAGGCGCAGGCTGTCGTGGTCGGCGCCCAGGCGGGCCTGCGCCGGGCCGAACGGGACCTTGTACACCTCGATTCCTTGCCAGCCCAGCGTCGTCGGCGCCGGCACCGACCGTGCATTCCAGGCCACGGCACCGTCGAGACCATGGATCTTGAAGCGGCCATCGCCGTCGTCCACCTCGACCGCGTCGGCGACAAGGCCGAAGGCGCGCGCGCGGCCATCCTCGCGCGTGAAACTGCCGGCCAAGGTGCCGCTGGCGCGCAGGTGCGGATAGCCGCGCGCCGCGAGCCAGGCCGCCGCATACCGTGGCACCGCGCGTGCGAGGTCGACCTGACGCAGCTTGAGCTCGAACGTCGGCAGCGCCGCCACCGGCGCCGTCCATTGTCCATGCGCCGTCACTTCCAGCACGCCGGGGTCGTGCCATTCGAATGCCGCGACGTCCCAGCCGGTGGTCCCGAGCGTGGCCTCCAGGCGCGCACTGACCGGCGTCGGCGGCAGTTCCACATAGAGCGCGCCGGCCAGGTACTGGCCACCCTGCAGGTGCAGCTGCGCGTGCACCTGCGGCGTCGCCAGGGGGCCGGCCAGTTGCAGCGTCGCGTCGAGATTGACCGCGGCCGCGCCGAACGTGCCGGCAGGGGCGTCGTAGCCGATGCCGCGCAGCGCCAGCGTGGTGCTCAGCCACGGCCCATCGCCGCCCGGCGGGCGCAACACGAGTTGCTGCGCCTGCAGGCTGCCGCCGAACAGGCGTGCCTGCAACGGTCCGTGCAACTGCCACACGCCGGCGCGGACTTGCCAGCGTGACTGCAGCGCATCGATCGTGATCGCGCCGCGTCGCGCCTGTCGCCAGGCCAGCGTCTGCACGCTGCCGCTACCGTCGCGTCGCCAGTCGACCGCCCCATGCAGGCCATCGATCGCCAATGCCTGGCTCGGCCAGCGCACGTCGAGACGCGGACTCGACACGAGCACGCCCGCCAGTCCCTGCTCGTCGCTGTCGAGGCTGCCGCGCAGCTCGCCAGCCAATTCGAGGTCGGCCAGCGCGTGCGCAGCCAGCACCCCATGCAGGTAGCGCTGCGTGGCCAGCGGAAACACCGCCTGCGCGCTGTCCACACGCAGCCGCCGCAGCGGCGCGGCGGCCTGTGGATCGAACTGCGCGCTGCCCTCGAACGCGAGTGCAGCGGGGTCGTTGAAGGCCAGCCGCGCGAAGTCCCAGACGCCGCCGCTCTGGCGCGTGGCGTCGATGTCGACCTGCACCGCTGCCGCGGGCAGCTCCGCCTGCAGCACGCCGACGCCAATCCTGCCGCGCGCGAGCTGCAGTTGTGCGACCAGGCGCGGCGCATCGGCGTCCTGCGCGTAGTCGACCGAACCCTCGACATCGACGCCGCGCAGCGCAAGGCTGCCGTCATGGCTGGCGAGATCGAGCGCGCGCAACGCGCCGCGCGCGTGCAACGTGCCGTCGGCGTCGAGCCCCAGTTCGGCGTCGACCACGCCACCGTCGATGCGCCCGCCGCGCCAGTTTGCCGCCAGCGCCGGCGCCAGCCAGACAAGCGGCAGCGCCTGCAGTCGCGCCGTGCGCGGAGCACCCGCCGCGGGCAGATCGAGTTCAACCGCGCTCTGCTCGCGTTGCAGCTGCAGGTGCAGGCCCTGTTGCTGCCAGCGCAGGGTCAGGCTGGCCTGTTGTTCGCCCAGTCGCAGTGGTCCCGTGCACACCAGGGCAGTGCCGTCGCGGCGCAGGGGGCACTGCCAGTCGAGCGCGCTGTCGAGCCCCAGCATGGGGCTGCGCAGGCGCGCCACCGCGAGCTGCACGGTGCCGCCCTCGCCCGCAGTCCGTGCCTGCAGGCGCAGACCTTCGAGCCTGATCTGCGGCGTGGCCACCACGCCGGCTTCGAGTTGCAGGCTGCGCGCGGCGGCGGGCGTCGCGAACGGCAGCAAGGCCGCCGCCAAGGCAGCGAGGAACGGAATTGACGGCGCGCGCATCACGTCCCATTCTGCCGCAACGCCGCCACGGAAGGAGCCGCCATGCCGCGTCCTCGCCTGCTCGTCGCCGACGACAATCCGCTGAGCCTGCGTTTCTTCGCCGACGCCCTCGACGCGCTCGGCATCGACAGCGTGCTGGCGGCCGATGGCGAGCAAGCGCTGGCGCGTGCCGACGGCGGCGCCTTCGACGCGCTGATCCTCGACCTGCGCATGCCGGGGCTGGGCGGCGCGCAGGTGCTGGCCCGCCTGCGCGGCGGCAGCGGTCCGTGCCGCGACGCGCCGGCCCTGGCCAGCAGCGCCGGGCTCGATGCGGCAAGGGCGCGCGCGTTGCAGGCGAGCGGGTTCACCGCAGCGCTGGACAAGCCGCTGACGCTCGCGGCGCTGGCCGCGGCGCTGGCGAACGTCCTGCCCGCCTGGAGCCGGCCGGTGGCGGCCGATGGCGACGTGCTCGACGACGCGCAGGCGTTGGCCGCGGCCGCTGGCGACGCCGGCATCGTGCGCGCGCTGCGTGGACTGTTCGATGCCGAACTGGCCGCGCTGCCGACCGAGATCGCCGCGCTGACGGCCAGTGCCGATGTCGCCGCGCTGCGCGAGCGCCTGCACCGGCTCGACGCCTCGGCCGGCTTCTGCGGCGCGCGCCGCTTGCAACGCGCCATTGCCGCGCTGCGCAGCGCCCTGAGTGACGCCCAATGGCCCGCTGCGGCGTGCGCGGCGCTGCTGGTCAGCGCCAGCCAGGTGCGCGCGGCGCTCGCAGCACCGGCTGCGGACTGCTGAGACGCCTGCCTCGGTGCCGCTTCAGTCCGCACGCGGCGGCGCCAGTGGCAGCGCCAGGGCCCATGACTGCAGGTCGCCACCGAGCAGGTGGCGGATCACGCTGCGCATGAGCCGGCGCAGCTGCGCCAGTTCGGCCGCGTTCGGCACCTCGTCACGGCCGAGCGCGAGCAAGGCCGCGCCGCTGACGCGCGCCAGCCGCCGTCCCTCGTGCCAGGCCACGGCGCCGGCTTCGGGATCCCAGCCGTAATCGGTTTCGGCCAGCAAGGCGCCACCGTCGGCCGCCTGCTCCAGCGCCAGCCCATAGCCGAGTTCGGCAAGAAAGTCGCGTTCGAACCGACGCAGCGTCCAGGCCGCGCCTTCGGCGCCATGCAGGCGTGCCAGGCAGGTGCCATAGTGGACGAACGCACGCGGCTGCGCGTCGCCGCGCCCGCTCAGGCGCAGCACGAGTTCGTTGACATACATCGCCGCCGGCAGCACCTCGCGTGGCAACGACAGCGGCGCGCCTGCCGGTTCGGCGCCACTGAGATTGGCCAGTTCGCCGCCGCCTGCCCAGTCGAGCAGCAGCGGCTGCAAGGGTTGCAGCATGCCGCGCGGCCAGCGACTGCGTTCGCGGCGCACGCCACGCGCGATCAGGCCGACGCGGCCATGGTCGCGCGTGAAGACCTCGAGCAACAGCGACGTCTCGCGCCAGGCGCGCGCATGCAGCACATAGGCCGGTTGCTGGTGGACGCGCATGAGGCCGCCGGGTTCGACCGCTCAGGACACCGCCAGCAGCCGCTGCGCGGCAGCCGGTCGCGATGATGGCGCCGCGCGGTGGCCACCCGCCCACCTATTCGGCATAGCCGAACTGCTTGAGTGCGGCGGCGTCGTCGCTCCACGAGTCGCGCACGCGCACCCACAGTTCCAGATGCACGCGGCGTTCGAACAGGCGTTCCATCGCGCGTCGGGCGGCACTGCCGATCTTCTTGAGCTGGCTGCCGCCGGCGCCGATGACGATGCCTTTCTGGCCGTCGCGTTCGACCCAGATGACGGCGCCGATGCGGCTCAGGCCCGGTTGGTCCTCGAAGCGCTCGATCTCGACCGCGGTCGCATACGGCAGTTCGTCGCCGAGCTGGACCATGAGCTGCTCGCGCACGAGTTCGGCGGCGAGGAAGCGCTCGCTGCGGTCGGTGAATTCGTCCGCCGCAAACATCGCCGCGCCCGCCGGCAGCAGTGCCGCCACCTCGTCGAGCAGTGCAGGCACGCCATCGCCGCGGCGTGCGCACAGGAAGTGCACGCCGGCGTAGGAGTGCGTGCGCGTCAGCTCGGCCGCGAACGCGAGCAGGCGCGTCTTGTCGGCCAGCCGATCGACCTTGTTGACCACCAGCAGCACGGGTTTGCCCAACGGCGCGAGCAGGTTCCAGATCGCCTCGTCCTCGTCGCGCCACTGCGGCGCGTCGATCACATGGATGAGGACGTCGACCTCCTCAGGGGCCTGTCGCGCCACGCGATTGAGCTGGCGGTTGAGCGCCCGGCCGGCTTCGCGATGCAGCCCCGGCGTGTCGAGGAACGCGATCTGCGCGTCGGGGCGCGTCACCACGCCGAGGATGCGGTGGCGCGTCGTCTGCGGCTTGCGCGTGACGATCGACAGCCGCGTGCCGAGCATCGCATTGAGCAGGGTCGATTTGCCGACGTTGGGGCGGCCGATCAACGCGGCGCTGCCGAAACGGTGCGCGGCGGGCGCTTCAGTGACCATCGCTGTCTCTCTCCTCGAGCCGCGCCAGCGCCTGCTCGGCCGCGTGCTGCTCGGCCGTGCGGCGGCTCGACGCCGTGCCGCTGAAGACGCTCTCGATGCCGGCCACGCGGCAGCTCACTTCGAACAGCCGGGCGTGCTCTTCGCCAGACGCGGCCACCAGTTCATACACGGGCAACGGCAGGCCCTGCGCCTGCAGGTACTCCTGCAGGCGCGTCTTGGCATCCTTGGGCGTGCGTGCGCCTTCGCCGACGCGCTGCGCGAACAGGTCACGCACGCGGGCGCGGCAACTGGCCCAGCCGCCGTCGAGATAGATCGCCGCCACCACCGCCTCGAACGCGTCGGCGAGGATCGAATCGCGGCGGTGGCCGCCGCTCTTGAGCTCGCCGGGGCCCAGGTGCAGGCGTTCGCCCAGCTGCTCGCCACGCGCCAGCGCGGCCAGCGCGCCGCCGTTGACGAGCGCGGCCCGCAGACGCGTCATTTCGCCCTCGCTGGCACGTGGATGGAGCTCGTAGATGAGTTCGGCGACGAGCAGGTTCAGCAGCGCGTCGCCGAGGAATTCGAGCCGCTCGTTGTTGAGGTGCGCCGCGCTGCGATGCGTCAGCGCACGTTCGAGCAGGGCGGCATCGGCGAACCGGTGGCCGAGGGCACGCGCCTCACTCACCCGTGTTGTTGCCGAGTGCGACCGAGTGGTCGAAGCTGACCAGCAGGTCGACGTTGTACATGAACGGGATGCGGCGTTCGTAGGCGACGCGCAGGATCACCTTGCCGGCGTCACGCACCGCGCTGATCGCCGACGGTGGCACATTTGCATCGTCGACATACTGCGTGCTGAATTTGAACATCAGACTGCCGCGCAACTGGTCGAGCGACTTCTGCGCCGCGCCGGGTTCCTTGCTTTCCTGGTCCATCGCCTTCACCACGCCGAAGTATTCGGTGTAAGCCGGAATCAGGCGCATCGCCGCATAGGCGAAGAAGCCGAGCACGACGAGGATGATCGCGAAGCCGATGAGGGTGATGCCTTTGACCTTGTGCTGCATGGTGGTTCTCCCCGGGGAAGACGGATGGCTGGCGGCGCGGCCGGCCGCCTATTTGATCATGGTTCCGACGCGGCCCAAACTACCGAAATTCATCCAGATCATGAAGGCCTTGCCGACGAGGTTCTGTTCGGGGACGAAGCCCCAGAACCGGCTGTCGGCACTGTTGTCGCGATTGTCCCCCATCGCGAAGTACTGTCCCGCCGGCACGGTCCAGCGGCCGTCGCGGCCAACCCACACGCCCGACATTTCCAGAATCTGGTGCTGCACGCCGTCCAGATCCTCATTCTTGAGCTCGGCACCGGCATTGGAGCGCCCCGGCTCGGCAGGTCCGGTATAGGCGCCCAGATCGGTCTCGGCGATCTGCACGCCATTCACGAACAGCGTCTTGTTGCGGTATTCGATGGTGTCGCCGGGCAGCCCGATCACGCGCTTGATGTAGTCCTGGCGCGGGTCCTGCGGATAGCGGAACACGAACACGTCGCCACGCCGCGGCTCGCCCGTGGCGAGGATGCGCGTGTTGAGCACGGGCAGGCGCAGGCCGTAGGCGAACTTGTTGACGAGGATGAAATCGCCGACCAGCAGGGTCGGCATCATCGAGCCCGACGGGATCTTGAATGGTTCGGCCACGAACGACCGGAACACGAGGATCAACAACAGCACGGGGAAGAACGAATGCGCATATTCGACCACGGTGGACTCGCGCAGCGTGTCCTGCAGACGCGCCTCGCGCTCCTCTTCGCTCAGTGCGGTCATCGCCTCCAGTGCCCGCGCGCGGGCGCGTCGCCGCGGCCGCAGGAACACGATGTCGAACAGCCAGATCAGGCCCGAGACGCCGGTCAGTACCACGAGCAACAGGGCGAAATTGAAATCCATCGTCGTTTCCTTGGAAATGGCTGCAGCGCGTGCGGCCCGAGCCGGAACCCGGGTCGCGGTACGCGTTCGCGGCCTCAAACGCGCCCGGTGGTACCTGCGCGCCGCGGTCTCACTTGTCCATCTGCAATACGGCCAGGAATGCTTCCTGCGGGATGTCGACGCTGCCGACCTGCTTCATGCGCTTCTTGCCTTCCTTCTGCTTTTCCAACAGCTTGCGCTTGCGCGTGACGTCGCCGCCGTAGCATTTGGCCAGCACGTTCTTGCGCAGCGCCTTGACCGTCGAGCGCGCGATGACCTGGGCGCCGATCGCGGCCTGGATCGCCACGTCGAATTGCTGGCGCGGAATCAGTTCGCGCATCTTCTCCACCAGATCACGGCCACGGCGGTCGGCGCTGGATCGGTGCAGGATCAATGACAGCGCGTCGACGCGCTCGCCATTGATGAGGATGTCCACGCGCACGAAGGGGCCACTCTGGAAGCGCTCGAAGTGGTAGTCCATCGAGGCATAGCCGCGCGACACCGACTTGAGCTTGTCGAAGAAGTCGAGCACGACCTCGGCCAGCGGGAGCTCGTAACTGATCTGCACCTGGGTGGCCAGATAGTGGATCGAGCGCTGGGTGCCGCGTTTTTCCTCGCACAGCTTGATCACGTTGCCGATGTAATCGGGCGGCGTGAGGATGTTGGCGACGATGATCGGCTCGCGGATCTCCTCGACGTTCTGGGTCGGCGGCAGCTTGGCCGGATTGTCGAGTGACAGCAGTTTGCCGTCGGTGAGCAGGATTTCGTACACCACGGTCGGCGCCGTGGTGACGAGGTCGAGGTCATATTCGCGCTCAAGCCGCTCCTGGATGATTTCCATGTGGAGCAGGCCGAGGAAGCCGCAGCGGAAGCCAAAGCCCATCGCCTCGGAGGTCTCGGGCTCGAAATGCAGCGCGGCATCGTTGAGCTTGAGCTTTTCGAGCGCCTCGCGCAGCGCGGGATAGTCGTCGGCGGCAACCGGGAACAGGCCCGCGAACACGCGCGGCTGCATCTTCTGGAAGCCCGGCAGCGGTGCCGGCGCTGGGTCGCGGGCCTGGGTCAGCGTGTCGCCGACCGGGGCCCCGTGCACGTCCTTGATCGAGGCCGTAACCCAGCCGACCTCGCCCATGCCGAGGCGTTCGCGCGGCGCGCGCTTGGGCGTGAACACGCCCACCTGGTCGACCTCGTGGCTGCGCCCGGTCGACATCACCAGCAGCTTGTCGCGCGGGCGGATTTCACCCTGCATGACGCGCACCAGCGACACCACGCCCAGGTAGTTGTCGAACCACGAGTCGATGATGAGTGCTTGCAGCTTGTCGGTCGCGCCCGGCTGTGGCGGCGGGATGCGGGCGACGATCGCTTCCAGCACCGCCTCGACGTTCTGCCCGGTCTTGGCGCTGATCGCGATCGCCTCGCTGGCATCGATGCCGATCACGGCCTCGATCTCGGCCTTGGCGCGCTCGACGTCGGCCGTCGGCAAGTCGATCTTGTTGAGCACCGGCACGACTTCCAGGCCCTGCTCGACCGCCGTGTAGCAGTTGGCCACCGATTGCGCCTCGACGCCCTGCGCCGCGTCCACCACCAGCAGCGCGCCCTCGCAGGCGGCCAGCGACCGGCTCACCTCGTAACTGAAATCGACGTGGCCGGGCGTATCGATGAAGTTGAGCTGGTAGACCTGCCCGTCACGCGCCTTGTATGGCAGCGACACCGATTGGGCCTTGATCGTGATGCCACGCTCGCGCTCGATCGGGTTGTTGTCGAGCACCTGCGCTTCCATCTCGCGCGCGGTGAGGCCACCGCACAGCTGGATGATGCGGTCGGCCAGCGTGGACTTGCCGTGATCGACGTGGGCGATGATGGAAAAATTGCGGATATTGGTCATGCGAACCGGAGACTTGCCCGGTGGCAAGAGCCCCGGCAAAAGCGGGATTATCGCATGCCGCCAGCGAAAAGTGCGGCCAGCGCGCTGGAGCGGCGCGGCGCAACGACATCGAGCGACGCCGGCAGGTAGTGCCGACGTGGCCTGGCGACCACGTCGGCCTGCATGCGCAGCGCAGACTATTCGCTGGCGGGCGCGTCCTTCGGCACCGTCACCGCGAGGAACTGGGTCTGTTCGTTGCGTCGCACGAGCAACATGACGGCATCACCGGGCTTGGCGCCCTTGAGGCTGGCGTTGAAGTCGGCGACCGACTTCACGGGCTTGCGGCCGACCATGAGGATGACGTCGCCCGGCATCAGTGCGCTGCGCCGGGCGAGATTGCCGGCCAACCGCTGCACCACGACGCCCTGATTGTCGGTGATGCCCAGTGCCTTGCGCTGCTCGCCGCTGAGATCCTCGACCACGATGCCGAGCGCGTTGCCGGCCGCCGCGGCCGGCGCCGCGCCGCCACGCGCACTGGCCAGCGCGCCCTTGTCGACCGGCAGTTCGCCGACCGTCACCGGCAAGGTCAGCGTCTTGCCTTCGCGCCAGATCGACAGCTCGGCCTTGCTGCCGGGTCGGGTCGAACCCACCAGTGGCGGCAGATCGGCCGACATCGTGATGTCACGACCGGCGAAAGCCAGGATCACGTCGCCGACCTGCACGCCGGCCTTGTCGGCCGCGCCACCGGGGGTGACCTGGTTGACGAGTGCGCCGCCGATGCGCGGCAGACCGAGCGCCTTGGCCTGTTCACGATCGACGTTCTGGATCTGCACGCCGATCATGCCGCGGCTGACCCGCCCCGTCGTCTTGATCTGTTCGACCGCGTTCATCGCAATGTCGATCGGGATCGCGAACGACACTCCCATGAAACCGCCGGTGTTGGAAAAGATCTGCGAATTGATGCCGATCACCTGCCCCTGCAGGTTGAACAGCGGCCCGCCGGAATTGCCGCGATTGATCGGCACGTCGGTCTGGATGAAGGGCACGTACTGCTGGTCGGCGCCGCCGAAGTTGCGCCCGACCGCACTGACGATGCCGGCGGTGACCGAATGGTCGAAGCCGAACGGCGAGCCGATCGCCACCACCCACTGGCCGGCCTTGACGAGTTTGGAGTCGCCGACGCTGACCACCGGCAGGTTCGACGCGTTGAGCTTGAGCAGGGCGATGTCGTACTGGGCGTCGGTGCCGATCACCTTGGCATCGAGCTCGCGCCGGTCGGACAGGCGCACGGTCACCTGGTCGGCGCCATCGACGACATGGTTGTTGGTCAGCACGTATCCATCGGCGGAGATGATGAAGCCCGAGCCCATCGACACGCGCGTGCCATGGTCACGCGGCATCGGCATCTGCGGTCCGAAGAAGCGGCGGAAGATCTCCGGCACATCCTGCTGGTCGGGACCCTGCTGGACGCTGCTGTCGGGGTTGCCGGTGGCCTGCACGTTGACTACCGCCGGGCCGTATTTCTCGACCAGCGGACTGAAATCGGGCAGCTCGGCCGCCTGCACCGCGGCGGCGCCGCTGCACCAGACCGCTGCCGCAACCAGCCCTCGCCATACCCACACGCTTGCTCGTGGATTCATCGTCATGTTGGCCTCGTTGTGTCTGTTGTCGAATGTCCATCGCCGCCCGTGCGGCGCGACGAGGCGCCGCTGCGCGGGCGAGGAGACTTGGGTTGGACGCGCGATCGGCGTCCGGGTTCGCGGCGCGGTCAGCCACGCTTCAGCGCGTCGGCTGGCTGGCGCCGCTCAATGCCTGGCGGCAGCCGGGTCGCCGTCGTGCCGAGCCGCTGGCGCCAGCAACAGGACCGACGGCGCGGTCGCGGTCGGCTGTGCGGGGCGGCCACAGGCCGCACCGCAGCGTGGATCGAGTGCCGGCACCAGCAGGGTTTCGATGCCGAAACTGGCCGGGGCGGCATCGAGCGGTGCGTTGGGCACCAGCAAGGGCGGGCCCACCTGGCCATGGCCGAACGTGGTCGTGGTCGCCGCCGCCGGCGCCACCGCGATTGCGCCCGAACCCTGCAGTGACGATGGCGTGCGCACCAAGGTCGGTTGCGCCGCGCCGGGAACCTCACCCGCTGGCCGCGTCACCACCAGTGCCGCCACCGCGACCGAGGCGGCCAGCGCACCGCCGGCGCCCCAGCGCAGCAGGCGCTGCGCCATCGGCTGGCGCCGCGGCAATGGCGCGATGCCGGCCATCACCGCATCGGCAAACCCGCTGCGCAGCGGCGCCAGCGGTTCACGGCGCAACACCTGCGCCGCCACCTGGTAGCGCCCCCAGCGCTGCACCAGATCGGCATCGGCGCGGGCCAGCACGAAGCGGGCCTGGTGGCCGTCCAGCTCGCCGTCCATCAGGGCGGACAGTTGCTCACGGATCTGCTCGTTCATGACACTTGCTTTCCTTCCGGCAACAAGGGGCGCAGCTTTTCGTCGATCGCTTCACGGGCGCGGAAGATGCGCGACCTGACCGTACCGATCGGGCAGTTCATCGCCGCAGCGATTTCCTCGTAACTCATGCCTTCGACCTCGCGCAACGTGATCGCGGTGCGCAGGTCCTCGGGCAGTGCTTCGACCGTGGCAAACACGGTTTGTTCAATTTCCTGGCGCATGAGCTCGTGCTCGGGCGTGGCCGACTCGTGCAGGCGCGTGGCGCCGTCGAACTGCACCGCATCCTCGACCGCGATGTCCTCGGTGGGCGGGCGCCGGCCCTGCGACACGAGATGGTTCTTGGCGGTATTGATCGCGATACGGTAGATCCAGGTATAAAACTGGGCGTCGCCGCGAAACGAGCCGATGGCGCGATACGCGCGCAGGAACGCCTCCTGGGCGACGTCCTGGCATTCGCTCCAGTCGTTGATGTAGCGCGAAATGACGCCAACGAGCTTGTGCTGGTACTTCCTGACCAGCAGGTCGAACGCCCGGTTGTCGCCTTTCTGCACGCGCTCGACGAGCGCCCTGTCCAAATCGCTTTCGCCCATCCGGGGCCTACTCCCTCGTCATTGTTGCCGCGTGCGTGCATGCCACCTTGACCATGCGCACGCCGAAAAGTTCGCTGCCACCCCCGCGCCGGCTCAGACGGGCTGCGGGGTGCCGGCCCCAAGCAGCCGGGCGCGCTCCTTGAGCAGGTTGTCGAAGCTGGCCACCGACAGCGGTCGGCAGAACAGGAAGCCCTGCAGCACATCGCAGCCTTCGTTGCGCAGGAACTGGAAATGCTCCTCGGTCTCGACTCCCTCGGCGACCACCTTGCAATTGAGATCATGCGCCATCGACAGTGTCGCGCGCACGATCGCCTCGTCGTCGGGATCCAGGCCGATGTTGCGCACGAACGCCTGGTCGATCTTGATGCTGTCGGCCGGAAAGCGCTTGATGTAGTCGAGCGATGACTGACCGGTGCCGAAGTCGTCGAGCGACACCCCGCAGCCGAGCTCGCGCAGGCCGTTGAGCGTGGTGATGAGATTGGGGATGCTCTTGGCGCTGATGCTCTCGGTCACTTCCAGATCGAGCATGCGTGCTTCGAGCCCGGTCTGCTGCAGTACCGATTCCACGGTGCGCACCAGGGTCGGCTGGCGCAGTTGCAGCGGCGACAGGTTGACACCCAGGCGCAGGCGGACGCCGTACTCCTGCTGCCAACGTCGCGCCTCGCGGCAGGCCGCCTGCAGCACCCACTCGCCGATCGAGATGATGAGCCCGGTTTCCTCGGCCAGCGGCACGAAGAAGCCGGGGCTGATCATGCCCAGCTCGGGATGCTCCCAGCGCAGCAGCGCCTCCATGCCGACGATGTCCTCGCTGAGAGCGTCGACCTGGGGCTGGAAGAACACGCGCAATTCGCCGTTGCGCTCGGCCTGGCGCAACTTGGCCTCGAGCGCGAGGCGCTGGCGGTGCGATTCCTCGGACACCGCCACGTAGGCCTGGAAATTGTTGCGCCCCATGCCCTTGGCCGAATACATCGCCACATCGGCCTGCTTGAGCAGGCGTTCGGCATCGGTCGCATCATCGGGGTAGAAACTCACGCCGAGCGAGGTCGTGATGCTCAGCTCCAGCCCGTCAGCCAGCTGCAGCGGAACCTCCATCGCCCGCACGATCTTCTCGGCGATGCGCATCACGTCGTCCCGCTGCACGATGTGGCGCAGGATCAGCGTGAACTCGTCGCCGGCATAGCGCGCCACCGTGTCGGTGCCGCGCACGGTCGCCTTGAGGCGGCGCGCCACCGCCACCAGCACCTGGTCGCCCACCGCGTGGCCGAGCGAGTCGTTGATGGTCTTGAAACGATCGACGTCGACGAAGATCACGGCCAGCATCTCGCTGCCGCGGTGCGCCTCGGCGATCGCCGAATTGAGACGGTCGTTGAACAGCAGCCGATTCGGCAGGCCCGTCAGCGGATCGCGCAGGCCGTCCGAGCGGCCCTGCTCGCGCGCCCGGCGCAATTCGAACTCGGCGCCGAGCGCGTGGCCGAACAGGCGCAGGCCGGCCAGCACCGCCATGTCGACGGTCATTGGATCACGCCGCGCCATCAGCAGCGCACCGACGCAGTCCTGTCGTTCACCGCGCACCGGAACGCCGAGCACGCACTCGAAGCGCCGCTCGCGCAGCGACAGGTCGATCGCCGGCGCGGCCCAGGCATCGTGGCCGAGCACGATCTCCTCGCCTGCCAGCACCTGGCGCAGCAGGCCGTCGTAGCGCGCGCTGGCACCCTCATCGATCTCGAAGCGATGGTAGGCCGCCGCCGCCTTCGGCTCGGGCACGTTGTCGACGCCGGTCTCGATTGCAACCACCACGTCGAGCCCAAGCCATTCGGCAATCCCGCGCACGATCGCCTCGGCGCGGTCACGGTCGTCGCCCTGTGCCACGCGCAGCAAGGCCACCATGGCCTCCTGCAGCCGACTGAGTTCCTCGATCTCGCGGAAGGTGTAGAACAGCACCACGCGTTCCTGGTGCATCGCATTGCGGATGTTGACGTCGACCGGATAGGTGCCGCCATCGGCGCGCGGTTTGCGCGCGCGCACGCCGACACTGCTCTCGCTGGCCAAGCGCTGCGCGAGCGCATCGCGCCGATCGGCGCCGAGCACGAAATCGAAGCCGTCGATGCGACTGCCGATCAGGCGCGTGCGTGCATAACCCGAGCGGCGCACGAAGGTATCGTTGACGTCGAGGATGCGACCGCTGGCCGGATCGACCAGCGCCAGCTCGTCGAGGCTGCCATCGAAGGCGAAGCGGTACTGGTCGCCCGGCGCCGGCGGCGCCGCGGGTCGCTGTGCCACTGCCGGTCGCTGCGCCATCGCGATGTCGAGCCGCGCCTGCACGTCGCTGGCGCGGATCGGGCTTGCCAGCCACTCCACGACGCAGGCCGGCAGGTCGCCGGCCGTCCATTGCCGACCGCGCCCGGCGACGATGCCGATCACCGGCACGGCGTGGCCTGACTGGGCCTGCAGTTCGGCGCAGAACGCGACCGCGTCGCGCAGGTTGCCGCCGAACTCGACCACGGCCAGGTCGATGCTGATGCCGGGACCGAGGAATTCGCGCGCCTGGGCGATGTCCTTGGCCGAGTAGATTTCCTCGAACGACTGCTGGTCGAGCACGTCGAACAGCACGCGGCGGTCGCTGCGGTCGGCGGCGACGATCAGTGCCGCCCCCTGGCTGGTGGGCAACGTCGCGCTCATGGCACCCAGCGTCCGTCGCGCAGGCGCAGGCGCTGTGGCGCCTGGGTGCGGGCCGACAGCTGGCCGTAGACCCCTTCCAGTTCCTCGGGCAGCACGACGTTGTCGCCCATGAACACGACCTTGCGCTCGCTGCGCATCGTCAGGCGCGAGATGCGGCGCAGGAACAGCGTCTCGGCGGGGCGCAGGTAGTCGGCGAAATCCACGAACAGGTACACGCCGAAATGCAGACTCTGCAGCACATAGCGCAGCGCGTCGGCCAGGCGCTTGGTGCCCGGCACGTACAGGCCCGCCTCGCGCAGCGGGCTGATGCCACCTTCCGGATCCCAGGCATAGATCGACGTGCCGGCGCGGATCGCCAACGTGCGCAACTGCGCGAGTGTGTCGGCGGGATTGTCGCTGTCGAGCGCGATCACGTGCTGCGGCGACTGCACGATGCGCTCGAGCAACTGCTGGACGATCGACAGATCGGCTTTGGAATCGCTCACGTGCCCTCCGGGCCGCATTGACCCGATGCACGGCTTGCCGGGATTATAGCGATCCCGACGCCGTCGTACGGAGCCGACCATGTTCGAAGGGCTGCGTTTCCAACACTGGCAGACGTCCCAGGACAGTGATGGCATCCTCGTCCTGACCCTCGACCGTGCCGGCAGCACGGTCAATGCGATGTCGCGCGCCGTGCTCGACGAGCTGGCCGAGATCGTCGAGCGCCTGTCGTTCGAGCCACCGCGCGGCATCATCCTGCGTTCGGCCAAGGCCGGCTTCGTCGTCGGCGCCGACATCAAGGAATTCGAGGGTTTCGAGAAGTCTGGCACCGTGCAGGACGCGCTCGAGAACGGCCAGCGCATCTACCAGCGCCTGGCCAGCCTGCCCTGTCCCAGCGTCGCCGCGATCCATGGCGTCTGCATGGGCGGCGGCACCGAGCTCGCGCTGGCCTGCCGCCATCGCGTGGCCGCGCGCGATCCGGCCACGCGCATCGCCCTGCCCGAGGTTCGGCTCGGCATCTTCCCGGGCTGGGGTGGCTCGGCACGCCTGCCCTATCTCATCGGCGCCCCGGCCGCGCTCGAGTTCATGCTGACCGGACGCGCGGCGTCGGCCGAAAATGCGCGCGCAATCGGTCTCGTCGACGCGCTTGCGGCGCCCGAACTGCTGCTCGATGCGGCGCGCGAGCTGATCCGCCATCCACGACCGCGGCCGCTCAAGCAGCGTTTGCTGGCGTGGGCCAGCAACCTGTGGCCGGTGCGGCAGGTCCTTGCGCCGATCCTCGTCCGCCAGACCGCGGCCAAGGTGCGCAAGGAGCAGTATCCGGCGCCGTTCGCGCTGATCGAGACCTGGCGCCGCGGCGGCAGCCTGCGCCGCCGCCTGCACAACGAGGCTCGTGCGGTGGCGAAGCTCGCCACCACGGCCACGGCGCGCAACCTCATCCGGGTGTTTTTCCTGCAGGAGCGGCTCAAGGGCCTGGCCGGCGGCGCCGCGCACGACATCGCGCGCGTGCACGTGGTCGGCGCCGGCGTGATGGGTGGCGACATCGCGGCCTGGTGCGCATTGCGCGGCTTCGAGGTCACGCTGCAGGACCGCGAGATGAAGTACGTGCAACCCGCGCTCGATCGCGCCCGCAGCCTGTTCGACAAGAAGCTGCGGACGCCCGATCGCATCAACCCGGCACTGGCAAGGCTCAAGGCCGATGTCGAGGGCCACGGCGTGGCCGCCGCCGACCTGCTGATCGAAGCGATCTACGAAAACGCCCAGGCCAAGGAAGACCTCTACCGCGGCGCCGAAGCGCAGCTGCCAGCCGGCGCGCTGCTTGCAACCAACACCTCGAGCATCCCGCTCGCGCAGCTGCGCGAGGCGGTGCGCGTTCCGGGGCGCTTCCTGGGTCTGCATTACTTCAATCCGGTGGCGCTGATGCCGCTGGTCGAGATCGTGCGCCATGACCGCCTCGACGCGCTCAGCGAGCGGCGTGCGCTCGCCTTCTGCAAGGCGATCGACAAGCTGCCGGTGCCGGTGGCCGGCACGCCGGGCTTCCTCGTCAACCGCACGCTGATGCCCTACATGCTCGAGGCCGCGCGCGCACTGGCCGAGGGCGTGCCGGCGCCCGTCATCGACAAGGCGGCCAAGCGCTTCGGCATGCCGATGGGCCCGATCGAGCTCGCCGATACCGTCGGCCTCGACGTCGCGGCATCGGTCGGCGCCGAACTGGGGCCGTTCCTCGGTCTGGAGATTCCGGCTGCGATCGCCGAACTGGCGAAGGACGGCAAGCGCGGCAAGAAGGATGGCGAAGGCTTCTACAAGTGGCAGGACGGCAAGGCGATCAAGCCAGCGGTCGATCCACACTACGTCGCACCCGAGGACCTCGAGGACCGCATCGTCCTGCCGCTCATCAACGAGGCCGTGGCCTGCCTGCATGATGGCGTGGTCGACGATGCCGAACTGCTCGATGCCGGCCTCATCTTCGGCACCGGCTTCGCACCGTTTCGCGGCGGTCCGATCCAGTACATCCGCGACACCGGCGCCGATGCGCTGGTGGCCCGCCTCGAAAACCTCGCGCGCCGCTACGGCGAGCGCTTCAAGCCGCGACCGGGCTGGGACGCGCCAGCGCTGCGCACGCCGGCCTGAGCGGCCGGCTCGCCGCGGGTCACAGCGACTCGACGCGCGCGCGCTCGACCGCCGGTCGCGTTTGCGCCGGCCAGTCGCGCGCCACCGCCACCTGCGCCTGCCCGGCATGGGCGTCGAACGCGGCCAGATCGAGGGTGGCGATCGCCCAGCCATCGTCGCTGCGCGCGACGACGCCATCGGCGGGAAAACCGCGATCGATCGGCGCGTAGATGCCGGCGCCACCGGTGTTGCTGTCGAGCGCCGGACTCCATGGCGCCTCGCCAGCCGTCACCGCGCACGCCACGTACAACGGATTCTCGAGCGCTCGCGCCCGGCAGCCCACGCGCACGCGGTTGGCTCCGGCGGCGGTGTCGGTGCAACTGGGCACGAGCAGCAACCGCGCCCCTGCCTGCGCCTGGGCGCGCGCGTAGAGCGGAAACTCGACGTCGTAGCAGATGTCGATCGCCAATCGCCCGCAGTCGGTGGCGAACACCTTGAGTTCGTCGCCCGGCTCGATGATGCCGCTGGCGCGCTCGTAGCCCGTCAGCGCGAGCTTGTCCTGGAACGCAACCTGCCCGCCCGGCGTCGCCAGCAGGGCGCGGTTGCGGTAGCGCCCGGACGGCATGCGCAACAGGAACGTGCCTGCCAGCAGCAGCACGCCATGGCGCCGCGCCACCTCGCGAGCCAACGCCAGGTAGTCGTCCCAGCAGGGCTGCAGCGCATCGAGCGAGCGCGCGAGATCGTCGCGCACGTCGGGCGCGAGCATCGCGGCGGACTCGAGCGCGAGGTACTCGGGCAACACCACCAGCTGTGCGCCGCGCTTGGCCGCGTGTGCGACCTGGGCCGCCACGCCAGTGGCGAATGCGACGAAATCGGCAGGTTCGCCGATCGTGTATTGCGCCGCCGCCACACACAGTTTCATGTCGCCTCCAGTTCACGCCACCAGAACTGCAGCCAATGCGGCAGCGAGCCGCGCTCCACCTCGGGCCAATCGAGCGAGCAGCGTACGCCCGGCAGCGGAGCGTAGCCGCGCTTGCGCCAGAACGCCTCGTTGCCGCGATATCCCGGCGCCCGACGCGGGTCGGCCGCATCGCGTTCGACGCTGCAGAAGGCCGCGTGGGTCACGCCGCCCAGGCGCCGCGCGTGCGCCTCGCGTTCATCGAAGAAGCGATGGCCGAGACCGCGGCCGCGGTAGTCGGCCAGCAGCACCGACTCGCCGCAGTAGAAGATCCGATCCGCGGCCACGGCCAGCGTCGCGAATGGCTCGCGGATGGCCGCCATCTCGTCGACGAGCGGAATGCCGGTCGAGGCGCCGACCACGCGCGCGCGATCGAACGCGAGCACGAACACGCTGCGCGGCGAGCGCGCATAGGTGGCCAGGTATTCGCGTTCGTAGGCGGCATCACCGGCGTAGAGGTAGGGCCAGTCCCGGAACACGGCGATGCGCAGCGCGGCCACCGCATCGAGATGCGGCTGCACCGCGCCGCCCACGAACGTGCGCAGCTCGATCATGTCGCTCCCCCTGCGCTCGCCTGCGCGGCATGGGCAGCGGCGGCGGCGCCGGCCAGCCGCCCGCTGGCGAAGCAGGCGGTCAGCAGATAGCCACCGGTCGGTGCCTCCCAGTCGATCATCTCACCGGCGCAGAACACGCCGGGCAGCGCGCGCAGCATGAGGTCGTCGTCGAGCGCGTCGAAGCGCACGCCGCCGGCGCTGCTGATCGCTTCCTCGACCGGGCGGGCGCGCAGCAGCGTGAGCGGCAGCGCCTTGAGCGTCTGCGCGACAGTCACCGCGTCGCGCAGCGCATCGGCGTCGAGCACTTCGCGCAGCAGGCCGGCCTTGGCGCCAGCGAGGCCGAGGCTGCGCCGCCAGTGTTCGCTCAGCGAGCGCTTGCCGGGGTCGCGCGCAAGCGCGCGCACGAGGTTGTCGACGCTGCGGTCGGGCATGAGGTCAAGCTGGATCCTCGCCTGCCCTTGCGCGTCGATCGCGTCGCGCAAGGCGGCGCTGAAGGCATAGACGAGGCTGCCTTCGAGGCCGGTGCTCGTGACCACACACTCGCCCTGCCGGCGCTGCGTCGTTGCGTCCGCCGTGGTCCATTCGAGCACGACGGGCTTGAGCGGATCGCCGGCATGGCGCTGGGCGAAAGGCGCACTCCAGGCGACATCGAAGCCGCAGTTCGACGGCCGCAGCGGCGCGATGTCGATACCACGAGCGCCGAGCAGCGTCGTCCAGCGTCCGTCCGAACCGAGTACCGGCCAGCTCGCGCCGCCGAGCGCAAGCACGACGGCGTCGGCGCGCACCGCGATGTCGCCATGCGCGGTCGCGAAGCGCAGCGCGCCGTCGTCGTGCCAGCCGCGCCAGTCGTGGCCGACGTGCAAGCGCACGCCGCTCGCACGCAGGCGCCGTAACCAGCCGCGCAATAGCGGCGCGGCCTTGAGATCGCGCGGAAACACGCGCCCCGAACTGCCGACGAAGGTCTCGATGCCGAGCCCGGCCGCCCAAGCGCGCAGCGCGTCGGCATCGAAGTGGCGCAGCCAGCGCTCGACCTGCGCGCGGCGCGCGCCATAGCGGGTCACGAACAGCTCGAACCGATCGGAATGGGTCAGGTTGAGGCCACCCTTGCCGGCAATGAGGAGCTTGCGCCCGGGCGAAGCCATGCGGTCGTGCAGGTCGACCTCGGCGCCGGCCGCACGCGCGACCTCGGCCGCCATGAGGCCGGCCGGGCCACCGCCGATGACGTGCACTCTCGGGCTCATCCTTGAACGCCGCTTCGTGGGGCGACTCGACAGCCAGTGGCAGCCCGATTCGACCCGGCAGCCCGGAGCGTCCGGCCATGACCGCACGCGCCGCGGAAGGCCCGCGCCGTCGAAACGAAAGCAATCATCAGGCGCCGACCTGGCGCAGCCAGTCCCGCAGGTTGTAGTAGTTGCTCACGCGCCTGATGCGGCCGGCGTCGATCGCGAAGAAGGCGCCGCCCGGCAGCACGTAGGTTTGTCCGCTGGCCGGCGGCAGGCCCTCGTCGGTCGCCTTGTAGCGGCCGTGCACGACGTACTCGGCGGCAGCGCGCGTGCCGTCGTCAGAGGCGACGACGACGACGTCGCGCAACTGCTCGGCGTAGCAGCGGTCCATGCGTGCGAGAAAGGCCGCAAACGCCGCACGCCCGACTTCACGCTCGCCCTGATTGAGGTCGTGCGCGACATCCTCGGCGAGACAGGCCAGCATCGCCGCCCAGTCGCCGCGATTGAACGCTGCGTAGTAGTGCTCGACCAGCGCCCGCGCATCGTCTCGCGCCATCACCTTCGTCCTGCCAGGAAAATGGCGCAGTGTACGCGCTGCCGCCGTGCTTGCGCCGGCGGCTTGCCGCGTCAGTGGATCCAGCGTTCGGGATGCACCCAGTGCAGCGCCCAGTACAGGCCGAAACAGGTCCACAACAACCTCCTGAGCCCGCGGCCCAGCAGCCAGGCGATGGCAATGGCGGCCAGTACCGGCAGGTATTTTTCGAGCGTGGTGCGCGTGGCCGGGCTATCCGGCAGTTCGACGTTCATGGCAGCTCCTCGTGCACCGAAACAGGTGCACCGGCATGCTCGCGCAGCGCCGCGCGGCGCGGCAGTCGCGACCGTCAGCGGTCGCGGGTGACGGTTGTCAGTCGCTGCCGTCGCGCTCGCGCGGCGCGAGGTCTCAGTCCTTGACCGGGAACACTTCCGCGTCGGGTTTGGCGTCACCGACCACATCGACGCCCTTGGGCGGCACGAACTTGAACGTGCCGGCCGGCAGCGTCGGGTTGCGCTTCCAGTCGCCAAAGCGGATCAGGGTCTGGTTGCCGAGCTGGTCGGCGAAGCGCATCTGGCGCAGTTGATCGCCTTCGAACCCCAGTTCCGCGTTGGCGAACTCGGCGTCGTTGGCGCGCGGCTCGAGCTTGAGCCAGACCAGTCCGTCATGCGTGCCGCCTTCGCTGCTGCTGAACTGCTGGTCGAGCTGGCCCAGATCGGTGAGCACGGTCAGCGGGCTGTGCGCCTCGGCCGCGCTCTGGTTGCGCACCGACACCTGCTCGAGGTCGGGCTCGTAGACCCAGACCTTGCTGCCGTCGGCGACGATCGTCTGCTCGAACGGTGCCGTGGTCTGCCAACGCATCTGGCGTGGTGCCTGCAGCGCAAGCGTGCCGCGCGACTCGTCACCGCGATGGCCGTTGGCGTCGGTCACGCTCTGCTCGAACGAGCCGCTGATCGACTGCAGTGAGCGCGCGAAGGCCTCCAGACGCGCCCGCGCCGGTTCGGCCGCCAGCGCGCCCGTCGCGAACAGCAACGCCAACATCCCCACCATTGCACGCATGTTCCCATCCATCCGCATTGCCACCGGAACGGTGATTATCATCGCCGCGGCTGAATCCGCGGCGACGCGCTGCTCATTCGGGCGGCGGCGGGGCGAGCACGGTGCGGTTGCCATTGTGCTCGGGTCCGCTGACCACGCCGTCGCGTTCCATCTGCTCGATGAGGCGCGCGGCGCGGTTGTAGCCGATGCGCAGGTGGCGCTGCACGCCCGAAATCGACGCGCGGCGCGACTTGGTGACGATGGCGACGGCCTTGTCGTAGAGCTGCGCATCCTCGCCGCCCTCGGCGTCAACGGCGTCCTGCGGCAGGCCGGAGGCGTCGATGACCTTGCCGTCGTCGAGTGACTGCACTTCCTCGAGCACGCCCGCGATGTAGTCGGGTTCGCCCTGCTGGCGCAGCCAGTCGACCACGCGATGGACTTCCTGGTCGTCGACGAAGGCGCCGTGCACGCGTTCAGGCATGGCGGTGCCGGGCGGCAGGTACAGCATGTCGCCGTTGCCGAGCAGCGTTTCCGCGCCGGATTGATCGAGGATCGTGCGCGAGTCGATCTTGGACGACACCTGGAACGCAATGCGGGTCGGGATGTTGGCCTTGATGAGGCCCGTGATCACGTCGACCGACGGACGCTGGGTGGCCAGGATCAGGTGCACGCCGGCCGCGCGCGCCTTCTGCGCGAGGCGCGCAATGAGTTCCTCCACCTTCTTGCCGACGATCATCATCATGTCGGCGAATTCGTCGATGAACACGACGATGTAGGGCAGCGGCTGCAACGGCTGCGCCACGCGGGCCGGTTGCGAGGCGTCGGGCCGGAACAGCGGATCGAGCAGCGGCTGGCCGGCGTCGTCGGCCTCCTTGACCTTCTTGTTGAAGCCGGCGAGGTTGCGCACGCCGACCAGCGACATGAGCTTGTAGCGCCGCTCCATTTCGGCCACGCACCAGCGCAACGCGTTGGCCGCCTCCTTCATGTCGGTGACGACCGGCGCGAGCAGGTGCGGAATGCCCTGGTAGACCGACAGCTCGAGCATCTTGGGGTCGATCATGATCATGCGCACGTCGCTGGCAGGCGACTTGTAGAGCAGGCTCAGCACCATCGCGTTGACGGCCACCGATTTGCCCGAGCCGGTGGTGCCGGCGACGAGCAGGTGCGGCATCTTGGCCAGGTCCACCACCACGGGCTTGCCACCGATGTCCTTGCCCAGCGCCAGCGCGAGCGGCGACTTCTGCTGGTCGTACTTGTCCGAACGCAGGATCTCGGACAGGTACACGATCTCGCGGTTGGCATTGGGGATCTCCAGCCCGATCACCGACTTGCCGGGAATCACGTCGACGACGCGCACGCTCGTCACCGACAGGCCGCGCGCGATGTCCTTGTCGAGCGAGGAGATCTGGCTGCCCTTGATGCCGGGCGCGGGCTGCAGTTCGAAGCGCGTGATGACGGGGCCGGGATAGGCGCTGACGACCTGCGCCTCGATGCGGAAGTCCTTGAGCTTGAGCTCGACCTGGCGCGACAGCGCCTCGAGGGTTTCCTCCGAATAGCCGCGCGCCTGCTGCCTGGGTTCATCGAGCAGGGCCAGCGGCGGCACGCCGCCGGCGCTGGCGGCGCCGGCGAACAACGGGATCTGGTTTTCGCGCTGGGCGCGATCGCTCTTCTCGATCGGCGCAATCACCGGTTCGATGCGCACCGGTTCGCGCCGCGACTGCTTGATCGTCTCGGCCTTGCGCACCACCTCGCGCGCGGCGCGGGCATCGCGCGCGGCGCTGCGATCGTCGCTCGTGCGCAGGCGGGCGGCCAACGCCGCACCCGCCGCCAGCAGCAGGCGGCCGATCCCATCCATCAACCGCAGCCACGACAGGCCGGTGGCCAGCGTGATCGCGATGAGCGCCAGCGCAAGCAGGAACAGGTTGGCGCCGAGCGGCCCGAAGCTGTGCAGGAGGCTGCTGCCGACCAGTTGGCCGAGGATGCCGCCGGCACCGGCCGGCAGCGGACTCGGCGCGCTCGACTCGAGCCAGGCCAGGCCCGGGGTGGCGATGAAGAACGCAACGAAGCCGACCAGCCGCAGCGTCGGTTCCAGAGGCGAGCGCTCGCGGCCATCATCGCCGCGCAGCACCCGGTAGCCGACCAGCAGCAACAGCGGCGGCAGGGTCCAGGCGACGATGCCGAGCAGATAGAGCGCCACGTCGGCAATCCAGGCACCGAATGCGCCGCCGAAATTGTGGATCGGCCGGTTCGGGTCACCTGCGTGCGACCAGCCCGGATCGGCCGGCGCATAGCTGGCCAGGCAGGCGAACAGGTAGATCGCCAGCGGCAACAGCAGCAGGAAGCCGACTTCGCGCAGGCGCTTGTGCCAGCGTTCGTCGGCAGGGAGTGTCGGGAGGTCTCTTGCGGCGCGTGGCATTCGTGCAATCTACCCGAAGTACGCGTCTCAAGTCATTGATTGATCGAAACCGAATGGCGCACTGCCGCGGCGGGCAACCGCGGCAGTGCGGCGCCACTCAGGCCTTGAGTGCCGGATGCACGATCTTGCCGGCTTCGACGTTGATGCCGCGCTTGAGCGGCTCGAACTTCTTCCACTGGCGGTCACCGGCCAGCCGCGTCACGTAGGGCAGGATCGCCGCACAGATCGCCTGCGAGGAGGTCTGCGGCACCGCGCCGGGCATGTTGGTGACGCAGAAGTGGATCACGTCGTCGACGATGTAGGTCGGCTGGGCCCAGGTGGTCGGCTTGGAAGTCTCGAAGCAACCGCCCTGGTCGATGGCGATATCGACCAGCACGCTGCCCGGCTGCATCGACTTGACCATTTGGCGCGTGATCACGTGCGGCGCCTTCGCGCTCGGGATGAGCACGGCGCCGATCACGAGATCGGCATCCTTGACCTCACGCGCGATCGCCTCGCGGTACGGATACAGCGCGGTCACGTTGTGACTGACTTCCATCATGTGCGCAAGGCGGTCCTGGCGCATGTCGAACACCACCACGTTGGCGCCGCCAGCCGCCGCGAGAACCGCGGCATTGCTGCCCGCCGCACCGGCGCCGAGCACCACCACCTTGCCGCGTTCGGTCGATGGCAGACCACCGAGCAGCTTGCCCTTGCCGCCCATCGGCTGGTGCAGCAGATGGGTGCCGACCTGGGTGGCGATGCGGCCGGCGATCACCGACATCGGTGCCAGCAGCGGCAGCCCGCCGGCGTCGTCCTGCACCGACTCGAAGGCAATGCCGGTGAGACCGATGTCGAGCAGGCGCTGGGTCAGCTTGGGCTCGGCGGCCAGGTGCAGGTAGCAGAACAGCAGATGGTCCTTGCGCAGGTGCTTGAGGTCGCCCGCGATCGGCTCCTTGACCTTGACGATCAACTCGCCGGCCTCATAGAGCTTTTTCGCATTGGCGGCGATCTTCACCCCGACGCGCTCGTAGTCGGCGTCGGCAAAGCCGCTCTTGAGGCCCGCGCCGGCCTGCACGTACACCTCGTGGCCATGTCGCACCAGATCGCCACAGGCCGCAGGCACGAGCGCGATGCGCCCTTCCAGAGTCTTGGTTTCCGCAGGTACACCGATACGCATTGCAAATTCCTCGCAGGATGATGGAACGCACAGGACCACGAATGCCTTGAATCGCACCGGCGTTCACCCCATGCTCCGTCCACTGCCGTGCCGCGGCCGCCACCGGGCGGCACGCAGACCCGCAAGGAACGAAATCGGCGCCGGTGCCCCGCACCCGCCGCGACATGCAGCAAACACCAAGAAAAAGCCGCTCGAGAGCGGCGCTGGATTATACATGAGCACTGCCAAGCACTCGCGCCTCATCATCCTCGGTTCCGGCCCGGCCGGTTACACCGCGGCGATCTACGCCGCCCGCGCCAACCTCGCGCCGACCCTCATCACCGGACTGGCCCAGGGCGGCCAGCTGATGACCACCACCGACGTGGACAACTGGCCCGGCGACGTCGAAGGCCTGCAGGGGCCGGCGCTCATGCAGCGCATGGCCGAGCATGCCGAGCGCTTCCGCACCGAAATGATCTTCGACCATATCCACAGCGCCGACCTGTCGCGGCGGCCGTTCGTGCTCAAGGGCGACTCGGGCGAATACAGCTGCGATGCACTCATCATCGCCACCGGCGCCACCGCCAAGTACCTCGGCCTCGCCTCCGAGGAACACTACAAAGGCAAGGGTGTGTCGGCCTGCGCGACCTGCGACGGATTCTTCTACCGCGAACAGGACGTGGTCGTGGTCGGCGGCGGCAACACCGCGGTCGAGGAGGCGCTGTACCTGAGCAACATCTGCCGCAAGGTCACGCTCGTGCACCGCCGCGACAAGCTGCGCGCCGAAAAGATCATGCAGGACCGGCTGTTCGAGCGGCAGCGCGCCGGCAAGATCGAGATCATCTGGGACCACGCCCTCGACGAGGTGCTCGGCGACGACTCGGGAGTGACCGGGGCGCGCATCCGCAGCACGCTCGACGGCAGCAGCCGTGACCTGGCCGCCACCGGCGTGTTCATCGCGATCGGCCACACGCCCAACAGTTCGATCTTCGCCGGCCAGCTCGACATGAACAACGGCTACATCGCCATCCACAGCGGCACCGCCGGCAACGCCACCGCCACCAGCGTGCCCGGCGTGTTCGCCGCCGGCGACGTCGCCGACCAGGTGTATCGCCAGGCCGTCACCTCGGCCGCATTCGGCTGCATGGCTGCGCTCGACGCCGAACGCTACCTGGACGAAGTCGCGGCCACGCCGTCCACCGCGGCCTGACGAACCCGGGCGGCGCACGGCCAGTCGCCAGCGCGCAGGTCGCGGCTGCGCCGCGCGACCCGCACATCGCGCATGATGCGCGGGCGCGCCGGGTCGCGGTCACCAGGTCCAGTCATTCCACCCATGCTGCAGGTCGAATTCCACGCCAGCCTCGATGCGATTGACGCCGCGGCGTGGGACGCACTGCGCCCCGACGACAATCCGTTCCTCGCCCATGCCTTCCTCGCCGGCCTCGAACGGCACGGCTGCATCCGGGCGCGCGCGGGCTGGCAGGCCCATCACCTCAGCGTACGCGACGGCGGTCGCCTCGTTGCCGCCGCGCCGCTGTACCTCAAGACCAATTCGCACGGCGAATTCGTCTACGACGGGTCGTGGGCGCATGCCCACGAAGATCACGGTCTGCACTACTACCCCAAGCTCGTGTGCGCGGTGCCCTACTCGCCCGTGCCGGGACCGCGCCTGCTCGTGGGCAGCGCGGCCGATGCCGCGATGCGGCGCAGCCAGCTCATCGACGCCATCCGCGCCGAGGCGCAGCGCCTGGGTCTGGCTGCGGCACAGGTGAACTTCACCGCCGCGGCCGATGCCGCCGCCTTCGCCGGTGGCGACTGGCTGGCGCGCCGCGACTGGCAATTCCATTGGCACAACGACGCCGGCTGGCGCGACTTCGGCGACTTCCTCGCCGCGCTGTCGCACAAGAAGCGCAACAACATCCGCCGCGAGCGCGCCCAGGTCGCCGCCGCCGGCATCACCTGCCAGATCCGCCACGGTGACGAGCTCGGCGATGCCGATTGGCGCGCACTGCACGACTTCTACCGCGGCACCTTCGATGACAAGGGCAACTACGCGGCTCTCACGCTCGATTTCCTGCGCCACCTCGGCCAGGCGCTGCCGCGCCAGGTGCTGGCGGTGCTGTGCCATCGCCAGCGCGAACTCATCGGCGGTGCGTTGCTGCTGCGCAGTGCGAGCACACTGTATGGCCGCTATTGGGGCGCCCGCGAAGCCGTCGCCGGCCTGCATTTCGAGGCCTGCTACTACCAGGGCATCGACTACTGCCTGCGCGAAGGCCTGCGCAGCTTCGAGCCAGGCGCCGGCGGCGAGCACAAGATCGCGCGCGGCTTCCTGCCGACCGCCACGCACGCGTTCCACTGGATCGCCGACGCGGACCTGCGCGAGGCGATTGCGCAGGCGCTGCGGCGCGCCACGCCGCTGCTGGACGACTACCGCGACGACGTGTTGGCCCATTCCCCCTACGTGGCGCCTGCGACGCCGGTGGCGCAATGATCCGGCTGCCATGGCTCGACAGCGAGTGCCTCGACCCGTTCCCGCCCGTCGCGACGGCGCTGGCCGAACCCGACGGCCTGCTCGCGGCTGGCGGCGACCTGCGCCCGGAACGCTTGCTCGACGCCTATCGCCACGGCATTTTCCCGTGGTTTTCCGCCGGCCAGCCGATCCTGTGGTGGTCGCCCGCGCGGCGCAGCGTGTTCGACACCGCGCAGCCGCACGTGCCGCGGCGCCTGCGCCGCTGGCTGCGCGGCTGCGACTGGTCGATCCGCGTCGACACCGCATTCGGGCAGGTGATCGAAGCCTGCGCCGCGCCGCGGGCGCGCGAGCGCGGCACCTGGATCACGCCGGCGATGGTCACCGCCTACGTGCGTCTGCACGAGCTCGGCCACGCCCATGCGCTTGAAGTGTGGGATGGCGCCACGCTGGTCGGCGGCATCTATGGTGTCGCGCTGGGCCGCATGTTTTTCGGCGAGTCGATGTTCAGTCGGCGCAGCAATGCCTCCAAGCTGGCCCTGCTCGCGCTGTGCGCTGGGCTGCACGAATGGGACTTCCCATTGCTCGACGCCCAGATCGCCTCGCCCCACCTCGCCACGCTCGGCGCCCGCGAGCTGCCGCGCGATGCATTCTGCAGCGAAGTCGCCCGCCTGGCCGTACCGCCCGGTCGCGTCGGCTCGTGGCGCGAGGCATTTGCCTGCCATCGGCCGGCCGCCCTCGCCGCGATGGGCGGCAGCCGCCGCTGACGCCTGCGCCGGGCCCGTGCTTCCGCCACCGCTGCGATCGTGGCACAATCCCGCGCTTTGTTGGCTCCAATCCCCGCAACCTCAAGGCACGCATGTCCAAAGACGACGTCATCGAGATGGAAGGCACGATCCTCGAGACCCTTCCCAACACGGTCTTCCGCGTGAAGCTCGAGAACGGTCACGTGGTCACCGCCCACATCTCCGGCCGCATGCGCAAGAACTACATCCGCATCCTCACCGGCGACAAGGTCAAGGTCGAAATGACCCCCTACGACCTGACCAAGGGTCGCATCACCTACCGCAACCGTTGAGCGACGCGCGCCGCGCGCGCCAACGCCACCGCACCGACGCGACGCGGCCCCGCCCCTTCGCAGCACCCGAACCGATCCGCAGTGCCATGCCCCGCCGCGCGGCAGCGCGGTGGCATCGGCATGCCCGGTCGATCGCGCCGTCCACGGGCGCGCCCGTCAACGCTGCACGCTTCGCGTACCATCGGCGATCTGCCGCTCCGAGCCGGCACCGACCAAGCCATGAACGAAGCCGCCGCAACGCCCCCACTGTCTCGCACCAGCGACCAGCACACCCCGCTGCTGCGCCAGTATTTGCCTAGGGTTGTGTAGCCCTGTTTTGTCCGGCATTTTTTGCGTGTTTATGATCGCAACCGAGCTGGAAACGGTCTCATGGACACCCTATGGACACATCCAAACCTGCTCCAGAGCCGTCGGGAGCCCGCTCGCTGAGCGCGGCATATGCCCATGGAAATTATGGCTTTGACTCCATATGCCCTTTGAGCCATCATCGGCCATGACCTGGATCGTCATGCTTCACCCCGACTTCGACGCCGAGTTCGCAGACTTGGCAGAAGACCTGCAAGACGAATTGCTGGCCCATGCGAAGCTGCTGGCAGAGTTCGGCCCGAATCTCGGACGCCCCACGGTGGACACGCTCAAGGCGTCGAAGCACGCGAACATGAAGGATCTGCGCTTCGAATGGGCGAGCGAAGTCTGGCGCGTGGCCTTTGCCTTCGATCCGAAACGTCAGGCGATCCTGCTGACTGCCGGCGACAAAGCCGGCGCCGACCAACGCCGCTTCTACAAACGATTGATCGCCATGGCCGATGCGCGCTACGACGATCACCTCGCCACGCTCCGCAACACCCGAACCCCTGAGGCTTCCCATGGCAAGAAAGCTCGATGACGTGATCGCCGCCCTTCCGACAAACCGGCGGAAGCGAATCGAAAAACGAGCGCAGGAATTGGCGACGCTGAAGGATTTGCGCCTGGCCGTCGAGAAGACGCAGGTCGAGTTGGCCGCCGAACTCGGTGTCGGTCAGGACACGATCTCGCGACTGGAGAAGCGCAGCGACATGTTGCTCTCGACGCTGCGGCACTATGTCGAAAGCATGGGAGGAACACTCGAACTCGTTGCACAATTCCCTAATCGACCACCTGTGACTATCGAGCACTTGGGAATGGAGAAAACGAATCGCCGCAAAGCGGGCTGAACGTACACGATGGATATGAACGGGTGAAAATACCCAGCCTCACGCACCAAGGCGAACGCCTGACCAACCCGGTGGTTGCTGTCTGCGCTGGCGCAGAAGGCGGCCGACTGGAGATCCGCCGAACGCCATATCGCCGCCGTCATTCCGCTGCGCTTGGGCACGAAAGCGCTCGGGCGCAGCACCGCGCATTGCCGTTTCGCTTGGTGGTGGACGCAAGAACATCATCCGTCCCATGAGCAGCCCGTTAACGACCACGGCCAGCGGCATCGGTGGGCACACGCTGGCCCGTTTTCCGATTAGCGGCAACTGAGCCCTGCTATGGCGTGCGAAAGCGTGTCGTGCACGCGCTCGCGCGTTGAGACCCAAGAGCGATTCGATCCAAATTGGCTAGGCTGTAGATCGACACGCCCGCCGCTTCGGTCGGGAATGTGTCCACGGATTTCCTCATGTGCGTAGCTTGGGAGACCTGTGGACACAATATGGACACGCACCCCGTGCGAATTCGCCTCCCTCGATTTTTTGCACTTCACAGAAAGGCAAATGATTCTTGAACTATCAAGAGCTTAAGGAAGACAAACGCCACACAGGGGCCATGCGCCAGTACTTCGCCGCCAAGGCGGAGCATCCGGACACGCTGGTGTTCTTCCGCATGGGCGATTTCTACGAGCTGTTCTACGAGGACGCGCGCAAGGCGGCGCGGCTGCTCGACATCACGCTGACGCAGCGCGGTGCGTCGGCGGGCGCGCCGATTCCGATGGCCGGCGTGCCCTACCACGCGGCCGAGTCCTACCTCGCCAAGCTGGTGCGCCTGGGCGAATCGGTGGCGATCTGCGAACAGATCGGCGATCCGGCGCTGGCCAAGGGCCTGGTCGAACGCAAGGTGGTGCGCATCGTCACGCCCGGCACGGTCACCGATGCCGCATTGCTCGAAGAGCGGCGCGACAACCTGCTGCTCGCGATCGCCGCCGGCAGCGTCGGTTATGGCCTGGCCTGGGTCGATCTGTCGGCCGGCCGCTTCCTGCTCAGCGAGGTCGCCAGTGCCGAAGCACTCAATGCGGAACTGGCCAGACTGACGCCAGCCGAGACACTGGTCGGCGAGGACGTGGCCTGGCCGCGTTTCGTGACCGGGCTGCCGGGACTGCGCAAGCGTGGCCCCTGGCATTTCGACACCGCCACGGCGCGGCGCGAATTGGCGCGCTTCTTCGGCACGCGCGACCTGTCGGGTTTCGGCGTCGACGACCTGCCGCTGGCGCTGGCTGCGGCGGGCGCCTTGCTGGCCTACCTGGGCGAAACCCAGAAGGCCGCCCTGCCACACCTGAGCGGCCTTGCGGTCGAGAGCGCGAGCGAAACGATCGCGCTCGACGCCGCCACGCGGCGCAACCTGGAGCTCGACAGCCATGCCAGCGGCAACAGCGATCTCACGCTGTTCGGCGTGCTCGATTCGAGCGTGACGCCGATGGGCGCGCGCCTGCTGCGGCGCTGGCTCAATCGTCCGCTGCGCGACCATGAGCTGCTGCGGCAGCGCCAGCAGGCCGTGCAACACCTGCTCGACGGTGCCCGCGCAGGCGAATTGCGCGACGTGCTGCGCGGCGTCGGCGACCTCGAGCGCATCCTCGCCCGCGTTGCGCTGCGTTCGGCGCGTCCGCGCGACCTGTCGACGCTGCGCGACAGCCTCGCGCTCGCACCGACGCTCGCCGGCGTCCTCAGCGCCGGCGGCGATGCGCTACTGGCGACGGCGCCCGATACCCTGCTCGCCCGGATCCTGGACCGCATCGGCGATCATGCGCCCGTGGTCGAGCAGCTGACTGCCGCGATCGTCGACACGCCGCCCGCGCTCGCGCGCGACGGCGGCGTGATCCGCGGGGGCTTCGACGCCGAGCTCGACGAGCTGCGTCAGCTGTCGACGCACGCCGACCAGTTCCTCGTCGAACTCGAGGCGCGCGAGAAGGCGGCCACCGGCATCGCCACGCTCAAGGTCGGCTACAACAGCGTGCACGGCTACTACATCGAGATCAGCAAGGCGCAGGCCGACAAGGCGCCCGCGCATTACACGCGGCGGCAGACGCTCAAGGGCGCCGAACGCTACATCACCGAGGAACTCAAGGCGTTCGAGGACAAGGTGCTGTCGGCGCGCGAACGCTCGCTCATGCGCGAACGCCTGCTCTACGAGGCCGTGCTCGACTTCCTCGCCGCCCGGCTCGATGCGCTCAAGCTCGCCGCGGCGGCGCTGGCCGAGCTCGATGTGCTGGCCGCGCTGGCCGAGCGCGCCGAGGCGCTGCGCTGGAACTGCCCGCAGCTTGTCGACGCCGCCGGCATCCACATCGTGCGCGGGCGTCATCCCGTGGTCGAACGCGTGCGCGAGGAGCCGTTCGAGCCCAACGATCTGGACCTGCGCGAAGGCCGTCGCATGCTCGTCATCACCGGCCCCAACATGGGCGGCAAGTCGACCTACATGCGCCAGGCCGCGCTCATCGTGCTGCTGGCCCACATCGGCAGTTTCGTGCCTGCCGACGCCGCCACCATCGGTCCGATCGACCGCATCTTCACCCGCATCGGCGCCGGCGACGACCTCGCGCGTGGCCAGTCGACCTTCATGGTCGAAATGAGCGAGACCGCCGGCATCCTGCACAACGCGACGGCGGCGAGCCTCGTGCTGATGGACGAAGTCGGCCGTGGCACCAGCACCTACGACGGGCTGGCACTCGCGCGCGCCTGCGCGGTTGCGCTGGCCACGCGCAATCGCGCCTGGACGCTGTTCGCGACACATTACTTCGAACTGACCGAGCTCGCCGCCGAGCACGAGGGCATCGCCAACGTGCATCTGGACGCGGTCGAGTTCCACGACCAGGAACGCGGCGAGCAGCTCGTGTTCATGCACGCGGTCAAGGAAGGCCCGGCCAACCGCAGCTTCGGCTTGCAGGTGGCGGCGCTGGCCGGTCTGCCACGCGCAGTCGTCGACGATGCGCGCCAGACCCTGCGCGCACTCGAGGCCGCGCACTTGCCTGGCGCACCTGCCGCGGCCACGTCCGCGCCCCATCCCCAACTGGGCTTGTTCGCGCCGCCACTGCCTTCGGCGGCCGAGGAGGCACTGCGCGCGCTCGACCCCGATGCGCTCACGCCACGCGAGGCGCTCGCGGCGATCTACCGCCTCAAGCACCTGGTCTGACGGCCGGCAGCGTCACGTCATGTCGATGTCGCCGAGCGCGCGGATGAGTCGTCGCGCACGCTTGTCGGGGCGCTTGGGCGGACGCGCCAGCGCATCGCCGCGCAGGCGGCGCTGCTCGGCCGCCGCGGCGCGTGCGGCCGCGCTGGCCGGAGTCTCACTGTAAAGGGCCTGCGCGACGCGGGCCGGACCGCGTTGCCGCGACACGCCGACCACCTCGATATCGAAGCGCTCCTCGCCGCGCCTGATGTGCAGACGATCGCCCGCCTGCACGCTGCGCGAGGGCTTGGCCGTGGCGCCATTGAGCTCGACCCGACCGCCCTCGACTGCCTGTTTGGCCAGTGCGCGTGTGCGGAAGAAGCGCGCGGCCCACAGCCAAACATCCACGCGCAGGCCGGCGCCGGGAGCGGATGTGTCCGCGTGCGAACTCATTGGTAGTGCAAGGCGTCGGCCAGGCGCCGGATGTCATCGCCGGCCGACTGCGCCCACGCCGCATCGAGTGCGCGCAGGGCCGTGCTGGCGGCGTCGCGCTCGCCAGCCGCAAGCATCGCGTCGACCGCGGCCACCTCGTCGTGCAACTGCCGCGCGTGGCGCGCGCGACAGGTTGCCGCTGGCGGCGCCGGCTCGTGTGCCGGCTCCTGCAGGCGCAGCGCGCGCAACAGCGTCGGCGCATCGGCTGGCTCGTGTCCGCGCCCGGCCATGACCAGACGATAGGTTGGCGGCAGGCACCAGGTCGCCGCCGACTGCATCGAGTAGCGCGCCTGCGCGGCGTTGTAGCTGTCATCGGCACCGTAGACATAGACCAGGCGCAGCCGCTGCTGCGCCAGTTCGAGCAGGTGCGGTGGCGGCAGCAGCGCCAGCGGCGTGCCGATGCGGTCGCTGCTGCCGTCGAGCACGGCGCCATGGAAGACGTCCGGGTATGCCAGCGCGAGCACCTCGGCGATGCGCGCGCCGCCGGAGAAACCGCCGACGTACACGCGCTCGGCATCGATGTGGTAGCGCGCGACGATGTTGCCGTAACCATGCAGCGCCAACGCCATGCGTCGCGGCAGTTCCGGCTCCGGATTGCCCGACCGCGCGGCGCTGACGTAAATGATGCCAGTGCGCTCGAATACGCCTTGCCAACGCCGCGGCACGGTCGCCTGCTGCCAGGGCGCCACGTACACCAGCAGTCCGTAGCCCTGCGGCGGTGGCGGCGCCTTGGGCACGAACACGGCGAATTCCTCCTCGGCCAGATCCACCGTGTATTCGGGCACCTCGAGCCGGCGCTGCGCGTAGCGGGCCAGTGCGCGGCGCTCACCGAGCGGATTGAGGCTGCGCGCGAACAGCTCGCGCGTACGCGCGAGCGGCGAATAAGCCTCGAAACGCACGCCAAGATTGACGCCCTCGTGCAGGCGATCGACCGTCGCCGCCGCCAGCAGCGGCCAGGCGAGGAGCACGCCGAGCGCGAGGCGGCAGCGCGAACCGTGGCTTGACCGGGCACTTCCCATTGGCGCGATTCTAGCGCCGCCGACCCCAACCTGAACGCGCCGCGCCGCGCGGCGGCAGCGCGCCGCGCTTTCGCGTACACTGCGCGCGTTTGTTGCGCCGCTGCGCGATCTTCCCTTCCGGAAATCACGGCCACGAAGCGTCCATCGACGCCCGTCGCCTTCCGCACCGTTCGACTTGACGTCGCCGCAAATCGCGGACTCGCCGCCCCGGGCACGAGCCGCTCCATTTCCGTTCGCCCGCCGCGCGGTTGCAGGGAACGCCGCGGACGATGCCGGTCATCCATGCCGGAACGTTCATTGCTGCGCCCGTGCGGTCACTCGCGCCGGTGCGGTACAGGAGTTGTCATGTCTTTTGCATCACTGGGCCTCGCGCCCGCACTGCTGCGCGCACTCGACGAGCAGGGCTACAGCAGCCCCACCCCGATCCAGGCGGCGGCGATCCCACCGGCCCTGGAAGGCCACGACCTGCTCGCGGGCGCACAGACCGGCACCGGCAAGACGGCGGCGTTCGCGCTGCCGCTGCTGCAGCGCCTGTATGTCGACCACGCCGCGCCCGCCGCGCCCAAGCGCCCGCGCGCGCTCGTGCTCACGCCCACGCGTGAGCTGGCGGCGCAGATCCATGCCAACGTGCGCGACTACGGCAAGCACGTGCGCGTGCGCGCCACCACGATCTTTGGCGGCGTCGGCATGCAGCCGCAGGTCGACGCGCTGCGCCGCGGCGTCGAGATCCTCATCGCCACACCGGGGCGCCTGATCGACCACATCGGCCAGCGCAGCGTCGATCTGTCGCACGTCGAGGTGCTCGTGCTCGACGAGGCCGACCGCATGCTCGACATGGGCTTTCTGCCTGCCCTCAAGCGCATCCTCGGTCACCTGCCACGCCAGAACCGCATTACCTGGCTGTTCTCGGCGACGTTCGCCACCGAGATCAAGGCGCTGGCGAGTCAGTTCATGCGCGAACCGATCGAGATCCAGATCGCCAAGCCCAACAGCGTCGCCGCCACGGTCACGCATCGCGTGCACCCGGTCGATGGCGCGCGCAAGCGCGACCTGCTGCTGCACCTGCTCGAGGGCGATGCGAGCCAGACGCTGGTGTTCGGACGCACCAAGCATGGCGCCGACAAACTGGCGAAGATGCTCGACAAGGCCGGGCTGCGCGCCGCTGCGATCCATGGCAACAAGAGCCAGAACCAGCGTACCCGGGCGCTGGCCGACTTCAAGAGCGGCAAGATCAACGTGCTGGTCGCCACCGACATCGCCGCACGCGGCCTCGACATCGACCAGTTGCCGCGCGTGATCAATCACGACCTGCCGATGGTGGCCGAGGACTACGTGCACCGCATCGGCCGCACCGGCCGCGCCGGCGCACAGGGTCTGGCGATCTCGCTGGTTTGCCACGAGGAAGAAGGCCTGCTGCGCGACATTCGCCGCCTGCTCAAGCAGGACATCGAGATCGCACCGGTCGCCGGCTTCGAGCCGGCGCAGCCGCTGCGCACCGATGACGGCGCGCGCGCCAGGCCGCAGCAGAAGCCGCAGCAGCACAAGCCACGCCAGAACGCGGCGCCGCCGCGCCATGGCCATGCCGGCAAGACGGCCGCGCCGGCCAAGTCGGCCAGCCGCAAGCGCCGCCGCAGGGGCGGCGGGCAGCGCAGCACGCAGCCGGCCTGAACCCGACCGCCAGCGGCCGCGGCTCGCGTGTCCGCTGGCGATGACCGCACGCCGCGTTCGCCTGCAGTCGGTAGCCGCTGCGGTTGCGCGCCGCGTTGCCGGCCACCACGCGCGGCCCGAACGCGTGCGTCACCGCAGCGCGCTTGCGCGGCGGTGCGCGCTCAGCTGCGCTGCTCGACCGACTGCACGCCCGGGATCACGCGCAGCGCATCGATCACGCGGATGAGGTCGGCGCTGGAGGTGCCTTCGGCAAGGATCAGTTCGATGTCGTCGCCGCCGTTGCCGCGTCGCAGCAGGGTCTGCCGGATCGCGATGCCGCTCGCGGCGATCACCGACTCGATCGTCGACAGCCGCGCGCCATGGTCGAACGCGACGAGCAGGCGCGCGGTGCGCGAGTGCCCCAGATAGCGACGTTCGAGTGGCTTGATCACGGCCAGCGTGATCCACGCGATTGCGGTCGCCGCGATGCCGGCCAGGTACATGCCCGCCCCCACCGCCAGGCCGACCGCCGCGACGACCCAAAGCCCGGCGGCCGTGGTCAGGCCGCGGATGATGTTCTCGCGCTCGAGAAAAATGATCGTGCCGGCACCGAGAAAGCCGATGCCGCTGATGACCTGGGCGGCGATGCGCGAGGGGTCGAGCACCACCGCAGGTGTGCCGAGAACGTCGCGGAAGCCGAACGCCGACACGATCACGGCCAACGCCGCGCCGAGGCAGACCAGCATGTGCGTGCGCAGGCCGGCGGCCCATTCGTGGCGCTCGCGGTCGATGCCGACGACGCCGCCGAGGATGGCGGCCAGCAGCAGGCGGGCGACGAGCTCGATCTCGGGCACCATGAGCGGCGGCAACCTCAGGCGTGGACGTGGTTGCGCGCCATGTTACGCGCCCGCGCCGTCACTGCGCAGTCCTCGCCTGCAGCGCCGCGCGCAGGTTGGCGCCGAAGGCGCGCGGTTCGCAGCGCCCCAAGCGCAGGCGCGGCGTGCCGTGCCAGCGCGCGCAATCGTGGATGGCGCGTGCCAGGTCACGCGCCAGCGCCGCGTCGGGCGTCACGCCCTGCTCCAGGTACAGCGCCTTGATCTCGAACACGCCAGCGGTCCGGTGCGCCTTGGCATCGAGCCGGCCGACGAGGCGGCCGCGCCGCAGCAGCGGCAGCACGAAATAACCATGGCGCCGCCGCGGCGCCGGCGTGTAGCACTCGAGCCGGTAGTCGAAGCCGAACACGGTGGCGGCGCGTTCGCGATCCCATACCAGCGGATCGAACGGCGACAGCAGGCTCGTGTGCGTCGCGCGCAAGCGGTTGGCGCGCGCCTGCGCAAGCAGGCATGCGTGGTCGGCATGCAGGTAAGCCGGCGCCTCCCAGCCAGCCACCTCGATCTGCAACAGTGCACCGCTGGCGACGAAGTCGGCCAGCGCGTCATCGCGCAGGCGCGTGCCGCGGCGAAAGTAGTCGTTGATCCAGCGCGCCTGGGTGATGCCCAGCGCCTTGACCGCGCCGAGCGTGAACTCGCGCCGCAGTGTGGTGGCATCGGGTAAGCGCGGGTCGAACACATGGCGCGCGCGTGCCTGTTCGAGCACGCGCTCGCGCAGGTCGTACACACGCTGGAAGCGCTCGCGCCGCGCCACCATGAGTTCGCCGGTCGCAAACAGCGCCTCGAGCACGCGCTTTTCGTCCTTCCAGCCCCACCAACCGCCACCACCGCGGGCGGGACGCGCGAAATCGGCCGACTTCACCGCGCCGTGCGCGCGCACATGCGCCAGCAGCGCGTCCACCGCCGCGGCCTGATCGCGCCGCACACGCGCCGCGTGGCGCATGGCCCAATGCTGCCCGCGGGCGTCCTGCCGGCCATGTGCCGCATGCAGCGCGTAGTCGACGATCGGCGCGAAACAGGCCTCGTGGGCCCAACATTCGAATACGCCACCCTCGGCCAGCAGCTCGTCGAGCCAGCTTGGCTCGTAGGCGCCCAGGCGCGAGTACAGCACCAGATAGGGACTGCGCGCGACGACCTGGATGGTGTCGATCTGCAGCACGCGCATGCGTGTGATCGCGGCCAGCAGATCGGCCTTGCGCGCCCGCCGGCGCGGTGGCGTCAGCAAGCCCTGCGCAGCGAGTTGGATGAGCTGCGCCTGGCGCAGGCTGAGCCGCGGCAGCGTGTCCATGCCCGCTCGCGTCACCTTCAGCGCGGCGCGAGGATCGCGCTGAGCCGATCGGCGCTGCCTTCGATGCGCTCCAGGTGCGGAAACCTCAGTCCGCCGTGGTAGTCGAGGCGCACGCTGCGGTAGAGATTGCCGTCCTTGAGCAACAGTTCGATCGGCGCCGTGCTGCCCACCGCGGCCGTGATCGCGTCGTCGAGTTCGTCGTTGCTCCACGCCCGGCCGTTCACCGCGACGATCGTGCTGGTGGGCGTGACACCGGCGTTGAACGCGGCGCCGTCCCAGCACACGTCGCTGATGCGGCCATCCTTGCCGCCCACCACGAACCCAAGCGAGGCGGAGTAGTCCCAGCCGCGCCGGCCACCCTGGTTCGCCTTCTCGAAGGCGCTGGGCTTGTCCCTGTAGACGAGCTTCCAGCCGCTGGCGGCGAGCCCGTCCAGCGGCGGCGCGTGGCCGTCGATGCGCTCGCGCAGGAAGCGTGCCCAGTCATGGTGGGCAACACCATCGAGCGCCGCGACCACGTCGTCGAAGTCGTAGGTGCTGATGGCCCAGCTGCCGTCGTCGATGCCGAAGAAGGCACGCGCAAAGTCATCGAGCGAGCGCTTGTCGCCCGTGAGTTCGCGCAGCTTGGCGTCGACCGCGAGCCAGATCAGCTGGCCGGCGCTGTAGTAGTCCTCGCTCATCTGCCAGTTGCGATAGGGCAACGCGCGCCGCGCCGCGATGATCGGATCCTGCGTGGTGTCCTGCACATTGCGCCAGGCAAAGCCCGGGCGGTTGTCGGCATAGGTTGCCGCCACCAGCGCAAGCGCATCACGCGTCTGTTCGCTGCTCCACAAACCCGAACGCGCCGCCAGCACGAAGCCCCAATACTGGGTCTGGCCCTCGTACACCCAGAGCAGGCCATCATCCATCGGCACGTTGTAGTTGGCAGTGGCCGAGCCGACCGGGCGGCGGAACTTGCCATTCCACGAGTGGGTGAATTCGTGCGGCAGCAGGCCGCGTCCGGGCGCATGCTTGTCCCACTCGGTGAAGTAGCCCGGATCGCCAGAGTTCTCGCTCGAGCGCGAGTGCTCAAGGCCAATGCCGCCGAGCTGGTTGGTCAGCGCCAGCAGGAAGTCGTAATGGTCGTAGTGTTGCGAGCCGAACAGCTTGCGCGCCTGCACGACGAGGTTCTCATGCAGCTTGAGCTGCGCCGGCGTGGCGGCGAGGAAGCGTGCCGCGTCGGCGAACAGGTTGAGATGCACCGGCGCGTTGCCGGCGAGCTCGATGCGCTTGAAATGGCGACCGGCGAACAGCGGCGAATCGACGAGGGTCTCGAAGTCGACCGGCTTGAAGCGGGCCACGCCGTCGCTGGCGGGCTCGTTGGGCGTGGCGCCCGCGGGCAGGTCGAGCGCGCCGGCATAGTGCCAACCACCAGGCAGCTTGACGCTCGGCGCGAACGTGATGCGTCGCGCCGCATGGCCGGCCGGATACAGCGCCACCGCATCCCATTGCAGGTTCAGCATGTCGGGCGTCATCACCACGCGGCCTTGCGCCGGCTCCTGCGGCGAGAGGTACTGGAAGTCGACGCTGAGCGTGTCCACACCCTGCGGGATGTCGAGGTGGAACGCATAGACGTCGAGCGGATCGCGCTGCCACTCGAGCCTGTGGCCGTTGGCACTGGTCACGAGTCCGGCCAGCTTGTCGATCGGTCCGCGCGGCGCGTGCTTGCCCGGCAGCCAGGCGGGATAGAGCAGCGTCAGCTTGCCCGGCGCGACCGGGATTTCCTCATGCACGCGGAAGATGTGACGCTGAATGTCGGTGGCATCGACTTCGAGGCGGATCGTGCCCGGATAGGCGACGTCGGCCGGCGGTGGCACGCGCGGCGATTGCGCCCATGCGCCACCTGCCGCCATCGACAGGATCATGCCGGCCAAGCCCGTGGTCGTGTTCATCGCGCTCCTCCGCCTGCTGCAGGCAATGCAAAGTAAAGATTGTGACAGTTCGGCAGGATCGCGCCTGGGGCAATCGTCATGGCTGCTAGAATGTTGCGCTGCCGCAGTCGGAACTACCACGCATGCTCTACCACCTGCACGAGATGAACCGCGCCCTGCTCAACCCCTGGGTCGCCTGGTCGGGGGCACTGTCGCAGGCGCTGTCGGCGCCCGACAACTGGGTCGCGCGCATGCCGGGCATGGAGCGGCTCAGCGCGGGTTACGAGCTGTTCTACCGCCTCGGCAAGGATTACGAAAAGCCCGCGTTCGGCATCGACCGCGTGGAGGCGCATGGGCGCGAGGTCGCGGTCAACGAGCAATGCGAGCTGCCGACCCCGTTCTGCCGCCTGCTCCGCTTCAAGCGCTACAGCGATGACCCGATGACGCTCACGCAGTTGCGCCGCGACCCGCGCGTGCTGGTGGTGGCGCCGCTGTCGGGACACCACTCGACCCTGCTGCGCGACACCGTGCACACGCTGCTGCGCGACCATGACGTCTACGTCACCGACTGGATCGACGCGCGCATGGTGCCGATCGCCCACGGCACCTTCAGCCTCGACGACTACGTCGCGCTGATGCGTCGCTTCATCACCCACCTCGGTGCGGACAGCCTGCACGTGATGTCGGTGTGCCAGCCCACCGTGCCCGTGCTCGCGGCGGTGTCGCTGATGGCTGCGGCCGAGCAGACCACGCCGCGCTCGTTGATCCTCATGGGCGGTCCGATCGACCCGCGCGAGACGCCGACCCAGGTCAACGATCTCGCCACGCGCAAGCGCTTTTCGTGGTTCGAGACCAATGTCATCTTTGCGGTTCCGCCCAACTATCCCGGCAGTGGCCGGCATGTCTATCCGGGCTTCCTGCAGCATGCCGGCTTCGTGGCGATGAACCCGAGCCGCCACTTCGAGGCGCACTGGGACTTCTACCAGAACCTCATCCGCGGCGATCTCGAGGACGCGGCGGCGCACCGACGCTTCTACGATGAATACAACGCCGTGCTCGACATGCCGGCGCGCTTCTACCTCGACACGATCCGTACGGTGTTCCAGGAGTTTGCGCTGCCGCGCGGCCAGTGGCATGTCGAAGGCGAGCGCGTCGCGCCGGAAGCGATCAAACGCACCGCGCTGCTCACGATCGAAGGCGAACTCGACGACATTTCGGGTATCGGCCAGACCCGCGCCGCGCACGCGCTGTGCAAGGGCGTGCCCGACAAGCGCCGCCAGCATCTGGAGATCAAGGGCGCCGGCCATTACGGCATCTTCAGCGGGCGGCGCTGGCGCGAGGTCGTCTACCCCGACGTGCGCCGCTTCATCGCCCGCTTCGACAGGCGCTGACGCCAGCGCGGCTCCAGCCTGCTAGGCTGGGCGATCTCGCCGTCATGGAGTCGCCATGTCCTGCCGCCTGCCCGTCGCCGCCCTCGCCTGTGCGATCGCCTGTGGCCTTGCCCACGCAGCGCCGGCGCCGCGCCTGACCACCCAACAGGTGCTCGACGCCGCCACGCCCGCCGACTGGCGCCGGCCCGATCCGCAGCACACCTTGTACCTGGATCTCGATGCCGGGCGCGTCGTGATCGAACTGGCGCCGCAGTTCGCGCCGCTGCATGCCGCCAACATCAAGACCCTCGTGCGCGCACACTACTTCGATGGCCTGGCGATCCTGCGCGTGCAGGACAACTTCGTCACCCAGTGGGGCGACCCCGAGGCCGAGCATGCCGAGCGCGCACGCAGCTTCGGCGCGGCGCAACGCACGCTGGCAGCCGAATTCGAGCGCAGCATCGACCGGTCGCTGCCATTCACGCCCCTGCCCGATGGCGACGTCTACGCGCGCGAAGTCGGCTTCAGCGACGGTTTTCCGGCCGCGCGCGACCGCCGCATCGGCAAGACCTGGCTCGCGCACTGCTACGGCATGGTCGGCGCCGGTCGCGACAACGCGGCCGACAGCGGACCTGGCGCCGAGCTGTATGTCGTGATCGGCCAGGAGCCGCGCCAGCTCGATCGCAACATCGCCCTCGTCGGGCGCGTGCTGCAGGGCATGGAACTGCTTGCGGCGCTGCCGCGCGGCAGTGGCCCGCTCGGCTTCTACGAGCGCCCCGAGCAGCGCGTGCCGATCCGCCGCGTGCGCGTGGCTGCCGATCTGCCCGACACCGAGCGCACGCCGCTCGAAGTGCTGCGCACCGACACCCCGCGCTTTGCCGCCTTCGTCGAATCACGCCGCAACCGCAGCGATGCCTGGTACCTGCAGACGGCCGGCAAGATCGGCCTGTGCAACATCGCCGTGCCGGTGCGCAGCGCGGCGCCGACCACGCCCTGAAGGCGCCTGGCGCCGACGGCGCGGCGCCGTCATGCGGCTCGCGCGAGCCGCATGCTTCAGGTGGGTCGGCAGTGGAGGCTGCCTACAGCGTGCGCGCGGCGAAGGTGTCGCAGGCGCCGAGCTGGCCCGCGGCGAAACCGGCCTTGAACCAGCGCACACGTTCGGCCGAGGAGCCATGCGTGAATGAATCGGGCACCACGTAACCGCGCGCCTGCTTCTGCAGCGTATCGTCGCCGATCTGGTTGGCGGCGTTGAGGGCGGCGTCGATGTCGCCCGGTTCGAGCCAGTTGAGCTGCTGCTGGGCGTGGTTGGCCCACACACCGGCGAAACAATCGGCCTGCAGTTCCTGCCGCACCGACAGCCCCTCGGCGCCCTGCATCGGCGTGCCGCCGCGCGCCGCCTGCTCCACCTTGGCCATCACGCCGATGAGATTCTGCACATGGTGGCCGACCTCGTGCGCGATCACGTAGGCGCGGGCAAAGTCGCCGGCGGCATGGAAGCGCGTCTGCATCTCGCGGAAGAAGTCGAGGTCGAGATAGACCTGCTGGTCGCCGGGGCAATAGAACGGCCCCATCGCCGCCGACGCGGCGCCGCAGGCCGACTGCACGGCACCGTTGAACAACACGAGGCGCGGCGCCGCATAGCGCTGGCCGCTGGCCTGGAACATCTGGCCCCACACATCCTCGGTGCTGCCGAGCACCTTGCGCACGAACAGGCTCTGCTCGTCGTTGGCGGGCGCAGTGACCTGCTGCTGGCCCGGCGCGCCGCCATCACCGCCCATGTCGCCCAGCAGTTGCAGGATCTGTCCCGGGTCCTTGCCGAACAACAGGCCCACGATCACGACGACGATGATGCCGCCCAGGCCCAGGCCGCGGCCGCCGAAACCACCGCCACCGCCGCCGCGGCCCGTGTCCTGCACCACGTTGTCGCTGGCGCGACCCTTTTGCCACAGCATTGCGCGATCCTCGTTCGCGACCCCAGCGGTCGGACACGCGCACGCTAGCGCGCCAATCCACCCCACCGCAAGCGCAGGCGCGCGCCGCATCACTGCGTTTGAACAATGTTCACGCGCGCTGCCGGCACACCGCTGCTGGCCACGCGGACGGCCCGGCGCGTGGCGGCCCACCGCGACTTGCTATGCTGCGCCCATGAACGTCTCTGCTGCCGCGCTGCGCATGGCGCAACGCTTCCGCGGTTTCCTGCCCGTGATCGTCGACGTCGAAACCGGTGGTTTCGACAGCGAGCGTCACGCGCTGCTGGAAATCGCCGCCGTCACCGTGCACATGGACGAGGACGGCTGGCTGCACCCCGACCCCGTGGTGTCCACCCATGTCGAGCCGTTCGCCGGCAGTGAACTCGACCCGCGTTCGCTCGAGGTCAACGGCATCGACCCGACCCATCCGCTGCGCGGCGCGGTACCCGAGAAGGCCGCGCTCGACCTCATCTTCAAGGCCGTGCGCGGTGCCGTGCGCGCCGCCGGCTGCCAGCGCGCGATCCTCGTCGGCCACAACGCGGCCTTCGACCTCGGCTTCCTCAACGCCGCGATCCGCCGCACCGACCACAAGCGCAGCCCGTTCCATCCGTTCAGTTGCTTCGACACGGTCACGCTGGCGGGCCTGGCCTATGGCCAGACCGTGCTGAGCCGCGCAGTGGAAGCCGCTGGCGGCCAGTGGGACGCACGCGAGGCGCACGCCGCCGTGTACGACACCGAACGCACCGCCGAGCTGTTCTGCACGATCGTCAACCGCTGGAAGGAATTGTCCGATCTCGATGCACCACCGGGTTCGCGCTGAGCGCGTGGGCGGCGACCGGGCTGCACGCGCCGATCGCACGCTCGACCTTGCGGCGGCGTCGCGCCACAATGCGGGCTGTCCCTGATCGAACGAGTCCAGCCATGTCCTGCACGCTCCATCGCGCCGCCTTCGCCGGTACCTGTCTCGCCAGCCTGCTCGCGTTCGCGACTGCCATGGCGGCCACGCCGGCGACCGGCAAGGTCGCCGACCAGCCCGCCAAGGCACCGGCAACGCTGAAGTTCGACAAGGCCGGCGCGAGCGCAACGGCCAAGGGCAAGTTCAAGGGCCCCAAGGATGTTGTCCACGACTACGCCGTACCGATGCAGGCCGGCCAGACGCTGGAAGTGAAGCTCAGCGACAAGCCCGGCACCGCCTTCAGCTACATCTATCGCCCCGGCGCGCCGCAGGTGGAAGGCGAAGGCCGCAAGCAGTGGACGATCCAGCCCACGGTCGACGGCACCTACGTGGTGCATGTGTTCCTCACCAAGTCGGCCGCCGACAAGGGCGAGTCGGCCAGCTACGAGCTCTCGGTCACGCGCAAGTAGGCGCGCGGCGCGTACTTGCGCGTGGGCGCCGCAATCACCATGTCGCCGCCATGAGCATCCACGAATACTTTCCGGCCGAAGGCCGTGGCTGCGCGCTGTGCTGCTATGGCTTCGAACGCCTGCACCAGGCCGGCGAGGCGCCGCTCACGCACTGCCCGGCCTGCGGCGCGGCGCTGCGTCGCGCACTCGGGACACCGGCGATCATCGAGGGCGGCGGCCACCGCTTGCGCGAATCGCATCTCGCGCGGCACGGCTACACGCAGTACCGCCGCCTCGAGCGCGGCCGTTACGAGAAGACCGCCGGCGACGGCCCCGACACCATCGGCGGCGACTGAGCTGCGGCGCAGCGGCCGCTGGGCGCGCTGCGCCCTACCCGCCGCTGCCGCGCTGGCGCAGCGTTTCGAACAGCACGATGCCAGTCGACACCGACACATTGAGGCTCTCGATGTCGCCGCGCATCGGGATGCGGACGAGGAAGTCGCAGGCCTCGCGCGTGAGCCGGCGCATGCCTTCGCCTTCGCCACCGAGCACGAGCGCGAGCGGTCCCTTGAGATCGACCTCGTAGAGCGATCGTTCGGATTCGCCGGCCAGGCCGACCAGCCACACGCCGCCTTCCTTGAGTGTCTTGAGCGTGCGCGCCAGGTTGGTCGCCATCACGATCGGCACGCGGTCGGCGGCGCCGGCCGATGCACGGCGCACGGTCGGCGTCACGCCGACCGCTCGATCCTTCGGCACCAGCACCGCCGTGACGCCCGCGGCTTCGGCGCTGCGCAGGCAGGCACCGAAGTTGTGCGGGTCAGTCACCCCGTCGAGCACGAGCAGCAGCGCCGTCGCGCCGGCCTGCTCGACGAGGGCCGGCAGATCGCCCTCGGCGCGCGGTGGCGGTGCCCGGTAACGGGCCACCACGCCCTGGTGACGCGCACCGCCGGTCATGCGGTCGAGCGCGGCGCGATCGCGCGCGTGCGGTTTGACGCCGAGTTCGCGCGCGCGCTCGCCGAGCGCCTTCACGCGCGCATTGTGCGTGCCATTCTCGATGTAGAGCTCGACGAGATTGGCGACATCGTGGTCGAGGGCGGCTTCCACGGCATGGATGCCGATCAGCAGGTCATGGCTCATGCGCGGCTCGCAGCGAGTTCAGGCCGCGCAGTGTAGCGCCCATGCCGTGCGCGTGGCCGGCGACAGGCGCCGGCTCAGCGCCCCGACACCATGCGGAAGTCGATCTTGCGATCCTCCAGACTGGCGCGCAGCACCTGCACCCGCACCGCATCGCCGAGCCGGAACTTGAGGCCGCGTCGCTCGCCCGTGAGCAGGCGGCGCGTTGCATCGAAGTGGTAGTAGTCGATCGGCAATTGGGTGATGTGGACGAGGCCGCTGATGCGGGATTCGACCAGTTCGACGAACACGCCGAATGAGGTCACGCCCGAGACGATGCCGTCGAAGGTGCTGCCGACGTGCTTCTCCAGCCACGCACACTTGTAGCGTTCGTCGACGTCGCGCTCGGCCTCGTCGGCGCGGCGCTCGTTGTGCGAGCAATGCACGCACTGGCTCGCCATCTGGGTCGGGCTGTACTCGTAGGCGGCCGGCTTGCCACCGCCGAGCGCGTAGCGGATCGCCCGATGCACGAGCAGGTCCGGATAGCGGCGGATCGGCGAGGTGAAATGGGTGTAGGTGGCCAGGCCCAGGCCGAAGTGGCCGGGGTCGTCGGGCTGGTATACGGCCAGGCTCTGCGCGCGCAGCAGCACCGACTGGATCAGCGCCGCATCGGGGCGCTTGTGCACCTTGCGCATGAGTGCGGAAAAATCACCGGGTGTGACCTTGTCGTGCGCAGGCGGGCTCAGCTTGAATTCGCGCAGGAAGCCGAGCAGGTCCTCGTACTTGGACGCCGGCGGTGGTGCATGCACGCGATACGGCGCGGGAATGCGTTTCTTCTGCAGCAGCTTGGCCGCCTCGACGTTGGCGGCGATCATGCACTCCTCGATGAGCTTGTGCGCATCGTTGCGTTCGTGGGCGGCAAGCTGCACGACCTCGCCATTGGCACCCAGGCGGAACTCGACTTCGCTGGACTCGAACTCGATCGCACCGCGCCGCTGACGGGCCTTGGCCAGCAGCTTGTACAGCGCATGCAGATGCCGCAGTTGCGGCAGCACGTCGGCATACTCGGACTGCGCGTCGCGATCCTTGAGACCGATTGCCTGCCACACGCGGGTGTAGGTCAGGCGCCCGTGCGATCGCATCAGCGCCGGGTAGAACTTCGAACGCACCACCTCGCCGGCAAGGTCGACCTGCATGTCGCACACCATGCACAGGCGCTCGACCGCCGGGTTCAGCGAGCAGATGCCGTTGGAGAGCGTTTCGGGCAGCATCGGCACCACGAAGCCCGGGAAATACACCGACGTCGCGCGGTTGTAGGCTTCGGCATCCAGTGGCGTGGCGGGCCGCACGTAGTGCGACACGTCGGCGATCGCCACCACGAGGCGATAGCCCTTGTCGTTCGGCTCGGCATACACCGCGTCATCGAAGTCGCGCGCGTCCTCGCCATCGATCGTCACCAGCGGCAGTCCGCGCAGGTCGACGCGGCCGACCTTCTCGGCAGCCGTCACCTCGGGCTCGACGCGGGCGGCGTCGCGCAGCGCGGCGGCCGGCCATTCATGTGGCAGGTCGTGGCTGGCGATCGCCATTTCCACCACCAGCGAAGGGGTGAGCCGTTCGCCGAGCACGGCCAGGATGCGGCCGAGCGGTCCGCGCTGCGCGGTCGGCGGCTCGGTGATCTCGGCGACCACGATCTGGCCGGCACGCGCGCCGCGCTCCTTGCCCGGCGCGATCAACACGTCCTGATGCAGGCGCCGATCGTCAGGCGTGACGAGCATGAGTCCGTCCTGCTCGATCACGCGCCCGACCAGACGCGACGAGCGCCGCTCGAGCACCTCGACGATCACGCCCTGTTCGCGGCCACGGCGGTCGACGCGCACCACGCTGGCCAAGGCACGGTCGCCGTGCAGCACCTTGCGCATCTCGTAGGGCGACAGGTACAGGTCCTCGCCGCCGGCATCGGGCCGCAGGAAACCGTAGCCCTCGGCGTTGGCGATCACGCTGCCGGGAATCAGGTTGAGCTGACGCGCGACGGCATAACCGCCGCGCCGGTTCTGGATCAACTGGCCATCGCGCAGCATTGCGTTGAGGCGCTTGGTCAGCGCATCGAGATCCGCCGCCGCCGACAGCTCGAGCGCGCGCGACAGCGCCTCGATCGTGAGCGGGCCCTGCTGCGTCTCGAGCAGCGCGAGGATCGCCTCGCGACTCGGGATCGGTTGCGCATAGCGCTGCGCCTCGCGCTCGGCATAGGGATCGGCCACGCGCGGTGCGCCCTTGCGTGGGCGCGGCATGGCGGGCGCCGGCTGCGGCATGAAGGCCGGTACGCGCTGGCGGCTCGCCTTGGCGGACTTGCCGGCGCCGGGCTTGCCCGCAGGCACCGGTCGCGGCGTATCAGCCGTGCCGCCGCTGCGCTTGCCGGGACCGCGTCGCTGGGCGCGCTTCTGCGGCGGACGGCCGCCTGGGCTGGATCGTTTCAAGACATGTCCTCAAGTCAGCAAGGCGCCGCGGAATTGCGCGCCACAGGGGTCGGGGTGCGGGGCGCAAGCCGCTGCGTCCGCAGGCCGGGTTGCGCGCCGGGTCAGGCGCATGCTCTGGCGGCAACGCGATGGCGGCCGCCTTCAGCGCATTTCGGGCAGCGGCTCGTCGAGATCGAGTTCGCCATCGCGGACGGCGGCCATGGTGTCGAACACCGGCGCCTCGACATGGAACGTGGCCAGGTCGATGCGGCTGTCGGCGCCGGCCAAGGTCACGCTCACCTTGCCGGTCGTCAGCGGGGCGTCCGGGCTCAGCGCCTGGCCGCTGCCGCGTGCCCGCACCAGCCAGGCATGACCGTTGCTTTCGCTGTAGACGCGGCCGATGCCGTCGCTGTCGATGCACAAGGCGGTGTTTTCGTCGACACCGATGCCGATCGGTCGCTCGACCAGGCCGTCGTGTTCGGCGCGGGCGAGGAAGGTCACGAGCCGACCGAGTCGATCACGCGCACCGAAGTGGCTGTCGGTCACCACGCGCGACAGGAACGGCAGGTGCAGGAAATCGTCGTCGAGCGTCACCGCATCGCCGAGCGGGTTGGTCAGCGCGCGCAGCGAATCGATGCTGCCGCCATCGAGCGCGCCGTAGCTGGCGCTGCCGAGGATCGCCAGTCCGGCGCTGGTGCCGCCAAGCGGCTTGCCTTCGCGCACGTGGCGGTCGAGTGCCGCGTTGAGCGGCGTGCCCTTCCAGTAGCGGATATAGCGTGCCTGATCGCCGCCGGCGATGAAGATGCCATCGGCGCGCGCCACGGCCGCCAGCATGAACGGGTCGCTGGCCGCCTCGCGCCGCTCGAACACGAAGGTCTCAACCGACGCCACCGCATCGAGGCGGTCGTAGAACTCGTGCTGCAGGTCGTCGCTGCCCGATGCGCGCAGCACGACGACATGGCCGTGACCGGCGCGCTCGGCGAACCAGCGGAAGGCGTCTTCGACATAGTCGCCGCCGCCCATCAGCATGAGTCCGAAGCCAGGTGCCTGCGGCGTGGCGGCCTGCAGGTCACCGGCGGCATAGTAGCGATAGCCGCGCGTGGCACCGGCAACGGCCGCCGGCACCTGCGCGCCGACCTGTGCCGGTGGCGGTTCGGCCGGGGCTTGCGGGTCCGGCCCCAACGCCTGTCCGTGCGCCGCTGCCGCCCAACCCAGGCACGCCAGGGCCAGCAGGCGATGGCAAGGGCGGATCGGATGGCGGCTCATGGGCTGTGGGTGGTTCCGTTGGCGAGGGTGCGGGGACGTCCGCGACATGCCGCGGTGATGCGGCATTCTGACCCGAAAGGCCAGTGGCGGCAACCATTGCGGCATGCCAAGATGGAGTGGAATTTTCTTTCCGCGCAGCGCCACCGGAGCGGTGCGCGGGGCATCAGACACTCGGGCTACGGGCCCATCTTTCGGCATTGGGGAGGCAACATGCGCAGGACCACACTCGCCGCCGCGATTGCGTGCGGCATCTTCACCTGCATCACGGCGGCTGGCAATGCGCGCGCGCAGGATCAGGGCACGACCGGCAGCGAGGACAATCCCACCGGCAGCGCGCTGGAAACGATCGTCGTCACCGGCTCGCGCATTCCGCGCGCGCAGGTCGAGGGCCCGGCGCCGATCACGGTGATGACTGCCGCCGACATCAAGAACAGCGGTCTCATGAGCGTGCCCGACGTGCTGCGCGCAATGACGCAGAACGGCGGCGAGACGCAGAGCCAGCAATCGTCCAGCGGTGCGGATTTCTCACCCGGCGCGCAGCAGGTCGACCTGCGCGGGCTGGGTCCCAATCACACGCTGGTGCTGGTCAACGGCCGCCGCATCGCCGACTTCCCGCTGCCGTTCAAGGGGCGCAGCAATTTCACCGACATCTCCAACATCCCGATCGGCCTGATCGACCGCGTCGAAATCCTCACCGGCAGCGCCTCGGCAGTATACGGCTCCGACGCCATCGCCGGCGTGGTCAACTTCATCCTCAAGGACAGCGCCGACGGCACCACGGTGAACCTGCGCTATGGCGGCACCTCGCGCGGGGGCGGCGAGTCGGCCAAGCTCGACATCTCGACCGGTTTCACCCACGGCGACTTCAATCTCATGTTCGGCGCCGAGCTGATCGACCAGAAGCCGCTGTGGGCCTACGACCGCAAGATCCAGGACTCCACCGCCGATGGCCCCACCGCGCGTTCGCAGACGGCGCGCCGCGTGTTCCTGCGCACCGACTGGTACGACGACTACATCGACCCGGGCGCGGCAACCTGTGCCTCGCTGGCCTATCTCAACTTCGGCAGCACCGGCTACTTCAACCGGCGCAACTACGGTGATTTCTGCGGCAGCCAGACCTCGATCGGCTACGGCACGATCCTCAGCGGCCGCAAGGGCATCAACACCTATACGACGATGAACATGCCGCTCGGCGACGACCTCAAGTGGTTCGCCGACGTGCAGCTCGGCTACAGCAAGGTCAAGCTGTTCCGTGACGTCGAGAAGTGGAGCTACATGGCGCCCGACGGCAACGAGGAAGGGTATTTCTACAATCAGGCGACCGACCAGGTCGAATACTGGGGCCGCCAGTTCACCCCCGAGGAGATGGGCGGCCTCAACAAGGGCTTCATCGAAAACACGCAGAAGACCTTCGGCTTCACCACCGGCTTCAAGGGCACCTTGCTGCAGAACTGGGACTGGGAGGCCTCACTCAACCACTCGCAGTACCACGCGACCATCAGCTGGCCGCAGATCGTTGCGGCGGCAGCCAACAACCTGTTCCTCGGGCCGCAACTGGGCATCGATGACGACAGCGGCTATCCGATCTTCAACGCCGATCCCTCGCGCCTGTACACGCCGCTCACGCGCGCCGAGTACGACTCGATCTTCGCGCGCACCGTCTACCACCCCAAGTCGCAGAGCGACACGCTCGCCTTCAGCTTCTCCAACATCGACCTGTTCCAGCTGCCCGGCGGCGGCGCCGGCTTCGCCGGTGTGGTGGAGTACGGCTTCCAGTCCTACAACCTGCGCCCCGACCCGCTCGCCACCGAGTACTACTACTACTCGTGGAAGGATTCGGATGGCCACGGCAGCCGCAACCGCTGGGCCGCGGCCGGCGAATTGCGCATGCCGCTGCTCGAGCGCCTGAGCCTGAGCGTGGCTGGCCGCTACGACCGCTACAACTTCGCCGGCAACAGCGTCGGCAAACTCACCTGGAGCTCGGGCCTGGAATGGCGCCCGATCGACAGCCTGCTGGCACGCGCCTCCTACGGCACCGCGTTCCGCGCCCCCGACCTGCACTACGTGTTCGCCGGCATCGGCAACGACGAAACCTCGGGTAACGACTACTACCGCTGCCGCACCGACGAACCCGGCGTCGACATCACCGACTGCACCTGGTCCGACCAGGGACTGATCCGTACCCGCGAGGGCAACCGCAAGCTCAAGCCCGAGACCAGTACGTCATGGACGGCCGGTCTCGTCTGGTCGCCGTGGTCCGATCTGGACGTGTCACTGGACTATTTCAACATCGACATGCGCAACCAGGTGCAGGACCTCAGCACCGACCGCCTGCTCCAGCTCGAAGCCAACTGCCGCATCGGCAGCGACGTCAACGGCAATCCGGTCGACCGCAATTCGCCCAGCTGCGTCGATGCGATCGGGCGCGTGACGCGCCTGCCCAGCGGCCGTCTGTACGGGGTCTTCGTCAACCCGATCAACGTCGCCCGCGAGAAGACCAACGGCGTCGACCTCAGCGCGCACTACAAGCTCGAGACGCGCGTGGGCGACTTCCACTTCAACGGCAACTACACCTGGACTCGCCGCCACAGCTTCCAGCAGTACACGGGCGACGCGGTGCTCGACGAGTTCGCGGTCAATTCAGGCTTCGACATCCCGCGCAACAAGGCCAGTGCGACCGTGACCTGGAAGCTCGACCCGTGGACGGTATCGCTGCACGGCGAGCGCTTGGGTCGTCTGCCAAACTCCGATTCCTACGACCAGATCGTCGACCTGTCGGCGGGCGAAAAGGCCTGGATCGGTGCCACCTACCGCTACAACCTGTCGGGCCAATACCGCTTCAACGACCACATGCAGTTGTCGCTGTCGATCGACAACCTGTTCGACAAGATGCCGCCCAAGGATCCGACCTACACCGCGTATCCGTATTACGACATCTCCTGGTTCGACTCGGTCGGCCGCAGCTACTACCTGCAATTCACCTGGAAGTTCGGCGGTTCGCCGCTGTCGAACTGAGGCATGCGCGCTGGCCGCCCCCGCGTTGACATGCGCGGGCGCGGCCAGTAAGGTTCGCGCCCCGGTCGGCAGCGACCGGGCACCTGCCCAGGTGGCGGAATTGGTAGACGCACTAGTTTCAGGTACTAGCGGGTAAAACCGTGGAGGTTCGAGTCCTCTCCTGGGCACCAACAACAAGTCTCCGGACGTCCAAGGACGTCCACGAGAACCCCAAGAGCCCCGTCAAGCGCGGGGTTTTTTGTTTCATGGCATCCGCTACCGTCCCATGGCATCCGCGCAACGTACGGATACGCACCGGGAGATACGAGACGCAAGCGCCGTCTCCCTGCGTCATCGCTGAGGTCTCCCATGCCAAGGCCCGCCGGGAAACCGACGTCGTCGGCACCCGCGAGGCCAAGCGCGATGACTTCCCGCCACGGAACCGCAGCGGCCTGCACCTGATCCGACGCGGTGGCAAGTTGCACCAGCGCTGGAATTGCACGCGCCCCGATGGTCGCAAGAACCGCCTCGCACCTGGCCAACATTCCGATATGGACCCAGAGGACGACCGCGCGTGTTGCGTCGAATATCGCCGCCTGCCGGCCGCCGGCACCGACCCTGCCGCACTGCGCGCCGCCGCGCGCGTCACCAGGCAACAGACGTTGGCACAAGTCGCGGCGCATTGGCTGGCGATCAAGTCAAGCGGCCGGGCCGAACCACAGTGAGGTGAGAGTCCGGGGCGCGGTGCATGGCGCGCCGGGTATCCGGTGTAACATTCGCTCGGCTTCGCGCAGGATCAAGGCAGGCTCGAGACACGCGTCCTGGTTCCGGTCCCGCATCAATCAATGACTGGCAAAAGGGAGTGTGCCATGTGCTGGCAAACGAGGTTGTCGTTGTTCGGTCGTATTGCGCTCGCGCTGTTGGTACTGGGCGCAAGTTTCCGGGTGCCCGATGCTCGGGCGGGTGCTGGTGTCGCTGTGGCCGCCGGCGACGAGCACACCTGCGCCATCGTGTCTCGCGGCGCGGTCAAGTGCTGGGGCCGGAACGATTACGGCCAGCTCGGCGACAGCACGACGACGGATAGCCCGACGCCGGTATACGTGAGCAGGATCAACGGCGCGACAGCTGTGGCAGCAGGCGGGAATCACACCTGTGTCATCGTGTCCACCGGTGCGGTCAAGTGCTGGGGCCGGAACGATTACGGCCAGCTCGGCAACGGCACGACGACGGATAGCCCGACGCCGGTATACGTGAGCGGGATCAACGGCGCGACAGCTGTGGCAGCAGGCGGGAGTCACACCTGTGTCATCGTGTCCACCGGTGCGGTCAAGTGCTGGGGCCGGAACGATTACGGCCAGCTCGGCAACGGCACGACGACGGATAGCCAGACGCCGGTGGACGTAAGCGGACTCAGCGGCGCAACGGCTTTGGCAGCGGGGACGGCCCACACCTGCGCCATGGTGCCCGGCGGTGCGGTGAAATGCTGGGGTTATGGTGGCGCGCTCGGCAACGGCACGGGAGCGGACAGCGCGACGCCGGTTGGCGTGAGCGCGATCAGCGGCGCGACAGCATTGGCAGTCGGGGATGAACACGCCTGCGTCATTATGTCGAGCGGCGCGGTGAAGTGCTGGGGCTCCAACGGTTTCGGCGAGCTCGGCGACCGCACGGGAGCGACGGGGGCGAACGGCGCGACGCCGGTGGACGTGAGCGGAATTGACGGGGCGACAGCTGTGGCAGCAGGCAGGCATCACTCCTGCGCCATCGTGTCCGGCGGCGCGGTGAAATGCTGGGGCAGCAACTATTACGGCGAGCTCGGCATTGGCACATTCGGCTACAGGGCCACACTAGTGGCTGCCATTGGAATCAGCGGTGCGACGGCGTTGGCAGCGGGCAAGTATCAAACCTGCGCCACCGTGTCCCGCGGCGCAGTGAAGTGCTGGGGCGCCAACGACAGGGGGCAGCTCGGCATTGGCGCATTTGGCGACAGTGCCACGCCGGTGGCTGCCATTGACATCAGCGGTGCGACGGCGTTGGCAGCAGGCTGGTATCACACCTGTACCATCGTGTCCGGCGGCGCGGTGGAATGCTGGGGACGGAATGATTCCGGCCAGCTCGGCAACGGCACGACGACGGCTAGCCCGGCACCGGTGACCGTGAGCGGAATCAACGACGCGACGGCATTGGCAGCAGGCGGGACTCACACCTGCGCCATCGTGTCTATGGGTGCGGTCAAGTGTTGGGGCAACAACGGTTCCGGTCAGCTCGGCAACGGCACGACGACGGATAGCTCGACGCCGGTGGACGTAAGCGGACTCAGCGGCGCAACGGCTTTGGCAGCGGGGACAGCTCACACCTGCGCGATCGTGTCCGGCAACGCGGTGAAATGCTGGGGCTTTCGTAACGCACTCGGCAACGGCACGGAGACGGACAGCTCGACGCCGGTGGTCGTGAGCGGGCTCAGCGACGCAACGGCACTGGCAGCCGGGGATGGTCACACCTGCGTCAGCGTGTCCACCGGCGCAGTGAAGTGTTGGGGACACAACCAGTACGAGCAGCCCATCCCCGGTCAGATGCCATTCAACCGGACTCCCGCGAACGTGAACGGAATCAGTGGCGCTACGACATTGGCAGTGAGGGAGCATTACACCTGCGCCATCGTGTCCGGCGGGACGGTGAAGTGCTGGGGCGACAGCGTCTACTATGGCCAGCTCGGGGACGGCACGGTGGCGGAGATCGCGACGCCGGTGGACGTAAGTGGTATCAGCGGCGCGACGGCATTGGCGGTAGGTGAGTTGCACGCTTGCGCCGTCGTGTCCGACGGCGCGGTCAAGTGCTGGGGCTACAACGCTCGCGGTCAGCTCGGCGACGGGACGACGACGAACAGGCTGACGCCGGTGGACGTGATCGGAATCAGTGGCGCGGCGGCTGTAGCGGCTGCGGATGGCCACACCTGCACCATTCTGTCCGGCGGTGCGGTGGAGTGCTGGGGCGACCGTGGGGCTGGCCAGCTTGGCGACGGGTTCTGCTCGTTCTGTCTGACGCCGCAGAACGTCGTCGGACTGCTTGGTGATTCGGGCTTCCCGCCACGCCCGCATCGACCGCCGCTGCCGCCCGTTGGCCAGCGCTGGTAGCGCGGCGGGCGGATGCGTGTTGCCGCGCAGCGGCGATCGGCGCAGCGTCGCAACCGCCGTTCGCACGGCAGGCTCACACGCCACCTGCGCCTCAGCCCCGATCACCGCCACCGTGGATGACGAGCACATCGGGCGATCGGCCTCGATCCCCTGCGCGCGAGGGAAGGATTCAGGCCGGCGGGTTTCTTGTTGCCGCTGGGCACGGCCACGACGCTGCGCTCGGCTATACTGCGCCGCTTGATGCACGCGACGGGAGAAGCGGCGATGAGCCGCTGCCGAAGGCGCAACGCCCGTAATCGCTCAGGCCAGCAAACCTTCGCGTGCGCACACTCTGGAGAGATCGGCCCGCAGTCGAGCGCGGCAGCCGGCGCCGAAGGGGCATGAGGCGGCAACGCCTCCAAACTCTCAGGCAAAAGGACAGAGGGGCGCGGACGAAGTCCGCAACGACCTGCCGTGCCCGATGCTGCTGGGTGCCGGCGCTGCGCGGGATCCTTGCGTGCCGATGCGTGCACGTCGCGTCCCGTGCCGCGGCGACCCACGATCCATCAACGCCCGCGCCGGTTGCTGCGTGCTTCCCATCAACCACGATCCGGGTGCCCCGCCATGTCCTCGACCAGCCCTTCGCTCAACGAACTCGAAAACCACGACGCTTTCATCGCCCGCCATCTCGGCCCCAGCGACGCCGAGATTGCCGCCATGCTCAAGCTGCTCGGCCACGACTCGCTCGATGCGTTCTGCGACGCCATCGTGCCGGCGGCGATCCGCTCGGCGGCGCCACTGGCGCTGCCTGCTGCGATGAGCGAAGTCGACGCGCTCGCGCGCGTGCGCGCGATCGCCGCCAGGAACCGGGTGTTCAGGAGCTTCATCGGCCAGGGCTATTACGGCACCCATACGCCCAACGTCATCCTGCGCAACATCCTCGAGAATCCGGCCTGGTACACCGCCTACACGCCGTATCAGGCGGAAATCTCGCAGGGGCGCATGGAAGCGCTCATCAATTTCCAGACCATGGTCGCCGACCTCACGGCCATGGACATCGCCAACGCCTCGCTGCTCGACGAGGCCAGCGCCGCCGCCGAGGCGATGACGCTGGCCAAGCGCTCGGCCAAGTCGAAGTCCACCACCTTCCTCGTCAGTGGCGATACGCACCCGCAGACCCTGGAAGTGCTGCGCACCCGCGCCGAGCCGCTCGATCTCAACATCGAAGTCGTGCGCTCCACCGATGCGTTCCGCGCCGCGCTCGAGAAGGGTGATTATTTCGGCGTGCTGGTGTCGTATCCGGCCTCCAGCGGCTGGCTCGCCGACTGGGAGCGCGCTGCCGAGGCCATCCACGCCAACCACGCCTTGCTCGTGGTCGCCACCGACCTGCTCGCGCTGACCCTGCTCAAGGCGCCGGGCGAGATGGGCGCCGACATCGTGATCGGCAACAGCCAGCGCTTCGGCGTGCCATTCGGTTTCGGTGGCCCGCACGCGGCGTTCATGGCCTGCCGCGACGCCTACAAGCGCAGCATGCCAGGCCGCCTGATCGGCGTGTCGGTCGATGCCCAGGGCCACAGCGCCTACCGCCTGACCCTGCAAACCCGCGAACAGCACATCCGCCGCGAGAAGGCCACCAGCAACATCTGCACCGCGCAGGTGCTGTTGGCGGTGATGGCTTCGATGTATGCCGTCTACCATGGCCCGGAAGGCTTGAAGCGCATCGCCAATCGCGTTGCCCGTCTGACCGCGATCCTTGCCGCTGGTCTGCGCCAACTGGGGCATGCCGCGCTGCATGCCAGCGCCTTCGACACGCTTTGCATCGACGCCGGTGAACACAATGCCGCTGTTGCCGAGCGCGCGCGCACGCTGGGCGCCAACCTGCGCGTGCGTGACAACGGTTCGCTGTGCGTCTCGCTGGACGAAACCACCACACGCGCCGACGTCGAACTGCTGTGGCGCATTTTCGCTGGCGATGGCGCCACGCTGCCGTCGATCGACGCGCTCGACGCCAACGCGCCGTCGCTGATTCCGGCCGAACTGGCACGCAAGAGCGCATTCCTCACCCACCCGGTGTTCAACACCCACCACAGCGAGCACGAGCTGCTGCGCTACCTGCGCCAGCTCGCCGACAAGGATCTGGCGATGGATCGAACGATGATCCCGCTCGGTTCGTGCACGATGAAGCTCAACGCCACCGCCGAGATGATCCCGGTGACCTGGCCCGAGTTCGCCAACATCCATCCGCTGGCGCCAGCCGAGCAGGCGCAAGGCTATGCCGAGCTCATCGGCTCGCTGGAGGCGATGCTGGTGGAGATCACCGGCTACGACGCGGTCAGCCTGCAGCCCAATTCGGGCGCGCAGGGCGAGTACGCCGGCCTGCTCGCGATCCGCGCCTGGCACGCTTCACGTGGGCAGGGTCATCGCAACATCTGCCTGATCCCCGAATCGGCGCATGGCACCAATCCGGCCAGTGCGCAGATGGCTGGCATGCAGGTCGTCGTGACCAAGTGCGATGCCAACGGCAACGTCGACGTCGCCGACATCCGCGCCCAGGCGCAAAAGCACTCGGCCAACCTCGCGGCGATCATGATGACCTACCCGTCCACGCATGGCGTGTTCGAGGAAGACGTGATCGAGATTTGCGGGATCGTGCATGAGCACGGCGGACAGGTCTACACCGACGGCGCCAACATGAACGCGCTGGTGGGACTGGCCAGGCCGGGCAAGTGGGGCTCGGACGTGTCGCACCTCAACCTGCACAAGACCTTCTGCATTCCGCACGGCGGCGGCGGCCCTGGCGTCGGCCCCTGTGCGGTCAAGGCGCACCTGGCTCCGTTCCTGCCCGGCGCGCTGCGCAAGGACGGCCTGCGCACGGCCGGTACCGGCAATGGCGCCATGGTGGCGGCGGCGACGTTCGGCAGCGCCTCGATCCTGCCGATCAGCTGGATGTACATCGTCATGATGGGCAGGGACGGGCTGCGCAAGGCGACCCAGGTGGCGATGCTCAACGCCAACTACATCGCGCGCCGCCTCGCACCGCACTATCCGACGCTGTACACGGGCCGCAACGAGCTGGTCGCGCACGAATGCATCCTCGACCTGCGGCCGCTGGAGAAGCTCTCGGGCGTCGGCGCCGAGGACGTCGCCAAGCGCCTCATCGACTTCGGCTTCCACGCCCCGACGTTGAGCTTCCCGGTCGCGGGCACGCTGATGGTGGAGCCCACCGAGTCCGAGTCGCAACATGAACTCGACCGCTTCATCGACGCGATGATCCAGATCCGCGCCGAGATCCAGGCCGTGATCGATGGCACGCTCGACCGCACCGACAACCCGCTCAAGAATGCGCCGCACACCGCCGCCCAGGCCAGCGCGGAGCAGTGGCCGCACGCCTACTCGCGTGAGCTGGCCGTGTTTCCGCTGGCCAGCCTGCGCCAGCAGAAGTACTGGTCGCCGGTGGCACGCGTCGACAATGTCTACGGCGACAAGAACGTGTTCTGCGCCTGCATCCCGATCAGCGAGTACGCCGCACCGGCGGGCTGAGCGGACGTTGCCGTTGCCGCTGCGCCGGGACTGCCGCGGACGCACGGCAGGCAGTCCACGCGCGAAGCGCGACACCGCACGCAGGCCGCAGCGTCGCGCGCCCGGAGCCGGCGGGCCCGGGCCAACCGCGTGGCGGCGACCTGCCCTGTCCCGTTTGCCGGCGCCATTGCGTATTGTTGGATCAGTGGCCGCGACGGCGGCCGCGCCGATCGATCCTTGCGGAGCCGCCATGAAGCACCTGTACGCCTGCCTTGCCATCGCCGCGCTCGCGGCCAGCACCACCGCCCACGCCGCGCCGCAGAGTCTGACCGCCCAGGTCGGCGACATCGCGTTCGAAGCCGGCGATGACGACATCATGCTGGTGCCGCTCGATGACAGCTTCGCGCTGTCGGCATCGACCAAGGGTTCGGCGCAATGGCCACCGCCCAAGACGCGCGTCGACCGGCTGGCGATCAGCTGCGACCATTTCCAGGCCGGCCAGACCCTGCTGCTCGACGACAAGGCATTCGCCCGCAGCACCTGCGACGTCAGCTTCGAAGTCGGTCACAAGGGCATGGGCAAGGACCCCGACGCCACCTGGAAGCTCGACAAGGGCGCCAGCGGCAACCGCTTCGAGATCACGCGCGCCCAAGGCAAACAGTACGAGGGCCGCTTCACGTTCCACCTCAAGGATGCCGGCGGCAAGGCGATCGAGGTGCGCGACGGTCGCTTCGTGATCGAAGACCGGCAGTTGTGAGGCCGATGCCGCGCCTGCTCAGAGCATGCCGGTCTCGAGCCGCGCGGCGTCCGACATCATCGTTTGGTTCCACGGCGGGTCGAACACGAGGCCCAGATCGGTCTCGACCACGGTCGGGATCATCTCGAGCTTGTTGCGCACGTCCTCGATGAGGATGTCGCCCATGCCGCAGCCGGGGGCGGTCAGCGTCATGCGCAGCCTGACGCTGCGGTTGCCATCGGGCAGGTGGACGAGCTCGCATTCGTAGACCAGACCGAGATCGACGATGTTGATCGGGATTTCGGGATCGAAGCAGGTGCGCAGCTGATCCCACACCAGCCGTTCGACGTCCGCATCGCCGGCGTTTTCCGGCAACGTGATCGCCTCGGGCGGATCCATGCCGATCGCATCGGCATCGGCCCCGGCGATGCGGAACAGGTTGCCGTCGACATACACGGTGAAACTGCCGCCCAGCGCCTGCGTCATGTAGCCGATCTGACCGGCCGGCAGGATCACCTCCTCGCCGTGCGGCACCATCACGGCAGGGCAGTCGCGCTCGAAGCGCACCGGCTCGGAAGTCTGGCCAAAACCCATCGCGTCGCAAAACCCGTCTGGACAAGACCGTCATTATGCCGCAGCAACGCCGCCGCCGGCGCATGCCGCGACGATTGCACATGCAATGCTGTTCATTGGGCGAGGCCAAGCTCGCGCAGGCAGCGGCCGAGCAGGCGCAGTGCGGCCTCGATGTCGGCTGGCGGCAGACCGGCGTAGCCAAGCACGAGCCCCGGTCGCGGCGGCGGACGCAGGCAATACGGCGTGATCGTGTACAGGCCCAGGCCCTTGCCGCGCGCATGCGCGACCAGGCGCTCGCATTGGCCATGGTTGGCGTGCACGAGCCAGGCGGTCAGGTGCATGCCGGCATTGGAGTCGACGACCTCGAGCGCACCGCGCGCATGCCGCGCGATGCCCTCGAGCATCGCCGTGCGCCGCGCGCGCAGCGCCAGCGCGGCCCGGCGCAGATGGCGCTCGAAACCGCCATCGGCCATGAAGTTGGCCAGCGCGACCTGTTCGAGCGTGTTGCTGCCGCGATCCTCGAGCCACTTGGCGGCCGCGAAGGCATCGCGCAGCGATGATGGCAACACCATGTAGCCCAGCCGCAGCGCCGGGAACAGCGCCTTGGAAAAACTGCCGATGTAGATCACGCGGCCATCACGATCGAGCGACTTGAGCGCAGCCAGCGGCCGGCCGCCGTAGCGGAACTCGCCGTCGTAGTCGTCCTCGATGATCCAGGTGCGCTCACGCGCCGCCCAGTCGAGCAGCTCCACGCGGCGCGCCAGCGGCAACAGCGCGCCGGTCGGAAACTGGTGCGAGGGCGTGACCACGGCCAGCCGCGCTCCTCGCGGCAGCGCCGACGGCACCAGGCCCTCGCCGTCGACACGACAGCCGCGCACATGTGCGCCGGCGGCGGCGAACACCTGCCGCGCGCCACGGTAATGCGGGTCTTCCAGCGCAACCTCGTCGCCGGCTTCGAGCAGCACGCGCGCGGCCAGCGAAAACGCCTGCTGGGTGCCGTTGACGATCAGCACATCCTCGGGGGCGACCGGCACGCCACGCCGACGCTGCAGGTAGTCGCATACCTGTTCGCGCAGCGCGGCCCAGCCCTGGGCCTCGGGATAATCGGGCGGCATGCGTTCGCCCGCGCGCGCGATCTCGCGCCGCCACGCGCTCGCCAACAGCGGATTGGTCAGCGGGACGCCGTACTGGAGGTTGTAACGCAGGTCGTGGTGCTGATGTCCCGGCAGGTGGCGGCCATCGGTATTGGCCAGTGCGCGCCGCGCGAACCCTGCCAGCGGTGCCACCAAGGCGGTGCCGCCGATCTTGCGCGGCGCGCGTGCGCCGACGTTGGCGACGAAACTGCCCGAACCGACCCGGCCGAGCAGGAAGCCTTCGGCCTGCAATTGCTCGTAGGCGGCCAACACCGTGTTGCGCGACAGGTCGAGCTCGCGCGCCAGGGCCCGGCTCGGCGGCAGGCGCACGCCGGCTGCATAGCGGCCATCGAGGATCGCCCCCTTGAGCGCGCGGATCAGTTGCGCGTAGCGCGGTCCCTGCCCGTCCAGTTCCAGATACACGAGTGGCTCCGTCGTTCGCGCCCAACGTGGCGCTACACGGTACCAATTCCACGCGCTAGCGTGTAGTTCCGCCGCCACGCCACGGTGACCCCGATGCCCAGCCGTCCCGCCCGCCACCAGGTCCAGCGCAGCAAGGCACGCGCCTGCTACGAGCGCACCACGATCCACGCCATTTTCGACGCCGGCATGCTCGCGCACGTCGCGTTCTGCAGCGACGGCCAGCCATTCGCGATTCCGATGCTGTACGCACGCGACGGCGACGCGCTGTTGCTGCATGGCTCGATCGCCAGCCGTCTCATCGGTGAACTGGGCCATGGCATCGCCGCCTGCGTGAGCGTCACCCACCTCGATGGACTCGTGCTCGCGCGCTCGCACTTCGACCACTCGGTCAACTACCGTTCGGTGGTCGCCTTTGGCCATGCCAGGATCGTCGACGACGCCGATGCCAAGGCCGCGGCACTCGCGCGCTTCGTCGACACGCTGATCCCGGGCCGTGCCAGCGAGGCGCGCGCCGCCGATCGCAGCGAACTGGCGGCAACGCACGTGCTGCGCTTCGAGATCGAGGATGCGAGTGCGAAGGTGCGCAGTGGCGGCGTGAAGGACAACCCGGCCGATCGCGCGCTGCCGTACTGGGCCGGCGTGGTGCCGCTGCACACGCGCTACGGCCTGCCGCTGCCCGACGCCGACCTTGCCGCCACGATCGGGTTGCCGCCGTCGGTGGCGCGCCTGCTCGAAGCGGGAAGCGTGGCGTCATGATCCACTATCGCGACGACCATCGTCCCACCCTCGACGCCGCACGCGAGCTGTACCGTGCATCGACGCTCGGCGCGCGCCGCCCGCTCGACGACAGCGCGCGCTTCGCCGCCATGCTTGCCCACGCCAACCTCATCGTCACCGCATGGGATGGCGAGCACCTGGTCGGCATCTCGCGCTGCGTCACCGATTTCGTCTGGACCACCTATCTCGCCGACCTCGCGGTGGTCGCGTCGCACCAGCGCCAAGGCATCGGCAAGGAGCTCATTCGGCGCACGCAGGCTGCCGCGCCGCAGGCAAAACTGCTGCTGCTGGCCGCACCGGCGGCGGTCGACTACTACCCGCATGTGGGCTTCGAAGCGGTCGCCCAGGCGTGGCTGCTGCGCGCCGGGCAAACAGTGAGCTGAGCCGCGCCGGCACGGCGCGCGGATGAACGCGGCAAGCCTGCCGGATGCGACCGCAGCGCTGCCGGCATCGCGCCGCTGGCTTGCCATTTGCGCGCGACGAGCCGTTATCATCGCCGGGCGCGGCATTGGGCGGCGCCCACGCCCGAGCCACGATGCGAGATCAGATTACCCAATCCCCTGCCCCGCGCCGCATCGGCATCGCCACCGCCGGCATGTGCGCGCTGGCCGGCGGCGCGCTGTGGGGCCTGCTTGCATTGCACGCGGTCGGTGATCTTGCGCCATTCGCGTTCGTGGTCGCCGCGGTCGTGGCCTGGACCCTGCGCGCGCACGGCTATGGCGGGCGCCCGCTCGGCATCGTGCTCGCGCCCGTGCTGGTGGCGCTTGCCGCCACGTATGCCTACTACCTGCAGGCCGCTGCGCGCATCGCGGCAATGCTCGGACTGCCGCTGCGCGAAGCATTGTTCAGGATGCAGGCGTCGTTCGCACTCGACATCGTGCGCGTCAACCTGAGCCCGACCAGCGTCGTCACGGTGGCACTCGCCCTCGTCGCCGCGATCGCCATCATGTGGCCGCGCGGGCGGCGCTGAGCACGGCTGCGCAGGTGGCGCGGCAGCGGCGCTGGCGCAAGCCGCCGCCTTGTCACCCAGCCATCACGCGATCGAGCAACGCCTGCGCCTCGGTGATGATCTGGCGTAGATGCTGGTCACTGCGGAAGCTCTCGGCATACAGCTTGCAGATATCCTCGGTACCCGAAGGCCGCACCGCGAACCAACCGTTGGCGGCACAGACCTTGATGCCGCCGATCGGCGCGCCATTGCCGGGAGCGCGATCGAGCACGCACTCGACCGGTTCACCCGCGAGCGTGGCCACCTCGAGCTGTGCCGCCGTGAGCGCCGCCAGGCGCGCCTTCTGCTCGCGCGAGGCGCGCGCATCGGTGCGTTCGAACCACGACGCGCCGAGCTCGGCGCACAGCGCGGCGTGACATTCACCCGGATCGCGGCCGCGCCGTGCCGTGATCTCGGCCGCCAGCAGCGCCGCCGCGATGCCGTCCTTGTCGGTGCTCCACGCCAGGCCGTCACGGCGCAGGAACGAGGCGCCGGCACTCTCCTCGCCGCCGAAGCCGAGCGAGCCATCGACGAGGCCGTCGACGAACCACTTGAAGCCCACCGGCGTCTCGTGCACGCGCCTGCCCAAGCGCGCCGCCACGCGGTCGATCAGCGCGCTCGACACCACGGTCTTGCCGATGGCCGCGTCGCGGCGCCACTGCCTGCGTTCACTGAACAGGTAGTCGATCATCGTCGCCAGGTAATGGTTGGCCGGCATTAGTCCGCTGCTGCGCGCGACGATGCCATGGCGGTCATGGTCGGTGTCGCAGGCAAACGCCACGTCGTAACGGTCGCGCAGCGCGAGCAGGCGCTGCATGGCCGGTACCGACGACGGATCCATGCGCACCCGGCCGTCCCAATCCAGGCTCATGAAGGCGAATTGCGGATCAACCTCGAGGCTGACGATGTCGAGGTCGATGCGCCAGCGCTCGGCGATGCGCGGCCAGTACTGCACGCCGGCACCACCGAGCGGATCCACCGCAAGGCGCAGACCGGCGCTGCGGATCGGCTCGAAGTCGATCAGCGCGTCGAGCTCGTCGACGTAGGGGCCGACGAAGTCGTGCTCGCGCGTGGTGCCCGCAGCACGCGCCTGCGCCAGCGGCAGCCGGCGCACGCCGCGCAGGTCATCGGCCAGCAAGGCATTGGCACGTCGCTCGATCCAGCCGGTCACGCGCGAGTCAGCCGGTCCACCATGGGTCGGGTTGTACTTGAAGCCGCCGTCCTCGGGCGGATTGTGCGAGGGCGTGATCACGATGCCATCGCCCAGTCCACGGTCACGGCCGCGATTCCAGCGCAGGATCGCATGCGACAGCGCCGGCGTCGGCGTGTAGTGGCCGCGCGCGGCGCAGCGCACCTCGACGCCATTCGCCGCCAGCACTTCGAGTGCGCTGTCGAGCGCCGGCGGTGACAGCGCGTGGGTGTCGATGCCGAGGAACAGTGGCCCGTCGATGCCGGCCTGCCGGCGGTGCTCGCAGATCGCCTGCGTGATCGCGAGCACGTGCGCCTCGTTGAAACTGCCAGCGCTGGCGGTGCCGCGATGACCCGACGTACCGAAGCTCACGCGCTGCGCGGCAACGGCCGGGTCGGGACGCACCTCGTGATAGGCCGCAACGAGACGCTCGACGTCGATCAGGCGCGTCGCCGTGGCCGGCTTGCCGGCCAGTGGATGTGGGCTGGAACTCATGGCAGGTCCTGCAGGCTGGCGCGCTGGCCTCGCCACGGCGGCGCGATCGGAAACCAGCGGGTGCCGGCGCCGTTCATTGGCGCGGCGTGCGCTGGCGCCGGTAGCGGCGGATCAGCGCATTCGTCGAACTGTCGTGCGCAAGCGGCGGCATCCGCGCCGCACCGAGCTCGGCGCCGATGCGCTTGGCCAGCACCTTGCCCAGCTCCACGCCCCACTGGTCGAACGAGTCGATGTCCCAGATCGCGCCCTGCACGAACGTGCTGTGTTCGTAGAGCGCAACGAGCGCGCCCAGCGCATGCGGATCGAGCCGGCGCGCCAGCAGCGTGCTGCTGGGGCGATTGCCCTCGAACACGCGGTGCGGCGCCTGCGCGGCGGGTACGCCTTGCGCGCGCACTTCCGCAGCGGTCTTGCCGAAGGCGAGCGCTTCACCTTGCGCGAAAAGGTTCGCGATGAGCAGGTCATGCTGGTTGGCGACCGGATTGGCCGTTGCGCAAAAGCCGATGAAGTCGCAGGCGACCTTGCGCGTTCCCTGATGGATGAGCTGGTAGAACGAATGTTGCCCATTGGTGCCTGGCTCGCCCCACACGATCGGGCAGGTGTCGACCCCGACCGCCCTGCCCGCATGGGTGACGCGCTTGCCATTGCTCTCCATCATGAGCTGCTGCAGATAGGCCGGGAAACGCTTGAGGTACTGCTCGTAGGGCAGCACCGCCAGCGACTGCATGCCGAGGAAATTGCTGTTCCAGATCGCGATGAGGCCATGCAGCAGCGGCAGGTTGCGCGCCGCTGGTGCGGTGCGGAAATGCTCGTCCATTGCGTGAAAGCCCGCGAGCATGTCGGCGAAGCGGGCCGGCCCGATCGCGAGCATGGTCGACAGACCGATCGCGCTGTCCATCGAGTAGCGCCCGCCGACCCAATCCCAGAATCCGAACATGTTGACGGGGTCGATGCCGAACCTGGCGACTTCGCCGCCATCGGTCGACACCGCGACGAAGTGCCGCGCGATCGCGCGCTCGTCGCGCAGCGCCGCCAGGCACCAGCGGCGCGCCGCATGGGCATTGGCGAGCGTTTCCTGGGTGGTGAAGGTCTTGGAGCAGACGATGAACAGCGTGCGCGCCGGATCGAGGTCGCGCACGGCTTCGCTGAAATCGGTGCCATCCACGTTCGACACGAAGCGCAGGTCCAACGAGCGGTCGGCATAGTGGCGCAGCGCTTCGAACGCCATCACCGGGCCGAGATCGGAGCCGCCGATGCCGATGTTGACGACGTGGCGGATGCGCTCGCCGGTATGCCCTCGCCATGCGCCCGTGCGCACGCGCTCGCACCATGCGGCCATGCGCGCGAGCACCGCATGCACCTCGGCCACCACATCGCGCCCGTCGACGAGCAGGCGCCGCCGCCTCGGCATGCGCAGCGCCACATGCAGGGCCGGACGGTCCTCGGTGCTGTTGATGCGCTCGCCGGCGAACATCGCCGCGACGCGTTCGGGCACGCCGCGCACCTGCGCCAACGCCAGCAGCAGTTCGAGCGTGCGGGCATCGAGTCGCTGCTTGGCGAAGTCGAAGTACCAGCCGGCGGCTTCGATCGCGAAGCGTTCGCCACGTTGCGTGTCAGCGGCGAAAAGCTCGCGCAAGTGGCGGCGCTGCATGGTGGTGGCGTGACGTTGCAACGCCTTCCATGCAGTGCTGGCCGCGAGCGCCGACGCGGCCGCGGCGCGAGTCGTGGCGGATTTCATCTGCGAACCCTGCTCCGGTGCGGCGCGGCGCTCAATGCCCGCCGCCGCCCTCGATCATCTTGAGTTCCGAGATGAGCTGGTTGGCCGCTTCCTTGCCGTCGGCGTAGAGCATGCGCGTGTGGTCGGCGTAGAACAGCGCGTTCTCGATGCCGGCAAAACCGGTGCCCTTGCCGCGCTTGATGACGATCGTCTGCCTGGCCTCGACCACATCGAGGATCGGCATGCCGTAGATCGGCGAGGCCTTGTCGGTCCTGGCCGCCGGATTGACCACGTCGTTGGCGCCGATCACGATCGCCACGTCGCAGGTCTTGAACTCGGGATTGATCTCGTCCATGTCGGCGATGAGATCGTAGGGCACGCCGGCCTCGGCCAGCAGCACGTTCATGTGGCCCGGCATGCGCCCGGCCACCGGATGGATCGCGAATTTCACTTCCTTGCCGGCCTTGATCAACGCCTGCGACAGCTCCCAGATCTTGTGCTGGGCCTGCGCCACCGCCATGCCGTAGCCGGGCACGATGATGACCTTCTCGGCCATGTACAGCAGTGACGCCGCATCGGCGGCCTCGATCGGCTTTTGCGCACCGGCGATCGCCGTGCCCTCGCCGCCGCCGCCGAAGTTCGAGAACAGCACGCCGCTGATCGGCCGGTTCATCGCCTTGGCCATCAGCTGGGTCAGGAAGGTACCGGCCGCGCCGACCACCATGCCGGCGACGATCAGCGCCTCGATGCCCATCGCATAACCTTCAAACGCGACGGCCAGGCCCGTGAATGCGTTGTAGAGCGAGATCACGACCGGCATGTCGGCGCCACCGATCGGCAGCGTCATCAGCACGCCGAACGCGAGGGCCAGCACGAAGAACACCACCACGAGATTGACGTCGAGCTTCCAGAACACGAGGGCGAGGCCCGCCAGCACCGCCGCGGCAAACACCGCGAAGTTGAATGCCTGCTGGCCTGCGAACGTGAAGCGCTTGTCCATGCGGCCATCGAGCTTGGCCCAGGCGATGATCGAGCCGGTCATCGAGATCGAGCCGATCAGCGCGCCGATCACGGCCAGCACGAGCGTGGACAGCGGGTGGCTCGCGCTGGGCTCGGCCGAGAACTTGAGCAGCTCGATCGCGCCGATCGCGGCCGCCGAGCCACCCCCCATGCCGTTGAACAGCGCGACCATCTGCGGCATGTCGGTCATCGCGACCTTGCGCCCCCACAGCCAGGTCGGCAGCACGCCGATGGCGATGCCAGCGACGATCCAGGCCAGGTTGTTCGTCCCCGTGATGGCGAAGGTGGCGAGCGTTGCAATCACCATGCCGACGCCGGCCCACTTGATGCCGGCGCGCGCGGTCACTGGCGAGGACATGCGCTTGATGCCGAGGATGAACAGCAGCGCCGCGAGCAGGTAGCTGGCCTTGGCGGCGGTGACGAGCAGAACGTGCATGTCCATCGGCTCAGCCCTTGTTCTCGTTCTTGCTCGACTTGAACATCTCGAGCATGCGTTCGGTCACCACGTAGCCGCCGGCGGCATTGCCGGCACCGAGGATCACGCCAATGAAGCCGATCGCGATGCCGAGCGGCGTGGTCGCCTCGGCCAGCGCGATCATCGCGCCGACGAGCACGATGCCGTGCACGAAATTCGAGCCCGACATCAGCGGCGTGTGCAGGATCACCGGCACCCGCCCGATGATTTCCTTGCCGGTGAAGGCGGCGAGCATGAAGATGTAGAGCGCGAGGAAGCCGTCGATCATTGCTGGACTCCGGAAGCGTTGGGTGTCGTCGCCGCGGCTGGCGCCGCAAGCGACCAATCAGGCGGCGCCGACCAGGGTCCGGGTCGGCTCGTGGCGGATCTCGCCGCCATGCGTGAGACAGGTCTTGGCGATGAGCTCGTCGTCCCAGTCGAGCTTGATGGCGCCGTCGCTGAGCATGAGCTCAAGAAAGTTGTAGAGGTTGCGCGCATACATCTCGCTGGCATGCACGGGCGCACTCGATGGCAGGTTGGCGCTGCCGATGATGCTGACGCCGTTGGCGGTGACCACGGTTTGGCCCGCCGCACTGCCCTCGACGTTGCCACCGGTCTCGGCCGCGATGTCGACGATGACTGCGCCGGCCTTCATCCCGGCCACCATAGCCGCGCTGATGATGCGCGGCGCCTTGCGACCCGGCACCGCCGCGGTGGTGATGACCGCATCGAAACCCTTGAGCTGTTCGGCCAATGCCCGTTGCTGCTGCTCGCGCTCTTCGGCGGTGAGCTCGCGCGCATAACCGCCACTGCCGGCCGCACTGACGCCGAGATCGAGGAACTTGGCGCCGAGCGATTCGATCTGTTCCTTGGTCTCGGGGCGCACGTCGAACCCTTCGACCTGCGCGCCCAGGCGCTTGGCCGTGGCTATCGCCTGCAGCCCGGCAACACCGGCGCCAACGATCAGCACCTTGCTCGGCCGGATCGTGCCGGCGGCGGTGGTCAGCATCGGGAAGAACTTTGGCGCGGCCTCGGCGGCAAGCAGCACGGCCTTGTAGCCAGCCACGCCCGCCTGCGACGACAGCACGTCCATGGCCTGCGCGCGCGTCGTGCGCGGCAGCAGCTCCATCGCGAAACTCGTGAGCTTGCGGTCGCGCAGGGCTTTGCTGCGCTCGGGGGCGAGGTGCGGCTGCAGATGACCGATCACGATGGCACCTTCACGCAGCTGGCTGATCTGATCGAGCGTGGGCGGCTGCACGCACAGCAGCACGTCGGCGCGCGCGAGCGCGGCGGCGGCGTCAGTTGCCTCGACCTCGAGATAGCTCGCGTCGGCGAAGAATGCGCTGCTGCCGGCACCGCGCTCGATCACCACCTGGGCGCCCCGCGCGCGCAGCTTCCTGGCCACTTCCGGCGTCAGCGCCACACGGCGTTCGCCGTCCACCGTCTCGCGCACTGCTGCTACCGTGGTCGCCATGCACTGCCTCGATCGGTCCGATGAAAATTCGATCCTAGCCCAGATCGAGCGCCGCTGGCGAGGGCGTGGCTTCGCCCACGGGCATGGCGGCGGTTATGCTCGGCTTTTCACCTGCGGGACGCACGCGTGACCCTCCTCGATCTGCTTGGCCGGCGCCGCTCGACGCCGGTGCGCCTGCTCGGCCCGCCCGGCCCCGATCCAGCCCAGCTCCGCCGCCTGCTCAACGCCGCGCTGCGCGTACCCGACCACGGCCGCCTGGTGCCATTCCGCATCATCGCGCTGCACGGCCCGGCGCAGGTGCGCTTTGCCGAGGAAGTGGCCGCGATCCACGCCCGCAGCGAGCCGGCGCTGCCGGCCACCGCATTCGACAAGGACCGCGAACGCTACGCAGCGGCGCCACTCATCCTCGTCGTCGTCGCCTGCATCGACCAGGCGCATGCCAAGGTGCCGGCGCAGGAACAACTGCTCAGCGCCGGCTGCGTGGCGCACAACCTGCTGCTCGGCGCACACGCGCTCGGCTATGGCGCGCAATGGCTCACCGGCTGGGCCGCCTATGATGCGGCGGTGGCGACCCTGCTTGGTCTGGCCGCGCACGAGCGCATTGTCGGCTTCATCCATATCGGCACCGCACGCGAGGAGGCACCCGAGCGCCCGCGGCCCACGCCGGCCGACGTGGTCAGTGACTGGGCGGCGCCGTGACGCCGACGATCCATCTGGTCGACGGCAGCCTGTATGTCTGCCGCGCCTGGTTCGGGCAAGGTCCCGACGTCTTCGATGCCGCCGGCGAGCCGGCACACGCCGTGCATGGCTTCGTGCGCTTCCTGCTCGAACTCATCGAGCGGGCACGCCCGAGCCACCTCGCGGTCGCGTTCGACCTGTCGCTCGGCGGCTCGTTCCGACATGCGTTGTATCCGGCCTACAAGGCCAACCGGCCGCCGGCGCCGCCCGATCTGCAGCGCCAGTTCGCGGCCTGCACCGCACTGGCACACGCGCTAGGCGCGACCGTGCTGGCCGACGCCGGGTTCGAGGCCGACGATCTCATCGGCAGCGCACTGGCGGTGGCGCGCGCGGCAGGCCATCGCGGCGTGATCGTCTCGGCCGACAAGGACTTCGGTCAGCTCATCGGCGCCGACGACGAACAGTGGGATCCGCCACGCAACCAGCGCTGGGATGCCGCCGGAATCAGGCAACGCCTGGGCGTGCATCCGCATCAGGTCGCCGACTATCTCGCGCTGACGGGCGATCCGGTCGACAACATTCCAGGCGTGGCCGGCGTCGGTGCCAAGACGGCGGCCATCCTGCTGGCGCACTACGGCTGCCTCGACGCGATACTGGCGCGGACCGACGAAGTGGCCTTCCTGCGTCTGCGCGGCGCCGCCGCCATCGCCGCGCGCCTGCGCGAGCAGGCCGCCGCCGCGCGCCTGTCGCGCGCGCTGACCGGCATCGCCACCGACGCGCCGGTGCCAGACTCGATCGACGCCTACGGCCGCCGCGGGATCGACGCGAACATGCACGACCTGCTAGACCGCTACGCGTTCGGCGCCCTTACGCGTGCGCGCGTGCAGGCCCTGGCGGAAAGGTGCTGAAGGCGCGCGCCGCGCCGAGTCCGGTGCGGCGCACAGGCCCTTGCGATCAGTTGCCGGTGACCGAGGTCGAACCGCCTTCGACGTTGGAAAAGGTTCCCGCACCCGGCTTGGACTTGCTGATCACAGTGTCCGCCTTCGAGATCGATTCGTGCTTGCTGGCATCCCAGCCAAAGCGCAGGTCGGTACGGAAGATCTCCACCGGTTTGAGCTTGGTCACGTCCTTGGGATTGCCGTAACCGTCGTATTCGTTCTTCTGGCTGTTGGCGATGAAATACAGGAAATTTCCCGCGACCGTGCCGTAGGTCGGCAACGCGAACGCCGGCTGGGCGGCATCGAGCGGCGTTGCGCCGATGACCGTCCGTCCGTCTGCGCTCAAGGCCAATCGCATCACCCGGCGTGGCGACATGCCGCTCTGGATTGCAACGAGATGGTTGTCGTACCACGACAGACCGTCGATGCCCCCCAGCGCGAGCTTGGCTGGATCGGTGTGTACGTCGAAGGCGCGGCCAGCAGCCAGGTCGACGCCGAATACGCCCATGACGTAGTCGGCGAAGTACAGGAAGCGGCCATCGCCGCCGACGGCCATGCCGCGCAGGCTGGTCAGCTTGGGGTTGGCCAGCAATGGCTTGAGCTGGCTGCCGTCGAGTCGATAGATGATGTTGCGCAGGCCATCCGCCACGAACACCTTGCCGTGTGGCCCCACCGCGATGCTCGACAAGGTCTGCGGCGGGCCATCGGATTCGAGCAGGTACTTGTCGAGCAGCTTGCCGTCGGTGAGCGAGAACCTGAACACGCCGGCCTTGCCGTAGTCCTGCTGCGTGAAGCCCTTGAAATACACCGACGAGGTGCTCGCGACATAGAGCGAATCGCTCGATGTGTCGACGGCCAGCGCGTACACGCTCCACAGCCCGTTGCCGGCATCGGCACGGACCAACGGACTGCTGTTGCCCTTGGCATCGACGCGCAGCACCGTGCCGTCACGAACGCTGCCGACCAGGAACTGCTCGCGCTTGGGATCCCACGCGATCGAGTCATACAGGTGATCGCCACCCGGCAGGTCGAAGGCCACCTTGCCTTCGCCAAACGGCTTGAGGTTGGACTTGAGCTGGTCGACGATGTAGGTCCAGACCTTGGTGCCGGCGACCTTGGCGAAATTCGGGTTGTCAGCGAGGTCGACGCCGTAGCCGACCTGCTGCAGTTTGAGCAGCGTGTCGTAGGTTCTGCTTTGCTGGCCCTGCATGGCGTACGTGGTTGCCAGGGCGAGTCGCAGGTCGCTGGAATTGGGGCGCATCGCCAGCAACTGTTCGAGCACCCAACCCATGCGCTGGTAATCGCCGGCCTGCTTGTAGGTCGCCGCCAGCCGCATCAGGACCTCGGCGGAGTCGACTTCGCCGATCTGGGCCTGGGTCAACTGATCGGGCGTGACGGGTGTCGGCGCCGGTTGCGAGCTCGCCGCAGCGGCGAACAGCAGCAGGAAAACGCATAGAATGACGCGGATGTGCATGGAAACCTCGCGGCAGAACGGGCCGCTCGCAGACCTGCCGGCGACCACGAAAGTTCAGGAAAGCCGTCAACGATGACCCAAACCCAGACCCTTTGCAATGGCAAGTGGCTGCGCCTCATGAAGCGCGGCCGCTGGGAATATGCCGAACGCACCAATCCCGGCGGCGGGGTGATGATCATCGCGCTGACCAACGAGGACAAGCTGCTGTTCGTGGAACAGCCGCGCCCGGCCATCGAATGCATGACGATCGAGATGCCGGCCGGCCTCGTCGGTGACGTCGCCAGCCACGCCGACGAGGATGCGATCGAAGCCGCCCGCCGCGAACTCGTCGAAGAGACCGGCTACCGTGCCGGGCGTGTCGACTTCCTCATGGCAGGGCCGACTTCGGCCGGCATGAGCAACGAGATCATGGCCTTCGTGCTGGCCCGCGAGCTGACCCGGGTGGACGCCGGCGGCGGCGACGACAGCGAGGACATCATCGTGCACGAGGTACCGCGCGGCGAGGTCATGACCTGGCTCGTTGGCCTCATGCGTGACGGCTACTCGATCGATCCGAAGATCTTTGCCGGCCTGTACATGCTCGATCACGCCCACGAGTTCGCCACGCTCGGCTGAGACCCGGACCAGGCCACCGCAACGGCCTGCGCGGCGGCCCCTTCATCGCCGCGGCTGCGTTCAGCCGCCGACCATCAGCCAGCGCCACAACAACAAGGCGGACATTGCCAGCATCGCGCTCCAGGTCAGCAGGGTGCCGACGAAGCGGCCGATGCTGGTGCCGGCGCTATGCCACAGGCCGAACGCGTGCATGACGCGCGCCACGATCAGCGTGCTGCCGAAACCGTGCAGCCACAGCGGACTGGTTTGCCGCAGTTCCAGGCACAGCAGCAGCAACAGCGCCAGCGGCAGGTTCTCCAGTGCATTGGCGTGGGCGCGGATGCGCTGCAGCAAGGTGCTGTCACCGCCCGAACCCAGACCGACCCTGACCTGGCCGCGCCGCATCGACACCCCCAGCGCGAGGCCAATGACGAGGAAGGTGGCCAGTGCCACGTAGATGCCGGTGACCTGCATGAAACTCTCCAGACGGTGGTGGAAGTACGCCGCCCACTACAACCGCAAGTCGCGGCGTTGTCCAGCCCGGGCGGCGCGGCCCGCTCAGGGTTGCGCAACCAGGCGCGACGCGCGCTGCGTGCCGACCACGGTCAAGGCGGCCTCAGCCGGTACCGCGTAGCTCACGCGCAGGTCGCCGACGGCGGCGTGGGCCGGGTCGCCCGTGTAGAGCGCGCCGCCCTCGCTGCGGAAGCTCGCCGCGAGGTTGGGGGGCAACTGTGCCAATGTCACCGGCCACGACCGGGTCGGCCCGCTGCGCGGCAGCAACGCCGGATCGAGCGCGAACGCGCCGAGCCGCAACGGTTCGGCGACGAAGCGGGCGCTGCGCAGCGGCCACGGCAGCGTATTGGCATGCCCCTGTGGCACGCGGAAGCGGCTCGAGTCGATCGGCTGCGCCGACCACGCCAGCACATAGTCGCAACGACCGGCGCTGCAGGTTTCCTGCCACTGCCGCATCTCCACCTTGCGCAGCAAGGCCGGCGCGGCCGCCTCGACCCCAAGCTCGGTATCGCGTGCCGGGCCGGCCGCCTCCACGCGCCCTTCGATGCGGATGCGCCGACCCTCGTTGGCCGGATCGACACGCGCCGCCGACACCACGCGCGGCGTGCCATCGGCCACGCCCGGTGCGGTGCTCACAACCGGCCGCAGCCAGGTTGCACCTTGGCGTTGCAGGTACTGCCACAGCGCAATGGCGATCACCACCAGCGCCAGGGCCACGATCAGCAAGCGCCGCGCGCGGCCGGATCTGCGTCGCCGCGCCATCACAGCACCTCGCCGATGAGTGCATCCTGCCCATCCACCGCCGCATAGCGCCCGCTGTCGTCGCGCACGACGCGCGCCGCGGCGCAGTGCGCATCGTGGGTGAAGAACAGCCGCGTGCCGCGCGCGATCATCTGGTCGAGGAAGGTATGCTTCTCGTCGATGAGGCGTTCGGGGTAGCGGTCGTAACCCATCGTGATCGGCAGATGCACCCACGGCCGCCCCGGAATCAGGTCGGCGCAGAACACGATGCCGCCGTGGTCGCCGCCCACCTCGGCCAGCATGAGCCCCGGCGTGTGCCCGCTGGAGCGGTGCAGGCGCACGTGCGGGCCGAGCGTGGCCGAGCACTCGCCGCTGACGAGTTCGAGTCGGCCGCTGGCTTCGAGCAGGGGCTGCAGTTCGGCGATGAACGAGGCACGATCGCGCGGATGCGGCTGCTGCGCCCGCCGCCAGGCTTCGTCGCCGATGATGAAGCGGGCGCGCGGAAACAGCAGACTCGGCGGCACGTCGGCCTGCCACGCCGCGAGCAGCCCGCCCGCATGGTCGAAGTGCAGATGCGAGATCACCACCGCGTCGATGTCGTCGTGGCCAAGGCCGACCCGGCGCAGCGAATCGAGCAGCACGTGCCGTTCCTCGACCACGCCGTAGCGCTCACGCAAGTGCGGCGCGAAGAATGCGCCGATGCCGGCGTCGAACAGCACGTTGCGGCCGTCGAGATCGGTGACGAGCATCGCGCGGCAGGCCAGCTCGATGCGGTTGTCGGCGTCGGCCGCGACCCAACGCTGCCACACGGCCTTGGGCGCATTGCCGAACATGGCGCCGCCATCGAGGCGCTGCGCATTGCCTTCGATCGACCACACTTGCATGGACGTCTACCGCACCACGCCGCTGCCCGACGCGCCACGCGGATCGGACGCTGCATGCAGCTTGCCGGTCGTGCGGTCCCAGCTCACGGCATTCATGAAGCCCCAGCGGCGGTCGGATTCGTGCACCTGGTGCCCCATCGCCTCCAGTGCCTTGATCTGCGCCGGCGTGAAGGCGCCCTTCTCCACCGCGATGACATCGGGCAGGTACTGGTGGTGAAAGCGCGGATTGGCCACCAGTTGCTCGGGCGTCTGCCCATCGATGAAGGCAAGGATGCCTTCGAGCACCATCGTGATGATGCGACTGCCGCCGGGCGTACCGAGCACGCCGATGCGATCGGGGCCGATCACGAAGGTTGGTGACATCGACGACAGCGGCCGGCTGCCAGGGCGCGGCGCGTTGCGTTCGTTGCCGACGAGGCCGAAGGCGTTGGGCTTGCCGACGACGAGTGCGAAGTCGTCCATTTCGTCGTTGAGCACGAAGCCGGTGCCCGGCACCACGAGGCCAGAACCGAAGATCAGGTTGACGGTCTGCGTGCCGGCGGCGAGGTTGCCGTCACGATCGATGATCGAGAAGTGCGAAGTGTGACTGCCCTGCGCAGCATCGAGGTAGGGCGGCAACAGCTCGCTCGGCGTCGCCTTGTCGGGATGGATCGAGGCGCGCAGACCGGCGGCGTAATCGAGGCTCGTGAGGCGTGCGATCGGCATCGCAACGAAATCGGGATCACCGAGGTATTCGGCGCGGTCACGGTAGGCGCGCCGCATCGCCTCCACCATGAGGTGGGTGCGGTGCACCGTGTCGAGCCGGTCGAGCTCGTAGCCGCTCAGGATGTTGAGCATCTCGGCCAGCGCAACGCCACCCGACGAGGGTGGCGACGCGCTGACGATGCGCCAGCCACGATAGTCGAACGCGATCGGCGCACGCTCCTTGACCTCGTAGTGCTCGAGATCGGCCAGCGTCCAGTTGCCGCCCGCACTGCGCACGCCATCGACCAGCGTGCGGGCAAGCTCGCCGCCGTAGAAGCCGGCATTGCCCTGCTCGGCGATGCGCTCAAGCACGCGCGCCAGATCGGGCGAGCGGAACGTCCAGCCCGGCTTCGGCACCTGGCCATTGACGAGGTACAGCGCCGCCGAACCCGGATAGCGCGCGAGCACGTCCTTGCGCATCGCCAGTTCATCGAGGAAGCGCCGGTCGGGCTTGAAGCCTGCGCGTGCGATGCGGATCGCCGGCGCCAGCGATGTCTTGAGCGGCAACTTGCCGTAGTGCGCGGCGATCCAGACCAGTCCGGCCGGCTCGCCTGGAATCGCGGCCGACAGCGGGCCGTTGATCGAGTGGTTGCGGTCGGGGCGGCCATCGGCGCCGAGGTAGTCGGCGACGCGCACCGCGGCCGGCGCCGTCTCGCGTGCATCGACCATCACCTCGTGGCCGTCACTGGCCCGCTGCAGCAGGAACAGGCCGCCGCCGCCGATGCCCGAACTCTGCGGCTCGACCACCGCCAGCGTTGCCGCCACCGCCACCGCCGCATCGAAGGCGTTGCCGCCCTTGCCGAGCACCTCGAACCCGGCCTGGGTCGCAAGCACGTGCGCGCTGGCGATCGCCGCCTGCTGCGGCTTGACCGGCGCGGCGGCAACGCTCGCGACGAGGAACCCCAACAGCCAAATGCAGCGCGATGTTCTCACCCCGGTTCTCCCGTCGATTGCCGGCCGCTGGCCAGGCAGGGATCCAACCTCCTCACGTCCAGTTCCGTTGCCGCTGGCGGCCATCCCGATCATCCGCCGCGGCGCTTCGATCCACCGCGCGCGGCGCCGGCGGGCACAGCCCGCCGATCGACTGCGCACGGCCGCGTCCGCCGCGCGTTCGCACCTGGCTCACTTCGCCTCGACGAAGCGCGCCTCGGCACCCGAGCTCGCCAGCGCGGTCTTGACCGCATCGAAGTCGCCCGGCGCGCCAACGAACAGCACCACCACATCCTTGAACGAACCGGCCGAGGCGTCCTTGAACGCAGCGACGATGAGCTGCGCGGTCGCCGCCGAATCGGGGCCGCCGAAGGCCATCATGTTGCCGGGCAGGACGCCGCGCTGCACCACGATCGACACGTTGTCGAGCTGGTTCTGGCGATCGGCCTTGGTCGCATCGTCATCGCCGCCCGGCACGAAGTACATGTACGGCCGTGTGGTCTTGACGCCCTGCATGTTGGCGGTGACGACGCTCACGAGGTACTGCTTCCACGCCGCCTTGTCGGCCGGGTTGGTCGGCAGCGGCAGTACGGCCGGTTTCTGTTCGGCGGCGGCCTGTTCGGCTGCCGGCTGCTGACTCTGGTTGCAGGCGCCCAGCGCAAGCGCACCGGCGAGGGCGATGACAGGCAGGCTGAAGATGTTGCGCATGGTGATCGTCTCCTGGAAAAGTGGGGCCAAAACTGGAAGCGGCCGCGCCGTCACGATACGGCCGAGCCGCCGCATCGGCGCAATGCCACGGGATCAACCCGAGTAACGGCGGCGCAGTGCGTCCTGCACGGCTGGATGCACGAACTTCGATACATCGCCGCCCAGACGCGCGATTTCGCGCACCAGCGACGACGAGATGAAACTGTATTGCTCGGCCGGCGTCAGGAACAGTGTCTCGGCAGCCGGGATCAGATGGCGGTTCATGCTCGCGAGCTGGAACTCGTACTCGAAATCGGACACCGCGCGCAAGCCGCGCAGGATCACGCCGGCACCGATCTCCTCGACGAAGTTGGCCAGCAGCGAGGAGAACCCGCACACCTCGATGTTGGTCGCGCCGGCCAGCGCGACGCGCGCCAACTCGATGCGCTCGTCCAGCTCGAACGCCGGCCCCTTGCCGGCACTCTGCGCGATCGCCACCACCAGCCGATCGAACAGCGGCGCCGCGCGCAGCGCGAGATCGATGTGGCCATTGGTAATCGGATCGAACGTGCCCGGATACACGGCCACGCGCGCGCGCTGCGGTGTCACCATGCGGCTGCCATCGTCAACGGACCAGCGGCTAGCTTAAGGATACTCGGCTCGATCCTGCAATGGCGGCATGACATCGGTGCGGCCTGCGGTGCGGCGATACAGCGCGAAGCGCACCGCGCCGGCACGGCCTTCGCGATGCAAACGCCAGTTGGCCGGCGCTGTCGGCGTCACGTCGAGCGGTGATTCCACGTAGACGAAAGCGCCATCGCGCAACCAGCCGTTGTCGAGTGCCGCCAACGCCGCTGGCCACAATCCGCGCGCAAACGGCGGATCGACGAAGGCGATGTCGACGGCCGCGCCCGGCTGGCCCAGCCACGTCAACGCGTCGGCCTCGATCACGCGGGCATCGTCCACGCGCAGTCGCGCCAGGTTGTCGCGCAGCGCCGCGGCGAGGCTGCGATCGCTCTCGACGAAGGTGCAATGCGCCGCGCCGCGCGACAGGGCCTCGATGCCGAGCGCACCGGTCCCCGCGAACAGGTCCAGGCAGCGCGCACCCTCGATGAACGGTGCCAGCCAGTTGAACAGCGTCTCGCGCACGCGATCGGGCGTCGGGCGCAGCCCGTCGCGGTCCGCCACCGCAAGCCTCGAACCGCGCAGGCGGCCGGCGACGATGCGCACGACATGAGTGGAACGGGTGGACTGCTGCATCGTGCCTGTGCCGCTGGTCGAAGGGTGCTAGCATTTTCGGCTCGCATTCTCGCCCAAGCGTCCCGCGATGTTGAAGTTCTGGAAGAAAAAGCCCGCGCCCGACGCGACCACGCCGACAGCGCCCGCCACGCCCGCGGACGATGGCGCCGCGACGGCGCTGCCGCTGGAGCAAGCGCCGTTCGAAACCGAGGCGCTGCTGCCATCGACGCCGGCGGCGATCGCGATGGTCGAGGACGTGGTCGCCGAAGCGCCTGGCAGTGCCGAAGCGCCGCGCCGCAGCTGGCGCGAGCGCCTGGCCGGCAGCGGCTTCGCGCGCGGCCTGGCCGGCCTGTTCGTGCGCCATCCCAAGCTCGACGACGCCTTTCTCGACGAGCTGGAAACCTGCCTCATCACGGCCGATGTCGGCATCGCCACCGCGACCGAAATCGTCGACGACCTGCGCCAGCGCGCCGGCAAGCGCGAATTCGCCGACGTGGCCGCCCTGCTCGCTGCGCTGCGCCACGACCTGCTGCAGCGGCTGGCGCCGGTGGCACGCCCACTCGAGGTGGCCACGCCGCAACCGTTCGTGATCCTCGTGGTCGGCGTCAACGGCGTGGGCAAGACCACCACCATCGGCAAGCTCGCCCACCGCCTGCGCGGCGAGGGGCGTTCGGTGCTGCTCGCCGCCGGCGACACCTTCCGCGCCGCCGCGGTGGAACAGTTGCAGAGCTGGGGCCGCCGCAACGACGTGGCCGTGGTGGCGCAGGGTTCGGGCGCCGACTCGGCGAGCGTGATCTTCGATGCGCTGCAGACCGCACGCTCGCGCCAGCTCGACGTGCTGATTGCCGATACCGCCGGGCGCCTGCACACGCAGGCGGGCCTGATGGACGAACTGGCCAAGATCCGTCGCGTGCTCGCCAAGCTCGACCCCAGCGCACCGCACGAGGTGCTGCTCGTGCTCGACGGTACCACCGGCCAGAACGCGCTGAGCCAGGCGCGCCAGTTCAAGGCCGCGATCGGCGTGACGGGCCTCGTCGTCACCAAGCTCGACGGCACCGCCAAGGGCGGCATCGTGTTCGCGCTGGCGCGCGAGTTCGGCCTGCCGCTGCGCTATGTCGGCCTTGGCGAGCAGGCGCAGGACCTGCGCGTGTTCGACGCCGCCGCATTCGTCGACGGACTGCTGCCCGACGACCTCGGCGGCAAGGGCTGACAAGCCGTGCCTCGACGCGCCTCGAAGGCAGGCCACGACGGCCTGCCGAACGCGCCGACCGCCGAGCAACGCGCGGCCGCCGCCCGTCGCCGCCGGCGGCGACGCTGGCGCGGCGCGCTGCTCGTCTTGATCCTGATCGTGGCCGGCGGCGCCGTTGCCATCCACCTGCTGCTGCAGCCCGAGCGGGTCAGCGCGCTGCTGGTCGACAAGACCCGCGCCGCCGGGCTCGAACTGCAGCTGGCCGGTGGCGCGCACTACCGCTACACGCCGCACATCGTCGCCGTATTGCCGGCGCTGCGCCTGCGCACGAGCGCGGGCGACGAGCTGCTGCGCGCGCAGGCGCTGCGCGTGCAGGTGCCATGGCGCACGCTGTGGTCGCAGCCGCTCACGCTCGACGAGCTCGGCATCGAGCAGCCCGTGCTCGACCTCGCCGTGTTGCGTGCCTGGCTCGCCACGCGCCCGTCCGATGCCGCGCCGATGCCCGACCTGCGCCTGCAGCTGCACGTCAGCGACGGCCGCATTGTCGATGGCACGCAGGCGGTCGCCAGCGGCATCGACGCCCGCCTGCGCAACAGCGCCGATCTCGCCGCCTGGCTCGCGCAATGGGCATCGCCGCCGGCATTGCCGCAGCTGCTGCCGCCGATCAGCGGCAGCCTGCGCGCCGGCTCGCTCGATGTTGGCGACACCCATGTCGAGGATCTGCGCATCGAAGCGAGCGAGGCGGCGCCCCCGCAGCAGCCGTGACGACGATCTCCAGGGCACCCGCCGACCGCTTCGCACGCGACCTCGTGGCCTGGTACCGCCACCATGGCCGCAAGGACCTGCCGTGGCAGCGACCACGCAGCCCCTATCGCGTGTGGTTGAGCGAGGTGATGCTGCAGCAGACGCAGGTGGCGACCGTCATTGCCTATTTCGAGCGCTTCGTCGCCGCCCTGCCCGATCTGCCCGCACTCGCCGCGGCCAGCGAGGACCGCGTGCTCGCGCTGTGGTCGGGACTGGGCTATTACTCGCGTGCGCGCAATCTGCTGCGCGCTGCACGGCGCTGCGTGGATCAGCATGCCGGCGCCTTGCCGGGCACGCTGCAGGAACTGGCGGCGTTGCCCGGCATTGGCCGCTCCACCGCCGCGGCAATCATGGCGCTGGCCCACGACGCGCCCGAGGCGATCCTCGACGGCAACGTGCGCCGCGTGCTGGCGCGCTGGCACGGCGTGTCGGGCTGGCCCGGCAATGCGCGCGTGCAGCAACAGTTGTGGCAGCTCGCGCAGGGGCATGTGCCTGCAGACGAGGCGGCGGCCTACACACAGGCGATCATGGACCTCGGCGCGACGCTGTGCCGACGCACGCAGCCGCGCTGTGAGGCCTGTCCGGTCGCGCGCGACTGCGTCGCACGACGCGAGGGACTGACCGCGCAACTGCCCACGGCACGGCCCCGGCGCAGCAAGCCGGAGCGCTCCGTGCTGGTACTGATCGCACGTGACGAGGGCGGTCGCATCCTGCTCGAACGGCGCCCGCCCACCGGCGTGTGGGCGCGGCTGTGGAGCCTGCCCGAGGCGCACTCGCGCAGCGCCGCGCGCCGCCTGCTGGCGCAGCGCTTCCGGCTCGAGCCGGGGCGGACCGCGGTACTGCCATCGTTCCGCCACAGCTTCACGCACTATGATCTGCAGATCACGCCGCTGGCATGCGAGGTCGGCGGCCAGCCGCACCTGGCCGTCACGCCGGACACCGACTGGTACGCGGCCACGAGCCTCGACGCACTCGGCATGCCGGCGCCGATCCGCCGTCTGATCCAATCGCTGGAGCCACCATGAGCCGCATCGTTCACTGCATCAAGCTCGGTCGCGACGCCGAGGGCCTCGCCTTCGCGCCGTGGCCGGGCGAACTGGGCAAGCGCATCTACGCGCAGGTCTCGCGCGAAGCGTGGTCGGGCTGGCTTGCGCACCAGACCATGCTCATCAACGAGAACCGCCTCAATCCACTCGAACCCGGGGCGCGTGCGTTCATCGCCGGCGAGATGGAAAAATACTTCTTCGGCGCAGGCTCGGACGCACCACCGGGTTACGTGCCGGCGGAGCACACCGACTGACCGCACCCGTTCCACGGGTGCCCCTGCGCCACGGCCAGCCACCATGCCGACACCCCACCCGCATCCGGCTGTCGACACTGCAAGCGGCGAGCCGTGGCCAATCGACACGCCGCGCCTGCGCCTGCGCCGCATGCAGGCAGCAGATGTCGCGGGCTTCGCCGCCTACCGCGCCGACCCCGCGCTCGCGCGCTACCAGGGTTGGAGCCCGCTGTCGCCCGCGCAGGCGGCACGCTTCATCGAATCGATGCAGGACCAGCCGGGGTTCATCGAGGAAACGTGGCTGCAAATCACCATTGCGACGCGCTCCACCGACGCGATCGTGGGCGACATCGGCCTGTGCCTGCACGCCGAAGGTGAGGTGGAGATCGGTTTCACGCTGGCAACGTCCTGCCACGGCAAGGGCTACGCCACCGAAGCGCTCGGCGCGCTGGCCGACGCGCTGTGGCGGCGCAGTGGCATCGAGCGGCTGATCGCCGTCGTCGACGCCCGCAACGAGGCATGCGTGCGCGTACTGCAGCGCCTGGGCATGCGCCAGGTGGCAAGCACCGCCACGGTGTTCAAGGGCGAGCCGTGTACCGAGCTGCGCTACGTGCTGGAAGCGCCGCGACCCCGCGCATGACGCGATCGCGGTGGCCGCGGAGCGCGACGCGCCGCCGCCCTAGGGTCGCGTCACCGGCTCGCGCTCGACGACACCGTCCTTCATCACGAACACCGCCGTGCGCAGCGCCTCGATCGAGCGGCTCGGGTCGCCATCGAAGGCGGCGAGGTCGGCGCGCAGGCCGACGGCGATGCGACCGAAGTGGTCCTGTTGGCGCAGGATCCGGGCGGCGACGTCGGTGGCGGCGTGCAGTGCCTGCGCAGGCGTCATGCCCAGGCGCACCATCCAGTCGAGTTCGCGCCAGTTCTCGCCATGCGCGAACACGCCGACATCGCTGCCATTGCCGATCACGAGGCCGAGCCTGAGCGCGGCGCGGAACGCCTGCTGCGATTCGCGCATGCGTGCAGTCGGCTCGCCGCCGGGCACGTAATGGTCGAAGTATTGCCCGATCGCGGCCACCGCGGTCAGCGTCGGCAGCCAGCCGACGCCGCGCTGCCGTGCCAGGCGCAGCGTCGCCTCGCTCGCGCCATCACCGTGTTCGATCGTGTCGACACCGGCCTCGATCGCCATGCGCACGCCGGCGTCGCTGCCCGCGTGCGCCGCCACCGGACGCCCGAGCTGGTGCGCGGTGTCGACGATGGCCTTCATCTCGGCCGGGTCCAGCGTCGGCAGGGTTTCGCCATTGGGACCGACGCGGTAGTCGGCATAGAACTTGATCCAGTCGGCGCCACGCGCGGCTTGCTCGCGCACTGCACGCACGGCTTCGTCGACGCCGGTCACCGCCTGGGCGCCCTGCGGCAGTTCAAGATCGGGGCGGAAGCCGCGCGGGCCGGGGCCATAGCCCGAGCTGGCCACGATCGCCCGCGTGGCGATGAACAGGCGCGGTCCGGCAACGAGGCCTTCCCCGATCGCGCGCTTGAGCGCGGCATCGGCATAACCGGCGCCCTCGGTGCCGAGATCGCGCAGCGTGGTGAAGCCGGCCTGCAGGGTGGCTCGCGCATGGCGCGCGGCGAGCAGGGTGCGGTAATCCTGCGGTTCCTTGAGCACCTGGTCGTTCCACGACACCTCGTTGTAGGGATGCAGGAACAGATGCGAATGCAGGTCGATGAGTCCGGGCGTGAGCGTCGCCCCCGGCAGCTCGATGCGGCGCGCGTCGGCCGGCACCGTCAGGGTGTCGACCGGGCCGACGGCCGCGATCGCGCCCGCGTGCACGAGCACGGCCAGGCCCGTCTGCGCCTGGTCGCCCTGCCCGGTCCAGACCTTGGCAGGCAGCAGCAGGATGTCACCACTGGCCGCCCCGGCCTGCCCGCCACCGAATACGAGCGCCAACAGCGCCAGCGATGACCACAACGACTGTCGCATCGTGCGTACTCCCGAGTCGGAACCGAGCGCCCGATTCTCGACCCTGGCGGTCCATGCCGACAACTGCAGCCGGCTCATTCCCTGCGACAGCCCCGTGGCAGGCTGCCCCACGACCACCCACAACGCCCGATGGCAGCCGTGGGTACTTGCGCACACCGCACAGAACACGTACAAATGTACATATGAACGATCACGACCTGACTCCCAACCAGCAGCGCGTGCTGGCCTGCATCCAGGCCTGGTTCGAGCGCCATGGTCACGCACCGACGCTGAGGGAACTTGCGCATAATCTGGGGCTTGCAAGTCATACCTCAGCGCAGGATTATGTAGCGGCGTTGGTTCGCAAGGGTGTGCTGGAACGTCTGCCACACCATCGCGGGCTGCGTCTGCCGCATCGTTCACGGGCGCCGGCGGCGACCTCGCTTCCCCTCGTCGGGCAGGTCGCCGCCGGCAGCCCCATCCTCGCTGCCGAAAACATCGAAGCGCAGCACGCCGTCGATCCCGACCTGTTCCGCCCACGCGCCGACTACCTGCTGCGTGTGCGCGGTCCGAGCATGCGTGATGCCGGCATCCTCGATGGCGACCTCATCGCCGTGCATCGCAGCGCCCACGCCGAGGATGGCCGCATCGTCGTCGCGCGCATCGACGACGAAGTCACCGTCAAGCGCCTCGACACGCGCATGGGCCGCATCCGCCTGCTGCCGGCCAACCCCGATTTCACCCCGATCGAAGTCGACGAGCAGCGTCACGCCTTCGCGATCGAAGGTCTGTATGTCGGCCTGCTGCGCGCCGACTCCGTCAACGCGACACGGTAAGCACGATGTTCACCTCGACCGCCGACTTGTTTGCACTCGATTCCCTGCCTGCTTCAACGGCGTGGCCTGTCGCCGCACCCGCGACCACACCTGCATCGGCGCCCGCGAGCGTGCCGGCAGCGCGCAACACCGCCGCACTCGACACCGTGTTGCGCCATCCGGGCATCTGGCGACGCCGGGCGCCGGGCACGTCGGCACTGGCCACGCAACCGAGCGGCCATGCCGCGCTCGATGCGCTGTTGCCCGGCGGCGGCTGGCCGCGCGGCGCCCTGTGCGAACTGCTGGTCGAGCACGATGGCCTGGGGGAATGTTCGCTGCTGCTGCCGACGCTGGCGGCACTGACCCAGGCACGGCGGCGCGTCGTGCTGGTGGCGCCACCCTATGTCCCCTATGCACCGGCACTGGCCGCGGCCGGCGTCGACCTGCGACATGTGGTGCAGATCGACGCCGCCCACACCGATACCCACTGGACCGCCGAACAGTGCCTGCGCTCGGGCTGCTGCGGCGCCGTGCTCGACTGGCTGCCGCGCAGCGACTACCGCGAACTGCGCCGCCTGCAACTGGCCGCCGAAAGCAGCGGCACGCTCGGCTTCGTGTTCCGGCCACTGGCCGCCGCCGACCAGGCCAGTCCCTGTGCGTTGCGTCTGCGCATCACCACGGCGATGAACGGAACGCAATTCGAGCTTCTCAAGTGCCGTGGCCGCCTCGGTGGCGCCACGTCCCTGCGCCTGCGTGCATGATCCGGCACTGCGGCCATGCTCTGGGCCTGCCTGCGCTTTCCGCAGCTTGCGTTCGATGCCTTGCGCGGAACCTTGCCGAACACGCCGGGCGCCTTCGCCGTGGTGGCCGGGCCAGCCCAGCGACGCGGCATCGTGTTCGCCAACGCCGCCGCGCGCGGTGCCGGTGTGCGTGCGGGACAGGCGATTGCAACCGCACAGGCGCTGTGCCCGCACCTGTGCCTGCTGGCGCGTGACCCGGCAGCCGAGCAGCAGGCACTGGGCGCCTTCGCCACACTGGCCTGGCGCTACAGTTCCGACATTCACCTGCGCGAACCCGATGCGGTCCTGCTCGAAGTCGGTGCCAGCCTCAAGTTGTTCGACGGCTGGCCGGCGCTGGAGCGGCGCCTGCGCGACGAGATCGCGCGCAGCGGTTTCGCCTGCCGCATCGCGGCCGCACCGACGGCCTGCGCGGCGCAGGTGCTCACGTTCGCCCACGACGGCATTGCACTGACCACGACTGCGGTATTGCAAGGCGCGCTGGCGCAACTGCCACTCGCGCAGGGTGGCCTGGAATCGGCCACGGTCACGGCCTTGCACGGCATGGGCCTGCGCACGCTGGGCGATCTGTTCCGCCTGCCCCGCGCGGAACTCGCGCGGCGCACCGGGCCGGCCGCGCTGCTGCATCTGGACCGCCTGCGCGGCCACCTCGCCGAGGCCTGTCCGCGCTGGCAGCCGCCGGCGCGCTTCGCCCGTCGACTCGAGTTCGAGTCTGCTGCGCACTCGACCACGGCACTCGCATTTCCATTGCAGCGCCTGCTGCGCGAACTGGAGCTGTTCCTGCTTGCCCGTGATGGCGGCGTGCAGCATTTCGTGCTCGTGCTCGGACACGAACGTGGCGCCAGCACGCGCGTCGCGGTCGGCCTGCTCGCACCGCAACGCGATGCAGCGCATCTGCTCGAACTCGCCCGCGTGCGGCTGGAGCGCATCGCCTTGCCTGCCCCGGTGTATTCGCTCGCACTGCAGGTCGACGAACTGCCACCGCTGACACCGCCGCACCGCGATCTGTTCGATACGCGCGCACAGGGCGGGCTCGATTGGCCTGCGCTGGCCGAACGCCTGCGTGCCCGTCTCGGCGACGGCGCGCTGCACGGCCTGGCCTGTGTCGCCGACCATCGCCCGACACATGCCTGGCGGCATACGCCGCTGGATCCTGCTGCGCCGGCCACGCGCGACGCGACCGCACCCGCGCCGACGGCGAACCGCCCGTTCTGGCTGCTGCCGCAGCCACTGGTCCTGCGCACGGCGCCGCAACGCATCCTCGCCGGGCCCGAGCGCATCGAAAGCGGCTGGTGGGATGCGCACGACCAGCGCCGCGACTATTACGTGGTCGAACTGCGCGGCGGCCAGCGCGCCTGGGCCTTCACCGAGGCCGGCTCCAGGCAGCACTGGACCCTGCATGGCTGGTTCGCATGAATGCACCGCCCGCTGCCGCTGCCGCGGCCGACGTGCCGGCTTATGCCGAGCTGCACTGCCTGTCGAACTTCTCGTTCCAGCGTGGCGCTTCCAGCGCGGAGGAGCTGTTCGAGCGCGCCGAAAAGCTCGGCTATGCCGCGCTGGCGATCACCGACGAATGTTCGCTGGCTGGCATCGTGCGCGCGCTCGTCGCCGCGCAGGGTCGCCGCACGCGCCTCATCGTCGGCTGCGAAGTCACGCTCGACGATGGCGTGAAGATCGTCCTTCTGGCACGCGACCATGCCGGCTATTCCGATCTGTGCCGGCTCATCACCAGCGGTCGCCGGCGCAGCGCCAAGGGCGAATACCGACTCGGTCGCGCCGATCTGGCGCTGCTCGGCAACGGTGTGCTCGCGCTGTGGGTTCCCGCCGCCACGGCGACCGGACTCGATGTGCAGGCCGCCTGGTTCAGCCGGCAGTTCGGTGCGCGTGGCTGGCTGGCAGTGGAACTGCATCGCGGCGGCGACGATGCGGCGCGACTGGCCGCCTTGCAGGCGCTGGGCGCCCTCCATGGCCTGCCGCTGGTCGCCAGCGGCGACGTGCACATGCACGTGCGGCGCCGGCGCGCACTGCAGGACGCACTGACCGCGATCCGCCTCGGCACCACGGTGGCCATGGCCGGCCATGCGCTGCATGCCAATGGCGAACGCCACCTGCGCCGGCGCGAAGCCCTGGCTGCGCTGTATCCGCCATCGCTCCTGGCCGAAACACTGCGCATCGCCGATGCCTGTCGCTTCCAGTTGCGCGGACTCGACTACCGCTATCCGGTCGAGCTGGTGCCTGCGGGCCTGAGTGCGATCGCCCACCTGCGTACGCTGACCTGGCGTGGCGCTGCGCAGTTGTGGCCGGACGGCGTCCCACCCGCGGTGCGTGAGCAGCTCGACAGGGAACTCGCCCTCATCGCGGACCTGCGCTACGAACATTTCTTCCTCACCGTCGAGGACATCGTGCGCTGGGCGCGCACGCGCACGGCCCCGATCCTGTGCCAGGGGCGCGGTTCGTCGGCCAATTCGGCGGTGTGCTACTGCCTTGGCATCACCGCGGTCACACCCGAGAGCGGCAACCTGCTGTTCGAACGCTTCCTGTCGAAGGAACGCGACGAGCCACCCGACATCGACGTCGACTTCGAGCACGAGCGGCGCGAAGAGGTGATCCAGTACGTGTATGCCAAGTACGGCCGCGAGCGCGCCGCGCTGGCCGCCACCGTGATCCGCTACCGCAGCCGCAGCGCGCTGCGCGATCTGGGCCGCGCGCTCGGCATCGGCGAAGACGAGCTCGACGGTCTGGGGCGCGCCTACGCACGCCTGCGCGACGGCGTGCCGTTGGCGGCCGCGCTGCGCGAATACGGCTTCGATGCCGACAGCGGTGTCCTGCGGCGCCTGTTTGCGCTCACCAGCGAACTGCGCGGCTTTCCACGCCACCTGTCGCAGCACGTCGGCGGTTTCGTGATTTCGCAGGCACCGCTGCACGAACTGGTGCCGGTCGAGAATGCGGCGATGCCCGAGCGCACGATCATCCAGTGGGACAAGGATGACCTCGAGGAGATGCGCCTGCTCAAGGTCGACGTGCTCGCGCTGGGCATGCTGACCGCGCTGCGCAAGTGCCTGGACCTGCTGCACGCGCACGGCCTGTGGCGACGGCCACGACTGGGCGCGCGGCCGAGTCTGCACGACATTCCCGCCCCCGACGAGCCAGGCAGCGCGGCCGTGTTCGACATGATCGGCAAGGCCGACACCGTGGGCGTGTTCCAGATCGAATCGCGCGCGCAGATGTCGATGTTGCCGCGGCTGAAGCCACGCAACTTCCACGATCTCGTGGTGCAGATCGCGATCGTGCGCCCTGGGCCGATCCAGGGCGACATGATCCATCCCTACCTGCGCCGCCGCCAGGGCAAGGAAGCGGTGGACTATCCGCAATCCACGCACGAACGCGATGACGGGCAAGGGGCCTCGGCGGTGCGCGAAGTGCTGGCGCGCACGCTTGGCGTGCCGATCTTCCAGGAACAGGTGATGAAGCTGATCCAGGTGGTGGCCGGCTTCACGCTCGGCGAGGCCGACCAGCTGCGCCGCGCGATGGCGGCCTGGAAGCGCGATGGCAACCTCGAACCATTCCACGACCGCATCCGCGACGGCATGCTCGCACGCGGCTACGCCCCCGACTACTGCGAACGCCTGTTCGCGCAGATCCGTGGCTTTGGCCAGTATGGATTCCCCGAATCGCACTCGGCCAGCTTCGCCAATCTCGCCTGGGCCTCGGCCTGGCTCAAGTGCTTCCACCCGGCCGCCTTCACCTGCGCACTGCTCAACGCGCAGCCGATGGGCTTCTATCAGCCGGCCCAGCTCGTGCAGGATGCACGCCGCCACGGCGTGACGGTGCTGCCGGTCGACGTGCAGCACAGCATGCCCGAGGCGACGCTGGAACACCTGCCGGCTGCCGTCGGATCCGGTCCGGGCCAGCCACCGCTCGCACTGCGCCTGGGCCTGGGCCAGATCCGCGGCGTCGGCGTCGAACTGGCCGAGCGCATCGTCAGCACCCGCCGGCAGCAGGCCTTCCGCGACGTGACCGACCTCATCATCCGCGCCCGACTGGACGCACGCGAGCGCGCCGCGCTGGCCGATGCCGATGCACTGCGCTCACTCAGCGGCCATCGCCATCGCGCGCGCTGGGACAGCGCCGGCGTCGAGACGCCACTGCCGCTGCTGGCTGCCGCGGCGATCCACGAGACTGCGGTCACCCTGCCCGCCCCCGCACTGCACGAAGAGGTGCTTGGCGACTACGCGACGCAGGGCCTGTCGCTCAAGGCGCATCCGTTGAGCCTGTTGCGCCCGGAACTGCAGCGGCGGCGCGTGGTGCCCGCAAACCGGATCGCCGGTTCGACACGCCACGCGCAAGCCCTGCGCTGTGCGGGCCTGGTCACGATGCGCCAGCGCCCCGCCACGGCCAAGGGCGTCACCTTCGTCACGCTCGAGGACGAAACCGGCTTCGTCAACGTGATCGTGTGGCGGGCCGTCGCGCAACGCCAGCCGCGCGTGCTGACCGAAGCCGTGATCATGGCCGTCGATGGCCTGCTGCAGGTCAGCGAGGACGGCGTGCACCACCTCATCGCGCGGCGCCTGCACGACTATGGTGCGCTGCTGCCACGCCTTGCGTTCGCCTCGCGCGATTTCCGCTGACGGCGTCTGCGGCGCATCTGCCGCCAATACTCGCGCAAGCCCTGCCGTCGCGCCCACGACGTCCCTGCACCGCCTGCAGAGAGCGCAATAAACGCTTATATATCCATGTTTTATAAGAGGCACCCAGCCTGGATCGACGAATTGTTAACAGCACTGTTATATTGACATGTGCCGAATGTTGGTTTTTTGTTAATGCGCCCGAGCGGGGGATGCGCCTGGCGCGCGCCACCAACATCGCAACACGGCATCGTGCGGGGTACTCGCTGCCGTGGCGGGAGCACGTCCGCTCCAACCCCTCATTTTTTCAACATCTTGGGAGTTGTCATGAGATTGAAGAAGAGCAAGCTGCGCGAAGCACTGCTGCTGGCGCTGATCGGTGCCGGCACGATTGCCGTGGCCGCGCAGGCGCAGGAAACCCCCGACCAGGATCGGACCACGACCCGGACCGACGACGCTTCCTCCGCCGAAGCGCAGACCCTGGAAGGCATCACGGTCACCGGCACGCGTATCAAGAGCCAGACCATGACGGCCTCCAGTCCCGTTGCCGAAATCGATGCCGAAGCGTTCAAGCTCACCGGCGCCACCCGCGCTGACGACCTCGTCAACCAGTTCCCGCAGATGTCGCCGTACTTCGACAACTTCATGAACAACGGCGCCACCGGCTATCCGACCATCGATCTGCGTGGTCTGGGACCGGACCGCACGCTCACCCTCGTCAACGGTCACCGGCTGCCGCCGGGCGCCGCCGAATCGGTCGACATCAGCATCGTCCCCGCCGCCGTCATCAAGCGCGTCGACCTGCTCACGGGTGGCGCCTCGGCCGTCTACGGCTCGGACGCGATCGCCGGTGTCGTCAACTTCGTGCTCGACACCGACTTTGAAGGCGTCAGCCTCAGCGCCGGCACCTCGGCCTACCAGCACGACAACAGCACCAAGTGGATGCAGAACCTGATGAATGCGCGCGGGTTCACCTATCCCAAGGGCAATTCGGGTTTCGACGGCACCTCCAAGAACATCGACATCGCGTTCGGTGGCCATTTTGCCGATGGCAAGGGCCACGCGATGGGCTGGCTCAGCTGGCGCGAGAACGAACCGCTGATGCAGGGTGACCGCGACTATTCCTCGTGCGCCCTCAACGGCAGTGGCACCAGCTGCGGCGGCTCGGGCACCGCGCCGGTACCGAACTTCTACATCTTCGATGCCGATGACACGCTTGCCGGTTCGGGCTACGCGGCGCACTACGATCCGGCGACCGGACACTGGGCTCCTGGCATCGGCATGCTCTACAACTATGCGCCGATCAATTACTACCAACGGCCCGACACGCGCTACAACTTCGGTGGCTCGCTGCGTTACGAGGTCAACGAGCACTTCCGCCCCTACGCGGACATGATGGCGATCAACAAGAAGAGCACGATGCAGATCGCCGAATCGGGCACCTTCTTCGCGCAGGACCTGTTCATCGACTGCAGCGATCCGGTCATCAATACGATGTGCTCGGACCTGGGCCTGTCGAGCGCTGACCCGCTGTACATTCTCGCCGGCAAGCGCAACGTCGAAGGTGGCCCGCGCATTTTCCACGACGACACCAATTCGTTCCGCGTGGTGGCCGGTGCCGAAGGCGACATCACCGATCGCTGGAGCTACAACGCCTCGTACCTGTTCGCACGTACCGAGAACACCAACATCTCCAAGGGCGATTTCCTGTCCGACCGCGTGACGCAGGCGCTGCTCGGCTGCCCGGCCGGCTCATTCTCCGGATGCGAGTTCTACAACATCTGGCAGCCCAACGCCGTCACGCCCGCGGCGATTGCCGCGATCGAAGGCACCGGCATCGTCAAGATCAGCACCTCGATGGCCGTCCTCAACGGTTACGTCAGCGGCGACATCGGCTGGGGCTTTGCCAGCGCCAACAACGATCCGATCAAGCTCGTGGCGGGCCTGGAATGGCGCCGCAGCAAATTCAACCGCGAACCCGACAGCAATACCGCAACCGGCAACTTCACCGGCTCGGGTGGCCCCACCACGCCGATCACGGGCGACATCTCGGTCAAGGAACTGTTCCTCGAGAGCGCGGTGCCGCTGCTGGAGAGTGACGGCTTCGTGCGCAGCGCGGCCCTCGACCTCGGTTTCCGGGCATCGGATTACGACACCAGCGGCCGCGCCAACAGCTGGAAGCTCGGTTTCAACAGCGATCTGAGCGGCGTGCACGTCCGCGGCGGCTTCAACCGCGCGATCCGTGCTCCCAGCGTCGGCGAACTGTTCCTGGCCCAGTCGATCTCGCTGTTCGAAGGCGACGATCCCTGCGCCGGCACCAATCCCGCATTCACGGCGGCGCAGTGCGCCAACATGGGGGTGACGCCGTCACAGTACGGATCGATTCCGGAAAGCCCGGCCGGCCAGTACAACCAGTTCGGCGGCGGCAATCCGAACCTCAAGCCCGAGCAGGCCAAGACCTGGACCCTCGGTGCGGCGTTCACGCCGTTCCGCGGCCTCGACATCAGCGCGGACTACTACGACATCCGCATGACCGACCGCATCGCTTCGATCGGCGCCGGCACGATTCTCGACCTGTGCGGCAGCACCGGCAACGCGAGCATCTGCAGCCTCGTGCATCGCCGCGCGGGCAGTGGCGACCTGTGGATCGGCAGCAACCCTGCCACCGCCGGCTACGTCGAGAATCTCGCCGGCAACTTCGGCAAGTCGCACCACACCGGCATCGACCTCACCGCGAACTACGGTTGGGACGCACTCGGTGGCCGCTTCACCACCGGTTTCGTCGGTTCGTACGCGTTCAAGGTGCAGATCGACAACCTGCCGCAGGTGGCGGGAACGCGCTTCGACTGCGCCGGCAAGTTCAACAGCTCGTGCCAGAACCCCAAGTGGCGCCACATCGCCAATTTCGGTTTCGCGCGTGACTGGTACAGCGTGAACGCGCGCTGGCGCTACATGGGCGGCATGGACTACGTCGATGCACTCAGCGGGCAGAACCTGACCACCGACGCGATCCTCGTGGCGCATGGCAACCGCTTGGGTGCCTACAACTACTTCGACCTGTCGGGCACCTTCACGTTTGGGCCGGCCGAATGGACGGTCGGCGTCAACAACGTGTTCGACAAGATCCCGCCGATCGTGGGCAGCAGCGTCGATCCGGCCAACGCCAACTCGCCGGGTGGCTACGACCAAGCCGGTCGTTACTTCTTCACCAACGTGACGGTGAAGTTCTGAGCGCAGGATTGACTCCTGTCTCGACGGTCCGGATTCGCATCCGCAACGAGCGCCCCGCAAGGGGCGCTCTTTTTTTGCTCGGTCAATCCTGCGCCGTGTCCTGTCCCGCCGCGCCGATGCGTCCGAGGAACGGGCGGTAATAGCGCAGTTCCGCGATCGAGTCGCGCACGTCGCTGAGCGCGGTATGGGCCGATTCCTTGCTGAAGCCGCGCGCGACCTCGGGCGCCCAGCGCCGCGCCAGCTCCTTGATCGTCGACACGTCGAGGTTGCGGTAGTGGAAATAGCGTTCCAGCCGCGGCATCAGCCGATACAGGAAGCGCCGGTCCTGGCAGATCGAATTGCCGCACATCGGCGACTTGCCGGCCGCGACCCAGTCGTGCAGGAACGCGACCGTGCGCGCCTCGGCGCTGGCGATGTCCACGGTCGAATCGAGCACACGCTGCCACAGCCCCGACTTGCTGTGCTGGTTGCGGTTCCAGTCGTCCATTGCCTCGAGCCGCGCCAGCGGATGGACGATCGCGAACTCCGGCCCCTCGGCCAGCACGTTGAGATCCCTGTCGGTCACCACGGTGGCGATCTCGAGGATCGAATCGGCATCGGGATCGAGTCCGGTCATTTCCAGGTCGATCCAGATCAGGTTGCCGTCATCCTGCATGTGCGTGCTGCTCCGCCGTTGATGGTCGCTGCAGTCTAGCAAGCACGACCGGCTTGGTATGCTCGCACCATGACGCCGACCTTCCTCTGGCATGACTACGAGACGACCGGAACCGATCCGCGCCGCGATCGTCCGGCGCAATTTGCCGCCATCCGCACCGATGCCGACCTGCAACCGATCGGCGAACCCGTGATGCTGTTCTGCCGGCCTGCGCCCGACGTGCTGCCGCATCCGGCGGCCTGCCTGCTGACCGGCATCACGCCCCAGCAGATGCAGCGCGAGGGCGTGATCGAGGCCGAGTTCGCCGGCACCCTGCACGAGCTCATGAGTGAAGCGGGCACCTGCACGGTCGGCTACAACTCGATCCGCTTCGACGACGAATTCACGCGCAACCTGCTGTACCGCAATCTGTACGACCCGTACGAACGCGAATGGCGCAATGGCAATTCGCGCTGGGACCTGATCGACCTCGCGCGCATGTGCCATGCGCTGCGGCCTGACGGCATCCAGTGGCCACAACGTGACGACGGCACGCCGAGCTTCCGGCTCGAGGATCTGGCTCGCGCCAACCGCATCGAGCAGCAGCATGCCCACGATGCGCTGTCCGACGTGGAAGCGCTGCTCGGGCTGGCCCGGCTGATCCGCCGGCACCAGCCACGGCTGTGGCAATTCCACTTCGAGCTGCGCCGCAAGCAGGCGGCCTTCCGCTATCTCGACGTGGCGCACATGACGCCGGTCGTGCACGTATCCTCGCGCTATCCGGCCAATCGTGGTTGCCTGGCCGTGGTGGTGCCGCTGGCGCTGCATCCGACCAACCCCAATGCGGTCATCGCCTACGATCTCGCCGTCGATCCGCAGCCACTGCTCGAACTCGAGGCCGGCGACATCGCCGATCGCCTGTTCACGCCGCGCGCGGACCTGCCCGTCGGTGTCGAGCGCATTCCGCTCAAGGCAATCCATGCCAACCGCTCACCGGCACTGGCGCCGGTGTCGGTACTGCAGGGCGTTGACCACGCCCGCATCGGCCTCGACCTGCCGCGTGCGCTCGAGCATCTGCAGCGGCTGCGCGACGCCGAGGGCCTGCCCGCCAAGCTCGCGAGCGTGTTTGCGCAGGCCCACAGCGAGGACGCGCTCGACCCGGAGCTGGCGCTGTATGCGGGCTTTCCGACCGATGCCGACAAGCGCCGCCTGCGCGAGGCGCGCGCCACGCCACCCGCGCAACTGGCGCAACGCCGCATTGCATTCGACGATGCGCGCTATGGCGAACTGCTGTTCCGCTACCGCGCGCGCAACTGGCCCGACACGCTCGATGGCGACGAGAGCCGGCGCTGGCAGGCTTTCCGTGACCAGCGGCTCGAGCGCGAAACGGCCTTGACCACGCTCACGCGCGAGCAGTACTTCGCCGCCATCGCGGCGCTGCGCGTCGACGCCGCGACCACGCCATCGCAGCAAGCGCTGCTCGACGCGCTGGAGCAATGGGGGCGGCAAGGCGCCTGAGCCAGGCCGGCATCGGCTGGTCCGCCGCTACAATTCCCGCTTCCGTCTCCGCGCCGCGCCCCGTGTCGAACATCTACTTTTCCCGCGCCACCTTCCGTTTCCTGCGCGAGCTGGCCGCCAACAACAATCGCAGCTGGTTCCACGCCAACAAGGCGCGTTACGAAGCCGTGCTGCGCGAACCGTACCTGCAGCTGATCGCCGATCTGGCCGCGCCACTGGCCAAGCTCAGCCCCCACTACCGCGCCGACCCGCGCAAGCAGGGCGGCTCGCTGTTTCGCCTGCAGCGCGATACCCGCTTTCGCCACGACAAGACGCCGTACAAGACCTGGGCCGGCGCACGACTCGGCCATGAGCGGCGTCACGAGGTGCAGGCGCCGTCGTTCTACATGGAGATCGAACCCGGCCACTGCTTTGCCGGCGGCGGCATCTGGCGTCCCGAGCCGGCAACGCTGCGTCGCATCCGCGACTTCCTCGTCGACAATCCGGCGGCGTGGCGACGTGCCGTGCACGGTCGGTCGTTCACCGAACACTTCACGTTCTGGGGCGAATCGCTCCAGCGCTCGCCACGCGGCTTCGATCCTGCCCATGAGCTCGCTGGCGACATCCGCCGCAAGGCCTTTGCCGCCGGCGCCCATTTCAGCGACGCCCTGGCCTGTTCGGACGAACTGCGACCGCATCTGATCGCCACCTTCAAGCGCATCGCACCGATGGTCGACTACCTGTGCGCAGCGCTCGACCTCGAGTTCTGAGTCGCCGCCCGAGGCGGGCGCGGATTGCTGCACCTGCAGATTGACGCCACCCGTGGCTGGCGCGTAGCGTGCGTACGCCACCGTACGGGACCGGGAGATCCACGACGGCAGGCGCGTCCTTTCATGCTCCATTGGTCCGGCTGCAGCCGCAGGATGTGACAGGCGGCGGGTCGATGCGGGCTCGACACGGGCACTGGCGCCGACACGCGCCGATTCGGGGAGACGACATGCTGCGCATCACCATGACCCTGCTGCTCACTGCAGCAGCTTCGACCGCTTATGCGGCCACCGCAAAGACCGGCGTGGCCTTCGTGCACGGCACCGGCAGCCAGACCAACGCCTACGCCGACTACTGGCAGGCGCCGATGGTCGACACCGTCCGCCAGGGCCTCGTCAACCAGGCCAACTACGTCGTCATCAACTGCGATTTCACCCAATACATGTGGGACAGCCGCGCCGCCGGTTGCCTCGCCGGCCAGCTCAAGAGCTTCATCGACAGCCGCGGCATCACCGACCTCGTCGTGATCACGCACTCCAACGGTGGCAACGTGATCCGCTGGATCATGTCCAACCCGACCTACGACAGCCGCTACCCGGCGATCATCAGCAAGATCCGCTGGGTCAATGCACTGGCGCCGTCCAGCGCCGGCACGCCGCTGGCCAACGCGGTGATGGCGGGCAACGTGTTCGAGAGCGCACTCGGCTGGTTGCTCGGCTACAAGAGCGATGCGGTGCGCCAGCAGCAGACGAGCTGGATGGCCCACTACAACCAGAACAACCTGTACGGCACCAGCGGCCGCCCGGCGCTGCCCAAGGGCTTCTGGAGCGTGGCCGGCACCGACGTCGTGAGTGCGGTGTGGAACTCCGATGCCTACTGCGGCGGCTATTCGCAGAGCGTGGGCCTCGAGGTCACCCAGAACTGGCTGTCGAGCTGCTCGGACGGCTTCATCGAGTGTTCGAGCGCCACCGCGGCCGGCAGCCTGTGGTTCTACGACAAGAACCGCACCGGCGGCAAGGTGCTCAACCACAACCAGAGCCGGCGCGCCTGCTTTGGCCTGCAGAACATCCTGCGCAACGATCTGTGAGGAGCCGACCGATGAACTTCAGCAACCTTCGTCCGCTCCCGCTCGTGGCTGCCCTGGCCCTTGCCAGCGGTCTGGCCGCTTCCGCCCACGCCGCCCCGGCGCTGCGCCTGCTGGCCGCATCGTCCCAGGATCTCGTCGCGGCCGAACTCGTCGCGCCGGTCGCCAAGCGCCAGGCCGCTGATGCGCTCGAGCGCGCCCCGCTCGCGGTGTCATGGCCGCTCGACGCCAGCGCCGCACTCGATGCCCAGCCGCAGGCCTACGTCGCACAGAGCCGTGAATACTGGGTCGACGCCAGCGCCAGCGAACTGCAGGCCGGCTTGCGCCTGAAACTCAGCTCGCCCGGTGCGCTGGTACGCATCAGCCCGCATGCGGGCAAGGCCGCCGTCAGTGCCAGCGACGTGCAATTGACCGTCGACGGGCGCCGTCTCGACAATTCGAAATCGATGAGCGCGGTCGCCGACGCCGACGCGCTGCACGCCGCGGGCATGGACGTACCGCAGGGCAGCATCATCATGAAACTCGACAGCAAGGCCGTCGGCGACGTGCGCCTGGCCATGCCGGCCGCACAAGGCGCCCATCTCGTCCACGTGTTCGAGCCCGCCAGCGCGGTGGCGCTGTCGCTGGCGGCCACGCGCGACAGCATCGCCGGTGGCGACACGATCGCGTTCCGTGCCCAGTTCGAGGGCGCCACGCTCGATCGCATCGGCGGCCTCGTCAGTGCCCCCGACGGCAGCAGCCAGAACGTCGACTTCGTGCGCCAGGGTGATGGTAGCTATCTGGGCCAGGTCCGGCCCGATCTCGCACACGCCGGCGGTCCCGGTCTGTGGGAAATGCACGCGTTCGGCGTGACCGCAGGCAAGGACGCGATCCCGCGCGATGCCAAGACCGCCTTCGCGGTCAGCGTGCCGGTGGCGCGCCTCGATGGCCACGTCAGCCAGAGCGCCAGCCTGACCAAGGACGGCAGCATCGCCGTGCGTATCGGCGTGCAGGCCAGCGTGGCCAGCCGCTACGCCGTGTCCGGCGTGCTCCACGGCACCGGTGACGACGGTCAGCTGCATCCGGTCGCGATGGGGCAATCAGCGGCCTGGCTGCAGCCCGGCCACGGCACGCTCGAGCTGCGCTACGACGCGGCCTCGCTGTCGCTGCATGCGCCGTGGGAAGTGCGTGACCTGCGGCTGGTCAATCAGGCCGACTTCAGCCTGCAGGAGCGCCGCGCGCGCGCGCTGTACCTGCCCTAGCCGACGATGCGGCGTGGCCACCCGCAGGGGGTGGCCACGCCATCGCTTGCTCGCGGCAGCGCTGGCGCACTTTCGCGCCAGCGTCCGTTCCGGCGTCAGCCGTCGAAGCCATTGCCGAAGATCCGGTCGTCGACCGTGAGCGTGACCGGCACCACCACGAGCGCGGTGCCGTTACCGGGACCCGCATCGGGATCGTTGCTCGTCACGCACAGATTGGCGTGATGGATGCCGGGCGCGAGGCCGCTGGCATTGAGGCTCACGGTGACCGGCGTGTACTGCATCGGCCCGATGCTGCCACCGCTGGCATCCACACTGAGCCACGGCACGTCGGCAGGCGCCGTGCATGGCGCCGCGGCGCCAGCGAGCCCGCTGCCGGCCAGTGCCTGCATTGCAACGGGCTCCGTCACGATCGCCCAGACGAGGTCGGCACTGCCGGTATTGGTGAGCGTGAGCGTGCGGCTCGTGCTCGCCCCCTGCGACTGGGTCGCGGCGAGACTGAGCGGATCGACCTCGACGTTGGGTGTGTCTGGCGCCGCGCACGACAGCGACTCGTAGACGCCGCTGGCCACATGCGGCGCATTGCTCAAGCCATCGCCAGCGATGTGCCACGGCAGATGCCACGGAGCGCCGCTGCAATCGGGCACGGTCACCTGCGCGCACAGGATGAATTCACTGCCGCCGGGCCCACCGAACCAGGCGCCACACTTCGTGGGCAGCGTGCCACTGGATTGCCAGTAGATGAGGTTGCCGGCCGCGACGCCGGCCACGAGCGGCCTGGCATCGGTACAGCCATTGGCCGGCGGCTCGCTGTCGGCAGCCAGTGCAGCAACCAGCCACGCGTCGGGCAGGTCGAGGTCGATGCGGTCGATGTATTCCGCATCGGCCGATCTGAGGTTGGCCGTCACGCACAGCGTATTGGACTGACCCGGCGCCAGTGTCGATGGGCCGATCCACGTGACCATCGACAGGCTGACTTCACCCGGCGTCACGGGCTGCCCGGCGTGACCCGGTGCGGCAGCGGCGAGCGCACATGCGGCGCAAAGTGCCAGTACGCGGCAAGCCATCAGCGCGGGTGATGCATGGTGGTGATCCATCGAGAAATCCCCCTGTGGCAACGATCCACGCGACCGACGCAGGCCGCTGGCGACCGCGCCCGACGGCTGGTCGCGCCGCGATGCAGGCGCGAGTCTGGCAGATTCATGCAAGTTCCGCGCCGTGATTGGTGCCGGCCACCGCCGCGACGAGGGCCGCCACACGGATCACGCCGGGCCCGCCACGCGGTGCCGATGCGATGCGTTCGCAGGCGTTCACCGCAGCGTTCGATTCCGGACATGTGACCGCTCACGGAGCCGGTTGCGCTTCAAGAAACCATCGCCCGATCAACATGATGCGATCATTGGCCCAGTTGGCATTGCCCTTGCTATGGATTGCGCATGGACATCGCCCGCCCCGAACTCAAGCAACGCAAGCGCCGCCGCCAACTGCTCATCGGTGGGGGTGTCCTCACCCTCGTCATCATCACCGCGATCAGCCTGGCCCGGCTCGGACCGGCGATCCCCGGCGTCGAGCGCAGCAGCGTGCTGGTCGATACCGTCAAGCGCGGTGAACTGCTGCGCGAAGTGCGTGGGCCCGGCACGCTGGTGCCCAAGGAGATCCGCTGGATCGCGGCCGAGACCACCGCCCGCGTCGAGCATATCGTCGTCAAGCCGGGCGCCACGGTCGAACCCGACAGCATCATCCTCGAGCTGTCCAACCCCGAGGTCGAGGACCAGCTGCGTGCCGCGCAGAGCGCCTATGCGGCCGGGCAATCGGACCTGGCCGCCAAGCGCACCGACCTCAAGTCGCGCCTGCTCGACGAGCAATCGGCGCTGGCCGGCGCCAACGCCGACTACGCCACCTCGAGCATGCAGGCCGAGGCCGAAAAGCCGTTGGCCGAAAAGGGGATCATCCCCGGCGTGCAATACCGCAAGACGCTGATCACGCTCGACCAGCTCAAGAACCGCGTCGCCATCGAACAGCAACGCGTGGAGGAATTCCGCCGCAACATCGCCGCGCAGCTCGCCGCCGAGCAAGCCCGCCTCGACCAGCTCGCGGCCACGCGCACACTACGCCAACGCCAGGCCGATGCACTGCACGTGCGCGCCGGCATCGCCGGCGTGCTGCAACAGGTGCCGGTGGAGGAAGGCCAGCAGGTCGCTGCCGGTGCCAATCTCGCCCGCGTCGCCCGGCCCGGCGAGCTCATGGCGCAGCTGCGCATCGCCGAGACCCAGGCCAAGGATGTCGCGATCGGACAGGACGTGCGCGTGGACACGCGCAACGGCATCGTCGCCGGCAAGGTCCGTCGCGTCGATCCGGCCGTGCACAACGGCAGCGTGCAAGTCGACGTCGAGCTCAGCGACGCACTGCCGCCGGGTGCCCGCCCCGATCTCTCCGTCGATGGCACGATCGAGCTCGAGCGCATCGCGAACACCCTCTATGTCGGCCGTCCGGCGTTCGGCCAACCCGACTCGCAGGTGCGGCTGTTCCGCATCGCCGCCGACGGCGTGGCCAACCGCGTCGCCGTGCAGCTCGGCAAGGGTTCGGTCAACCAGATCCAGGTGCTGCAGGGTCTGGCCGAGGGCGACCGCGTGATCCTGTCCGACACCAATGCCTACGACCAGTACGACCGCATCCGATTGAAATGAATCCGCATCCACCACCACCACATGCCAGCAGGAGCCCGCCATGAAGCCATTGGCGGCAGCACCGGCAGCGCGCAGCATCGGCACCGAAGCGGGCCCGTGGCATCACCGGCACACGACACCATCCACACCGGCGGCGAACCCATGAACGACGACACGTTGATCCACCTCGATTCCATCAAGAAGGTGTTCCTGACCGACGAGGTCGAGACCCACGCGCTGGCCGATGTGCACCTGGACATAGCCAGCGGCGAATACGTTTCGATCACGGGTCCGTCCGGCTGCGGCAAGTCGACGCTGCTGGCGATCCTCGGCCTGCTCGACACGCCCAGCGCCGGCACCTACCGCCTCAATCGGCGCGAGGTTGCCGACATCGGTGCCAGCGAACGCGCCCACATCCGCAACCAGGAAATCGGTTTCGTGTTCCAGGCCTTCAACCTGATCGGCGACCTCACCGTGTTCGAGAACGTCGAGCTGCCGTTGACCTATCGCGACGGCGTGTCCAAGGCCGAGCGCCGCGACCGCGCCGTGCAGGCATTGGAGCGCGTCGGCATGGCCCATCGCGTCAAGCACTATCCGGCGCAGCTCTCGGGCGGCCAGCAGCAGCGTGTCGCCGTCGCCCGCGCCCTGGTCGGTGCGCCGTCGATCCTGCTGGCCGACGAACCGACCGGCAACCTCGACTCGAAGAACGGCGAGGCGGTCATGCAGCTGCTCGACGAGCTGCACAAGGCCGGCTCGACGATCTGCATGGTCACCCATGATCCGCGCTATGCCGACTTCGCGCAGCGCAAGATCTTCATGTTCGATGGCCGCATCGTCGACGAGGAAACCATGCACCGCCTGCGCCACGAAGAAGACCAGCGCCTGCTGCGCCCGGCGCGTGGCGCCCGCTGAGGCCCCTGCCATGCCGAGCCGCTCGCCAGCCGACCCGTTGCGCATTCCCGCTGTCATCGGCGGCACACTGCGCGCGCGCTGCGGCACGATCGACCATGCCACGGTGATCTCATGAGCAGCATGCGCGCCGAATTGCGCGCCGCCCTGCTGCGCCTGCTGCGTGCGCCGGCGTTCGCGGCGGCCGCCCTCACCATGCTCGCACTCGGCTTCGGGCTCACCGTGGCCATGGTGTGCACGGTCGACGGCGTGCTGCTGCGTGGACTGCCGCTGCCGGCCGCTCAACGCCTGGTGTCGATCTACGCCGACAACCCGTCACAGCAGGTGCACCGCGCCCAGTTGTCGATCGCCGAAGCCGAGCAACTGGCCAGCGGCACCGCGGGGTTCGACGCACTCGGCTACTTCCAGTGGACCGGCCTCGGTGTGCTCGAAGACGGCCATCCGAGGGAGATCCCCACGCAGCTGGTCAGCGTCGGCTACTTCGACACGCTCGGCCTCGCGCCCGCGCTGGGCCGCTTCCCGAACGCGCAGGACATCCGCGCCGGTCTGCCGTTGGCAGTCATCTCCTGGGACGAGTGGCACGACCGCTTCGGCGGCAGCGCGGCGGTGATCGGGCGCCGCCTCGAAACGCTCGACCGCCCGCCGCTCGAGATCGTCGGTGTGATGCCGGCCGCGATGCGTTCGTTCAGCGGTGACACCGGGGTATGGACCGCGCTGCGCCCGCAGGAGCTGCCGCAGGATGCGGCGCGCCGGCTCGACCTGCGCATCCTGCAGATGGTCGGGCGTCTGCGCGCCGATGCCACGCCCGCCCAGGCCGACGAAGCGCTCGCAGCGCAGCTCGCCACGCTCGACCAGGCCCATGGGCGCAGTCCTGCACACGGCTGGCGCCTGCGCACGCGCGGGCTGCTCGACCTCATCGTCGGCCCGGTGCGCAGCCTGTTGTGGGGCGCGCTGGCGCTGGCGCTGATGGTGCTGCTGATCGGCTGCGCCAACGTTGCCTTGTTGATCGACGCGCGTCAGGTCGCGCGTCGCCGCGAGCTGGCCGTGATGCAGGCCATCGGCGCCAGTCGCGCGCGCCTGCGGCGCGGCACCTTGCTGGAACTGCTGTGGCTCGGTGCTGCCGCCCTGCTGCTCGGCACCGTGATCGCCGAGTTCGGCCTGTCGATGCTGCGCGCGCTCGCCGCCGACAGCGTGCCGCGCGCCGAGACCATCACGCTCGACTGGCGCGTTGCCGCGATCGTACTCGCGCTCGGCGCCGTGCTGCCGATGGTTGCCGCGCTGGCCGGTTCGCTGCGCGTCGATGCCGACCCGCTGCAGGCGATGCGCAGCGCCGGCAAGGGAGTGGTCGGCGACGGTCGGCGCCAGCGTCTGTTGCCGGCCACGGCGATGGCGCTGTCGACCGTCTGTCTGCTCGCCGCCGCTGGCCTCGGCCTCGGCCTGTTGCGTCTGCAGGGCGTGGATCCGGGCTTTCGCAGCGCTGGCGTCCATGCACTGTCGATGTTCCGCGAAGCGCTCGGCACCGACAGTGGCGGTGCCGGCCCGGCGCAGTGGAACGATTTCGGCGACGCGGTGCTGCAACGCCTGGCGGCAGTGCCGGGGGCGCAGGGCGCGGCACTGACCAGCGCGGCGCCGTTGTCGCAGATCGGCGGCGGCAGTGCCGATGTGCGTATCGCCGGCGTCGACGCCGTGCCGGTACAGGCCGCGCTGCGCCGTGTCTCCGCCGGCTACAACGGCCTGCTCGACATCGCGCTGCTGGCCGGCCGCGATTTCGATGGCAATGACCGCGCCGGCGCCGAGCCGGTGGCGATCGTCAACCGCACCCTGGCACGCCGCCTGTTCGGCGATACCTCACCCCTGGATCGCAGCATCGACCTGCCCCTGGGGCGCAGCGGACGCAGCGTCTGCCGCATCGTCGGCGTCGTCGCCGACATCCACAACGACCGGCTGCGCGCCGCCGCCCTGCCCGAGGTGCTGGTGCCGTTCGCGCAGGCGCCGCGCGTGGCGATGACGTTTCTGCTGCGCAGTGACCCCGCGCTGCCCGGCATCGACACCGCCATGGCGAACGCGCTGTGGAGCGTCGATCCGCGCCAGACCATCACCGCCCAGTACACGCTCCAGCAGCGCATCGACGATGAGCTGCGCCCGCTGCGTTTCTTTGCCCGCGTGGTCACTGGTTTCGCGTTCGCGGCGCTCGTGCTGGCAGTATTCGGCGTCTACGCCGTCGCTGCCTTGCAGCAACGCCGCCGCATCGCGGAGTTCGGCCTGCGCCTCGCGGTCGGCGCGACGCCGTCACGGCTCGCGCGCGGCATCCTTGGCGCAAGCCTGATCGTGAGTTCGCTCGGCGTCGGCGCCGGCTGTGCAATCGCCGCCGTCGCGCTGCGGTGGTTCGACCCCTCGCGCCTGGCCGGTGCGATACCGCTGCTGCCGGTGTTCGTGGGCGGCACCGCCGCGATGATGCTCGCCGCGCTGCTGGCGGCGGCGCTGCCGGCCTGGCGCGTGCTGCGTGTCACGCCACTGGAAGCGTTGCGCGATGAATGAGCATTCCACCGCGGAGATCGACCGATGAGCTGGCTGCAGGACGTCAAATTCGCCGCGCGCAGCCTGCGCGCCCACCTCGGCACCAGCGCGTTCGCGGTGGCCACGCTGGCGCTTGGGCTCGGCGCCGCGCTGGCGCTGTACGCGGTCATCCAGGCCGTGCTGCTGCGCGCACTGCCCTACGCCGATGCCGACCGCATCGTGCAGGTGCGCGAGCTTGCCGAGGATGGCCACTCGATGGCGTTGGCCTGGCCCAACTACGCCGACCTCGCCGCCAGCGGAGTGTTCGCCGCGACGGCCTACCACGCCAGCTCGCACGAACCGATCGCGCGCGGCGCGGCACTTCGCGAAGGCAGCGTGGCCTGGGTCGGCGGCGATTTCTTCCGCCTGTTCGCCACCGCGCCACAGCTCGGCCGCAGCTTCGACGCGCAGCAGCGCGCTGCCACGGTCGTCAGCTCGCACACGCTGTGGCAGGACCTGCTGCAGGGTCGGGGCGACGTGATCGGGCAACCGCTCGATGTCGGCGGCAGCGCCGCCACGATCATCGGCGTGATGCCAGCCAGCTTCGATTTTCCACCCGGCACGGCGGCCTGGATGCCGTTCAGTGACGCTCCCGGCACCTCGCGCAGCGCCCACAACTGGTCGGTGTTGGGTCGCCTCGGTGAGGGCGCTGCGCTGTCGCAGGCGCGCCTGGCCGCCCACGCGCTGGCGACACGCCTGCTCAGCCAGTACGGCAGCGAGGTCGATCTGCGCGACTTCGAGCTGACGCCGCTGGCCGATGCCATCGCCGCTCCGGTACGGCGCGCGCTGCTGCTGCTCGCTGCGGGCACGCTGTTTCTGCTGCTGATCGCGGTGACCAATGCCACCAATGTGCTGCTCGCCCTCGGCGGCGCGCGTGCACGTGAACTCGCGGTGCGCGCGGCCCTCGGTGCCGATCGCCTGCGCCTGGCGCGACAGTGCCTTGCCGAAGGCCTGCTCATCACCGGCAGCGCGGCGCTGCTCGCGCTGGCGCTGGCCTGGGCCGCACTGCGCCTGTTCGTGCACGGCGGGCACATCGAACTGCCGCGCGCCAGCGAAATCGGCCTCGGCGCCGACGCCCTCGGCGTCGCCCTCGCCTGTGCCTTGCTGATTGCGCTGGTCACCACGGCCGCTGTACTGGTGGCGCGTCGCGGCCCGCTGATGGCCGAGCTGCGCGAGAGCGGGCGCGGACACTCGTCGGGCAAGCCGCAATTGCGCCTGAGGTCGGGTCTGCTGATCGGCCAGATCGCCCTCACCACGTTGCTGCTGGCCGCCGCCGGCCTGCTCGGCCGCAGCTTCCTCGCGCTGCTGGCGATCGATCCGGGATTCGACGCTGCCGGCGCCGCCAGCGTGCAACTGTCCGGCCCCAGCACGACCACCCCGCAAGCGGCCGCGGCCAACGCGCAGCGCTACCAGCGACTCATCGACGCAGTGGGCACGCTGCCGGGCGTGAGCGCAGTCGGCGGCGTCAACGCCCTGCCGCTCTCGGGCAGCGGTGCCGACGGTGCGTTCTGGGATGGCAGCGTCAGCGATCCCGCGCACGCCCCGGCGCCGCTCGGTTATGCCCAGTTCCGCGTCGCCAGCGCCGACTACTTCCGCGCCGCCGGCATCCGCCTGCTGGCTGGGCGTGGTTTCGATGCGCGCGACCGCAACGACGGTGAGCAGGTCGCGCTGATCAGCGCCGCCGCGGCGCGTGCAACCTGGGGCGACGCCGATCCGCTCGGCAGACGGATCCAGTACGGCAACATGGACGGCGACCTGCATCCACTCACGATCGTCGGCGTGGTTGCCGATGTGCGCGAGCAGAGCCTCGATCGCGCGCCGATGGGCAGCGTCTACGTGAACCTCGCCCAGCGTCCGCGCGCCGCCGCGCGTTTCAGCCTGGTGGTGCGCTCGAGCCTGCCACTGGCCAGCTTGCTGCCAAGCCTCGAGCAGGCGCTGGCCACCGATGCCGCCGACATTCCCTACGCCATCGCACCACTGGCGCAGATGCGGCGCGCCGCACTCGCCGATCGACGCGCCAGTCTGGGCCTGCTCGGGGCCTTCGCGCTGGTTGCGCTGAGCCTGGCCAGCGGCGGCCTGTATGGCCTGATGGCGTTTGCGGTCGGCCAGCGTCACCACGAGTTTGCGCTGCGTCAGGCCCTCGGTGCCACCCGTGGGCGCGTACTGCGACTCGTGCTCGACCGCGGCCTGCTGCTGGCCGCCGGCGGCGTCGCGGCCGGCATCGGCGTGGCCGTGCTTGGCGCGCGCGTGCTCGACGGCCAGCTCTACGGCGTCACCGGCAGTGATCCGGTCACGCTCGTCGGCGTCGCCCTGCTGCTGCTCGCGACCACCGCCATCGCCTGCCTGCTGCCGGCACGGCGCGCCTGTGCCGTGGCGCCCAGCGATGCGCTGCGCTGACGCCATGACCGGCGCATCGACCCGTCGCGCGGCGTCCTCATCACGGCGGCGCGCCCAGCGGTATCGCACCGCGGCCACCCACCGCCCGCACTGATCGGAACTCGCCATGCCCGCTTTGCTCACCGACCTGCGCCACGGCCTGCACCAACTGCGGCAACGCCCCGGCTACGCGGCGACCATCATCCTCACCCTGATGCTTGGCATCGGTGCCGTGGCCGCGATCTTCACGGTCTACGATGCGGTGCTGCTCAAGCCACTGCCCTTCACCGAGTCGGCGCGCATCGTGCGCGTGCTGCGCGATCAGCCGCCCGTGCGCAGCAGCCCGATCGCGACCTCGACCTACGCCGACTGGGCCGAGCGCAGCGGCACGGTGTTCGATGCGATCGGCGCCTGGGCGCCGCAGACATTGAATCTGACTGGCAGCGGCGCCGCGCAGCGCCTGAGCGGGTACCAGGTGTCACCGGGTTTCTGGGCGGTGTTCAGCCAGCCGCTCGCGTTGGGGCGCGGCATCAGCGACGACGACGAAACCAGCGGCGAGCACGTGGTGGTGCTCAGCGATGCGCTGTGGCGATCGAGCTTTGCCGCCGACCCCTCCGTGGTCGGCCGCGACATCATGCTCAACGGCGAAGCCTGGCGCGTGATCGGCGTGACCACGCCGGGATTCCACTACCCCGCTGACGCGCGCCTGTGGACACCAACGTTCCTGCCGGCCCGCCCAGCTGATCGCGGCAACAACATGCTGGCACCGGTGGCGCGCCTGGCCCCCGGTGTCACCCGCGAGCAGGCCCAGGCCGCGCTGCGCGGCATCACCGAGTGGCAGGCGGCGACGTTTCCCGACAACTACAAGGGTCTGTCGGCGCGCGTCGAGCGACTCGGCGATCTTGCCGCCGCCAATCTGCGGACGTCGTTGTCGATCCTGCTCGCGGCCGCATTCCTCGTGCTGCTCATTGCCTGCGCCAACATCGCCGGACTCGTGCTCACGCGCACGCAGTCGCGAGCGCAGGAGCTGTCGATTCGACGCGCCCTGGGCGCCAGCCGCCGCGCGCTCGTGCATGGCATGCTGGTCGAGACGCTCATGCTTGCCGTGGTCGGCACCGGCGCCGCGCTGCTGTTCGCGCAGGCCGTCGTGCACGCCTTGCTGCGCCTGGTCCCCGATCTGCTGCCGGGTTGGAACGCGCCTTCGCTCGACCTGCGCGTGGTCGCTGCGTGCAGCGCCCTCATGCTGCTCGCGCTGCTGCTGTTCGGCCTCATCCCCGCCTGGCGCGCCAGCGGCGCCGACCCAGCCACGGTGCTTGGCAGCGGCGCGCGCGGCCAGATCGCCGAACGCGGCCAGACACGTGCGCGGCGTGTGCTCATCGTGTTCGAACTGGCGCTGTCACTGACGCTGTTGTCGGGCGCTGGTCTGCTCGTCGACAGCCTGTATCGCGTCGTCAGCGTCGACTCGGGGCTGCGCGGAGTCGACCAGGTCCTCAGCGCCGGCTTCTCGCTGCCAGCGCCAACGCCACAGGGCAACGAGGACTTCCTCACCGCCGCACCACGCATCAAGGCAGCACTGGCGCCGCGGCTCGACGCCGTGCGGGCGCGATTGCTCGAGATCCCGGGCGTCACCGCCGCCGCCATCAGCAACTTCCTGCCGGCCTCGGGCGACGGCGGCTTCAACGGCGGATTCTCGATTCCCGGGCACGAGGTGCCCGACACCGCGCTGGCCGAGTTCCGGTTTGTCAGCCCCGGTGCATTGGCCACCTTCGGCATCCCGCTCAAGGCCGGCCGCGAGTTCGACCAGCGCGACGGCCAACAGGGCACCTTCGCCAGCGAGATTGTCGTCAACCAGGCGTTTGTCGACCGCTATCTGGGCGGCGGCGACGCGCTGGGCCAGCAGGTCGCGGTCTACGACGGCTCCGCCAAGACCATCGTCGGCGTGGTCGGCAACGTGCATCAGTTCGGGCAGGACCAGCCGGTCTCGGCCGAAGTCTGGTTCCCGGTACGCACCGTGCCACTCGGCGACTTGCGCCTGGCCGTGCGCGTGCGCGGCGACCCACTGGCGCTCGCACCGACCTTGCGTCGGGTGCTGCAGGACGCCTTTCCCGACATGCCGGTGTATGAGGTGCGCACGCTCGACGAGGTCACCGGCAGCACGCTGCGCATGCGCCGCTTCAACGTGACCCTGTTGGGCGCCTTTGCGGCCGCCGCACTCGTCTTGACCTGGGTCGGTCTCTACGGCGTGATCGCCTGGCTCGTCGCGGCACGGCGCCGCGAACTGGCGGTGCGACGCTCCTTCGGCGCCACCCGTGGCCACATCCTGCGCCTCCTGCTCGGCAACGCCGCCAGCATGGTGGTGCCGGGAATCGTGCTCGGCGCGGGCGGCGCCCTCGTGCTCGGCCGCGTCATCGCCAGCCAACTGTATGACAGCGGCGGCAGCCAGCCCGCGATCCTCGCGGCGGTGGCTTCGCTGCTTGCCGCGCTCGCCACCCTGGCCTGCCTGCTGCCGGCGCGACGCGCGCTGCGCGCCGATCCAATGACCGTACTCCGCAACGATTGAGGAAAGCACGATGGCCACTCACGTCCTGTTGGATCTGCGCCACGGCCTGCGCACCTTGCTGGCGCGGCCCGGCTTCGCCTTGGTCACGATCCTCACGCTGGGGTTGGCGATCGCGGCCCATACGACCCTGTTCGGCATCGTGCATGCGCTGTTGCTGTCGCCGGTGCGCGGCATCGCCGCCGCCGACCGCCTGGTCGAGATCGGCAGCACACGCGGCGGCGGGCTCGACACGATCTCGTACCCCGACTACGTCGACTTTGCCGCCGCGCGCTCGTTCGACGGCATGTTTGCCTACTCGCTCGATCCGTTGAACGTCACCACCAGCGGCGATGCACGCCGCGCGCTCGGCCTGCTCGTCACCGGCAGCTACTTCCCGACCCTGCGCGTGCAGCCGGCGCTCGGTCGCCTGCTGGTACCGAGCGACGACTCGGCCGCGGCGCCAGCGGTCGCGGTCGCCAGCCACGCCGCGTGGCGCAAATACTTCAATGCCGATCCGGGCGCGATCGGCCACACGCTGTCGATCAACGGCCACGTATTCACCCTGGTCGGAGTGGCGGCGCCCGAGTTCCAGGGCCACATCGCCGTGCTCGCGCCAGAGTTCTACCTGCCGCTGCATGCGCGTGCACTGTTGCGTGAAGGCTCGGGCGACCTGCTGAGCGAGCGCAAGTCGCTGTGGCTGATGGCCGGCGGACGGTTGCGCGACGGTGTCGACATCGCCCTGGCACAGACCGAACTGAGCACGATCCTGCAGCGCCTCGAGACGCAGTACGGCAGCGGCGAGCGCGAAGCCGGCATCGGCGTCGCCGCGTTGCGCGGCGTGCCGACCGCCGTGCGCGGTCCGCTCGGCGCGTTCTCGGGACTGCTGTTCGTCATGGTCGGCATGGTGCTGCTGGTCGCATGCGTGAACGTGGCCGGGCTGCTCATTGCACGCGGTGAGGCGCGGCGGCCGGAGATCGCCCTGCGCTTCGCGCTCGGCGCCAGCCGCGGCCGGGTGATGTTCCAGCTGTTCGCGGAAAACCTGCTGCTGGCACTCGCTGCCGGCGTGCTTGGCGTGTTGCTGGCAAGCTGGTGGCGCGAGCTGCTGCTGCGCATCGACCTGCCGACGCCGTTCCCGATCAGCCCGCGCATTCCATTCGATGGCGCGGTGCTCGGCTTTGCGCTCGCGCTGACCGGCGTTACCGCCCTGCTGTTCGGCGCGCTGCCGACCCTGCGTGCGTCGCGACAGGCGCCCGCAACCGGCGGCGCCCTCGTGGCGCCGCGCAGCGTGCGCGCTGGCTCGCGGCTGCGCGAGGCGCTGGTGGTGGCGCAGCTCGCACTCACGCTCGTGCTGTTGATCGGCTCGGGCCTGTTCGTGCGGGCACTGCAGCGCGCCGCGGCGATCGACATCGGCTTCGACGTCAACCACGTCGTCAGCGCCGACTTCGATCTGGAGCCGAGCGGCTACGATGCGGCGCATCGCGCACGCCTGCAAGGCGCTCTGCTCGAGCGCGTGCGCGCGGTCGCCGGCGTGCAGCAGGCCGCGCTCGCCGCCGTGCTGCCGCTCAGCTTCAACCGCATGGTGCTGGGCTGCGTCCACGGCAACGGGCTCGGTGAGGACGAATTGTGTCCCGAAGTCAACGCCGTCAGCGACGGCTTCTTCGCCACGCTCGGCATGCCGGTGCGCGGCCGCGGCTTCGATACGCACGACGTGGGTGGCGCCGCGGGCGTCGCGGTCGTCAATGAGACGCTGGCGCAGCGGCTGGCCGCCGGCGGCGACGCGCTGGGGCGCAGCTTCGCGTACGGCGAGGACCAGGACGCGCGCACGCTGACCGTGGTCGGCGTGGTGGCCGACGGCAAGTACGCCTCGCTCGGCGAGGAGCGCCGCCCGTTCCTGTTCCTGCCGCTCGCGCAGTCGCCGTCGGCGCAGGCGAGCCTGTTGATCCGCAGCAGCGAGGATTCGCCGGCGCTCGCCCGCGCGCTGGCCGCGGCGGTGCACGACGTCGACCGCAGCCTGCCGGTGGCGCAGACCCATCCGCTCGCCGACACGCTGGCGCTGTCGCTGCTGCCGCAGCGCATAGCCGGTCTCGTCGGTGGCGCGCTCGGCGTGTTGGGGCTGCTGCTCGCCGCGATCGGGCTGTACGGTCTCATCGCCTTCCACGTTGCCAGCCGCACGCGCGAGATCGGCATTCGCCTGTCGCTCGGCGCGGCGCCGCGTCGCGTCCTGCACGAGGTGCTGTGGCGCGGCGGCCGCCTCATTGGCATCGGCTTGGTGATCGGCGAGGCGCTTGGCATCGGCGCCGCCGTGCTGGTGTCGGGACTGCTGTTCGGCGCACGTGCCAGCGACGCGCTCGCGTTCGCCGCCGCTGGCCTCGTGCTGGGTCTGGTCGCGCTGCCGGCCTGTTACGTGCCGGCAAGGCAAGCCGTGCGCATCGAGCCGGCGCTCGCGTTGCGCCACGATTGAAGGAACCCGACGCGATGCCCAACGATCTTTGCCCTTCCCCGCACGCACTCGCGCGCGCGCCGGCACTCACGCCCACCCACGTGCTCGCGCTCGCGGCCGGCGGCGGTCCGCCCATCCACGGGCTTGCCGCGACCGATGCCTTCGCGCCGCGACCGCTGCCGTTTGCGCAAGCCGACCGGCGCGTGCGGGTGCAGCACGTCAAGGTCGACAACCGCCAGCGCCATCTGTCGTTGCCGCGGTACGACCGCATTGGCGGCGCCGGCACCACGGCTTTCCGCGGCGCCCGCACGCGCCCGGCGCGTCCGGGTGGCGGCGCCGCCCATTCAACCCACGCCGACTCAGGGTATCGCCATGTCTCCGACTGAAATCCTCCGCAGCCTGCGCGCACTCGCACGCGCCCCCGCGTTCAGCCTGCTTGGCATGGGCCTGATCGCGCTGGCCTTCGGCGCCTTCGCCTGCGTCGCCAGCGTGGTGTACGGCTTGCTGCTCAAACCGTTGCCATTCCCACAGGCCGATCGTCTGGTATCGGTGCAAGCGCGCATTTTCGGCATTCCACACAACGTCGGTCTGTCTACGCCGCTGCGCGAGGAAATCGCCGCCCACGCACACGGCGTCGAGAGCATCGCTGCCTACCGCTCGAAGTTGGTCGTCCTGCGCGACGAATCCGGTCACCGCATCGGCACGCTGAACGTCGCCCTGGTCGAGCCACGCCTGCTCGGCATGCTCGGCGCGCAACCGGCGCTGGGGCGCCTGTTCGCGGCCGAAGACGTTGCCGATGGTGCGGCACGCAGCGTGATGCTGTCGTGGCAGGAATGGCAAACACGCTATGGGGGTGCCACCGATGCAATCGGTCGCACGCTCCGGCTCGACGATGCCGACTATCGTGTCATCGGCGTGTTGCCGCAAGGATTCGCCTTGCCAACGGGTAGCACCAACCTGTGGCTGCCGCTCGCGTTCGATGCGCAACAGCGCAGCCGCCAATTTTCCGTTCGCTTCGACGGCACGCTGGCCATCGCCCGCCTGCGCGCCGACACGACGCCTGACGCGGCGACGGAAGAAGTGACGACACTCGCCAAGTCGATGCCAGAACTGACCGCGGCCTTCGGCGACCAGTTGAAGCTGCAGATGCAGCCATTGCGCTCGCTGTGGATCGGCGAGCGCCGCGGCGCGCTGCTGCTGATGCTGCTGGCCGTATCGATGGTCTGGCTGGTGACCGCCGCGAACGTCGCCAACCTGTTCCTCGCCCGCGGGCTCGAACGACGCCAGCACTCGGCCCTGGCCGCCGCACTCGGCGCAACGCCATGGCAGCGTGCGCGCACCGTCATCATCGAGGCGGTCCTGTTGTGTCTGGGCGGCATCGCGTTCGGTTGCGCCCTGCTGCCGGCTGGCCTGGCCCTGCTGCGCCATTTCGACCTGCTGCCAACGAGCACGCCACAGGCCATCGGCATCGACGCGCCAACGCTCGCTCTGCTGGCCCTGCTCGCGTTCGCGCTATGCGCCGCACTGGCCGCGGTCGGGGTGTCGGCGCAGCGCGGCAACCTCAATGACATGATCCGTTACGGCGGGGCGCAGCAGACCCCCGGCGGTGCAGCGCAAGCCGCGCGCCGATCACTGGTGGTTGCACAGGTTGCCCTGACCGTGGCGCTGCTGTTCGGCATTGGCGTATTGCTGCGCAGCTCGCACAACCTGCTCGCCGAGGACATCGGCTTCCGGCGCGACCATCTGTTGTATGCGTCGCTTGCGGACGTCGTCCCGGCCGACGCAACAGCGGAACTGCGCGGCGCGCGCCTGACCGAACTGGCCGCACGCGTACGCGCCCTGCCCGGCGTCACTGCCGCCGGCATCGGCAGCATGGTGCCGTTCGGCAACAGCATCGCCGCCGCTCACTACACACCACCAGGCTTGGGCGACCACGACGGCAATCTGGTCGCCCACGACCAACGCGTCGATGCGGGGTACTTCGCCGCACTCGGCATCCCGCTCCTGCGCGGGCGCGCTTTCGATGACGCCGAAGTGCGCTCCAATGCGCCACTCGCGATCGTGGACGAGCTGTTCGTGAAGCGTCATCTCGGCGCCACCGATCCGCTCGGCCAACACTTCAGGATCTCGGCCGAGCCGACCGAGCCAGATCGCGAAGTCACGATCATCGGCGTGGTGCCGACGTTGAAGCAGCGCGCGCTCGACGAAGTCGCCGATCGTCCAGCCATTTACCAGCCGACAACGGCGCCACCGTACGCGATACTTGCGGTGCGCACGAGCGTCGATCCGACCGCGCTGATCGCGCCGCTGGAAGCACTCGGCTGGCAGATCGCGCCGATGGATGGGATCGGACCGATCGCCACGCTCGACGAACGCATCGCCGACACGCTGCAGGAACGCACGCGCCTGAACAGCCTGCTCGGCCTGCTTGCTCTCACCGCGCTGCTGCTCGCCACGGTGGGCCTGTATGCCGTCCTGGCCTACGCAGTACGCCAGCGCGTGCCTGAATTTGGCGTGCGCATGGCGCTGGGCGCGAACGCATCCAAGGTATTGCGCCAGGTGCTCGGGCAGGGCTGCGTGCTGGTCGGTCTGGGCGTTGCCCTCGGCCTGCCGTTGGCGTGGGTGTTTGCGCGCCTGTTGTCCGCCCGGCTGTACCAGGTCGGCACCTTTGACCTGCCGACCCTCGCTGGCGTTGCCCTGCTGCTCGCGATGGTCGGCCTCTTCGCCTGCCTGTGGCCGGCGCGCCGCGCGGCGGCCACCGATCCTGCTGTGGCCCTGCGCAACGAATGAGCCCCGCATCCCCATGAGCCGCGCCATGATACGACTCCAAAACATCGAAAAATCCGTGCCGCTCGCCGGCGGCCGCAGCTGGCTGCTGCGCAACATCAGCCTCGACATCGCCGAAGGCGAATTCGCCAGCGTCATGGGGCCTTCGGGCGCCGGCAAGACCACGCTGCTCAACGTGCTCGGCCTCATGGACCACGACTGGCAAGGCGCCTTCACGTTCGACGGCGTCGCCGTCGAGACGCTCAATGCCAAACAGCGTCAGGCGCTGCAGCGCGACAAGGTCGGTTTCATCTTCCAGCACTATCACCTGATCGATGATCTCAAGGTGTGGGAGAACCTCGACCTGCCATTGCAGTATCGCGACGTGCCGGCCAAGGAACGCGCCTCGCGCGTCGGCGACCTGCTCGACCGCTTCCAGATCGTCGGCAAGAAGGACCTGTATCCATCGCAGCTTTCGGGTGGCCAGCAGCAACTGGTGGCGGTGGCGCGCGCGGTCATCACCCGGCCGCGCCTGCTGCTGGCCGACGAACCGACCGGCGCCCTGCATTCGACCCAGGCGCGCTCGATCATGGACCTGCTGCACGAGCTGCATGGCGAGGGCATGACCATCGTGCAGGTGACCCACAACGCGGCCTTTGCCGACGAGGCGCAGCGCGTGATCCACCTGCGCGATGGCTGGCTGGAGCACGCGGGCGGCAGTGTATGATCGCGACGGACTGGCCGGATGGACGGGCGCGCATGGGCTGGCAACTGCAAGCGGCGGCAACTCACGACGCCCAGGCGCGAGCGGCACGGAGCGGCGCGCCATGCATCCCGGCAGCGCGCGGCCGGCGCGGCCCAGGCCGATGATCGAATGTTGCCGGGGAAGCGCAACGCGGCTTGCTCGTGCGCCCGCAGCCGGCATGCGCCGGCCACCGCGATCGCCACGCCGTGCCCTGCCGGCACGCCGGGCCGCCACGCTGGTGCGTTGGCCGGTACGGCGGCACGAGCGGCAGCGGGCGGCCAGCGCCGGCCCGTTCGACGCCGCGGCGATCGCGCGCCAACGGCACGGCCGACCCGGCGCCGCCGCCTGCGCCCGCTGCCGGCGCGCGCGACCGCGGGTGGCAACGGACGAGGTCGCCACTCGCACCCACTTCGACAGCCACCGTCCTGATCCATGGCCATGCCCCCACCGAGCCTTCTCATCGCCGACGACCAGCGCGACATCCGCGAAGCCCTGCGCCTGTTGTGCAAGGCCGAACGCATCGACGCGCACTGCGTCGACAGCCCTGCCGCGGCGCTCGCCGCGCTGGGCACGCGCGGATTCGATGCCGCGCTGATCGACCTCAACTACGCGCGCGACACGACCTCGGGCCGCGAAGGCCTCGACCTGCTGCGCGCGCTGCGGCAGGCCGACGCCGAACTGCCGGTCGTGGTGATGACGGCCTGGGGCTCGATCGATCTCGCAGTCGAGGCGATGCGCCTGGGCGCGGGCGACTTCATCGAAAAGCCCTGGGACAACGCGCGCCTGCTCAGCGTGCTGCGCAACCAGTTCGCGCTCGGCGGCTCGCGGCGGCAGGCCGCGCGCCTGCAGCGCGAAAACGAAATCCTGCAGCAGGGCGAGGCATCGGGGCTCATCGCCGAATCGGCGCCGATGCGGCAGGTGCTCGCTCAGCTCGAGCGCGTCGCGCCGACCGATGCCAACGTGCTCATCCTCGGCGAGAACGGCACCGGCAAGGGCGTGCTCGCCCGTCTGCTGCACGAACGTTCGCGACGCGCCGGGCGGCCACTGGTCAAGGTCAACATGGGCGGCATCCCCGAATCGGTGTTCGAGGCCGAGATGTTCGGCCACGTCAAAGGGGCCTTCACCGATGCCAAGAGCGATCGCATCGGCCGCTTCGAACTGGCCGACGGCGGCACGCTGTTCCTCGACGAGATCGCCAACATTCCGCTGGCCCAACAACCCAAGCTGCTGCGCGTGCTCGAGGACGGCGAGCTCGAGCGTGTCGGTTCCTCGCGCACGCTCAAGGTCGACGTGCGCCTGGTCGCCGCCACCAATGCCGACCTCGCCGCCGAAGTGGCCCGTGGCGCCTTCCGCAAGGACCTTCTGTTCCGCCTCAACACGGTCGAGCTGCACCTGCCGCCGCTGCGCGAACGCGGCCAAGACATCCGCCGCCTGGCACAGGCGTTCGCCACGCGCTTCGCGCGGCGTTACCAGCGCAGCACGCCACTGTTCAGCGACGATGCGTTGCGCGCACTCGACACCTACCCGTGGCCGGGCAACGTGCGCGAGCTGTCACATGCGGTCGAACGCGCCATCCTCATGCTCGACGGCGAACGCATCGATGCCGACGCGCTCAATCTGCGTCCGCCCGCCGGCCATCCCGGTGGCGCTGCAGCGGCGGCGCCATCGGGCGAATCGATGAGCGTCGACGCCGCCGAAGAGCGGCTCGTGCGCGAGGCGCTCGACCGCACCGGCGGCAATGTGCAGCGCGCAGCAGGCCTGCTCGGCCTGTCGCGTCCGGCGCTGTATCGACGCATGGAAAAGTACGGAATCGGGTGAGCGCGCGGCCGCCACGCTGGAGCTTCGAAACGCGCCTGCTGCTGGGCACGCTGCTGGTCGCCGCGCCGGCGCTGCTGGTGCTGGCCGCACTGCTGCCCGGCCTCGCCGCAAGCCCCCTCGTGGCGCTCGCCCTGTGGGGCGCGATGGCCATCATCACGGTGGTGCTCGCGCTGTACCTGCGGCGGCGAACGATCTATCCGCTGTACACGCTGACCAACCTGCTCGAAGCCCTGCGCGAGGGCGATTACAGCCTGCGCGCGGCGCATGCCCGCAAGGGCGACGCGGTCGGCGAAGTGCTGCTCGAAGTCAACTCGCTGGCGCAGCGCCTGCGCGAACAGCGGCTGGCCTTCGAGGAACGCGGTGCACTGCTGGCAAAAGTCGTCGCCACGCTCGATCTGGCAGTCGTCGCGTTCGATGACGAAGCGCGCCTGCGACTGGCCAACCCGGCCGCTGAACGGCTGTTCGCGGCACCGGCGACGCAACTGCTCGGCTGCGACGCGCAGGCATTGGGGCTGGCCGATTGCCTCGACAGCGATGGCGGGCGCCTGCTGGAGCGTGCCTTTCCGGCTGGCCATGGCCGCTGGGAACTGCGTCATGCGCGCTTTCGCGAACACGGCCGCGTGCATCACCTGGTCGTGATCAGTGATCTCAGCCGCGCGCTGCGCGAGGAAGAACGCCTGGCCTGGCAACGCCTGCTGCGCGTGCTCGGCCACGAGCTCAACAATTCGCTGGCGCCGATCCGCTCGATGGCCGACACGCTGGCGCGGCTCGCCGGCGCCGCCACGCCCGCCACCGACTGGCGCGACGATGTGCGCACCGGACTGCAGGTGATCGGCGAGCGTGCCGAGGCGCTGGCCGCGTTCATGACCCGCTACACCCAGCTCGCACGCCTGCCCCCACCGACCGCACGCGACTGCGACCTCGCCACTCTCGCGCAGCGTGTTGCGGCGCTCGAACAGCGTCTGCCGGTGCACGCACAGGGGCCCGAACCCGCCCACCTGCACGCCGATGCCGACCAGGTCGAGCAGGCGCTCATCAACCTCGTGCGCAATGCGGTCGATGCCGCACTCGACGGTGGCGGCCACGTCACGCTGCAATGGCAACGCGCTGCCGGCACCTGGCGCATCGACGTGGTCGACGACGGTCCGGGTCTGCCGACGAGCGAAAACCTGTTCGTGCCGTTCTTCACCACCAAGCCGGGCGGCTCGGGCATCGGCCTCGTGCTCGCGCGCCAGATCATCGAGGCGCACGGCGGCAGTCTCGTGCTCGCCAACCGCGACGAGGGCCGCGGCTGTGTGGCGCGCGTCAGTCTGCCGGCGCCCACCTGAGCCGCCGGCAGGCCGGCCCGCCCTCCACGCGCAGCCGACCCGCCGCCGCAGCGGGGCGCGACAGCGGCATCAGGCGCGCGCGAATGCAAAGGTCAGTACGTCGGCGATGTCATCGCTGCCGGCCAGCCACATCAGCAGGCGCTCGACCCCGAGCGCCACGCCGGCGCAGGGTGGCAACTGCGGCAGCGCGGCGAGCAAGGCCTCGTCGAGCGGGACCTCGCTCTGGCCACGCGCGCGACGTCGCGCGTTGTCGCGCACGAAGCGCGCGCGCTGCTCGCCGGCAGCGGTCAGCTCCTGGTAGCCGTTGGCCAGTTCCTCGCCGCCCAGGTACAGCTCGAAGCGCTCGGCGACCGGCACCGCATCATCGCGGATGCGCGCCAATGCCGCTTGGGTGGCCGGAAAGTCGCGCACCAGCGTGATGCGCTCGGGCGCGAAGCGCGGCTGCAGCCGGTGGCTCATGAGCAGGTCGAGCCAATCGTCGCGCTCGAGCCCGGTTGGGTCGACGCGCACCGCGCCAAGCGCCTCGCGCAGGCGTTCGACCGGCGCCAGCAGCGGATCGAGGCCGAGCTCGCGCTCGAACAGCTCGCGGTAGGTGCAGGTCACGACCTCGACCTCGCGGCCACCGGCCCGCGCCAGCTCGCGCACGAGCTCGATCGTTTCCTGGGCGAGACGCTGGTAGTCCCAGCCGACGCGGTACCACTCGAGCATCGTGAACTCGGGGTTGTGGCGCCGCCCCGCTTCACCATTGCGGAACACGCGCCCCAGTTCGTAGCAGTCGCCGACGCCGGCCGCGAGCAGACGCTTGAGCGCGAACTCGGGCGAGGGCCGCAGCCAGCGCGCGCGCGGCCCATGGGCCACGTGTCCGCCGAACGCGGTCACGAAAGGCTCGATGTTCGGCTCCGGATTGGCAGCCACCGACAGCACCGGCGTCTCCACCTCGAGCACGCCACGCGCGGCAAAAAACCCCCGGATGTGCGCCTGCACGGCCGCGCGGCGGGCGCAGGCGGCGCGCAGGCGGGCTCCATCATCAATAGTCATTGTCTATTGTCTTGTTCATATCAATCAATTTCACAAAACCTTGGCACTCCCCTACCATGCGCCAGTCAGTTTTCCACCCACCCGCAAGGAGACACCGATGTCGCTCATCAACACCACCATCAAGCCGTTCAAGGCACAGGCCTTCCACAACGGCAAGTTCGTCGAGGTCACGGAGCAGACGCTCAAGGGCAAGTGGGCGGTCATCATCTTCATGCCGGCCGCGTTCACGTTCAATTGCCCGACCGAAGTCGAGGACGCCGCCGAACATTACGCCGAGTTCCAGAAAGCCAATGCCGAAGTGTACGTGGTCACCACCGACACCCACTTCTCGCACAAGGTCTGGCACGAAACCTCGCAGGCGGTCGGCAAGGCCAAGTTCCCGCTGGTCGGCGACCCGACCCACCAGCTCACGCGCGCCTTCGACGTGCACATCGACGAAGCGGGCCTGGCCCTGCGCGGCACGTTCATCGTCAATCCCGAGGGCGTCATCAAGACGCTCGAGATCCATGACAACGCGATCGCCCGCGACGTGACCGAGACGCTGCGCAAGCTCAAGGCCGCGCAGTACGTTGCCGCCCATCCTGGTGAGGTCTGCCCGGCCAAGTGGAAGGAAGGCAACAAGACGATCGCGCCCTCGATCGACCTCGTCGGCAAGATCTGAGCCCGCACCGGCCAGCGCAGTGAACCCCGCGCCGCGCGGGGTTCACTGCCACGGCCACCCGATTCCGCCCCGCAGTGGAGATGCAGACCATGTTGGACGCCACCCTCAAGACCCAGCTCAAGGGCTATCTCGAACGCGTGACGCAACCGATCCAGCTCATCGCCACGCTCGACGACAGCGCCGCCGCGCAGGAAATGCGCCAATTGCTGACCGACATCGCCGAGCAGTCGGCGCAAGTCAGCGTGAGCGAACGCGACGAACCCGGCGTGCCACGCCCGTCGTTCGCGATCGCGCGCCCCGATGGCAGTGTGCACCTGCGCTTCGCCGGCCTGCCGCTCGGCCATGAGTTCACTTCGCTGGTGCTCGCGTTGCTGCAGGTCGGCGGACATCCCTCGCGCGAGGCGCCCGAGCTGCTCGAGCAGGTGCGCGCCCTGCCCGGCCGATACCGCTTCACGACGTATTTCTCGCAGTCCTGCCAAAGCTGTCCCGATGTGGTGCAGGCACTCAACCTGATGGCGACGCTCAATCCGCGCATCGAGCATGTCGCGATCGACGGCGCCGCATTCCAGGCCGAGGTCGAGCGCCTCGGCATCATGGCGGTGCCCGCGATCTATCTCGAAGGCGAGCCCTTCGGCAATGGCCGCATGGGCCTGGCCGAGATCCTCGCCAAACTCGATACCGGCTCGACCGCGCGCGCCGCCGAGGCGATCAAGGCCAAGGAACCGTTCGATGTGCTCGTGGTCGGTGGCGGGCCGGCCGGCGCCGCGGCGGCGATCTATGCCGCGCGCAAGGGCATCCGCACCGGCGTGGTGGCCGAGCGTTTCGGTGGCCAGGTACTCGACACGCTGGCGATCGAGAACTTCATCTCGGTGCCGCACACCGAAGGCCCGCGCCTGGCCGCCGCACTCGAGCAACACGTGCGCGAGTACGAGGTCGACGTGATGAACCTGCAGCGGGCCAAATCACTCGTCGCCGGCAGCGATGGCTTCGAACTGCAACTCGAAGGCGGCGCTGCGCTCAAGGCGCGCAGCGTGGTCCTTGCCACCGGTGCACGCTGGCGCCAGATGAACGTGCCCGGCGAGAACGACTATCGCAACAAGGGCGTGGCCTATTGCCCGCACTGTGACGGCCCGTTGTTCAAGGGCAAGCGCGTGGCCGTGATCGGCGGCGGCAACTCGGGCGTCGAGGCCGCGATCGACCTGGCCGGCATCGTCGCGCACGTCACCCTGCTCGAGTTCGATGCCAAGCTGCGTGCCGACGAGGTGCTGCAGCGCAAGCTGCGCAGCCTGCCCAATGTGCGCGTCATCGTGTCGGCGCAGACCACCGAAGTGCTCGGCGACGGTCAGCGCGTGACCGGCCTGAGCTACAAGGAGCGCGCCAGCGGCGACAGCCACCGCGTGGAACTCGAAGGCATCTTCGTACAGATCGGCCTGCTGCCCAATACCGAGTGGCTCAAGGGCACGCTCGCGCTGAGCGGACGCGGCGAGATCGAGACCGATGCGCGTGGCGAAACCTCGCTGCCGGGCGTGTTCGCGGCCGGCGACTGCACCACGGTGCCCTACAAGCAGATCGTGATCGCGATGGGCGAGGGTTCCAAGGCCGCACTGAGCGCCTTCGACCACCTCATCCGCAGCAGCGCGCCCGCGCAGGACCCGGCGCGCCAGGTGGCCTGAACGAGTGTGCGCGGCGCCGCATTGCGCCGCCCGCGCCCGACCCGGCGCGGTGCCGCGCCCGCGCGGCGCGACGCCTCGCGCCGACGTTCGCCACGCCATCCGGAGCGCGTCCGCTGACGCAACCTGCGCAATGCGGTAGAAAGGACGCCACGCCGGCCCCCTGACCGGCAGCGGCACGCCCCCGGAGGCTACGATGTTCGGCAAGGTGTTCAACTACGGCGGGATGAGTGGCCTCATCGCCGGCGTCCTCATGTTCGCGCTGGCCGCGACCTCGCGCAGCCATCCGTCGACCCACTTCGGCGAACCGTTGGCTTACGTCGTGATGCTGCTGGCGGCACTGCCGATCTTCGTCGCGATCCGTCGCTATCGCAGCGACGACAGCCGCGGCAAGGTCGGCGTGGTACCGGGCCTGGCGATCGGTCTCGCGGTCGCCGCAGTCGCCGCGGTGGTGTATGCGCTGTGCTGGGAGCTCACCCTCGCCTGGAGCGGTATCGACTATGCCGCCGACCATGCCGCCCAGGTGCTGGGCCAGGCCCAGGACCAGGGCGTGAGCGGCGCCGCGCTCGACCAACTGAACGCGCACCTGCAGCAATTCAGGACCGACTACGCCGCCCCATCGCATCGCCTGGCGTTCTCGTTCATGGAGAGCTTCCCAACCGGCGCGGCAGTGGCGCTGGTATCGGCACTGCTGCTGAGCAACCCCCGCTTCATGCCGCTGCGCGGCGGACGCAGGCGCTGACGCGGCGGCCCAGCCGCATCAGAACATGTGGCGCTCGATGCCGAGCTGGGACAGGATCTTGCTGGCGATTTCCTCGATCGAGGTGTGCGTGGTGTTCTGCACCGGGATGTTCTCGCGGCGGAACAGCTTGTCGGCCAGTTCGAGCTCGCGGCGGCACTGCTCGATCTTCGCGTAGCGGCTGCCCGGACGCCGCGCCTCGCGCACCTGCGCGAGGCGACCGGCCTCGATGGTGAGGCCATACAGGCGCGGCCGGTACGGCAGCAGGCGGCTGGGGATTTCCAGTCGCTCGAGGTCCTCGTCGGTCAGCGGATAGTTGGCGGCCTTCACCCCGTAATGCAGCGCCATGTACAGGCAGGTCGGCGTCTTGCCCACGCGCGACACGCCGACCAGAATCACGTCGGCGTCGTGGTAGTTGACGTCGATGCCATCGTCGTGGGTCAACGCGTAGTTGGTGGCGTTGATGCGTGCCTCGTACTCGGTGAAATCGGTCAGCCCATGCGCCTTGCCCACGCGCGCCGAACGCTGCGCGCCAAGCTCGGCCTCGAGCGGGGCGATGAATGGCGCGAACACGTCGAGCATGAGCGCGCCACTCTCAGCCACCACGTCGCTGAGACGCTGATCCATGATCGTGTTGACGACGATCGGCCGCGCGCCGGTCTGGGCGTAGGCAGTCTTGATGCGCAGCGCGGCGGCCTGCGCCTTGTCCTCGCTGTCGACGAACGGCAGGCGGAAGGTGTCGAACTGGACCGAATCGAACTGCGTGAGCACGCTGTGGCCGATCGTTTCGGCGGTGATGCCGGTGCCGTCGGAAACGTAGAAGATGATGCGGTGCATGGGATGCTCGCAAGGCAGGACGCCCAAGCATGCCGCAAGCCGCGTCCTCAACGATAGCGGCGCAGGTAGATCTTCTCGAACGCCGCCTTGGCCCAGTGCATGATCCGCATCGGTTCGAGCGTGCGTCCGCCGCCCTCGTGGCGCGTCACCAGCATGCCGCGGTCGAGGCTGTCGATGATGCAGCTCAGTTCGGCGCGGAAGTTCTCGCGCGGAGTCTCGCCAGCCAGTTCGCGCAGCAGATTGCGCGCGGCCACGGCGGCCTGCAGATCGGCCTGGTGTGCCTGCTTGGGCATCCACTCCGGCCCCGGCAGGCTGGCCCCGTCGCCTGCCGCATAGGTGCACGCGAAGCCGGCCACGCGACACTGGGCATCGCCCTGCACGAGCCCGCCGGGCGAGCGTGGCAGGCGCGTCGCGTCGAGCCATGCCGGCCCGGTCAGGCCCGGCATGAACAGCGTCAGGTCACTGCCGATGCGCGTGTGCTCGAGCTGCACCGCAGCGGCTTCGAAGGCCTTGGGTTTCTCGCCGAGCACGGTGTCGATGCCGCGCTTGGCCATCTCGGCGAGGATGAGGCCAACCGCGCGCTCACCGAGGCGCTGGCCCGGCGTCGGCGATGGACTGAAGAACACGAGGCGGAAGCGGTCGCGCCGACCCTGCCGGCGCAGCAGCGTGTCGATGCCGAACACGAACTCGAAAATTGGCCCGCCGCGCATCGCGATCGGTTCCTGCGGGTTGGAGGCGAACCCGAAGCACAGCGTGCCGCCCGCCAGCGCGGCCAGCCGATCACGGATCGCCTCGCCTGCCGCCACGCCCTCGCACGGCACGATGGCGTGCTCGATGCCGGGCAGCTTGCGGATGAAGCGTGCGCCGCTGGCGATGACGAGACCGTCATTGGCGACCTCGCCCGCATCGGTCAGCAGGGTGCGTCCGTCGTCGGACAATCCGCTCGCGCGGGCGGCGTGGAAGCGAATGCGCTGGCGGCGCAGGAAATTGCCGAGCGGCACCACGAGATCCTCGCGGCGGCGACGGCCCGACGGCAGCCAGATCGTGCCCGGCAGGTAATGCAACTCGGCGACCGGCGCCACCAGCGTGAGCTCGGCTGCAGGGGCGCCGCGCCGCAACGTGCGCAGCGCGGTGAGGCCGGCAAAGCCGGCTCCGACGACCGTGATCCGCGGCGCAGCCATATGCCCTCCTAGTGGGCGATGCCGAGCATCTGGCGCACGCGGGGTTCGGTGCCCGTCATGCCGGCGGCGCGACCCAGATCGAGCGCCGCCTGCGGCGCCATGCCGTCGAAGTCGGCCTGCTCGAGCGCGAGCAGGCCACCGACGCGATTGCCGCTCGCACAATGCACGAGCACGCCGGCGTGCCGCGGCTGCAAGGCGTCGTGCAGGCGCTGCGCGTTGGCGACGGTGACGCCGTCGGCGCCGGCCACCGGGATCTCGAGATACTCCATGCCGGCCGCACGCACCTCGGCGGCCTCGTCACGTCCTGCAAGCTCCTGCGCCGGGCGCAGGTTGATCACGGTGCGCACACCGCGCGCGCGGATCGCCGCCCAGTCCGTTGGCGCCGGTTGGCCGGCCGTGAACAAACCCGGCAACGGCTGCTGCAACTTCAGCTCACTGCGGGTGGTGCTGGCCGGCGCATGGGCGCAGCCGGCGAGCGCGAGCAACGCCGCGCACAGCGCGATATTGGCGAGCCGCCTGCTCATGGCGTCGCTCCGGCCGCCGCGCCGAGCTCGTCGAAGGCCCGCAGTGCCTGCGCCGCGTACAGCACCGACGGACCGGCGCCCATGTACACCGCCATCGACAGCGTCTCGAGGATATCCTCGCGGCTGGCGCCGGCCTTGATCGCAGCCTTGACGTGGAAGCCGATGCAGCCGTCGCAGCGGATCGCCACGGCGATCGCGGTGGCGATCAGCTCCTTGGTGCGTACGTCGAGCGAACCTGGCTTGAGCGCCGCGCTGGCCAGCGCCGAGAACGCGCGCATCGGATCGGCGGCATCGGTGCGCAGCCGATCGAGGTCGGCGTTGAGCGATTGCAGCATCGCGGGATAGGACTCGGTACTCATGGTGTGCCCTCAGTGTGGAATTCGTTGCCGCACCCAGCGCGCGATGTCGCCCGCCGCCATCGCGCCGGCCTGGCGCGCCAGCTCGCGACCGTGCTGGAACAGGATCAGGGTGGGAATGCTGCGGATCGCGAAGCGCGCGCCCAGCGCGGGCTGCGCATCGGTATCGACCTTGGCCAGCCGCAACTGCGGCTCGAGCAGCGCCGCAGCCTGTTCGAATTGCGGCGCCATCGTGCGGCAGGGCCCGCACCAAGGCGCCCAGAAGTCGACCAGCACGGGCAGCTCGGCGCGTTCGACATGGGCGTGGAAGCCGGCTGCGTCGAGTGCAACCGGATGGGCGGCGAACAGCGTCTGGCCGCACTTGCCACACGCCGGTGCCTCGCCCAGTCGCGCCACCGGCACGCGGTTGAGCGCGTGGCAATGCGGACAGGCGACCAGCAGCGATTGCGTCGGGTTCATCGCGCGATCCTCACGCCGCCGCCCCGGGAACATGGGCCACGCCGTCGCCATCGACCACGCGCACGTCGACGGCGATGCCCTCACGCACGCTCTGGGTGACGATGCAGAACTGCTCGAACTGCGCCAGCACCCGCTCGAAATGCTCGAGCTGCGCCGCCTTGTCGGCCAAGGTCAGCGTGACCTGCGCGCGCGCAATGCGCCAGCGCCCTTGCGCGTTGCGCTCCTTGCGCGCGCTGATCTGCGCGCGGATCGGAGCGGGCTCGTTGTGGAACTTGCGCAACGCGAACACGAGGCTCGCCGCAAGACAGTTGGCCACGCCGGTCAGCAGCAGCGCCGACGGATTGGGACCGCTGCCGCCGCCGAGCGGCGCCGGCTCGTCGGTATGCAGGCTGGCGAGTCCGCTTTGGCCGAAACTCACCTTGAATGCGTAGGGACCCTCCTGTTCGAGCACCAGCTGGATCTCGTCGTTGTCGGCCATCGTCGTGACTCCGTTCGGATCTTGGAAAAATTGCGCCGACCTGCGGCTTTGCAAGACGGCCTGCAGCGGACGCGACACGCCGCCGCGGCAGCGGCCGCGGCGATTGGTGCGACTTCGGCAGTCAGCGGCCGGTCGGTACTTCGACCCACAGCGCACCGCGCAGATCGCCGGCGGAAAAACCGGTCGCGCCGTCGCCCGGATAGAGCCGCTGCAGCGCGGCGCGGGTGTCGTCAGCGAGCGCCTTGCCATGACAGGCCAGGCACATCGGCTCGACCGGAATGCCGCGCAGCAGGCGCAGGTCGACGCCCGCCGGCAGATCAGCGTCCTGCACCTGCACGAGGTCGGCGACCGGCGTGCCCGCCGCCACGCGCTGCTCGAACACGGCCAGCCCCTGCGCCTGCCAGGGCTCGGCCGTATTGGCTGGGCTGCGCTGGCGTCCGGCCACCGGCACGCGACCGATGCGCAGCCGATGTTCGGCAGCCACGCGCGCCGCGATGCGCGGCGCCTCGTCGTGACAGAACGTGATCGCACCGACCGTACCACCACGCTCGAGTTGTGCGGCCAGCGCAGCCTTGAGCGACCGGCTCAGGTCGAGCGCGGCCGCCTGCGCGCGTTGCCGCGGCGTGGTTGCGGCCGCCGCGGTGGCGGCATCGGCCGCCTGCCCCGCCGAGATGCCGGGCAGCAGGGCCATGAGCAACAGCCAGCGCGTCTTCATGTCGACACCTCCGTCGCCTGCAGTGCCGGGTCGCGGCGCCTGAGGCCATAGTAGAGCAGCGGGATCACCACCAGCGTCAGCAACGTGCTGACGAGGATGCCGAAGATGAGCGAAATCGCCAATCCATTGAAGATCGGATCATCGAGGATGAACAGCGCACCGAGCATGGCCGCCACTCCGGTCAGCACGATCGGCTTGGCGCGCACGGCGCAGGCGTCGATCACGGCCGCCGCCAACGCCACGCCGCGTGCCGTCTCGTGGTTGATGAAGTCCACCAGCAGGATCGAATTGCGCACGATGATGCCGGCCAGCGCGATCATGCCGATCATGCTCGTGGCCGTGAACTGCGCGTGCAGCAACGCATGGCCCGGCATCACGCCGATCACGGTGAGCGGGATCGGCGCCATGATCACGAGCGGCACCAGGTAGCTGCGGAACTGCGCCACCACGAGCAGGTAGATCAGGATCATGCCGGCGCCGTAGGCAATGCCCATGTCGCGGAATGTCTCGTAGGTGATCTGCCACTCGCCGTCCCACTTGACCGCATAGTGGCTGGTATCGGCAGGTTGCGCGATGAAGGTCTGGTCGAGCCTCTGCCCGCCCATCGCGCGCTCGCGCAGCGTGCCGACCATCGCGAACATGCCGTACAGCGGGCTGTCGAGCTTGCCGGCCTCGTCGCCCATCACGTACACCACCGGCAACCCGTCCTTGTGCTGGATCGCGTCGTCCCAGGCGCCGCCCTGCACCGCCACGACTTCCGACAACGGCACCAGGCTGCCGCCCGCGCTGCGCACACGCAGGCCGAGCAGGGTCGGCAGCAGCGACTGGTCCTGCGCCGACAGCCGCAGGCGGATCGGCCGCGGATACTTGGAGGCCTCGTCGTGGATGTAGCTGGCGTCGAAGCCACCGACCGCGAGCGCCAGCGCGTCGACGACACTGGCCTGCGCCACGCCAAGCCGCGCCGCGCGCACGCGGTCGAGCGCGATCGTCTCGCGCGGCGCATCGGCGGCCACGCTGGTATCGATGTCGACGATGCCGGTCGTGTGCGCGAAGGCGTCGCTGGCCAGCGCACGCGCCACGCGGCGCTGGCCGGCGTAGTCGGGGCCATAGACCTCGGCCACGAGCGGGGCCAGCACGGGCGGCCCCGGCGGCACCTCGACCACCTGCACCACCGCCTGGTGGCGTGCCCCGATCGCCGCCAGCGCCGGTCGCATCGCGCGCGCGATGTCGTGGCTCTGGCGCCGGCGCAGGTGCTTGTCGACGAGGTTGACCTGCAGATCGCCGAGGTTGGCGGCGCTGCGCAGGTAGTACTGGCGCACCAGCCCATTGAAGTTGATCGGCGCCGCCGTGCCAGCATAAGCCTGGTAATCGAGCACTTCGGGAATCGTGTCGATCTCGGCGGCCAGTTCCGCCAGCAGCGCGCTGGTCTGCTCGAGCGTGCTGCCCTCGCGCAGGTGCACGACGACCTGCACCTCGGACTTGTTGTCGAACGGCAGCATCTTGAGCACGACCAGCTCGACCAGCGCGAGCGAGGCGCTGAGCCCGACCAGCAGCGCCATCGCTCCGAACAGCAGCCGGCGGTGGCGGGCGGCGCGCGCGCCGTACAGGAACGGCGACATCACGCGCTCGAACAGCCGATGCAGGCGGCCATGCTGCGCCGCCTCGGTCGCCTCGGCCTGCGCCGCGTGCGCACCATCGCCGTGGCGGCGCAGCAGTTTGAACGACAACCACGGCGTCACCACCAGCGCGATGACGAGCGACAGCAGCATGCCGGCCGAGGCATTGATCGGGATCGGCCGCATGTAGGGCCCCATCAGGCCCGACACGAAAGCCATCGGCATCAACGCCGCGATCACCGTGAGGGTGGCCAGAATGGTCGGCCCGCCGACTTCGTTGACGGCGACGGGGATGAGTTCGAGCAGGCTGCGGCGCTGACCCTCGCGCGCGTCGAGCAGCATGTGGCGATGGATGTTCTCGACCACCACCACGGCATCGTCGACGAGGATGCCGATCGAGAAGATCAACGCGAACAGCGACACGCGGTTGAGCGTGAAGCCCATCGCGTGCGAGGCGAACAGCGTGACCGCGAGCGTGAGCACGACGGCGCTGCCGACCACGATCGCCTCGCGCCAGCCCAGCGCGAACAGCACCAGCAGCACCACCGAGCCGGTTGCGAACATGAGCTTCTGGATCAGCTTGCGCGCCTTGTCGGTGGCGGTGCGCCCGTAGTCGCGCGTGACCGTGGCGTGCACGCCGCTCGGGATGAGTTCACCGTGCAACTGCTGCACGCGCTGCTCGACCGCGCGCGTGATGTCGGCGGCATTGCTGCCGGGCTTCTTGGCGATCGCGATCGTCACTGCCGGCGCGGGACCGGTCTGCGGCCCGGCGCGCTGTGGCGGCGCGCCGTGCCAGACATAGCTCGTGGCCAGATCGCCGCGCGCCTCGACCGTGGCCACATCGGCCAGCAGCAGCGGTCGACCGCCATTCATGCCAATGACGAGCGCGGCCACGTCCTCGGCCGAGGCGAGGAAGCGTCCTGCCGTCACCGGCACGGCCCCCGCCGGCGCGACACGCTCGCCGGCCTGATGCACGACATTGGCCGCCTGCAGCGCCTGCACGAGATCGCCCGGCGCGAGCTGGTATGCCGCCAGTCGCGCCGGATCGAGCGTCACCAGCACGCTGCGCTGCGGCGCGCCGATCGTGTAGATGTCGCGCGTGCCGGGGATGCGCTTGAGGTCGCTTTCGAGCGTGTGCGCGACCTCGGCCAACCGCGTCGCATCGGTGGCCGCGTCATCGCTCCACAGCGTCAACGCCATCACCGGCACATCGTCGATGCCCTTGGGCTTGACCACCGGCGTGCCGACGCCAATGCCGCGTGGCATCCAGTCCTGATTGGAAAACACCTGGTTGTAGAGGCGCACCAGCGCCGGCTGGCGCGCCACGCCGACCTGGTATTCGACCGTGAGCACGGCCATGCCGGGGCGGCTGATCGAATAGACGTGCTTGATGCCCTCGATCTCGGCCAGCTTCTGCTCCAGCGGCGTCGCCACCAACTGCTCGACGTCGCGCGCGCTGGCGCCATCGAACGGCACCATCACGTTGGCCATCGTCACGTCGATCTGCGGTTCTTCCTCGCGCGGCGTGATGACCACCGCGAGCAGGCCCAGCAGCAGGCCGGTGATGGCCAGGATCGGCGTCAGCGGATTGTTCTGGAACGCGGCCGCGAGGCGGCCCGACAGTCCCAGCCGCGGGCTGCGCGCCGGCTCAGTCATGTCGCGCACCCATGGCCTGACGTTGCGCGGCCAGCGCCTGGGTGGCGGCCACCGGATCGCTTGCCACCACCTCGCCCGGCGCCAGCCCACTGATCACCTCGATCGAGTCGCCCTCGCGCGCGCCAAGGCGCAGCTGGCGCAGCAGCAGGCGCTCACCTTGCCGAACATAGACGCCACTGAGTTCGCCGCGCTGCGCGACCGCGCCGAGCGGGATGCGTACCGCCGCCACGCGCGTGGTCGGATCGTCGGCCAGCTCGGTGTCGAACACGATCTTCGCCGTGGTGCCCGGCGCCGGCGGTGGCGCCAGTGCCGGCAGCACCACGCGCACGTTGACGCTGTGGCTGGCCACGTCGGCAGCCGGAAACACGATGACCTGCGCTGGCGTCACCACGCGCCCGTCGGGCAACACGACGCTGGCGGCCGGATTGCGACGGATCGCTTCCGCGCGCGTCTGCGGCACCGACACTTCGATGCGCAGCGCATCGGGTGCGTACACGCTCAGCAGCGGCTGGCCCGGCGCCACCGTTTCGCCCGGCTCGACGTCACGCCGTGCGACGACGCCCGCGAACGGCGCCCGCACCACGGTGTAGCGCGTCTGCTGCAGCGCCTGCGCCAATTGCGCCTGCGCCGCGCCGCGCGCCGCAACCGCCGTGTCGCGCGCGGCCCGCGCCTGATCGAGCTGGGCCTGCGAGACGTAGTGGGTCTGGGCGAGTTTCGCGTGACGGGTGTAGTTCTGCTCGGCCTCGACCGCCGCGGCCTCGGCCGCGCGCAACTGCGCACGTGCGGTGTTGGCGCCGGCGTCCTGCTCGACCGCGCTGATGCGCAGCAGCACCGCATCGGCCGCGACGCGGTCGTTGACGTCGACCTCCACCGCGGTGATGCGTCCAGCCGTCTGCGCACTGAGATCGGCGCGGCGCACGGCCTCGACCACGCCATCCCAGGCGTGACCCGGCAGGCCCTGCGGCGCCGCCACCGTGAACGTCGCCAGTGGCGGCAGCGGCGGCGACGTGGTCGCACTCTGGCGGCCGCTGCAAGCGCCCAGCAGCAATGCCGCGAGCACCAGTGCGTGTTTACTTGAATGCACAGCCACTCCCACTCACGCCGAGCTTCTTGAACAGCATGGCAGCCGGACAGAAGCCCGTGAAACTCGCCTGCAGCAGGTTGAGGCCGATGAAGGCCGTGAGCAGCAACCAGCCCGGCGCGACGAAATGGGCCAGGGCCACGCTGACGAGGATCATCACACCCGCAAATGCCATCACCGCACGATCAAGATTCATTGCCAATTCTCCACGTTGCCGTTGCTCGAATGCGCCCGCCGCATCACTCTGCGCTGGCGCGCCTGACGTCCTTGAGCCGCTCGATGCCGAGCGCCTTGAGGATGTATTTCTCGTAGATCGGCTCGGAGGTGCCGTGCCGCATCTTGTAGAGGAAGTATTTTTCGAAGCCGACCTTGGCCAGGTGCACCCACTTGCCGATCCGGGTCCAGGTCACGTTGCGCGGCGGGATCTGCGGCAGCGCCACGAAGGCGGCGCCCGTGTCACCCATGTCGGCCAGGCACACCGCATTCCAGGTGCCTTCGAAATCGGCCGGCTGGCCCTTGAGCTCGGCCTCGATGTTGCGCACGATCGTGGTCACCATCGACTCGATCATGAAGCCGGTCTTGGGCGCACCGGTCGGAACCGGCGTGGCCTCGACCGGCGGGATCGCCACGCAGACGCCGGCGGCGAAGATCTTCGGGTACTGCGGGCTGCGCTGGTGCTTGTCGACGAGCACGAAGCCGCGCGGATTGCACAGGCCTTCGACCGCCGCCACCGCTGGCACGCCCTTGAACGCCGGCAGCAGCATCGCGAACTTGAACGGCAGCGTGTGCGTCTGCACCGGCTGCCCCTTGGCGTCGTGTTCGACCACGCTCATCTGGCCGGCGTCGACCTGGCTCACCTTGCCGTTGGCGATCCAGCCGATGTGGCGCTGGCGCATCTCGGCTTCCATGAGGCCCTTGGAATCACCGACGCCACCGAGTCCCATGTGACCGATGTAGGGTTCGCTGGTGACGAAGGTCATCGGCACCTTGTCGCGCAGCTTGCGCTTGCGCAGGTCGGCGTCGACGATCATCGCGAATTCGTAGGCCGGCCCGAAGCAACTGGCGCCCTGCACCGCACCGATCACCACCGGGCCCGGCGATTGCAGGAACTGCTGATAGCGCTGCCAGGCCTGCAGCGCGTGCGGCGCCGTGCAGACCGATTCGGTATGCCCGCCGTCGGGGCCGGCGCCGGGCACTTCCTCGAATGCGAGCCGCGGGCCGGTGCAGATCACGAGATAGTCGTAGTCGATCGTCTCGCCCGCACCGGTGACGACGCGGTTGGCCTCGGCTTCGATACGGGCGACGCCGCTGCCGAGGTAGCGGATGCCCTTGCGCGCGACGTGCTCGGCGACCGGCAAGGTGGTGTCCTTTTCCTGGCGCCAGCCGACCGCCAGCCACGGATTGGAAGGCGTGAAGGCGAAGCGCTCGCCCTCACCCACCAGCACGATGGCGTGGCCGTTGCCCAGCGTCTCGCGCAGCTCATAGGCCGCGCTCATGCCACCCAGTCCCGCACCGACCACCACGATCGTCGACATCGCCGCCTCCCGCCGTGCTGTTGATGATTGTATATTAGCGGTGGCTTATATGCGTGTCAACTGATATTATCCTGCCGACCCGCAGGATCCAGACATGCCAAGCCGCCCCAGGACCGCCTTCCAACTCGACCCCGAACAGATGCGCGCGCATGCCGACGCGGCCAGCCGCATGCTGCGCACGCTCGGCAACGACAACCGGCTCATGATCCTGTGCCTGCTGGCACAGGGCGAACGCTCGGTGGGCCAGCTCAACGAGCGCCTCGACCTGAGCCAATCGGCGCTGTCACAGCACTTGGCCGTGCTGCGCCACGAAGGCCTCGTCGATACGCGGCGCGATGCGCAGACGATCTACTACGCGCTGGCCGCCGGCCCCGCCGAGCGCATCATCCAGACCCTGCACGACATCTACTGCGGCAGCCAGATCGCCTGTTGAAAGGCCAGGCGCTGCGCCGCAGCGCGCCCGCTGCCGGCCATCGCGGCTTGCCCCGTCCGGCGCAAAGACCGAAAATTGCGCGCTGCCGCAAAGCGGTCCCGCCCACTTCGGAGTACCCCCTTGAGCGACCTCGTCCTTTGGCTCGATTCCCTGCGCATGTCCGATCTGGGCAAGGTAGGCGGCAAGAACGCCTCGCTCGGCGAAATGATCGGCAACCTGACCCAGCTCGGCGTTTCGGTGCCGGGCGGCTTCGCCACCACGGCGCAGGCGTTTCAGCAGTATCTGGAGCGCAGCGGCCTGGCCGCGCGCATCCAGCAGCGCCTGGCCACGCTCGACGTCGAGCACGTCGACGCGCTGACCGCCGCCGGCGCCGAGATCCGCGGCTGGATCGTCGATACCGCGCTGCCGGCCGAACTCGACCAGGCGATCCGCGAGGCCTACGCGCGGCTGTGCCGCGAAGCCGGCGCCGGGACGCAGGCCGTGGCGGTCGCGGTGCGCTCCTCGGCCACCGCCGAAGACCTGCCCGATGCGTCGTTTGCGGGCCAGCAGGAGACCTTCCTCAACGTGTGCGGCATCGATGACGTGCTGCACAAGGTCAAGGAGGTGTTCGCCTCGCTCTACAACGACCGCGCGATCGCCTACCGCGTGCATCATGGTTTCAGGCACGAGGACGTGTTCCTGTCGGCCGGTGTGCAGCTCATGGTGCGTTCGGATGTCGGCGCGGCCGGCGTGCTGTTCACGCTCGACACCGAATCGGGCTTCCGCGATGCCGTGTTCGTGACCGGCAGCTACGGCCTGGGCGAGATGGTCGTGCAGGGCGCGGTCAATCCCGACGAGTTCTACGTCTACAAGCCCACGCTCAAGGCCGGCAAACCCGCCATCCTGCGCCGCCAGATCGGCGCCAAGCAGCAGCGCATGGTGTATTCGACCGTGGCCGGTGAACGCGTGCGCATCGAGGAAACGCCGGCCGCCGACCGCGCGCGATTCTGCATCAGCGACGCCGACGTGCATGAGCTGGCGCGGCAGGCGCTCGTCATCGAGCAGCACTACGACCGGCCGATGGACATCGAGTGGGCCAAGGACGGGCTCAGCGGCAAGCTCTACATCGTGCAGGCACGCCCCGAGACCGTGAAGTCGCGCGCGCGCGCGACCCAGATCGAACGCTTCCAGCTCCGCGAGCGCGGCGAGGTCCTCGCCCAAGGCCGCTCGATCGGCCAGAAGATCGGCGCTGGCAAGGCGCGCGTGATCCGCTCGATCAAGGACATGAACCGCGTGCAGCCCGGCGACGTGCTCGTTGCCGACATGACCGATCCCGACTGGGAACCGGTGATGAAGCGCGCCGCGGCGATCGTCACCAACCGTGGCGGGCGCACCTGCCATGCCGCAATCATCGCCCGCGAGCTTGGCGTGCCCGCGATCGTCGGTACCGGCAACGGCCTCGACGCGATCCCCGATGGTGCCGACGTCACGGTGTCCTGCGCCGAGGGCGATACCGGCTTCGTCTACGCGGGCCAGCTCGCGTTCGAGCGCGTGACCGCCGACCTCGGCGCGATGCCGCCGGCTCCGCTCAAGATCATGATGAACGTGGCCAACCCCGAGCGCGCATTCGACTTCGCGATGCTGCCCAACGCTGGCGTGGGGCTGGCCCGCCTCGAAATGATCATCGCCAGCCACATCGCCGTGCACCCCAAGGCCCTGCTCGAATACGAGCGGCAGGATGCCGCTACCAAGGCCCAGATCGACGAGCGCATCGCGGGTTACGCAAGCCCGGTCGACTTCTACGTCGACCGCCTCGCCGAAGGCATCGCCACCATCACCGCCGCGTTCGCGCCGCAGCCGGTGATCGTGCGCCTGTCCGACTTCAAATCCAACGAATACGCCAACCTCATCGGCGGCAAGCGCTACGAGCCGCATGAAGAAAACCCGATGATCGGCTTCCGTGGCGCCAGCCGCTACGTCGACCCGAGCTTCGAAGATGCCTTCGCACTCGAATGCCGCGCGATGAAGAAGGTGCGCGAAACGATGGGCCTGGCCAATGCCTGGGTCATGATCCCGTTCGTGCGCACGCTCGAGGAAGGCCGCAAGGTCATCGAGGTACTCAAGCGCCATGGCCTCGAGCAGGGCAAGGACGGCCTCAAGGTCATCATGATGTGCGAGGTGCCGTCGAATGCGCTGCTCGCCGACGAGTTCCTCGACATCTTCGACGGATTCTCGATCGGCTCCAACGACCTCACCCAGCTCACGCTCGGCCTCGATCGCGACTCCTCGATCGTGGCGAGCCTGTTCGACGAACGCAATGCCGCGGTCAAGAAGCTGCTGTCGATGGCGATCGCCACCGCGCGGCGCAAAGGCAAGTACGTCGGCATCTGCGGCCAGGGACCCAGCGACCATCCCGATCTCGCCGAGTGGCTGATGGAACAGGGCATCGAGTCGGTCTCGCTCAACCCGGACACCGTCGTCGATACCTGGCTCGCGCTGGCGAAGAAAAAGGCCGGCTGACCGCCGCGGCGGCCAGCGTGCCGCCCTGCCACTGCCGTCGAAACGCCCCCCGCCGCTGCCGGCGGAGGCGGCTTCCTCGTGCCCGCCTCGCTGGGTTGGCGGACTCTGCGTAAATCAGACTGGCCTTGAAAGGGGGGGGCAGGTCATATACGGCCATGGCAGACTCAATTGGTCTTCCTGCAACGTCCTATTTCTTCGTCGGTCATCACTGGTTTGATTACGCACGGTTCTCGTGGCGGAGAATGGCGCGAAACATTCCGCTCAGATGACTGCGCAGCGATTGTCGGTGCGGGCGATTTTGCGACCGGCGTTTGTACCGCATTCACCTCGCGCATTCTGCTCCCAGCGCTGCTAGCTTGGCTCTGATTCGTGCGGCTAGGAGTTACAGACTGCCTCTCAGGCCCCCTGTTAGCCAACCACGCCCATAACACTATCGCTCCGATTACAACCCACACCGAATACCAGTCGTGTTCTTTATTTTGCGACTGCTTTGGTCGCTGTTGTTCAGCTAGCACGCGCCGCTGCTCTGCTTCTTCGAGTTGACGTTGCTGTTCAATTCTTCTCTCTTGTGCCTGGAGTTCCTCTTGGACGCGTCCTGCAATGTATCGCTGATCGCGCAAGTCTTTTACCACAAGCTTGATGTATTCGGCCCTTGCTCGCTCTTCGCTACCTCCTGCATTGGCGAGTGCTTTGGCCCAGAGTCCGTGGCGGCGGATCCCAGCCTCTATTTCGCGCAGGGCTTCGGCATAGAGCGCTTCATCCTCTTTCCGACCGGCAACTTGGGCGTCGCGAATATCTGACCAGATGCCCATCTCTAATCTCCTGATCCCTAACGCTTGAGCTCACCTGCCGCTATGGAGCGTAGCGGAATAGCGGTCAGGTGGAGCGATTGGTTATATTTCAATCTCTTTCGCCTGCCAACCCGCGATCTTATGGTGCTTAGTGATGCACGTCGCACTTGGACGTAGCAAGACCCGATGAGGTGTGTGAATAGGTTTGC